>JBLMWD010000122.1:0-39622 GCA_050257045.1 Bacteroidota bacterium | reverse complement strand
GGCGTCTCCCGATCGCGCGTGGCGGCCGGCGCCTCCGGTGCGGCTCCGCTCTCCGTGGCGAGGCGCCGGGCGGCGCTCCTCGCGCGCAGGCTCGCCGCCGTGCCGGGCGCGCGCGCCGTTTCCGCCGTCGCCGCGGGAGCGGCGGTCCTCGCTGGGGCGGGCCTTGTAGTCGAAATCGGGGAGGGTCACGCGTGGGATGGCCCGGCCGAGGAAGCGCTCGACGGCGGCCATCTGCTTCCCCTCCTCGGGGGACATCAGCGTGAAGGCATCCCCCACCGCGTCGACTCGCCCGGTGCGGCCGATCCGGTGCACGTAGTCCTCGGGCGTATGGGGGACGTCGTAGTTGATGACGTGCGTGATCCCCTCGACGTCGATGCCGCGCGACGCGATGTCGGTCGCGACGAGCACCTGCACCCGGCCGCGTCGGAGGTCGGAGAGGGCGCGCTCGCGCTGGCTCTGGCTGCGGTTCCCGTGGAGCGAGGCGACCGAGTGGCCGCGGCGCACCAGGAGCTTGGCGAGGCGATCGGCGCCGTGCTTCGTGCGCGCGAAGACGATGACGCTCCCGACCTCCTCCCCCGAGAGCATGGCGTCGAGGAGGTCGGTCTTCTTGTCGCGGCTCACCGGGTAGACCGCCTGCGTGATGCCGGCGGCGGGCCGCGAGGGAGGCGCCAGGTCGACGCGGGCCGGATTGCGGAGCGCGTCCTTCGCCACGCTGTTGAGGTCGGGGGGCATCGTCGCCGAGAAGAGGAGGGTCTGCCGCTCGCGCGGCAGGAGTCGCAGGATCCGGCGCAGGTCGGGGGCGAAGCCCATATCGACCATTCGGTCGGCCTCGTCGAGCACCAGGATCTCGATGAAGTCGAGCCGGAGCGCGAGCCGGTCGTGGAGGTCGAGGAGGCGTCCCGGCGTCGCGACGAGGAAGTCGAGCCCGGCTTTGAGCATCCGTTCCTGCGGCGGGAGCGGCACGCCGCCGTAAACGACCCCGACCCGAACGTCGGTGAACCGGGCATAATCGCGGGCGTTCGTCTCGACCTGGGCGGCCAGCTCGCGCGTCGGCGTGAGCACCAGGGTCCGGAGCCGCTTCGGCCCCTCGAGGAGCTTGGTGAGGATGGGGAGGACGAAGGCCGCGGTCTTGCCCGTCCCGGTCTGCGCCGCGGTGATCACGTCCTGCCCGGTCAGGATCAGGGGAATGGCGCGGCGCTGGACCGCCGTCGGCTCGACGTATCCGGCGGCCCGGACCCCCTTCAACACCGGCATCGGTAATCCAAGGCTGGTAAATGGCATCCGATGATTCTACGACGAAAGGAGCCCCGCGTATGCTTCTGATTGCTCGCCCCGCCCCCACGGAATACGCCCCCTACTACGGCCGCTACGTCGACCTCGTCGGCGACGACCTCCTCGGCGACCTCCGCCGGAACGGCGAGGCGACGCACCGCCTGCTCGGGACCCTCCCCGAGAGCCGCGGCGATTTCCGATACGCCCCCGGGAAGTGGAGCGTGAAGGAGGTGCTCGGGCACGTGGTCGACGGCGAGCGGGTCTTCGCCTATCGCGCGCTCCGATTCGCGCGCCGGGACGAGACCCCGGTCCCGGGCTTCGACCAGGACGCGTGGGTTCCCGGCGGCGACTTCGGGGCGCGCACCCTGCGCAGCCTTCTCGACGAGCACCACGCGGTGCGCGCCGCCTCGCTCGCGCTCTTCGAGAATCTCCCGGAGGAGGCCTGGGACCGCGTCGGGACCGCGAACGATCTGAAGATCAGCGTCCGCGCGCTGGCCTTCGCGATCGCGGGTCACGAGGCGCACCACCAGAGGATCCTGCGCGAGCAATACCTCGAGTAGGAGCGCGCGAAGAAACCGCTCAAGCCGGCCCCCGGTCGTGCCGACAACAGACACGGGGGAATCCGCGTCCACGACCCACCGGGGGAGCCATGGACAAGCACGAGCGGGGGTGGGAGGTGCAGGAAGGGCGGCTCGACCAGCCGCTGCCGCTGTGGAACGGGAGCTATCGCGGGGACTCACGCCGCCTGCCCAAGGTGGTGCAGAAGCTCGCAAAGAAGCGCCCGCTCACGCCGGAGGAAAAGGCCGAGCTCCTGTGGCGCTTCTACGAGCTCGACATGGAGCGCCGGTCGAGGAGCCGCGGAGTGACCGGCGTGCTCCTGGTGCTCATGGCGCTCGGGGTGCTCGCGGTCATGGCGGCCTATCCGCCGGCCTGGCTCCGGCAGGAGATCGTGAGGTTCCTGGGACCGGGCTGAGTGCTACAGTGTTCGCCGTGACGCACGACCGCGGAAGCGCGGCTCCGGCCGCGGCCGACCCCATCCTCGCCCGGCTCCACGAGCTGGAACGCCTCACGGCTCCGCTCCATCCCGAAGCGGAGGAGCGCGAGTCGCTGGCCGGCGCCGCCTTCGTGCACGCGGAGGCGCTGATCGAGGAGATCGGCCAGCGCCCCGCCGCCGTGCGCGACCCCGGCGACCGCACCATCTCGGAGTTTCCGATCGGCGCCGATCCGGTCGCGCCCGAGACCGTCTTCTCCCTCCTCGTGCGCCACGTCGACGCGCTCGGCATGAGCCCGCACGCGCCCGGCTTCTTCGGCTACATCCCGGGCGGGAACCTCTACCACGCCGCGATCGCCGACTTCCTCGCCGCGGTCAGCAACCGCTTCTCGGGGCACTTCCTCGGCGCTCCCGGCGCCGTGCGCGTGGAGAACCAGGTGCTGCGATGGCTCGGCTCGATCGTCGGCTATCCCGAGAGCGCGGCGGGCGCGCTCGTATCGGGCGGGAGCGTCGCGAACCTGAGCGCCATCATCGCGGCGCGCGAGGCGGCGAACCTCCGGTCGGCTCAGGTGCCGCGCGCGGTCGTCTACGCGACGGAGCAGGTGCACCATTGCGTGCCGAAGGGGCTCCGGATCGCGGGGCTCGGCGAGTGCGTGATCCGCCGCGTGCCGATGGACGCGGGGTACCGCATGGATCCGGAGGCGCTCGATCGCGCGATCGAGGAGGACGCGCGCGGCGGGCGGATCCCGTGGCTGATCGTGGCGACCGCGGGGACCACGGACGTCGGCGCGGTCGATCCGCTCGAGCCGATCGCGGACGTGGCGAAGCGCCGGAGCCTCTGGCTCCACGTGGACGGCGCCTACGGCGGCATGTTCGCGCTCTGCGGGGAGGGGAAGCGGATCCTCGCGGGGATCGAGCGATCCGATTCGGTCGTGCTCGATCCCCACAAGGGGCTCCACATCCCTTTCGGCGTCGGCACCGTGCTCGTGAAGGACGCGGGCGCGCTCCGCGCCGCGCACCGATTCGACGCGATGTACGTTCCGAGCGAGGCGCACCACCAGGAAGAGCCCTCGCCCAGCGAGCTCTCGCCGGAGCTCTCGCGCCCCTTCCGCGGGCTCCGGATCTGGCTCCCGCTCCTCCTCCTCGGGACGCGCCCCTTCGAGGCGGCGCTCGAGGAGAAGCTCCTCCTCGCGCGCTACGCGCACCAGAAGCTGTCGGAGATCCCGGGGCTCGAGGTCGGTCCGGAGCCGGACCTCTCGATCGTGGTCTTCCGCACGGCGCCCGGGCGCGCCGACGCCGACGAGCGGAACGACCGGCTCGCGCGCGCCATCGAGGAGGACGGCCGCGCGTTCCTCTCCACCACCCGGGTGGACGGGCGGCGCTTCCTCCGGCTCGCGATCCTCGCCTCGCGCTCCCATCGCGCGGAGATCGACCGGGCGGTCGACGTCATCCGCGAGAAGGCGGCGGCGCTCTCCGACTAGCTAGGCGAACCGTGGCGGCCGCTCTTCGTGGAACGAAGTGCGCGCCTGGTACGCCTCGCCCAGATCGAGCAGCAGCCCTTCCTCGAACGCCGACCCCATGACCTGGAACGAGATCGGCATGTGCTCCCTCCCGAAGCCGCACGGGAGCGCGATCGACGGGAGCCCGCAGGCGTTTCCGATCCCTCCGACGGGATCGGAGTAGGGGAGCGACTTGTTGAGGTCCTCGCTCACCGGCGGCGCCACCGAGAGGAAGTTCGGCGTCACCATCACGTCGTACGTGTTGTAGAAGTCGACCATCTTGTCCTGCAGCACGGCCCGCATCCGCGACGCCTTCACGTAGTCGGCCCCGGTGAGCGCCGCCGTCACCTCCCGCTGGTAGGGGGCGTAGGGATCCTTCATCTGCCAGACCGAGCCGTCCTCGTAGAACTTCTCGAACGTGGACATCGCCTCGGCGTAGAGCACCGTGGTCGCGACCTCGGCGGCGGGGAAGTCGGGGAGCTTCGCCTCGGTCATGCGGAGGCCGAGCCCCTGCAGGACATTGACCGCCTGGTTGAACGCCTGCGCCACCTCGGGCTCGGCCCCCTTCGTCTTCAGGTGATCGAGCGGCAGGACGAGCGCGGCGTTGAGCCGCCGGAAGTCGAGCCGCCGGCGGCCGAGCGCCACCGGTTCGTCCGCGGCGCTCGGATCGTCGGGGTCCGGCCCCGCGATCGCCTGGAGCACGGCGCGGCAGTCGGCCGCGCTGCGCGCGAGCGGCCCCACCTTGTCGAGCGTGAACGAGCCGACCATCCCGCCCGCGCGGCTCACCCGCCCGTACGTGGGACGGATCCCCGTCACGCCGCAGAAGGCCGACGGGCAGAGGATCGATCCCCACGTCTCCGTACCCAGCGCGAAGCCGACGAGGCCCGACGCGACCGCGGCGCCCGAGCCGGACGACGAGCCGCCGGTCCAGCGCTCGAGATTCCAGGGATTGCGCCCGGGTCCCGTGAGCGACGCGTTCGCGAAGCGGTAGCCGAGGCAGCCCGCGAACTCGACCATCGAGAGCTTGCCGAGGAGGATCGCGCCCGCGTCGCGCAGCCGGCGGACCACGGTCGCGTCCTGGTCGGGGACCTGGTCCCTGGTCGGGATGGCACCCCACGTCGTCTTGATCCCGGCGGTCGCGAAGAGGTCTTTCGCGCCGTAGGGGATCCCGTGCAGCGGGCCGCGGTAGCGCCCGCGCCCGATCTCCCGCTCGGCCGCGCGCGCCTGGTCCATCGCGAGCTCGTCGGTCACGGTCACGAACGCGTTCATCTCGGAGGCGTAGCGGCGGATCCGGTCCAGATAGGCCTGCGTCAGCTCGACCGGGGAGAGCTTGCGGCGTCGGATCTGGGCCGCCAGCTCGGAGACCGGCTGGAAGCAAAGGTCGGCGTGGAGGTCAGGCACGGTTGGCGCTCCGCTTCTCGGCGCGGAACACGAACGCAAGCCGGCTGCCGGGTGGAAGCTTGTAGGCGCGGATCGTCTTCAGCGCGTCGGCGACCGCCTTCTTCTCGTCCGCGATCTCCTTCCGGGTCGCGGCGGACAGCGGGTGCGTCTCCGGAGCGGGCGTCGCGTGCTTCGTCGCGGCGGCCAGCGCGCGTCCCGGCTGGACCAGCGCAGCGGCCGCTCCCGCGGCCACGATCTTCATGAATCGACGGCGTTTCATGTGCCGAACCGCCCCAGCGGGGCGCCTCCGACCAGGTGGAAGTGCAGGTGATGGACCGTCTGTCCCGCGTGCGGTCCGATGTTGGTGACCAGCCGCCATCCCTCGGCGAGATCTTCCCCGCGCGCGACGCGCGCCGCGAGCGCGAAGACCTCGCCGAGAAGCGCGCCGTGCTCCGGCATGAGCTCCGCCGCCGACGCGGCGACGTGGCGCTTCGGGATGATCAGGATGTGCGTGGGAGCCTGCGGCGCGATGTCGCGGAATGCGAGGAGGTCGGCCGTCTCGGCCACGTTCTTCGAAGGGATCTCGCCGCTCACGATGCGGCAGAAGAGGCAGTCGGGCATCCGGGTCGGGATCTCCGTGCACGGCCGGATGCGGGTGGGGAACACAGGGACGCCCGCGGGCCGGTCCGAACGCGAACCGTACTCGGATGCCCGCAGGCGTGCCAAGACTTTTTCGGAGCGGCTATCTACCGGTTGCGGCCGTGGCCGTGCCCGTGCCCCCGGTCGCCGCCGCCCTGATTCTGCGGCTGGTCGTTGCCGTTGCCGTTCGACTGCTGGCCGTTGCCGTCCGACTGCTGCTGTTGCTGCTGTTGTTGCTGCTGCTGCTGTTGCTGTTGCTGCCGCTGCTGCCGCTGCTGTTGCCGGGCCTGGGCTTGAGCCTGCTGCGCTTGCGCGCGCTGGGCCTCCGCCTGCTGCCGCTCGGCCTGGGCCTGCTGCCGCTCGGCCTGGGCCTGATCGCGCTGGGCCTGCTGCGAGCGCGCCTGCTCGAACCGCTGCTGCTGGCGCTGCTGCGCCTCGTAGCGCTGCTGCTCTCGCTGCGCCTGGTCGGCCTGCTGCCGCGCGAAGCGCGCCTGATCGGCCTGCTGGCGCGCGTACTGCGCCTGCTGCTCGGAGCGGCGGCGGGCGAACTCGTCCGCGCGGGCCTGCTGCTCCTGGGCGCGCCGCTGGAAACGATCGGCCTGCGCCTGCTCCGCCTGCTGGCGGCGGCTGAATTCCGCGCGCGCCTGCTCGGCCTGCATGCGTCCGGCCTGGGCGCGATCCGCCCGTGCCTGGGCGTCCCGCGCCGCCTGCGACGCCCGCTCCCGCTCGGCCCGGGCCTGGTATGCGCGTGCCTGCTCCGCCTGCGCGCGAGCGGCGAGCGCCTGGTCGGCTCCGGGGCCGTTATCGATCGCGGCGTGCTGCCGCCCGCGGCCGTTTCCGCCGCCGTTGCCGCGCTGCGGCGGGGCTTCGCGGTATCCGCCGCTGCCGTTGCCGCGCTCCATCCACTGCGGCCGTTCGCCGCCGTTGTTTCCGCGCTCACGGTAGAACGGAGCCTGGGCCGGTCCCGGCCCCTGCTCGCGGAACGCGCGCCCGTGTGACGGCCGCTCCTGGAACGCCGGTCCGCGCTCGAACGGTCCGCGCTCGAACGTGGGACGTCCCTGGAACCGCTCGGCTCGAGGCGAAGGACCCCGCCCGGCCGGTCCGCCATTCATGAAGCGGCGTCCGTTGGGTCCGCGCTCGACGTGATCGCCTCCGAAATTGCCACGCTCGCGGACGAAGCCGCCGCGCTGTCCGCCGGAGCCTCGCGTCATGCCGAAATTGCCGCGCTCGCCTCCGGGGCCACGCGTCACGAAACCACCGCGCTCACCCGCGTTACCGCGAGCCATCCCGGTCGGTCCGCCGAATCGCGTCCGCCCGCCGTTGTTCCCGCGCAGCGAGCCGTTGGCGATCGGCTGCGGAGCAATGAGCGTATTCCCGCTCAGCCGCTCACGACGGAGGCCGCTCCCGCGCGTCTCGAGGCGGTATTCCGGTACGCGGCGGCCGGTGTCGCGCGCGATGACCTCCGGGCGAAGGCCGATGTTGGCCGGCCGTCCGCCGATCGATGCGTAGCGCGTGACGTCCCGCGTCTCGCGGTAGACCGATACGTTCCGCGCCGTCGGAAGCACGTACGTGCGAAGGCGCGTGCTCGTGAGCTGGTTCTCGGGAACGAAGCACCAGCGCGATGGAAGAACCAGATTGCTGGTGTACGCGAGCCCGTACGATCCCCAACTCGCCTCGGGCGGCAGCGGAGCCCAGCCGGCCCAGCCGTCGCCGTAGCGCCACGACACCCACGCCGGAGCCCAGACGTCGTCCGGGACCCAGAACCAGCGATCCGAGGCGTCGCAGTTCCAGCGGCCGTAGTGATAGGTGTCCGAACCCCACGGGTCGTACGAGACCCACGTCCAGCCCCAGTCGGTGTCGACCCAGTAGCCGTTCAGGTACGGCTGCCACCACGTATCGACATCCTCGGGGTACCAGACCCAGCCGTAGCGCGAGTCGTCGTACCACGAGCCGTAGGGATCGAGGTCGTCATGGAAGTAGGCGACGTCCTCGGGATAACCCTCTTCGTCGTCGTAGCCGTAATCGCCCTGGGCGGCGAGGTAGTAGTCGTACGACGGATCGCGTCCGTACTCGTAGGCCCAGCGATCGTAGTAATCGGTCGTCCCGGCACCGCCGTAGTAACCTCCGCGCACGTGTCGCGCCGCGGGGGCGTACCGGGCGCGCGTGCGTCCCGGCATGGGCGCGTACGTGGCGCCCGGCGAGGAGGCGCGTGAGCCTGGCGCCGTCGCGTAACTTTGTTCGTTGCCCGGTACCGGGGAATTGGGCGGGACCGGAGGCGGGCCGTGCCGCATCGACGCGTACGCGGCCGCGGCAATGGCGACCAAGAAGACCGCCAGGATCCATTTGGTATGTTTCTGAAACACGGCACTCCTCCCGAACCCTCGGGGCTCTCATTCAGGTGCCCGGGCGGGCGTTCCCGCGCCGGGGAAACGAAGCGGGCGTTGCGCGAAAACGGCTTACAGGCGCGCTCCGCGCATCACCCACCCTCTCCTATGCTAGATTCGGCCCACGGGTGAGAGATGCAGGAGGAGTGCCACCGCGGAGGCGTATCTGGGCGGGAAGCGCGTAGTCGTCGTAGGGAGCGGGGTTTCGGGTCTCGCATCGGCCTATTACTGCCTGGAGCGCGGGCACGCCGTTACCATCCTCGAGCGTGGACCAGAAGACCACGACTGTTGCTCCCTCGGCAACGCGGGGTTCATCTCTCCGAGCCACTTCATTCCGCTCGCCGCGCCGGGCGTCGTCGGGAAGGCGCTCCGATGGCTCGGCGATCCGGAGAGCCCCTTCTACGTCCGCCCGCGCCTCGATCCCGGGTTCCTCTCCTGGGCGTTCCGCTTCTGGCGCTCCGCGCGCCCGGGGCCGGCGCGCCGCGCGGGGCCGCTCCTCCGCGATCTGAACCTCGCGAGCCGCTCGCTGTTCGAGGAGCTGGCCCGCGCCAGCGGAAACGAGTTCGGCCTCACGGAGGAGGGACTCCTCCTCCTCTTCCGCTCCCAGGCGGCGCTCGACCACGAGGCGGAGCACGCCGCGCGCGCCGAAGCGCTGGGCATGCCGGCGCGCGTGCTCGACCGTGAAGGCGTGCGCTCGCTCGAGCCCGATCTCACGCTCGACGTCGTGGGCGGCGTCCACTATCCACTCGACGCGCACGTCACGCCGCAGCGCTTCTGCGCGACGCTCGCGCGGCTCGTGCGGGAGCGCGGCGGCGTCTTCGAGTGGAACGCCGAGGCCACGGGATGGCGCATGTCGGGGCGCTCGGTCGCCGCGGTCGCGACCACGCGCGGCGAGTGGGCGGCGGACGAGTTCGTGGTCGCCGCGGGATCGTGGTCGCCGGCGATCCTCCGGAGGGCCGGCGTTCGCATCGCGCTCGAGCCGGGGAAGGGCTACAGCATGACGCTCGAGTCGCCGCCCGAGCGCCCGCGGCGTTCGCTCCTCCTCCAGGAAGCCCGCGTCGCGATCACGCCGATGGGGAGCACGGTTCGGGTCGGAGGCACGATGGAGCTGGGCGCCGGAACGCTCGGGGTCAATCCGCCGCGGATCCGCGGCATCGTCCGCTCGATGGGCCGCTACCTTCCGGCGTTCCGTCCCGAGACCTTCGCCGGGGTCCCGCCGTGGAGCGGGCTCCGCCCCTGCACGCCCGACGGGCTCCCGTACATCGGCCGCTCCGCGCGGCACGAGAACCTGCTCGTCGCGACCGGCCACGCCATGCTCGGGCTGAGCCTGGGGCCGGTCACGGGCTCGCTCATCGCCTCGATCGTCTCGCGGGAGAAGCCCGCCATCGACGTCGAAGCGCTCCGGCCGGAGCGCTTCGGTTGAGCCGCGGCGTTCCGGTCTCCGCTCCCGGGCGCTTCGGCCGCGCAATGCTCGCCGAGTGGCGGCTCGATCCCGGAATCACCTACCTGAACCACGGCACGGTCGGAGCGCCGCCGAGACGCGCGCTCGAGGCGCAGGAGGCGATCCGCGGCGAGATCGAGCTCGAGCCCGCGCGCTTCCTCCTCCGGGAGCTCTCGGAGATCGCGGTGGGCGGCCCGCGCGCGGAGCCGCCCCGTCTTCGCGCCGCGGCCGAGCGCGTGGCCGCCTTTCTCGGCGCCGCGGGGAAGGACCTCGTCTTCGTCGACAACGCGACCACCGCGGTGAACGCCGTCCTCCGCTCGCTGCCGTTTGGCCCCGGCGACGAGATCGTGATCGCCGACCACGCCTACGGCGCGATCCGGCTCGCCGCGTCCTTCCGCGCGGAAGAGACCGGCGCCGTCGTGCGCGACGTGGCGATCCCCGGTCCGCCCTACGAGAGCGGAGCGATCGAGGCGGCGTACGCGGAGGCGATCTCTCCGCGCGCGCGGCTCCTCATCGTCGACCACGTCACGTCCGAGAGCGCGCTCCTCCTCCCGGTGGAGGCGATCGTCGCGCGCTGCCGTGCGGCGGGGGTGCCGGTGCTGGTGGACGGGGCGCATGGTCCCGGCGCCGTGCCGGTGGACGTCCGCGCGATCGGCGCCGACTGGTACGCCGCGAACCTCCACAAGTGGGCGTTCGCGCCGCGGAGCTGCGGCGTGCTGTGGTCGGCCCCGGCGCGCCAGGCGGGACTCCATTCCCCCGTGATCTCGTGGGGGCTCGGCCGCGGGTTCACCGCGGAGTTCGACTGGGTCGGAACGCGGGACCCCTCCGCCTGGCTCGCGGCTCCCGCGGGGATCGACTGGATGGAAGAGCTCGGCGCCGACGCCGTGCGCGGCCACAACCGGACGCTCGCCCGTCAGGCCGCGGAGCTCCTCACCGATCGATGGGGGACGGCGCGCCCCGCTCCCGATGCGATGATCGGGCCGATGGCCACGGTCCCGATGCCCGAGCGGCTCGGCGCCGAGCCCGAGGACGCCGCGCGCGTTCGCGACCGGCTCCTGTTCGATCACCGGATCGAGGTGCAGCTGCACGCGTGGCGCGGGCGTCTCTGGACGCGCGTGTCGGCCCAGATCTACAACGAGCTCGGCGACGTGGAGCGGCTCGCCGAAGCGGTCTCGAACCTGAGCGGATAGGAGAAGCCATGCCCACTCAACCGCCTCGCCCTTCGCCCGGGCGCCGCAGCGCCGTCTCACGAGCGGCCGCCCCGCAATCGACCAATTGGCGCCGTCCCCCGAGGAACTCCTGGTTCACGCGCTTCGCCAAGGGGACGTCGCGCGCGACGGGCCGCCCCGCCGCCTTCGTGGCCGCGTTGGCGATCATCATCGTCTGGGCCCTGACCGGCCCGGTCTTCCACTTCAGCGACACCTGGCAGCTGGTGATCAACACCGGGACCACGATCATCACGTTCCTCATGGTCTTCCTCATCCAGAACACGCAGTACCGCGACTCGGAGGCGGTCCACCTGAAGCTCGACGAGCTGATCCGCGCGCAGCAGGGAGCCCACAACGCGCTCCTCGACCTCGAGGACCTGGACGACAAGGAGCTCGACCGGATCCGGGAGACGTACGCCGAGCTCGCCGAGTCGGCGCGGGAGCTCCTGCGCCAGCGCGGGGCGGACACCGGGACCCCCGACGTGAAGCCGGCCTGAGCGGGAGCTGGCCCGGCGCCTGGTCCTGGGCTGGGACGGCGCTTGGTGCCGGGCCGGACGCGGCGTAGACTCAAAGACAGGGGATGTGGGCTCGCGGGGTCCTCGCACGAGGAAACCGAGCCATGAAGAGCGACTCCGGCGCCACCGTATCGGTCTGGATGGACGTCCCGCCGCTACCCTCCCGTCCGCCCCTCGATCGCGACCTCCGCGCCGACGTCTGCGTCGTGGGCGCCGGAATGGCGGGGCTCTCCACCGCCTACCTCCTCGCGAAGGAGGGGCTCCGCGTCGCGGTCCTCGACGACGGACCCACCGCCGGCGGCGAGACCTCCCGCACGACGGCGCATCTCACGAACATCGTCGACGACCGCTACCACTGGATCGAGCAGGTCCACGGCCGCGAAGGGGCGCGCATCGCAGCCGAAAGCCACACCGCCGCGATCGACGCGATCGAGGGCATCGCGCGCGCGGAGGGGATCGCCTGCGACTTCGCGCGCCTCGACGGCTACCTCTTCGCTCCGCCCGACGCCACGTCGGAGGAGGAGCTGGAGCGGGAGGCCCTCGCGGTCCGACGGGCCGGGATCCCCGCCACCTGGGCCGATCGCGCGCCGATGGAGGCGTTCGAGACGGGCCGCTGCCTTCTCTTCCCGAACCAGGGGATGTTCCATCCGCTCCACTACCTGGCCGGCGTGGCCGCCGCGATCGAGCGCGAACGCGGACGGATCCACGGGGGCACGCGCGTGGTGGCGGTGCACCACGGACCCCCGACGCGCGTCGAGACCACCTCGGGGCGCACGGTGACGGCCGATGCCGTGGTGGTCGCGACCAACTCGCCGATCAACGAGCTGATCGGCGTCCATCCGAAGCAGGCGGCGTACCGTACGTACGTGATCGCCGCGCGCGTGCCGCGCGGGCGGCTGCTCCCCGCGCTGCTCTACGACACGCTGACGCCCTACCACTACGTCCGCCTCCAGCCCTTGCCCGAAACGGACGCCGACTGGGTGATCGTGGGAGGCGAGGACCACAAGACGGGACAGGCCGACGATGCCGACGCGCGCTGGGCCGCGCTGGAAGCGTGGACGCGGGAGCGTTTCCCATCGGCGGGCCCGGTGGAGCGGCGCTGGTCGGGGCAGGTCCTCGAGCCGGCCGACGGCGTGGCCCTCATCGGCCCCGACAAGGCAGGGTCGCGCGTCTTCATCGTGACCGGCGATTCCGGAATGGGGATGACCCATTCCACGATCGCGGGGCTCCTCCTCAGCGACCTCATCCAGGGGCGGAAGAACCCGTGGGCGAAGCTCTACGATCCGGGTCGCGTGAGTCTCCGCGCATCCGGGGAGCTCGCGCGGGAGAACCTGAACTTCGTGGCGCAGTACACCGACTACCTGACCGGCGGCGACGTCGGCGGCGTCGAGGCGATTCCGCCGGGGGAAGGGGCCATCGTGCGCCACGGCCTCGAGAAGATCGCAGCCTATCGCGACCCGGACGGGGCGCTGCACGAGATGTCGGCTGTCTGCACGCACCTCGGCTGCCTCGTGCGGTGGAACTCGGCGGAGAAGAGCTGGGACTGTCCGTGCCACGGGTCGCGGTTCGACGCGACGGGGCGGGTGATCAACGGGCCGGCGATTTCGGATCTGGCGGCGAAGGAGCGGGTGCGGTAGAGCGGTCGCGGAGGTATGCGGGCGGTACGCGACCGCGGAGGAGCGGGGGAGGCAACGCTGCCGGCTCCGGTCCTCGCTCCGTCCTCGCCCGTCCTCGCCTCGCTGCGCTCGGCTGCGGAAGATGGGCTCCGGGCGGGCTGCGGAGTCGCCCTCCGCGTTCCTCCCCGCTCCTCCGCCCTCACGGATCATCTACGTCCCACACACCACCCCACGCTGTTTGGGTTTCATTCATCCACGTCAAGAGTGGTGGATGTCGATGCGGCCGGATCTTGGGGCTGAAGGGAGCCGGATCGTCGACGCGGTCCTTGGACGCGCGGGGAGGAACGCGGAGAGGCGCGCCCGCAGCCACGCCCGGAGCCCGGTTTCCGCAGCCGAGCGTGAGCGAGGCGAGGACGGGCGAGGACGGAGCGAGGAAGCGCCCGGAGCGTTGCCTCCCCGCGCGCCAAAACCGCGTTGCGCCCCTGATCCCCTTGGCAAGGGGATCCGCGTGCGTCATCCCTAGCTGCTAGTCCGTGCCGGCGCGCTTGCGGAACATCCGCCCCAGCGCGATCGCGATCCCGATCCAGACCACGATCAGCGCGAGCGCGATCCGGGCGAACTGCGGCGGGCCGAACGCGAGCCACGTGGTTCCCGCGAAGACGAGCCCCGCCGAGATGACGTCGCCGAGCCGGACGAAGAACGTATCGTTCGCTTGCTTCGCCTTGTACTTGGCCGCGCGGCTCGTGGGGAGGTAGAGGGCGTTCCGTGTGGTGTTCTGGAGCGAGTAGTCGAGCGAGTTCTCGGCGATCTTCGCCGTGCGGATGAAGGAGAGGATCGGGACGAAGGCCATCGAGGCGTAGCCGATCAGGGCGACGAAGGGGAGGGCCAGGAGCGCGATCCGGATCCCGAAGTACTTGATGACGCGCGAGACCACGAACGCCTGGATCAGCGCCGAGACGATGTTCACGATCGTGAAGAAGTTGCCGTAGAAGGCGCCGATCGCCTTCTGCTCGTCCACCAGGCCGCCGTGCTTCGCCGCGAGCGCCGTCACCACCGTCTTGCTCAGGATGTACTCCCCGGTCGTGTTCACGAGGTTCGCGAGCACCATGAGGATCGCGATCAGGAAGAGGTAGCGGCTCGCGAACACGAGGGAGAATCCGTTGCGCGTGCTCTTGCCGCCCTCCTCGTCAGGTCCCGCCGCGGGCCCGTCCGCCGCCGCGGCGCGGTCCCCCGCGGTCTCCGGCTGCCCCTCGACGCCCCGCTTCTCGCGGATGTTCACGAGGTTCGTCAGGATCATGCAGACCCCGAGGAGCGCCGCCGCCGCGAGCATGAAGGGATAGGGGCCGAACTGCTTCACCAGCGCGCCGGTCGCGAACGCGCCGGCGATCGCGCCGAGCGAGGCGCCGAAGCCCACGATGGCGAAGAGACGCTTCCCCTGGTCGACGGTGTAGACGTCGTTCGCGAAGGCCCAGAGCTGGGCGACGATCATCATGTTGAAGATCCCGACCCAGATGAAGAAGGCGGTGCCGACGGCGTACCCCGCCTTGTCCGCGGCGAAGAAGACGACGAGACAGGCGATGAAGAAGAGGGTCACGCCGTTGATGAGCTTCACGCGCGAGACGCGCCCCGCGATGAAGCTGTAGATCGGCACGAGCACGATCAGGAGCCCCGCGATCGCCGCGGCGGAGTAGCTCTTCACCTCGGCGCCCCCCGGCTGCGCCAGGACGAGCGGCTCGCGGATCGTCTTCAGCAGGTAGTACGAGGCGAGGAGGAAGAAGATGTTGAGCATGAGGAGCAGCGCCGTGACCCCCTCGCCGCTCCGCACGTCCGCGAAGACGCCGAGGACGCGGTCGAGCGGGCCCCGGCGCTCCTCGCTTCGGGGCTCCCCGCGCTCGGCGGGGTAGGGGACCGCGCCTCGGGAGATGGGGCGGGTCATCCGTGCCGGACTCCGACGACGGTCCACTCGCGTCCGTGCCGGCGGAGCTCCACGTGGACCGGCCGCGCGTTGCTGCCGGCCACCCCGAGCACCAGCATGAGCCGGTCGGCCCCGCGGCCCGCGGTGCGCAGGCTGATCCGCGGATCGCGCGCGAGCACCTGGACCGGGATCTCCCGCCCGTCGCCCCGCTCCTCCTCGACCCGGTAGCCGCGCTCCGGCGAGAGGCCGAGGTCGACCGAGAGATCCTGGAAGACCAGGTAGTCGTCATGGACCCGGAAGAAGTCGAGCGGCGCCACGCGGGCGAACCAGAATCGCGCGATCTTGTCGCGCCGCTGCTCCAGCACTTCACGGATGTAGGCGGAGGCGCGCGGGTCCTCGTAGCCGGCGGCGTCCACGGCCGCGGCGATCTGGGCGTTCGAGAAGGAGGCGACGATCTTCGCTCCCCAGTAGGCGTCGGCCGGCGTCATGCGCCGGAACGCCTCCATCATCTGGAGCGGGCGCCAGTCCTCGGGGTCGAACTCGGCCGCTTCGAAGTTGCCGACCGAGGGAATCCCGGTCTTCTGCTTCGCGCGCCGCCACGGTTCGACGGCGAACCCCAGCGTCACGACGCGCCGGAGGATCCACGCCGTGTCGAACCGCGATTCGTAGCCGTACCGGAGCGGCTTCGCCCCCTCGGCCGCGGCGCCGAGCGAGCCGTTCACGTCGAGGAGATAGTGGGTCAGGTGGCCCGGGCCGCCTTCCGGCCCGTAGGAATCCAGGGACTGCTGGTCCTTCACGTCCCAGTTGTTGAGCCAGGAGTAGACGACGAAGAGGCCGCGCAGCTCGCGCCGGTCCTTGTGGCGGTAGCGGTCGTTGGGATCGTCGCCCCGCTTCCCGCTGAAGCTGAAGGGGCCGACGAGCGCGCCGGAGAGATAGAGGCTCGCGCTCGCGTAGTAGCGGCCGTCGTCGGAGCGCGCGCCGCGGGCCAGGAGCGCGTCGAGATCGCCCGGCGAGAACGGCTTCGCGCCGTGCTTGCCGCGCAGGACCTCTGGATCGAGGACCAGGTCCTCGCGACGGAACGTGAACGCCTCGTCGTGGGAGATGTTGTATCCCGCGGCCCACACGAGGCGGCTCGAGACGGCGCCCGCCCCGGAGCTCGCCTGGGGGAACCCCTCGCGATCGAGCTTCACGACCCATTTCTGTCCGGCGCCGTCCTTCACGTTGAAGCCGGGGTTGAATCCCGCCGTCTTCACGCCCTTGATGGTGTAGGGGGGCGTGGGGCGGATCGGTCCCAGCGGACCCTGGCGGATTGCCTCGGTCGAGACCGCCCGGACGTGATTCCGGTTCGTGAACCAGGTCGAGTTCGGCGCCTCGTCGAAGGCGTTCACATTGGAGGCGGTCGGGACCTTCTTCACGCCGAGCGGCTGGAGCGCCCAGAGGATCCGGTCGGGGATGTCGAACTCGTGCGCCATCGACTCCGTGAACGCCTCGTGGACGATGTGGGGAAGGAGGTGAGGGTCCCGCGGGGCGGGCTTCGGGATCGCCTGCCCGTCGTGGTCGGTCCAGGTGGAGCGTTGCACCGCCTGGTGCTCGAGGCGCTCCTCGGCGTCGTCGCCGGCGGCGCGCGCGGGGGCGTGGACCGTCGCGAGCGCCAAGCCCAGAGCGCCTGCGAGAAGGCAGCGAACGGTATCGGTCCGGAGCGGCGTCATCAGAAGCTCGCGTCGAGGTTCAGGTCGATGTCGAGTCCCTGGGTTCCCTTGGCGACCTCGAACCGCGCGGTCTGATCTTTGGAGAGCTGGTAGCGCAGTCCGCCGCCGTAGGCCTCGTGCATCGACGTCCAGCGGAGCGCGCCCGTGGACGGGGCGACTTCGCCGCGCTGCGCGAGCCCGAACGCCCAGAGGTTCGACCAGATGAGCCAGCGGTACTCGGCCTGGAGGATCGTGAGGCGCTGGTCGCGGAAGCGGTTGCTCGAATAGCCCTCGAATCGGTCGTCATGGACCGACGAGGGGAGCCGGTAGAACGGGATCGGGCCGCTCCCCGATTCGGGGTTTACGCCTTCGAAGACGCCGCGGAGGGCGACGACGCGCCGCGCGGAGAAGACGGGGACGTAGCCGCGCCCCTCGGCCCGATACGAGTCGTACGTGAGGTCGTTGCCGTCGGCGCTCATGACGTGGCGCGCCTCGCCGAAGAGGTGGATCCCGCTCGCGGGATCGTGCGGCCGGTCGATCGTGGCGAAGGCGCCGCCGACGCCGACCGACCAGACGCGCGATCCGCGGTCGAGGTAGGGGGCGGCATTGGGGCCGAATACGTCGATGGCGCGCGGCTTGTCGTTGTAGCCGGGGCCGATGTCGAAATCGGAGAGGCCGATGATGCCGCTCACCCGCCGGAAGGGATTGCGTCCGTAGAAGAGCGAACCGTCGAGCCGGTCCTCGCGGCCGAAGAAGATGGTGCGCGTCGTTCCCGCGCTGTTCCCGATGCCGTAGAAGCGCCGGTTCGGACGGTGGTCGTAGAGGGCGAGCGCGCTCGCGCCGACGTCGCGCGTGCCGTCGCCGAAGACCGCGCGCAGGCGCGCCCGGCGCGTGTCGTTCGTCGTCCAGATGAAGTCGGTGCGGAGCACGCTGCCCGGGTCCCCGAGCGGCTTCTTGATCGAGGCGCCCGCGCCGAACCCCTCAGTGGCGGAGAGCGACACCTGCGGTGCGATGGAGACGCCCCCCTTCGGAGAGCCGCCGGCCGACCCCGCATGGGACCACTCGTCGAGGGGGAAGTGCGCCTCTGCGAAATCGGCGGCCCCCTCGATGCCGAGGGCGATCAGCCGGAAGGGAAGGAACGCGACGCGGAACGGCGTGCGAAGCGCGGTCTCCCATCTGCGCTCGTGATCGCGCTCGGCCACCCGCGGGCCGGGATCGGCCGGGGAACCGTGCTCGCTCGAATAGGGCGCGGGGGCTACCCACGTGGAGTCCCCGAATCGCGTCGACTGGGCGTGCGCGGCATGAGGCGCGGCGACGCAGAGCGCGAGCGGAAGAGCGGCGGTCCGGACGGCACGGAAGAGACGCGATCGAAGAGTCACGGGTGTCTTGAGCGGCATTGGGTTGCCTCCTGGTCCCGGATGCGGGGCCTCAGGCCGAAGCGGGCGTTCAGCCGATACCGGCCCTATCAAGGCTTGTGCCGCGGCCGCGGACGGGCGCGCCCGGAATGACTTAGCCGGCGTGTCCCGCGCCCCCTTTGTCACTTCTTCCCTGGCGGCCCGGGCGGGCTCGGGTTTTTACAAGGATGACTTCGTGGAGACACGAAGACGCCGGCGCCGGGAACGGCGCGCATCCTGCTAGGCTGTGGCGGCAGGGAAGCGTCGTCCCCCACGATATCGATGAGGCCGCGCGTCGCGGCCGCACCCATCGGGAGGCTGGTCATCCAAGTTCCGTTCTCCGAGACCCTCACGCGCCGCTTCGGCCTCGAGGAGCACGAACAGTGGACGCTCGTCCTCATGGGCCTCCTGGTCGCGGTGCTCCTCTGCGCCTACACCCTCGCGAAGGTCGTCCGGGACGCGCTCTTCATCGGGAACTTCGGCGCGCTCGCCCTTCCCTATGCCTACGTGGGCGTCGCGCTCGCGTCGGCGCTCTTCGTCTGGGCCGAGGGGCGCCTCTCGCGCCGGTTCCCGCGGCTCGACCTGACGCGCTTCAACCAGATCCTCGCGATCGCCATCGGAATCGCCGCCGCGATCGCCTATCCGCTCGCGCGCACCTGGACCACCGCCCTCTTCTACCTCTGGACCGGCAGCCAGGCGATGCTCCTGATCCCGCATTTCTGGGTCCTCGCCCTCGACGTGTGGGACTCGCATCGGGCGCGCCGCCTCTTCCCGGTCCTGAGCGGGTTCGGGCTCGTGGGCGGACTGGTCGGCGGCGGAATCGCGGGATGGATGACGCCGTTCGTCAAGCGCGTCGGGCTCATCTGGATCATCGCGGGGCTTCTCGTGGTCGTGCACGGCATCACGCTGGTGCTCCTGCGGCGCCGCGGGCAGCGCGCGAGCCCGCTCGAGTTCGCGTCGACGCAGTCGCGCTGGGAGATCCTGCGCTCCTCGAAATATCTCAAGTTGCTCGCGGCCACGCTCGCGCTCTCCGTGATCGTGGGGACGCTGATCGACTTTCAGTTCAAGTTCTACATCCAGCGCGTCTATCCCGATCCGCACGCGCTCACGCAGTTCCTGGGACGGTTCCAGGTCGCGGTGAACCTGCTCGCCCTCGTCGTCCAGTTTGGCTTGGCGGGATGGATCTTCCACCGCCTCGGCCTCGCGAGCACGAGCTTCCTCCAGCCGACGTCGGTGTTGCTCTTCGCGGGGTGGGTCGCCGCGACCGGCGGCTGGTGGGCCGTGGTCGCGATGCGATGGATCCAGGGGGTCGTGCTCCAGACGCTCGGCAAATCGACCTCCGAGATCTACTACATGGCGGTACGGCCGCCCGAACGCCGCCGCATCAAGCCTGCCGTCGACACGCTCGTGGAGCGGTGGTCGGACGCCGTCGTCGGGCTCCTCCTGATCGGTCTCCTGCACGCGATCGGGATCGCGCTCCCGATCCTGATCGGGGCCACGATCGCGATCGGCCTGATCTGGCTCGTGCTCCTCTTCTTCCTGAATCGCCAATACGGGCGCGCGTTCCAGGAAGCGCTGAGCCACCGCTGGATCGAGCCGGAGTTCACCCCCGAGGCGGTCCGGTTGCCGGCCGCCGAGGAGGCGATCCTCCAGGCGCTTCGATCCGGGAGCGAGGCGCGGATCACGGCGGCGCTTCGGCTCGCCGAGGAAACGCGCAACCGCGCCGTCGCGCACGCCGTCCTCGGCCTGCTGGAACATCCGGCCACGGCCGTCCGCGTCGCCGCGATCCGGACGGCGGAATCGCTCCGGCTCCGGAGTGCCGGGGAGTCGGTCGAGCGGGCCGTCCACGACGGGGACGAGCGGGTCTCCTCCGCCGCGATCCGGTACGGGCTCACGATGAGCCGGCATCCGCTCGCCTATGCGCGCGGTCTCCTCGACGGGAACGATCCGGCCGTCTGCCGCCGGACCGTGGAGGTGCTCTTCGAGCGGCCGCACGCGGCGCCCGGCGCGCTCACGCTGGAATGGATCGACCGCCGGATCGAGAAGGGGGACACCGAGAGCCTCATCCTCGCCGCGCGCGCCATCGGCGCCACGCCCGGGAGCAGCGCGCGGTCGCGCCTGCAGAAGCTCCTCGTCGATCCCGACGTCGAGGTGAAGCGCACGGCGCTCCTCGCCGCCGCGCGGCGCCCCTCGGCGCAGCTCCTCGATACGATCCTTCCGCTCCTCTTCGTGCCGGAGGTCGGAACGGAGGCACGCGCCGCCGTTGCGGCCGTCGGCGACCCGGCCGTGGCGGGACTGGTGCGTCTGCTCGGGCCGGAGTACAGCCCACGGGCGCGCGGGATCGCGGCGCGCACGCTCGCCGATCTCGCGAGCCCGCGCGCGGTCGGCGCGCTGATGCCGCTCGCCCGGAGCGCCGATCCGACCGAACGGATGCTCGGGCTGCGGAACCTGAGCCGGCTCCGAATGCGCGCGCAACGGCCGATCCTCCCGCGCGCGCTCGCGCACCGGCTCTTCCTTCGGGAGCTGCGCTCGTATCGCGAGTCGATCGAGCCCGCGATCGAGCTCGAGAACGCCGTCCGTCCCGAGGTCCGCCTGCTCGCCGAGAGCTACCTCGAGCACGGCGAGGCGGCGCTGGAGCGGGCGATGCGCGCGCTCGCCACGTACTACGATCCGAAGCCGCTCTCGGGCGCCTTCGAGCGGCTCAAGTCGCGCGAATTCGACAACATCGCGCCGGCGCTCGAATTCCTCGTCCACGTGCTGCCGCGCCCGGTCTTCCGCCCGATCCGCGACGTCTTCGAGTCGAAGCTCATCCGCGCGCACGGGCGCGGAACCGAGCGGCCGGAGCAGCTCGGCCGCTGGGTCCGGGAGGCGTGGGAGACCGGGGACGCATGGCTCCGTGCGTGCGCCGTGCGGGCCTCGATGCTCGTACCCGAGGCCGAGCGGAGCTGGTTCGTGGGCGGCGAGCCGAGCGCCATCGTCGATGCCGAGCTGGCGGCGCGCTTCCCCGACCGGGGCCCCGAGGAGCGGCCGGAGCCGCGTCCCGGGGCCGGCTGGCCGCGCGCCGCGGCGGCCGGGGAGCCGTCGTGCTGAGCGCGGTCGAGCGGGTTCTGATCCTCAAGGGCGCCGATCTTCTCCGGGGCGTGGGACCACGCCATCTGGTCGGACTCGCGAACGTGTCGCGGGAGATGCCGATCTACGCGGGGGACACGGTCTACCTGGAGACCGATCCCGCCGACGCCCTCTACATCGTCGTGGAAGGGCGCGTGCGCCTCTCGGCGAACGGACGCACGATCTCCGAGGTGGGGCCGGGCGAGGCGTTCGGCACGTGGTCGTTGGTGGACGATTCGGCGCGGGGGCAGCGGGCGGACTGCGTCGAGGACGGACTCGTGCTCGCGCTCGCGCGCGAGGAATTCTACGACGTGGCGGCGGCCGACCTCGTGATCCTCCACGAGCTCGTGCGGGTCCTCGCAAAGCGGTTGCGCGAGCTGGCCGCCGATGCTCCGCCGGAGGAGGCCCGCGTGGAGGGGGAGGGTTCGGAGAAGACCCAGGCCCAGGTCGAAGCCGATGCCGCGGCCGAGGGGGACGGGTCGGTCACCGGCACTCCGGGCGCCACGCTGGCCGCCGCCGCGACCGGAAAGGCGCTGACCACGGAGCCCGCCGCGCCCGCGACGACCGGGGAGGTCGCTGCCACCGCAGCCGCCAGCGCAATCGATCCCGTCATCCCGCCCGCCCCCATCGCACCGCCCCCGGAAGAAGAAGAGGAGTAGCAGCGAAAGGCCGGGTGTCGAGGTGCCGCCGCGCGCGCCGAGCGCTCAGACGCGCGCCACCCCGCCGCACACCGAAGCGACCGCGCGCACCAGCTCTCCCGGCTCGACCGGCTTCGCCACGTGGGCATCGTACCCCGCGGCGAGCGCCCGCCTCCGGTGCGCCTCCTGCGCATACGCCGTGAGCGCGATCGCGGGGATCCGACCGCCCCGGCTCCGCTCCGCGGCGCGCACGCTCTCGATCAGCGCGTATCCCGACTCCTCGGGCATCGCGATGTCCGAAACGAGCACGTCGTAGCGGCGCTCCGCGAGCGCCGCGCGCGCCTCGGCCACGTTCGCGCACGACCGGACCTCGGCGCCCCGCCACGCAAGCACGCGTCCGACGAGGGCGCGCGTGTCCTCCTGGTCTTCGACGAGGAGGACTCGCGTTCCGCGGAGTGAGGGGAAGGTGTCGGGTGACGCCGGCGTCCTGACCGGCGGGGCCTCGCGCGCGGGGAGCGGTTCTCCGCGGGTCGAAGACGGTGCGCGCTCCGGCTCGGGCGCCGGATGTCCGTCGCGCGCGGCAGTCCCCGCCCGGTTGGGATCGAAGCCGTGGGCGGGGAGGAGCACGGTGAAGCGCGAGCCGCGCCGCTCGCCCGCGCTCTCGGCCTGCACGGTGCCGCCGTGCATCTCCACGACGTGGCGCACGATGGCGAGCCCGAGCCCGAGGCCGGAGTGCTTCCGGTTCTGGGTGCCGTCCGCCTGCCGGAACCGCTCGAAGACATAGGGCAGGAGCTCCGGTGCGATCCCCGCGCCGTCGTCGGCCACCGAGACGGCCCACTGCTCGCCTCGCCTCTCGACGTCCACGTCGATGCGGCCGCCCGGAGCGGTGAACTTGGCCGCGTTCGAGAGAAGGTTCCAGACCACCTGCTGGAGGCGCGCGGCGTCTCCCAGGACCGTCGCGCGATCCGGAACCGGACGGAACACGACGCGGATCCGCTTCGCCTCCACGGCGGGCCGGACCACGTCGAGCGCGGCCCCGACGATCCCCGCGATCGAGACCGGGCGCGCCTCCAGCTCGAGCTTGCCGGAGGCGATGCGTGAGACGTCGAGGAGGTCGGAGACGAGACGCGCGAGGATATCGGCGTTCCGCTCCACGGTCTCGAGGCCGCGCGACGAAGCGGAGGCCTCGACGACTCCGAGACGCATCAGGCGGAGCCATCCGAGCATCGCCGTGAGCGGCGTACGGAGCTCGTGGGAGACGACGGCGAGGAATTCGTCCTTGGATTGGTTCGCGCTCTCGGCTTCCTCGCGGGCCGCGCGCTCGCGGGCGAGCGCGTCGTCCTTCTCCGACTCCGCGCGCTTCCGGTCCGTGATCTCTTCGACGATCGCGAATCCGTACCGCGGCGTGCCGTTCGGGTCGCGCACCGCCGAGACCTGCTTTCGCACCCAGACCACGGCGCCGCTCGGCCGCACGTAGCGCTGTTCGGTCACGAAGTCGGCGCCCGCGCCCATGAGCCCGGCGAAGAGCGACGCGTTCCGAGAGAAGTCCTCCGGGTGGACGATGTCGCACATCCGGAGCGACGCGAGCTCGCCGGCGCTCCGGCCGGCGATCTCGCAAAAGCGCTCGTTCACGAGGAGGAAACGCCCCTCGGGATCGGTCTGTGCGATCCCGGCGATCGACTGGTCGAAGATGGCGCGGAGACGGCGCTCGCTCTCGCGCAGCGCCTCCTCGGCGCCGCGACGGTCGGTCGCGTCGCGCGCGATGATCACGAGGCCCTCACCGGTCGGATAGAGGTTGGTCTCGTACCAGCGCTCGTGCGGGGCGTACCAGCTCTCGAGCCGCGCGGGGATCCCCTCGTCCATGGCGCGCCGCACCTCGCGGAGCGCGGGCAGGTCGGCGATGTGCGGGAAGACGTCGGAGATCTCGCTGCCGACGAGCGCCTCGGGCGGCCTTCCCGCGAGGTCGGCGGCGGCGCGGTTCACGAACCGGTATTTCCAGTCGGCCCCGAGAACGGCGCATCCGTCCGACACCCCTTCGAGGATTCGCCGGATGCGCCCGCGGCTCAGGTGGCGGGACAGGCTGAGCGCGCTCACGGCCACGCCGAGCCCCGCGAAGACGATGAGGACGGCCATGTTCTCCGAGGGCCGGGCGGGCGCGTGGGGTATGAGCACGGAAGCCACGAGACCGAGCGCGGTCGCGAGAAAACCCGGGCCGGGACCGGCCAGCGTCGCCGCGACCACCACGCCGGCCGCGATGGGGAGCAGGGGGGCGACGTGGAAGAGGGGCCACGTCGCTTTCGTGAACCAGGTGAGGAGCGAGACGAGCAGCACGGCGAATCCGTAGCGGATCGCCCTCGGATGCTGCCTGCGAACGATCATGACGCGCCTCACTGGGTTCGGGTCCGCTCTGCTCGATTAGGGCGCTCGGGCTCGGGACCGGCGGCTCGTCGCGCGTGGCTGCCAACTCCAAACAGGAGTCGTGCCATGGAAGCGGCCCGGGTGCGCGCGGCGGACCCCCGACCGTCGATCCCGCTGGGCCGTCGCCGGTTTGGGGACCTCGCCGATCGCCGAAAGCCCGCGAGCCGGCCGAGCCGGGGGCAGGTTCGGAACGGAACGCCATGTACCCTTGTAATTGTGTCGTCTCCGGGCCGCCCAAACCGGGTACTCGCGGCGTTGCGGGTCGGAGACACGCCGCCGCGCGCGGGGCGAAGGCCGCCGCGCGTCAAGCGCTTCGGGCGCGCCGGCGGGCCGGGACCGGGCGCCGCGGCCGCTGGCGCGACCTCTGCTTGCCGGAAGAGCGGTGGGACCGAACACCCAAGGAGAGCCCATGGCCCGCGCGTTCTGGAAAGGGAGCATCAGCTTCGGACTCGTCGAGATTCCGGTGACCCTGAGGCCGGCGCTCCAGAGCAACGATTTGAGCTTCACCCTCCTCAACCGGAAGGATTTCGCGCCGGTCGGATACAAGCGGTACGACAAGAACACGGGCAAGGAAGTCCCGTGGGACGAGATCGTCCGCGGCTACGAGTACGAGCCCGACGAGTACGTCGTGCTGACCGACGAGGAGCTGCGCCGTGCGAACGCGAAAGCGACGCAGACGATCGAGATCGTGGAGTTCGTGGACGGAGCCGAGATCGACCCGCTCTACTTCGACACGCCGTACTACGTCGAGCCGCAGCGAAAAGGGAGCAAGGCCTACGCGCTCCTGCGCGGGGCGCTCCAGAAGAGCGGCAAGGTCGGGATCGCGCGTGTCGTCCTCCGCACGCGCCAGCACGTGGCCGCGCTTCTCGTGCGTGGCGATGCCCTCGTCCTGAACCTGCTCCGATACGCCCACGAGATCCGGGCCGCGGACACGGTCGAGGCGCCGGCGAAGAACGGCGCCAACCCCCGCGAGGTGCAGATGGCCGAGCGGCTCATCGAAGGGATGACCGAGAAGTGGAAGCCGGCGAGCTTCCGTGACGAGTACCGCGAGGACGTGATGGCGCTCGTGAAGAAGAAGGTCCAGTCGCACCAGACCCACACGATCACCGAGCCCGAGAAGGGCGAGGAGGCCCCCACGCCGCGGCGCGAGGTCATGGACCTGATGCCCCTCTTGAAGCAGAGCCTGGAGCGGCGGCGCGGCGGCCGCGTGGGAGCCAGACCCGCCGAGGACGAAGAGGAGCCGGCGTCCCGCTCGCGCGCGAGCCGCAAGACCCGGGCGAAACGCTCGAGTGAAAAGGCGTCGTCACCGGCTCGTGCGGGCGCGTCGCGCTCACCCGCAGCCCGTGCCGGCGCGCGCCCCAAGACGCCTCGCGCGCGATCGCGCCGCGAGCCCCGGAGCGCCTGAGGCGTGCCGCTCGGCACCTACCGCAAGAAGCGCGATTTCCGGCGGACTCCCGAGCCTCGCGGCGGCGCCGCGAAGCGGAGTGGCCGGAAGCTCCGCTTCGTGATCCAGAAGCACGCCGCCTCGCGCCTCCACTACGACTTTCGCCTGGAGCTCGGGGGCGTCCTGAAGAGCTGGGCGGTCCCGAAAGGGCCGAGCCTCGATCCGGAGGACAAGCGGCTCGCGGTCATGGTGGAGGATCACCCGATCGAGTACGGCGGCTTCGAAGGGACGATCCCCAAGGGCCAGTACGGCGGCGGCACGGTCCTCCTCTGGGACCGCGGCACGTGGGAGCCGCAAGGCGACGCGGAGGCCGGGCTCCGCAAGGGCCACCTCGCCTTCACGCTCCACGGGGAGAAGCTCCAGGGGGCGTTCCACCTCCTGCGCATGAGCGGCGACGAGGGGAAGAACTGGCTTCTCGTGAAGCGCTCCGACGAATGGGCGCGCTCCGGGGGTCGCGGCGAGATCGTGAGCGAGCGGCCGGAGAGCGTCTCGTCGGGACGGTCGATCGAAGAGATCGCCGGAGCGAAGCGACCCCGGGTCTGGAACTCGAATCGCGAGCCCGAGCCGCGCGCGGCCGTCGCGAGGACGCGCGCAGCCGCCGCGAAGCCGCGCACCGCGGCCACCTCGAAGCGCGCGTCCCCGACGCGCGCGGCCAAGGCGCTGCTCGATCCCGCGTCGCTTCCGGGCGCCCGCACCGCGCCGATGCCGAAGGATCCCGCGCCGCAGCTCGCCACACTCGTCCCCGAAGCGCCGGAGGGAGAAGAGTGGATCCATGAGGTCAAATACGACGGGTATCGAGTCCTCGCCCGCTTCGAGCGGGGCAAGGTCGCCCTGGTCACGCGCGGCGGTCTCGACTGGTCGGATCGGTTTGCGCCGGTCGCGAAGGCGCTGCGGCGGCTCCCGGCGAAGCAGGCGATCCTCGATGGGGAGGTGGCGATGGTGCTCGAGGACGGCTCGACCAGCTTCCAGGCGCTCCAGAACCAGCTCGGAGCGGGGAACGACGACGCGCTCGCCTACTTTGCCTTCGACCTTCTCTACTGGGACGGCTACGACCTCGCGCAGACGCCGCTCGAGCGGCGCAAGGAGGCGCTCGCGCGCCTCCTCGGCTCGGCCGACCTGGACCCGGTGGTTCGATACAGCGACCACCTCGAGGGGCAGGGGCGCGCCTTCCACGAGGAGGTCTGCCGGCGCGGTCTCGAGGGGATCGTCTCGAAGCGGAGGAGCGCGACGTACACGCCGGGGCGGACCGGCTCCTGGCTCAAGGTGAAGTGCTCCTCGCGCCAGGAATTCGTCATCGGCGGCTATACCGAGCCGCAGGGCTCGCGCCAGGGCATCGGGGCGCTCCTCCTCGGCACGAACGAGAACGGGGACGGGCTCCGCTACCGCGGCCGGGTCGGCACCGGCTTCACGCGCGAGACGCTCGACGATCTCCTCCGGCGGCTGCAGCCGCTCGAAACCGACCGTCCACCGTTCGCCGACAAGCCGCCACAGAGCCGTGATGTCCACTGGGTCGAGCCGCGCCTGGTCGCGGAGATCTCGTTCGGCTCCTGGACCAACGACGGAAAGCTCCGGCACCCATCCTTCATCGGGCTCCGCGAGGACAAGCCGGCGCGCGACGTGGTCCGCGAATCGCACCACGCCGCGCACCGCCGCGGCGCGACGAAGAGCGGGAAGCGCCGTCCGCCGGGCGTGCGCCGCCGACCCCCCGACACGCCGGCCCGCCGTCCGCCGCCGGTCCGGGAGCCGGCGGTGAAGCCGCCGGTCAGCGATCCGCCGCCGCGCCCGCGCAAGCGTCCGATCCGGGAGCCGCTCGACGCCGAGCTGTCGATCCAGGGCCTCTCGCTCACGCATCCCGACCGGGTCCTCTACCCGGAGCAGGGGATCACGAAGCTCGAGCTCGCGCGCTATTTCCACGCGGTCGCGCCGCACCTCCTCGCTCACGCCGCGGGGCGCCCGCTGATGCTCCGGCGCTGTCCCGAGGGACGCGAGCAGTGCTTCTATCAGAAGCATCCCGGGCGCGCGGTATCGCCCGCGCTCGGACAGGTTCGGATCCGCGAGCGCGCGGCGACCGACACCTACCTCTACCTCCGCGACGAGGAGGGGCTGCTCTCGCTCGTGCAGGCGGGCGTGCTCGAGATCCACGTCTGGGGGGCGCGCGCGGACAGCCTGGAACAGCCCGACCGTGTCGTCTTCGACTTTGACCCCGCGCCCGAAAGCCCGTGGAAGGACGTCGTGCTCGGCGCCACGCGGGTGCGCCAGCGCCTCGAAGCGCTCGGCCTCGAGTCGTTCGTGAAGACGACCGGAGGCGACGGGCTGCACGTCGTCGTCCCGATCCGGCGAGGCCCAAGCTGGGACGAGGTCGCCGGGTTCTCGGGCGCGCTCGCGTCGGCGATGACGCGGGAGGATCCCGACCGGTTCACGACCCACCTCGCCAAGGCGCGGCGCCGCGGGCGGGTCTTCATCGACACGCTGCGCAACCGGCGCGGAGCGACGTGGGTCTGCGCCTACTCGCCGCGCGCACGCGAGGGCGCCCCTGTCTCGATGCCGGTCTCCTGGGACGAAGTGACGCCCTCGATGCGCCCCGCCACGTTCTCGATCCGGCGGGTCCTCGAATCCGCGGGCCGGCCGCGCGCCGACGTGTGGACCGCCATCGAGCGGACGCGCCAGGCCCTCACCCGCTCGATCCTGCGCGAGGCGTCGCGAGCCGACGACTGATCCTTGTACCGGCTACAAAGACCGATGAATCCGTTACACCTGCAAGTACGGACCAGACGGTAGGGATGCCCATTTTGGGGTCACCGTAGCGCCGAATCAAGGCCGCAACCCCTGGCACGGATGCTGCGGTGTCCCTTCGCAGGTACCGCTTTCCCGCTCCGTCCCTCGCGTCCGGATGGGGCTCGGTCCGGAGCGGGCCTCATGTCCTGGACGCCAAGGAGGTTTCAAATGCTTTGGACCATCGCGATTATTCTTTTCGTGCTGTGGCTCATCGGGATGGTGTCGAACTACACGATGGGTGGGTTGATCCACCTGTTGCTGCTGATCGCGGTCGTCACCTTGCTGATCCGGATCATCCAGGGACGCCGCCCGGTTTGACCACGGCGGTTTAGGACGGGGTCGCGCGAGAAGCCGGACGCGGGCCCCGTACCTTTTTGCCCGCCGCGCTCGCGAACCGGAACACCGGACGACAACGCGACGGGCGGCTCGCGGATCCGCGGCCGCCCGTCTTTCGATTCCGATGCGCGCGAAGACCTAGCGGGACTGCTCCTGACGGGAGCGGGTCGAGCCCTTGCTGGTGGCGAGCTCCATCTCCTCGCCGCAGCAGCACGTCGGGTTCTGCGCCTCCGATTCATCGATCTGGGAGGCCTTGGTCACGCTGATCTCGCATCCACAATCGTCGTTGGTGCAACGGTACTTCTCGCCCTGCTGCATCATGGCCCTGTTCCTTTCCCGGTTCCTAGCCGCGCTCTTGACCCCGCTCCGCGGCCTGAACATTGATCGACGACTCCGCCACCTGGGTCAGGGTCTTGTCCGCCTCGTACTCCTCGTCCAGGGTCTCCTGGAGGAGCTGCGAGGCCTGCCGGTCGCCGCGGAACTCCGCGAACGTGCGGAGCGTGCCGTACGAGGCGATCTCGTAGTGCTCAACTTTCTGCGCCGCCGCGATCAGTCCGGCGTCGCGGACGGTCGGCTCGCCGTCCATCTTCACGATCTCCTCGCCCTCCTCGACGAGGCCGATCATTGCCTTGCACGACTTTCCCTTCGCCGGATGCCCGAGCGTGCGGAAGACCTCCTCGAGCCGGCGCACGTGCCCGCGCGTCTTCTCCAGGTGGTCCTCGAACGCCCTCCGGAGCTCCGGAGAGGTGGCGGCCTTGGCCATCTTCGGCAGGGCGCGCACGAGCTGGTTCTCGGCGTCGTAGATGTCGCGGAGCTGCTCGACATAGAGTTGTTCCAAGCTGTCCACTTGCATTCGCGTGCTCCTTGGCCGACCCCGCGGGGGTCAGCCGGTCTGGGGGTGCCATCCCGAAACGGTCTCCGGATGACGGCTCTGCTGGAACGATTCCTTCCCGCGCTCCATGGCGATCCGCGCGTCCTCCCGCACTCCCTCCATGGTGCTGCGGGCCTTCGCGATCACGTCCTTCGCGCCGGCGCCTACTTTCTGGGCCGTCTGTCCCAGGCGGCGGCGCACGTCGCGGCCCGGCGCGGGGGTGAGCAGGAGCGCGATCCCGG
This sequence comes from Bacteroidota bacterium, assembly GCA_050257045.1. Classification (GTDB taxonomy): domain Bacteria; phylum Eisenbacteria; class RBG-16-71-46; order SZUA-252; family SZUA-252; genus DASQJL01. The sequence goes on along the minus strand of JBLMWD010000122.1, from coordinate 9,848 downwards.
CGCCGACGAGCGCGCCGACCGCGAACGAAACGGCGGGCGTTCCCGAGCGTTCTTGCGGCTCGATGGCCGACTGCTGCAGTTCGTACATGGCGGGTCCTCCTCCGTCGGAGTGGATGTTCGGACCGCCGGAGATGAAGCGCTCCGGCGTGGGAAACGGGAGGTCGGCTGGATGCGTGGACCCGCATCCGGCGCGCCCCCGCGCCTGGTGCGAGCGAGCAAGGACAAGGCCATGGGAGAAGGGAGGATCAAACCTTCCCTTGAATCGCTTTGTAAGACCCGCCAAACTTATGGGGTGCTCGCCGTTCGGCGGCGCCTGCGGAAGTGCACGTAGCGCTGGCCGAACCTGGATCGACCGCGCCCTTCCGGGCGGACGATCCCTGAAAGGAGGACGACTCTGCACGTTCGTAGCGACCAGAGCCCCGCTGCCGTGGAGTCCGAGGCGAGCGCCGCGCGCGCCGACCAGGCCCGCCTGGCGCACGAGCTGCGCCACCTGGGGCGGCTCTACCCGGTCCTGGCGCACGACCTGCATGCGTTCCTGAACACGATGGTCCTGAACCTCGAGCTCCTCCAGCGGGCCGCGTCCCGCCCGGATCTCGACGCGGAAGCAGCGTCGCGGATCCGCAAATACGCCGCTCTCGTCGCCGAGGAGATTCCGCCGCTCGACCGCATGCTCAAGGCGGTCGTCGGACAGATGCGGCTCGCCGATCCGCCGACGAAGCGGTTCGACTTCCGCACCCTCTGCGAAGAGCTCGCAATCGTGTTCGGCTCGTACTCGCGCCACCGCCGCGTGGCGGTCCGGACGACGCTGGCCGACGTTCCGATGAACGTCGACGGCGACCGCGACGCCGTGGCCCACGCGCTGACGTCGCTCTTGCTGGCCGCGATCGACGCCCTGCCGGAGGGAACGCCGCTGGCGTTCACGCTCCAGGCGGGACGGCACGAGGCGGTCCTCACGGTAGCGGCGGAGTCGGCCGCTCCGATCCCGTGGCTGCTCGAGCCGGCCTCCGAGCCGGTGACGATCGCGCGCGAGATCCTGGAGCGCCACGCCGCCCGGCTGAATTTTTCCTCGGAGACGGTCCGGCTCGAGATCGAGCTGCCGCTCGCACCCCTGGCTGCCTGAAGGGAGCGCTGTACACCATGCCGGTCGCACTTGTCGTCGACGATGAACCGAACAGCCTCTCCGCCCTCGCGGAGCTGGTCGAGAGTGAAGGATTCGCCACCGTCACTGCGGGAACGCTCGCCGAAGCACGCGGCCGCCTGAGCCAGACGCCTCCGGACGTCGTGCTCGTGGATCTCATGCTGCCCGACGGGAGCGGGCTCGATCTCCTGTCGGATCTCGATCCCACCCACCGGGCCGAGGTCGTCCTGATCACGGGGAACGCGACCGTGGACTCGGCCGTCGCCGCGCTCCGCACCGGAGTGCTCGACTACCTCACGAAGCCGGTCGATTTCCGCCGCCTGAAGACGGTGCTCGGGAACGTCCTGCGCACCCTGGCCCTCAAGGAAGAGATCGGGACCCTCCGCGACGAGCTGCGCCAGGTGGGACGGTTCGGCCGTCTCATCGGGAACTCGTCGGCGATGCAGAAGGTCTACGACCTCATGGTGCGCGTCTCGCCCACCGACGCCACGGTCCTCCTCATCGGACAGAGCGGCACCGGGAAGGAAGAGGTGGCCGCCACCATCCACGAGCTCGGGCGTCGCAAGAAACAGCCGTTTCTGCCGCTCAACTGTGGTGCCGTGCCGCCCAATCTCATGGAGAGCGAGCTCTTCGGCCACGAGCGTGGGAGCTTCACCGGAGCGGCCCAGATGCACCGCGGCTACTTCGAGCGCGCGTCGGGCGGGACGCTGCTGCTCGACGAGATCACCGAGATGCCGATCGACCTGCAGGTGAAGCTCCTCCGTGTGCTGGAGACCGGCACGATCATGCGGGTGGGTGGCGACGCGCTCATCGAAGTGGACGTGCGCGTGATCGCCGCGAGCAACCGCTCGCCTGAGACGGCGGTGAAGGAGGGGAAGTTCCGCGAGGACCTCCTCTACCGGTTGAATGTCTTTCCGATCACGCTGCCGCCGCTCAAGGAGCGGAACGGCGACATCGAGCTCCTGGCGGAGCACTTCCTCCAGCAGATCAATCGCGAGGAGGGATCGACGAAGCGCTTCAGCGCGAACGCGCGCCGGAGAATGGCCGCCTACGCCTGGCCCGGCAACGTGCGCGAGCTGAAGAACCTGATCCGCCGCGAGTACATCATGTCGGACGAGGTGATCGAGATGGACGCGCTGCCGACCGGCGCGGCCGCGGTCGCCCCGTCGGGCGCCGATTCGAGCGCGCCCGAGGGGATCAAGGTGGGCATGTCGCTGGCCGACATCGAGCGGTACTTCATCCTGGCGACCCTGGAGCAGTACGGGGGCGACAAGCGCAAGGCGGCCGAGGTGCTCGGGATCAGCCTCAAGACGATGTACAACCGGCTGAACAACTACGCGGCGGCCGTCCCTTCGAACGCATAGGGCCCTGCCCGCCTCGCTTCGCTCGGCGGGGTTCTATTTGATGACGACGACCTCGACTTCGCCCTTTTTCCTGAGGACATTCACGTCGACGCCGTGTTCGTGGCGTGCGAAGAAGAGCTCGGTGGAGGCGTCGCCGACCGTGAGGTCGCGGATGGAGACGGTGTCCAGGTGCTCGGGGAGAACCGGCTGGTGGAGGGTGATCGTGCGGCGCGGGGCGTCGATGGTGAGGCCGAGGCAGGCCTGGAGTAGCAGGAACGGCGCGCCGGCGGCCCAGGACTGGGGAGCGCAGGCCACCGGGTAGAGGATGGGGCCGGCGTCCGCCCGGCGGGGGAAGCCGCAGAAGAGCTCGGGCGTGCGGTGGAGCTCGAAGTGCAGCGTCGCGTCGAAGAGCCCGGCGAGGATGCGCGACGCCGCGTGGCGCCCGCCGTAGCGCCCCATGCCCGACGCGATGAGAGCATTGTCGTGGGGCCAGACCGACCCGTCGTGGTAGGACATCGGGTTGTACCGGGCCTCGCCCGCCGCCACCGTCCGCACCCCCCATCCGGAGAAGAAGGCGTCGTCGAGCAGCGTGCCCGAGACCTTCGCCGCGCGCTCGGGCGACGCGATGCCGGTGAAGAGGCAGTGGCCGGGGTTCGACGTCCGCACGCGGCACGGGCGCTTGTTGCCGTCGAGCGCGATCGCGTACGTGCCGAGCTCCTCGCACCAGAAGGCCTCCTCGAAGCGGGCGCGTAGCTCCTCGGCCTTTCGCGCGAGCCGGGCCGACTCGGGCTCGTTCCCGAGAACGCCGGCGAGGCGGGCGGCGGCGAGGAAGGCCGCGAACACGTAGCCCTGCACCTCGCAGAGGGCGATCGGCGGCTCGGCCAGCGCGCCGTCCGCGTGGAAGATCGAGTCGAACGAGTCCTTCCAACCCTGCTGCACGAGGCCGCTCTGGGACTGGCGCGCGTATTCCACGAAGCCGTCCCGGTCGGGGTCGCCCGGCCCCTCGATCCAGCGGAGCGCGCGCTCGACGTGCGGCCAGAGCGCCGCCGCGAGCTCCCGGTCGGCCGTCCGCTCGTAGTAGGCGCCCGCGAGCATCACGAAGAGGGGCGTCGCGTCGACGCTCCCGTAGTAGCGCCCGAACGGAACCTCGCGCAACGCGGCCATCTCCCCGCCCCGCGCCTCGTGGAGGATCTTGCCCGGCTCCGCGTCGCGCTCGTCGTCCACGTGGTCGGCCTGGGTGGAGGCGAGATAGGCGAGCACGCCGCGCGCGATCCACGGATTGACCCAGAGCGTCTCGAGCGCGGTGATGATCCCGTCCCGCCCGAACGGCGTGCTGAACCAGGGAACGCCCGCGTATGGATAGGGGCCGGTCGGCATGTCGGTGATCATCATGTGAATGTCGGCGAGCGAACGGCGGATCCAGTCGTTGAAGAAGGCGTTGGACGTTCGGATGCCGCAGTCGGCGTGGCAGCCCTGCTCGCGGGAGCGCGCGAGCGCGTGGAGCGCGTCGTCCCAGGTGACCGGGCGCGGGCGCGCGCGCCCCGTCTCGAAGGCGATCGTGACCAGGAGCTCCCAGGCGGCGTGCCCCTCGAGACGCACGGAGAAGCGGAGCTCGCCGCCCGAAGCCACCTCGGGCGGCTCGGAGCAGACGATCCGCGTCACGCGGCGCACGCTGTCGAGGCCGTCATAGGTGAAGCGGATTCCCGGCGGATCGTTCTCGGGCGGGTAGCGTCTCCCTCGCTGCGCGCGCTTCACGCCGCGCACCTCGAAGATGTCCGCGAAGTCGGCGTCGAACGTGAGCCCCATCGGAACCGAGACGGCGCCGCGGCCGTGATTGCTGATCCGGATCTTCGCGTAGCAGACCGCGTCCCAGAGGAGTATCTCGCGGGACACGTGCAGCGTGCCGCGCGCGATCTCCGCCTGGTCGGGGAAGGTCAGATCGGGATTCGTGAGATCGACCACGATGCGCGTGTTGTCGCTGGTCACGTTGGAGGAGAGGAGCAGCGGCCGGTGCCAACCGATCGTGAGGCCGAGGCGGGAGAGGAAGCGCGTCCCGTCGTGATAGAGGCCGAGCTCGCCGAAGCCGACCGGCGCCATGTCCCCGAAGCGGTCGAGCACCGCCATCGAGTCGCCGTGCTTCAGCACATGCGTCCGGTCGTCGATGCGCGTGGAGCTCGCCGAGATGTAGAACTGATCGTGGATCTGGATCAGCTCGTCCGAGATCGGGTGCTCGGTCGTGGTCGGCGGATCAGTACTCGGTTGCATACGCCTCGCGTGGTTTGGGCTCGCGCGTGAGACCCGCGTAGACCTGGACGTAGTCGCGCGCCATCCGGCGCGATGAGAACCGCTCCTCGAAGACGCGGCGCACCGCGCGCCGGTCGATCCGGTCGAGACGCCCGACCGCGTCCACCGCTTCCGCCACGTTCGTGGTCACGTACCCGCTCACTCCGTCGTCGAGCACCTCGGGAACGGAGCCGCGCCGGAACGCGATCACCGGAGTTCCACAGGCCATCGCTTCGATCATGACGAGTCCGAACGGCTCCGGCCAGTCGATCGGGAAGAGGAGCGCCCTGGCGCCGCCGAGGAACTCCTCCTTCTGATCCTCGCCGATCTCGCCGAGGAACTCGATCCCCGGCTCGTCGAGGAGCGGCCGGATCACCTGCTCGAAGTACTCCTGGTCGGAGCGGTCGACCTTGGCCGCAATCCGGAGCGGGAATCCCGCGAGACGGGCGATCTCGATCGCGCGGTCGACCCCCTTCTCGGGGGAGACGCGTCCGAGCACCGCGAGGTAGTCGCCGGGCCCCTCGTGGAGCGAGGCGATGCTCTCCGGCAGGCCATGGTAGACCGTCGCGCGCCATCCGGCCCAGGGGATCGGCCGCCGCTGGGCGTTCGAGATGGAGACGAGCGGCAGGTCCGCAAACTCCCGGTAGAGGGGCGCGAGCGACGGAATGTCGAGCCGGCCGTGGAGCGTCGTCACCGACGGGATCCCCGAACGGCGCGTGAGCGGGAAGTGCATGTAGTCGGAATGGAAGTGAACGACGTCGAACCGCTCCACCTGACGGAAGACCCGCTCGAGGAGCAGCACGTGCGCCGCGATCGGATCCGCGCATGTCGGGTCGAGCCGCAGCGCGCGCTCGCAGGCCGGGACCAGCTCGGCCGCGGTTTCAGAATCGCCGCTCGCGAACAGCGTGACTTCGTGGCCCAGCGCCACGAGCTCTTCCGTGAGATACGAGACGACTCGCTCCGTTCCTCCGTAGAGTCGCGGTGGTACCGACTCGTGGAGCGGAGCGACCTGGGCGATCTTCATGTATTGGATACCTCCGCGCTCGGAGGGCTGAGCGGAAATAGGTTTGTCGATGACCCTCACCCTCTGGAAAAGCAGGAGACATGCCCGCTCCGGCGCGCCCGCGCGGCAGCAGCCTGCGTGGCACGGATGCTGCGACCGGAAAGCGACGATGTAGGAGCAGCCAACGCGCGGCGAGCCGATCGTGGACGCCGCGATCGACTTCATCCCAAGGTAAGGAAGAACGCTATGTCCAAGCTCGTGACCGCCATATTCAACTCTAGAACAGCGGCTGAGATGGCCGTGGATGAGCTGACCCGGGCGGGTTTCGCGCCCGAAGACGTGAGTCTGCTCATGTCCGACTCGACGCGCGGACGTGAGTTCGCAATGAGGAAGGGGACGAAAGTACCGGAGGGAACCGCGACCGGCGCCACGGTCGGCGGCGTCATCGGCGCCGTGGCGGCGGGTCTCGCCGCCGTGGGGTCGATCGCCATTCCAGGGATTGCTCTGGTGGCAGCCGGCCCCGTCGTGGCCGCGCTCGCCGGCCTGGGAGCCGGCGCTGCCGCCGGGGGATTGACCGGAGCCCTGATTGGTCTGGGGATTCCGGAACACGAGGCGAAGTTCTACGACAAGGAGATCGAGAAGGGTGGAATCCTCGTCGGCGTCTATTGCCACGACGACCGCCTGAAGCTGGCGCGCGACATCCTGGACGCGGCCGGAGCCGAGAGGGTCGGCAAGGCGTGACGGTTGCCGAAAACGGCCCTCTTTGTAGACGGTACATCAGAGCATTCCAGGTCTTACATGGAATCCAGGCCCTGATCGGGAGCTTTGCGTGACTTCTCAAGCACTTACACGTAGCCGCCCCGCGGCATGGAAGCTGCTCAACCCGGGGATGACAAGTCCGCCGAAGCCGAGCGGCTCCAGGCTTCCGATCCTGACCTGAAACTCAAGTGAGTGTGCCGCAGTGCGAGCCGGATCGCGCTGGTTGCGCCCCGCGGCACCTTCGAACACGGAATGAGCGGCGCCACTTGCGCCTGACGAGGTCTCAGATGAAGTGGGACACGGTTGAAGGCAGCTGGAACGAGTTCAAGGGACGCGTCCGCGAGCAGTGGGGCCGCCTGACGAACGACGAAGTGGACGTGATCGCGGGCCGGCGGGACAAACTCGTCGGCAAGCTCCAGGAGCACTATGGAATTGCGCGCGAGGAAGCCGAGCGGCAGGTCCGTGAGTGGACCGACATGCTCGAAGTCTCGCGCCCCTAGGCTGCAACAAAAATCCTCGTAGAAGCCCAAGCAGGGGGCCCTCCTCCTCCAATGGCCTTCCCACGGGAATTGGGCGGTTCCCCACCCAACCCATTCCCATAGATGGAAGGGCCCCCGCTTCAAAAACTCTTCATCCGAAGGCAGCCCTTTTACTTCCGAAACCAATTCCTTGTGGATCCGGTCGCGCGAAGTTCCACGCGGGAAGGAAGGCGGCGGGCAGCAGATGAGGGAGCAACAAAAAAACGGGCGGGCAGTGCGCTCGTCTGGAGCACCTGGTGAACATTGAAGGTTCACGTTAGTGATCTTCAACACTCACACTGTGACTTCCGAGAGCACCCTGCACCGCCCTACAAGCGGCCGCTTGGCGCATCACTCTATGTCAACGGGCCCGGTCGGGGGCCGCCGATCGATCGGCGGCCGCTCGTGTGTCTTTGCGAGAACGGTGCCAGGCAGGCCACGATTCGCCGCGCGCGTCCGCGCGATGGACTAGCAGCGGGTTACCGCTTCCTCGGGCTCCGCGGCTACGCAACTCGACGTAGCTCCCACGCGATTTTCTACAAATGACAAGCCTTCGCGGCGCCGCCGTGCGCGCCCAGCGCGTTGCCCCACCGCGACGCGGCCCGGGTCGCCGGCTTCGGCACGCATGATGCCCAGGCCTCCCGGCTCAGGCGAGGGACTCGAACGCACATGACGATCATCGAACGGCTTCAACAAAGCGGTATCCGAAGAATCGGCTCGCCACGCGGCGGGTTTCGCTACCGCGCCTCTTCCGGGAGTGCGGCCTCCGCGGCCGACCGCGAACGGATCGACGCCTTGAAGATCCCGCCCGCCTGGAGCGACGTGGCGATCAACCCGTCGCCGAAGGGCGCCGTGCAGGCGGTCGGACGCGACGCGGCCGGGCGGTGGCAATACCTCTACCACGAGGCGCACGGCGTCCGGCGCGAGCGGAAGAAGCAGGAACGCCTCGTCCGCTTCATCGCGGCGCTCCCGCGCATGCGGCGCACGATCGCGCGCGACCTCGCGCGGCCCGGGCTCCCGCGCGAAAAGGTGCTCGCTGGAATCCTCAAGATCCTGGGCACCTGCTTCCTCCGGCCCGGGGGGAAGATCTACACGGAGCAGAATGGCAGCTACGGCCTCGCGACGCTGCGACGGCAGCACGTCACCGTCGAGGGGGACCGTGTGGTCTTCGACTTCATCGGCAAGTCGAAGAAGCGCCAGCGCCGCGAGCTCCGCGACGCGAAGATCGCCCGCCTCGTGCGGGAGCTGCGGCGCTACCCGGGCGAGGTTTTCAAATACCGCGCGGACGACGGGACCATGGCCGACGTCCACACCGGGCACATCAACGCCTACATCAAGGAAGTGATGGGGGAGCAGTTCAGCGCGAAGGATTTCCGGACGTGGGCGGGAACCCTGCTCTGCGCCTGCGCCCTCGCCCGCCGCGCCGGGGAGGCGCGGACAAAGCAGGAGCGGAAGAAGCGTATCGCGGAAGCGCTGCGCGAAGTGGCCGAGCACCTGGGGAACACCCCGGCCGTCTGCCGCTCCTCCTACGTTTTTCCCGCGGTGCTCCAGAGCTTCGAGCGCGGTCACGTGATCGGCGACCACTTCGACAGCGTGGACGAGCTCACGAACGGCAACGCGCGCCTCGTGGAGCGGAGCGAGCGCGCCCTGATCGAGCTCCTCCAATGAGCGGCCCGGCCCGCGCGCGCCGCATGGCGAAGCTCGTCCTCGTACGCGCCGATACGCCGCCGCGGAGCTCCCGCCGCGCTTCGGCCCGGCCGGTCCCGCGCCGAGTTCCGGAGCCGGGAACGAATGGGGCGCCGGCGCTCGATCTCCTGATCGTCCATACCCCCGCCTCCACGCGCTTCACGCAGGAGGCCATGCGGGACGCCGCCGCCACGGTGCTCGGAGGGCGCGGTCTGAAGCACCGCCTCGTCGCCATTCCCGAAACGCGCGACGCCGAGCGCTCGGTCCGCCGCCAGGTGGCGCGCGCCATCCACGAGGGGTGCCTCCGGATCGTGGCGGCGGGAGGCGACGGGACCGTCGGGATGGTGGCGCAATGCCTCGCGCGCCGACGCTCGGGGCCGCCCGTCTCGCTCGGGATCATCCCGGCCGGGACCACGAACCTCCTCGCGCGCGAGCTCGGCATCCCGCTCGGCCTCGAGGACGCCATGGCCGTGATCGCGGACGCCGAGAGCGCGATCGAGATCGATGCGATCCTGGTCGGAAGGCGCTACTTCTTCACGCAGGTCGGGATCGGGCCCGACGCCCTGATGATCCGCGACACGCCCCGCGAGCGGCAGGAGAAGATCGGCCGCCTCGCCTACCTCCTCACGTTCGCCCAACGCGCCCTCAGATTCCAGCCGCGCTGGTTCACCCTGACGCTCGACGGGCAGGTCATCCGCGAGCGGGCGTGGCAGCTCATGGCGGCGAACGTCGGCGCCATCGGCTCGCCCCCCTTCACGTGGGGGCCGCGCATCGATCCGACCGACGGCACGCTCGACCTCTGCGTCTTCAACGTGCGGCGGAGAATGGACCTCGTCCGCCTCGCGTGGCGGTTCCTCACGAACCGGCATCGCAAGGACGGGAACGCGCGCTTCTACCGCGTGCGCGACCGGGCCGTGATCGAGTCGGCCCATCCGGTCCTCGTGCAGGGGGACGGGGAGATCATCGGGCAGACGCCGGTCACGCTGCGGATCGTCCCCGGCGCGCTCCGGGTCCTCGTGGCCAGCGCCGTCGAGGGGACGCTTCCCGCGCCCCCGCCTGCGGCGGCCGAGGGGGCCGAGGCCGCTACGGCGACCCCGAGCGCCGGGGCCGAGGCCGCT
>JBLMWD010000121.1:0-40424 GCA_050257045.1 Bacteroidota bacterium | reverse complement strand
CGTCTCTGGTGCCGTGGGCTTGGGCTTCGTCGGTACGGGCGTCTTGGAACACCCGATGAGCCCGGACACGGCGGCGAGCACGACCGCCGTCAGGATGATGCGCGTACGGTGAGGCGCCATGAGACCCACACTCCTTGGCATCGGCGTTTGTTCGCTATCGGGCAGCAGGACCATGGGCCGCCTCATCTCTGATTCCGGGCGGCCGTCGTCACGGACGAAGTGGTCGGGGGGATCGCGGCCCCGGGGGATGGGCCGTCGAGGTAGAAGCTCACGGTCGCTTCATCGTCGGACATGAACCCGGCCCGATCGATGACGCGGACACTGAACCTGTGTGGCACGTTGGCGCCGGGATTGAGATTGTAGAAGAACGATTTGGGCAGGGTCTTCGACTGTAGTGCCGTCCCGGGCGAAGCGGTGAACACCTGGGGACTCCCGTCGTCGAACGTGGCGCGGATCCCGCCGGTCAGGCCGTCCTCGGGGTCCTTTCCGACCCATGTGAAGACCATCTGCGCCGGCGTGGTCGGGGTGGCCGCGATGCTGTCGGCCGTCAGGTTCGAGACGGTCGGCTTCCTGTTGCAGCTGAAGTGGAACGATGCCGGCGATGAGTCGCCACGGCCGGAGCCGTCGCGGGCCGAGACATTGAAGAGGAGATTGAATCCCGCGTCGAGCGAATCGAGGACGAGGCTCTGGTAGGCGCCGCCGCATCGTCCGAGGACGCTCGGCTTGTTGGTCGTGAAGAAGACCGTATCACCGGCGGCCGGAATGCAGAGGACGTTCCGGAAGCCGGTAATGTAGGGATCTCCCCCCGTCGACGAAGACGCGGGCGAATGAGTCCCGCGGAGCGCGGCGGAGAACGCGGTGATGTTGTTCGGGTTGTCGCAGGCGTCGTCGAATCCCTTCCACGTGAAATAGACGGTGGAGCGGAATGGGATGGTGTCGCCCTCGAAGAACCTGGTTCCCAGATCGCCTTCCGGCGGTGCGGGAACGCCGTCCAGGAACGGCGCGAAGTAGTAGCCCGCCACTTCCGGATTCGGCGCGTTGGCCGGAGGGGTCGCATCGTAGATCCGCGTCTCCGGATCGTGATTCACCACGAAGAGCGTTCGGCCGCCCACGGAGGGATTGCTGCGCGAGAACGCGTTGTCGACGGCCGTGACGGTGAACGTGTAAAGGCCGTTGATCAGCCCCACGGATCCCGGCACGCTCGGGTCGTTGAAATAGGCGCAGGTATCGGCCGAGAAGCCGCTCGAGAAGACCCCCACGTCCCATCGGTAGTACTTCACGTACCCGTCGGCGTCGCTTCCGGTCCAGCAGATCTTGAAGGGTCTCCCGTCGCACAGAGTATCGACTCCGCTGGACGTGGTGCCGCTCGGAATCGCGCCGACGAACCGAACCACCGGCTCCGTCGTGCTCGCGAGGAACAGGCGCCGGTTGAAGCGCGCGAGATTCGGGTCGGCCTTGCCGAGGTTGTCGACCGCGCGGACGTAGAACGTGTGATATTTCGACTGCGTGGGCTGCGTATTGCCGCTCCCGAGGAGCGCCAGGGAGTCATTCACTTCGAGGTTGAACGTCGTGTCCGTGCGAGTCGTGAAGTGGAAGGCGCTGATCGACGTGTCGTCCCAGGCCCAGAGGAAGCCCGCGACGTAGCCGTCGGGATCCTCGCCACGCCAGTAGAGGTGGACGTGGTACGAGCTCCCCGCGCTCTCGGCGGGCGCGGCCACGAGATAGGTCGTCGGCGGCCGGTTGCGGTCGACCCGAAGCGGCTCCTTCGCGCAGGATACGAGCACTCCAACACCACAAAGCACCAGAACAACCACACGGGCGAGATTTCGCCTCGTCATGGAAACGGGCATCGAGTTCTCCGCGGAGGCTTTTGCTTCACACCGGCAGGTGTAAAAGGTGATGCATCGGGGACGTAGGTACGGTAGCAACCGCGCCGGATTAGTGTCAATGGAATTTGTTTCTGCCGGCTGCGGATGCCTGCGCACCCTCGCGAACGGCGCCTACAAAGGGGTGCAGGGGCGCAACGCGCGTCACGAGCACGACCGGAAGGGACAGATCCCGAATAAGCGGCTGAAATAGTTCTACTTACATCCGAGGCCGACCCGATCGTCCTTGAGGGGGAGGAAGGGGGTAGGAATCCCAGGCCAGTGCCCTTCGGGCATAGGGATGCCGGGCCGCCGAGGTGGTCTTGGACGCGCGGGGAGGAACGCGGAGAGGCGCGCCCGCAGCCACGCCCCGGAGCCCGTCTTCCGCAGCCGAGCGCCAGCGAGGCGAGGACGGGCGAGGACGGAGCGAGGAAGCGCCCGGAGCGTTGCCTCCCCGCGCGCCAAAACCGCGTTGCGCCCCTGCTCCCCTTTGGCGAGGTCGCCCGTATGGGTGCCGCAAACATCCGCAAGAAAACGAAGAGGGCCGCCGGGGGATGCACCCGGCGGCCCTTTCGCTGCTGCTTTGCTGCTTACGGCTTACTTCACAAGCGCCATGCGGCTACCGGACTCGGTGCCGTCGGCGAACTTCACCTTGTAGAAGTAGACGCCGCTGGCGAGCTGCGATCCGCCATCGTTACGGCCGTTCCAGCGGACTTCGTTGGCGCCCGTGTCAGCCTTCGTGGAGAGCGTCCGGACCAGCTGGCCGCCCACGTTGAAGATACGGATCGTCACCTTGCCCGCCGTAGCCGACGAGAAGCGGATCGTCGTCTGCGGATTGAACGGGTTCGGATAGTTCCCGTCGAGGCGATTGACCTTCGGAGCCTGCTCCGGTCCGCTGCCGATCTCGACACCGGTCGCGACCTGGTTGTCCTGGATCGCGTAGAGAGGTCCGAACGAGCCCGTCGAGAACCCCGCCAGAGCCGCCCAGTTGCCCGTGATGTTCGCGTCGACCGGACACGGCCAGCACTTCGCCGTATCGCCAGGCGCGCCCGAACGCGGACCGCGGCAGCTTGCGAGGAACTTGTAGAGGATCTGCATCCGCTCCGCGACGCCGGAGTGGACGTAGTTCGTCGTGCCCGTCGGGGTCATGCCCGGCTTGCGGACGAACTGGATCGAGAAGCCATACCCGAGAGCCTTGCTGCGATCGTTGTCCGTGACCGCGTCCTTCTCCGACATGGTCGCCACACCGGCCACGTCCGTGATACCCGAGAAGACCGGGTAGAACGCCACGTTCTGCGCGTCGCTCGTACCCTGCTTGATCAGAGCGTCGAAGCGGTTCGGACCCGGGCAGCCGCCATCCACCGGGTAGGTCTGACCCGAGAAGTTGTCGGTGACCTGCGGATAGAGCACGGAAGCCGTGCCGTTCCACGAGCCGTTCACCGAGTTGATGCCGAACACGTCGTTGCCCATCGTGTGACGCCGAGGAGCCGGGTCACCCGCGGCCGTGTTCATGATCGCGTTGAAGTAGTCGTCGCCCGAGGTGAACACGCAGCGGTCGCCGCCGTTCGAACCCGGGGTCGGGCTATTCCACCACTCGTCCAGGAGCCGAGCATCCGGTTCGTCGTCCAGCGTCGCGGTGCGGAGGTGACCCGACTGGATCAGAACCCGGTACCACGTGGAGAGCGACTCGCGGATCGCGTACTCGGTCATGTTCGGGAAGTAGTTCGAGAGACGGCCCGGACGCTGGTTGTCCGGCGCGCCGAGGAGCTCGTGGCCGCCGAAGTTGTTGCCTTCGTCCAGACCCTGCAGCAGACGATACCGGTCGGCACGCACGCCCATGCCACGCAGCGCCTGCGTGACGGGATCCTGCTGGAACGACCACGCGGAATACGAGCCGTCCAGGTTCAGGATCGGGGTGTTCGTGACTCCGGCGAGAAGCGTACCCGCGTGCCCGGCAGCGTAGACGCCCGGAAGGACGTCGAACTCGACGATGTCGGGAGCGACCGCCGTCCCACCCGGGAGGGTCGGAAGATCCGCAACCTCACGCCCCAGGTTGTCCGACGAGAACTGGTACGCGATACCGCCGTTGATGTCGACGGCCTTGAAGTAGTACTGCATCCGCGTGCCACGCGGCAGGAACGACAGGCTACCGTAGGCACCCACACCGTTGATCGTGAAGCCGCCCGGCAGATTGAGCCCCGCCTTGTCGCGCGGCGGCCAGTCGAACCGGAACTCGCTGTTGATCACGGTCGTGTCGCCCACGGCGCTGCCGGCGATCGCCACATAGTTCGCGTCGAGAACCGTCGAGTCGAACGGGCTCCACGTCTTGGTGCTGGGATCGAACAGGCGATAGATCACGCGGGGCTGGTCGAACGCCGGGTTGTACGACCCGTTCGTGACCGAGATGCTGAGCCCCTCGTTGACGCCCTTCTGATACCCGAGCCGCCAGTTGATGCCCATCCCGTTCTTGCGAAGACCGGTCTGCAGCGAGATCGCGATCGTGTCGCCGAGCGGGCTGTTGAAGTTGTTGTGGATGTCGACATTCGAGTTGCCGGGCGTCGGAACGACGTCGGATCCCCGAACGCCGGGCCAGCACGGCGGGGTCGCGCAATTGACGCCCGTCAAGGTGCCGTCCACGAAGGTCGACTGGGCGAGGTTACCCGGGAAGATGTTGAACACCGGGGCCGGAACGCCCGTGAGAACCGCCAGGTACAGGTCGTCGTACATGACGGCGTACGTGACCTGGCCGCAGGTCACCCCGTCGAACGTGAACGGAGGGATGCACTGGAGATTATAGCGGAGCTGCAACGAGTCCGCCTGCGTCGCCTGGGCCAGCTCATTGCCGTCCACCGTCCACGTCTTGATGACGGAGGTGCGGACCGAGCTGGTTCCGAAGGCGTTCAGCCAGCCGGACCAGACACCGCCGCTAAAGAAGCGGTATTCCGCGAACTGGACGTATCCCGATCCACGCGGCAGGTCGAGGTACTCGCCCCACAGCGCGGTGATCGAAGCCGTCCCTGCCGGCACCGGGAAGGTGCACGACACGATCGAGTTGAACTGCCCGGGGACCGTGTTCTTCGTCGAAGCGTCGACACCGAAGAAGAAGTGGTCCGACGTGCTGTTCTTCTGGAGCGAGCAGTTGTCGGCCGTGGCCGCGAAGCCGCCGTCCACGATCTGCCAGAGCTCGCCCGCGCCGGCGGTCACGCGCCCGGCGATGTAGCCGAGGTTGCCAAACGAACCCTGGATCGGAACGCCGGCGCCGGGAGGCTGAACCGGGTCGGTGCCGACAGGGGTGCCCGTGTCGCTGTAGATGGTGCCGTTGTCGCTGGCCACCATGTTGTCGATGACCACGCCGTGCCCGTACGGCCAGAGGCCGTCTTCGCTCGAGAAGAGGCAGTCCGCCGTCTTCAGGATGTAGAGGGCACGATCGCCGGCGCGCATGTTGAACGTGAACGCCGCGGTCGTCGGCTGCGAGCCGCCGGAGCCGGTGATGTTCACGCCACCCGCCGTGACGTTGTACGTACCACCGTTCGCCGCCTGCTGGATGCTCCCGGTGAAGTTGACGAGCATGAGCTCGTTCGCATCCGCGCCGGTCGCGAGCAGGTTGTCGAACTTCGGACGAGCGTTCCCGATCGGATCGACGTCGTTGTTGCCGCCGCCGATGAAGTGAACGTAGTCGTAGTTCTGCTCATCCGACGTGTTCATGATGAAGCTGAGGTTCCATCCAGCACCGTGACTGCCGGTGTCGATGTAGAGGATCTGGAAGGTCAGGTTCGGATAGCCGACCTTGTTCACCCAGTTCGCGTCGTACTTGCCGCACCAGAGCGACGAGTTGCCCGCGAGGACCGCAGCTTCCTGGGTGGCATGGTTGGCATGCGCAACGTCGGTCGTGTGCCAGAGGAGCTCCTTGACCGACTGGTCCTGGACGCCGTAGCCGCCCTGGGTGCCCGTGGTGTACGAGTTCATGCTGTCCGCCACGATGGCCGACTTCGCTGCCCACGTTCCGAGACCCGGAGCCGGACCGTTGACGCGATCCTGGCAAGCGCCCGGATACAGGAACCACGTCGTGGTCGCGGACGCCTGGTTCACCAGCGTACCGCTCAGCGTCGCCGTGTAGTTCCCACTCTTGGCCAATGCTCCAATGGCCCCGGCGCGACCGTCGAGCGGCACGGGCGCGGAAGCCTTGGGCGGGTCGCTCCCGACCGCTGCGAATGCAGGCAATGCCCACATCGCAAGAGCCGCAAGCCCCAGCATGGCAATTAGGGTTTTCCGCATTTTCACATCCTCCTTAGCGTTTCCTGACTCGGAGTCTGATTCGGGAGGACTAGACTCTGGAACCGATTTGACACGGGTTGGTACATCCGGTTGAGCTTGGAGCGCTGCATAAGGGGCGGCCCGCTCGTCGGGACAGTGCTCGAGCATCTTGGGCGACCCCGTTCGCGGCTTCGACCGACCTCCTTTCTCTCGTTTTTGTTTTTTGGGTAAGTAGCTGCAATTCAATTCGATAGTATAGAAATAACCGCTTAGCCCTCTCACCCCCTTCGGACAGCTAGCGTTTATCCGTTATCTTATTTGTTTTCAGAGCTTTAAACGCAATAAGCCGCACCGTCAGCCCACGCGTTGTCGTGCATGTGATGTAAATTCAATCGGTTCTAGCGGTTGCGGCTGTTAGGAGACAAGCTATTTTGCCTCCTTTACCGCGCCAGTATAGGGAAAAAACCCGGCAAAGTCAACCGGTTTTTTGACCTGTGGCGATTGGGAGCGCCGAGAAATCGGCGATTCGGAGGAAGGTTTGGCGTACGGCCTCGAGCAGGCCGAGCCTCCTCCGGCGGGTCGAAACATCGTCGGTCATGACCATGACCGCTTCGAAGAAGGCGTCGATCGACGGTTTGAGGCCGAGCAGATGCCGCAATATGGCCGCGTAGTCCGGGCTCGGGGACTGAAGGTAGGTCTCCAGCGCCTGCCGCGCCATCTTCGTTTCCAAGTGTAGATCCGCCTCGGATTTATCCCCGAAATTCTCGGCCCGTTCGGCCAGGGGGCGATCGGCCGAAGGGACGTCTTCGGGCGATGCCGAGCGGACGAGGTTCGCGGCCCGCCGGTAACCGATCATCAGACCCTCAAAATCGGGGCTCTGGCGCACGAGATCGATCGCGCGGGCCCGGGCCAGGACGTCGACCGGGTCCCCCGGCCGGACCGCAATCGTGGCCTCGGCCGTATCATGCGTGATTCCAGCGTCTTCGAGCGCCGCCTCGACTCGAAGAGTCCAGAATGCGCGAAAATCCCCGATCTTCTCCTCCCCGAGTCCCGCCTGGGCGAAGAGGGCGTCCACCTTCGAAGCGGCGGCCAGCACGTCGAGCCGGAGCTCCCGTTCGAGCAGGATCCGGACGATGCCGTTCCCGGCGCGCCGGAGACCGTACGGATCCTGGGAGCCCGTGACCTCGAGCCCGGCGCGGAACCCGCCGACGAGGCCTTCCAGCCGGTCCGCGAGACTCACCAGGACCCCCTCCATGGTCGAGGGAAGCGGGTCGGAGGGGCCCTGCGGAAGGTAGTGCTCCCGGATCGCCTGGACAACCTCCGCCGGCTCGCCCTCGGCGGCGGCGTACTCGGCTCCGACGATCCCCTGCAGGCCCGCGAACTCCTTCCCCGAGCGGACCATCTCCGAGGCGAGGTCGGCCTTGCAGAGATAGGCGGCGCGCGACGCGGCGACGCGGGCGGCGGGCGCCAGCGCGCGGGCGAGGTCCTCCGCCGTCTGCACGATGCGGAGGGTGCGGTCGTAGACGCTGCCGAGCTTCTCGTGCCACAAGATCCGCTTGAGCGCCTGGACCTTGGCCTCGAGCCCCTCCTTGAGGTCGTTCCTCCAGTAGAAGCGCGCGTCCTCGAGCCTCGCGCGGAGCACGGCCTGGGTGCCGCGGCGGATCTCCTCGTGCCCCTCGCCGCGCCCGCTC
This sequence comes from Bacteroidota bacterium, assembly GCA_050257045.1. GTDB lineage: Bacteria > Eisenbacteria > RBG-16-71-46 > SZUA-252 > SZUA-252 > DASQJL01. Next base: position 32,614 of record JBLMWD010000121.1, on the reverse strand, counting down.
CGGATCATCACGAAACTGGGGAGAAGCGCGCCATCCTTCCCCTCCACGGCGAAGTAGCGCTGGTGCGCCCGCATGGCCGTCACCACGACGGAACGCGGGAGCTCGAGATAGGCGGGATCGAACGAGCCGACGACCGGCTCGGGCCACTCGACGAGCTCCACGACTTCCTCGAGCAGCTCGGGGTCTTGGACCGGCGCCCCGCCGAGCTTGTCCGCGGCGCGGACCAGCCCTTCGCCGATCGCGGCGCGCCGTTCGTCGGGAGCCACCATCACGACGCGGTCGCGCAGGGTCTCGACGTAATCGGCCGGACGGGGCACGTCGGCCCAGCCGGCCGCGTGGATCCGATGTCCCTGGGTGCGCCGTCCCGAGCGGACGCCGAACGCCTCGACCGGGAGCACCTCGCTCCCGAGGAGCGCGACCAGCCAGCGGACCGGCCGCGCGAAGCGGTCCGGTCCGCTCCAGTGCATCGTCCTCGGGAAGTGGAGCCCGTGGATCCAGCCGCGGACGAGGCCCGGGAGCACCTCGGCCACCGGACGGCCCGGCTCGAGGACCTTCGCGTAGAGGACCTCCCCTTTCGGGCCGGGGCGGCGCTCGAGCGACTCGACCGGGTGTCCGACGCGCTTGGCGAAGCCGAGCGCGGCCGGCGTCGGCTTCCCGGCCGCGTCGAACGCGACGGCCACGGGCGGTCCAAAGACGTCGGACGCGCGGTCTTCCTGCCGCCCGGCGATCCCTTCGACCAGGAGAGCCAGCCGGCGCGGCGTGCCGTAGACGCGCGCGTCGCCGCAGGCGAGCCGCGCTTCCCGGAGACCCTCTTCCGCGAGCCGCTTCAGCTCCTGCAGGGCCGGGCCGACGAAGGAGGCGGGAAGCTCCTCGCACCCGATCTCGAGGAGGAGCGAGGGATCAGCCACGGGTCGCCTTTGCGAGCGGTTTCTGCCCGTGCGGCCTCGCTTCGGCCGCGCCCGCTGCCGCGGGCGCATTCTCGCGAAGCAGCGGATAGCCCAGCGCCTCGCGCTGCTTGAGGTAGGCGCCCGCGGCGGCGCGCGCCATCTTCCGGACGCGCGCGATCATGCCGACGCGCTCGGTGACGCTGATCGCGCCGCGCGCCTCGAGCAGGTTGAACGCGTGCGAGCTCTTGACCACGTAGTCGTAGCCGGGCAGCACGAGCCCTTCCTGGAGCAGCCGCATCGCTTCGCGCTCGAAATGCTCGAACATCTCGAAGAGGAGCGCCGGGTCGGACTTCTCGAAGTTGAACGTGCACCATTCGATCTCTCCCTGCAGGAAGAGGTCGTCCCAGCGGTGCTCCTTCGACCACTGGAGGTCCATGATCCGCTCGACCCCCTGCAGGTAGCAGGCGATCCGCTCGATCCCGTACGTGATCTCGGCCGTGATCGGCTCGAGGTCGTAGCCGCCCGACTGCTGGAAGTAGGTGAACTGGGTGATCTCCTGGCCGTCGAGCCAGACCTCCCATCCGAGCCCCCAGGCGCCGAGCGTCGGCGACTCCCAGTCGTCCTCGACGAAGCGCACGTCGTGCTTTGCGAGGTCGATCCCGATGTGGCGGAGGCTCTGGAGATAGACGTCGAGCACGTCGGGCGGCGCCGGCTTCAGCGCCACCTGGTACTGGTAGAAGTTCTGGAGTCGGTTCGGGTTCTCGCCATAGCGGCCGTCCTTGGGCCGGCGCGACGGCTCCACGTAGGCCGCCCGCCACGGCTCGGGGCCGAGCACGCGGAAGAAGGTCGCCGGGTTGAACGTCCCGGCGCCCACCTCGCCCGCGTACGGCTGGACGAGCGTGCACCCCTGGTCCGACCAGAACTGCTCCAACCGCAGGAGGATCTCCTGGAACGTCTGCTGGCTCTGGGGCTTCTCCGCGCTCATCGCGCCTCCCCCGCGTAGCGCGCCATCGCCTCGCCCACGCGCTGGGCGCGGAGCCCCTCGAAGCGCTCGAGGTGCGACGTGAGGAACCGCTCGATGGCGCGCGCGATCTCCACGCCCGGGTAGCGCTCCATCGCCCATCCCGCGAGCGACTCGATCGGGTGCTCGGCCAGCGCGAGGAGCGTGCGCCGCGCGCGCTCGGAGAGCCGGAAGGCGCCTCCGTCGCCGCCGCAGGGCGCGCCGCACAGGAGGCCGCCCTTCTGCGGATGGAAGAGGCCGCCCTCGGCGAGCGGGGCCCGGCACTCGAGGCAGCTCGTGAGCTCCGGCGCGTAGCCGAGCCGGCGGCAGGCCTGGATCTCGAATGCGCGCAGGACCGCTTCGAGCGCGGGTTTCGGCGCGGTGCTCATCGCCTCGAGCGTGACGGTCGCGAGGTCGATCAGGTCGGGGTCGCCCGCCTCGCCGTACGCCGCGCGCTCGAGGAACTCGAGCACGGCGCCGGCGCGCGCGAAGCGGTCGGGATCCTCCCAGAGCGCCGGCCAGTAGGCCGTGATGTCCGCCTTGGAGAGCAGCTGAAGGTCGCGGGTGAGCTTCCGGTAGATCACCGCCGCGATCGAGACGCCCGGCTCGAGCGCCGCCCCGAAGCGGCTCTTCGGACCGCGCGCCCCCTTCGCCACGCAGCGGAGGAGGCCGAAGTCGCGCGTGAAGAGCGTGACGATGAGGCTCGTCTCGCCGAGGCGGTGCGAGCGGAGCACGAGGGCGTCGGTCTGGACGATGGCCATCGCGTCAGACCTCCGGGATCTCGGCCGCGGGGCCCGAGGGCCTGGAATAGGCGCCCGGCACCGCCTCGACCGGGACGACCGCGCCCGCGGAGACCACGATCTTGATCGCCTGGTCCACGCGCATCGTCGTCGGGATGACGAGCTCCTCCGGATAATAGAGGAGCGGTCCGGTCGTGGGATTCGGCGGGGTCGGAAGGAAGATCCCCCGGAGCGGCTTCCCGGCCGCATCGGTGAGTGAGGACGGCGCCTTCGAAGTCACGAGGCCGATCGCGTAGACGCCCGGGATCGGAAACGGCACGAGCACGACCTGGTTGAAGGCCATCTTGCGGTCACCGAGGACCGCCGTGCCGATGTCCTTCACCGTCGAGTAGAGGCCGCGCAGGAGGGGGATCCGGAGGAGCCCCGTGTCGACGAGCTGGCCGAGCCGCCGGCCCACGAAGTTCTGCGCCAGGGCGCCCGCCACGAGGATGATCACGAGCACCGTGAGGAAGCCGAGCCCCGGCACGCCGCCCGGCCGGATGTAGCCGCCCCGGAGCGTCGTCCCGAGCATGTGGTCCACCCAGGTGAAGAGCCGCCAGATGATGTAGCCGGTGATCACGACCGGGGACAGGACGAGCAGTCCGGTCAGGAAATAGGCGCGGAGTCGGGCGAGCATGGAAGGCGAAGAGTAGCATAGGCGCGAGCGTCTTCGCCAAGCGACGGCCCTCGACGTTACAGCGCCGCGATTCTGGGTCCCAGGGTCCGCATCAATCGGACTTCGAGCGCATTCATCGTACGCCTACGCGCGGGCGTCGGATGGTCGTGCCCCAGCAGGTGCAGCAACCCGTGGAGCGCGAGGTGCGCGACCTCGCGACCGAACGGGCGGCGCGCTGCGCGCGCCTGCGCGCGGGCGGTGTCGAGCGAGATGTAGATCTCGCCGAGGAAGACGGGCGCGGTCTCGTCGCGGAGCGCATCGGGTTCCGCGAGGGGGAACGACAGCACGTCGGTGGGGCGGTCGACCTCGCGGAAATCCCGGTTCAGGGCGCGGACCGTCTCGTCATCGGTGAGCACGATCGAGACGGTCGAACGGGGACGGCCGAGGACCCTGAGCGCTTCTCGGGCGATCGCCCTAAGAGTGGTCGATCTTAAGCCGGGATTTCTCTCCGTGCACGACACCGAGGTCGGCGGGACGGCGTACCTCGCGGTCGTCGTTGGCCGGGCTCCCCGGGTAGTGGACGCGCGCGTGGAAGAGCGCGGTGAGGATCGGGATGAAGCTCTCGCGGATCTGGGCGAGGTCTTCGAACGTGATCGGGCTTTCATCGAGCTGGCCGTCCTTCACCCTCGCGTCGAGGATCCGGGTCACGACGCCGCGGATCCTGCTCGGCGTCGGCTCGTTGAGCGAGCGCGCCGCCGCCTCCACCGCGTCGGCGAGCATGAGCACCGCCGTCTCCTTCGAGCGCGGCTTCGGGCCCGGGTAGCGGAACTCCCGCTCCTCGGCCTCCGGGTCGCCCCGGCGCGCCTTCTCGTAGAAGAAGCTCATGAGCGTCGTGCCGTGGTGCTCGAGGATCCCGTCCACGACAGCGCGCGGGAGCTTCTCCTTGCGCGCGATCTCCGCCCCCTCGCGCACGTGCGCCTCGATGATGAGGCACGACATCGTGGGCGAGAGCTTCTCGTGGCGGTTCCGCGCGCTCGACTGGTTCTCGATATAGTACTCGGCCTTGTCGATCTTGCCGATGTCGTGATAGTAGGCGCTCACGCGCGCGAGCAGCGGATTGGCCGCGATCGCGGCCGCGCCCGCCTCGGAGAGGCTTCCCACGACCAGGCTGTGGTGGTACGTCCCCGGCGCCTCGAGCATGAGGCGGCGGAGGATCGGGCGGTTCAGGTCGGCGAGCTCGAGCAGCGTGATGTCGGTGGTCACGGTGAAGAGGCTCTCGAGGAGCGGGAGGATCATCGTGACCACGAGGACCGAGCTGAATCCCGAGACGACCCCCCAGAACGAGCGCCGCAGCAGGACGTCCCACCGGGCGCCGTCGACGAGCCCCATGGCGCCGATCGCGATCATGTACGCGACCGCCACCACGAGCATCGGCCGGTAGAAGTCGCGGCGGCGGCGCACGCCCGTGGCCGAGCCGATCGCCGCGATGCCGGCGAGCGCGCTCCCGGTGAAGAACGGGAGTCCGAGCCCGAAGACCACCCCCACGAAGAGCGAGGCCGCGAACGTCACCGCGAACGCGAGCGCGCTCCCCCAGAGCAGCGACGCCGTGAGCGAGAGGATCGTGATCGGGATGAGCATCTCGTAGCCGCGGAGCTGGTTCATCACGGCCCACCCGACCCCCATGATGAGCGCGGTCAGGATCGCGAGGAGGAGGAGGTGCGACGTGTCGCGGTAGACCGCGTTGTGGTGGAGCTTCATGTAGCTCAGGAAGCCGATCAGGAGGAACGCCATGAGGACGACGCGCCCGAGCACGGTCGTGACGCCCTCGCGCCAGTCGTTCTCGGCGTGCATGCGGCTTCGCCACGCTCGGAGCGACTCCAGCTTGCGGATGTGCTCGGCGGTCGCGAGCTCGTGGCTCCCGATGATCTTCTCGTCCTTCCGGACGAGCCCGTCGTAGGGGTTCACGGCCGCGCGCGCCTCGGCGCGGAGGCGCTCGGTGGCGGAGGCCTCGTAGCGGAGATTGGGCCGAACGGCGACGTCGAGGAGCTCCTGGAGCGCCTGCGTCGCCTCGGGGCGGCTCGGGAACGCGCGCTGCCCTTCGTCCCAGGCGCGGTCGCGGAGGGTGGAAGGATCGGCGAGGGACGCCCATGGCCGCTCGAAGCGCATGCCGTCCTTCTCGAGCGAGATGACGCTCGCGTCGGTGCTCGACCGCGCGCTCTCCAGCTCGGGAAGGAGCCCGCTCTCGTAGACGGTCTGCGCGATCGCGTGGGCGAGGACGACGACCCGCTTCCCCTCGGACCCGGCCAGGACGCGGGCGGCGTCGGCCGAGAGGCCGAGCGAGGCGATCGCGGCGCTCCGCGCGACGCCCGATTCCGGCGACCGGAGCGAGTCGAGGAGGTCCACGGTCCCCCGCTCGGCGGCGGGATCGACCGAGTAGACCGGCGGGATCGCCCGGGCGGCCACCGCCTGCTCGTGGCGAAGCACGGCTCGATCCTTGAGGAGATAGAACTGGAACGGCGCGATCAGGTCCCGCTTGGCGGGGAAGCCCTCGCGCAGGGTATCCACCTCGAACGCGGGATCGCGCGGGACGAGGAGGCAGGCGAACGCGAGGAAACCCACGAATAGGGCGGCGCGGCGGAGCCGCGGACCGGCAAAGCGCCGCAACCAGCGGGCGCGTACCGACCGGCGCTCCTTCCGCCTCGTTTCCAATACGTGTAATCGATCGGCCATGGTGTGCGCGCGCCTTGGGGCGCGTCGCGATCAGCCTCCCCCGTTCGTGCGGCGCGCGCCGTCGCCGCGGCCGTTCTCCTGCCGTCCGTTCTCCTCGTGCTCCTCGAACGCGCGGATGATCTCGCGCACGAGGTGGTGGCGCACCACGTCGCGTTCGTTCAGGTAGACGAAGGAGAGATCGTGCACGCCCTTGAGAATCGTCTGCACCTCCACGAGCCCCGAGACCATGCTCGCTCCGAGGTCGATCTGGGTCACGTCGCCGGTGATCACCGCCTTCGAGCCGTAGCCGAGCCTCGTCAGGAACATCTTCATCTGCCCGAGGGTCGTGTTCTGCGCCTCGTCGAGGATCACGAACGCGTTGTTGAGCGTGCGCCCGCGCATGTAGGCGAGCGGCGCGACCTCGATCACGCCGAGGTCGAGGAACCGCCGGATCTTCTCGTACGAGAGGAGATCGTTCAAGGCGTCGTAGAGGGGCCGAAGATAGGGATCGACCTTGTCCTTCATGTCGCCCGGGAGGAAGCCGAGGCTCTCCCCCGCCTCGACGGCGGGGCGAACGAGGACGATCCGCTCCACCTGGCGCGACTTGAGCGCGCTCACGGCGGCCGCCACGGCGAGATAGGTCTTCCCGGTGCCGGCCGGGCCGATCGCGAAGACGATGTCGTGCCGCTGGAGCGCCGCCACGTAGCGCGCCTGCCCCAGCGTCTTCACGCGCACGGTCCGCTTGTCGAAGGAGAAGAGCACCGGCCGCTCGTAGAGGGCGCGCGACTGCTCGCGGTCCCCCGCGTCGGTGAGCCCGATGAAGTTGTGCACGTCGTGCTCCTCGAGCACGGCGCCGCGGCGGACGAGGTCGGAGAGCGTGGTGAGGATCGCGCTCACCTCGTCGACGGCCTCGGGCTCGCCCTTCACGGCCAGCTTCCCTTCGCGGTACGTGAGGTGCACGGGATAGCTCCGCTCCACGAGGCGGAGGTTCGCGTCGTTGCGTCCGAAGAGCGAGAGAGGATCGACGCCTTCGATGTCCACCGAGCGCGTTGTTTCAGCTTTGGCCGGGTTCGTCATCGGGGAATGCTCAGCTCCTGTCCGGGATAGATGAGATCGGGGTCCTTGACCGCGCCCCGGTTGGATTCGTAGATGCGCCGCCACTCGGCTCCTTCGCCGTAGACCGACTCGCTCTTGCTGATTCGCCAGAGGGAATCGCCGGGGCGGACGTTGTACCGAGCCGCCGCCGGGTGCGCGGACTGGCCGCCCCTGCCGCGGCCTCCGCCCGCTCCGCGGGCGGCCAAGAGGGTCCGAATATTCTGCTCGCGCGCCTGCGCCTCCGCCAGAAGCGAATCGGCCGCTCGCGCGAGGCCCCCCCGACGCGCTTGCGCGTCGGCGAGCTCCGCCGCTCCCTCCCGGATGTCGTCGAGATAGAGCGAGTCCTGGTTGGCCAGGTCGTTGCAGTACTCCTCGCGCTGCTCCTTGTTCAGCTTCCGGAACTCCTGATCCGAGTAGTAGTCGCCGAGCGAGGCGTCGGCCACGCGGAGGACCGGCTTCCCGCACCCCGATCCCGCGCACGCGAGGAGGCCGGCCAGAGCGCACCAGAGCGCCGTATGCGCTGGAGCGGTCTTCACCGGGGGCGAGCCTTCTTCGGGGCGGGGGCGCTCGAGGTCCGGGCCAGCGAATCCTCGATGGCCTTGGCTGCTTGGATGCGGAGGGAAGCCTCCTGGCGCCGGGTATCGAGCGACTCCGCCTCCTGCGAAACCTGAGCCAGATCCCTTTGCAGCGATTCGGATTGCGACCGATGGGCGTCGAGCGTGGCGGGAGGGGTCGGGCAGGGGGCGCTCGAATGGGCGCAGCCGGCGGCGCCGAAGGCAAGGGACAGAGCCAGGAACGCCCCTGGCGTGATCCGGGCGGCCCGCCGAGGACCGGCCGCGACCCGCACAGGCGGCCAAACCACGGTGGTCAGAGGGGAGCCGGAGCGGTCCATGCGGTTCCGGGGGCCGGTCCGATCCCGAAGCGACAACGTTGGAAGTAAGCTATTGGTTATCAATAAGTTGTGATGGTCGCGTGCCTTCTTCGACACGCCCTACCTCCCTGCACGGTAGGTGCCGGGGGCCGGCAAGTCAAGGGGGCCGCCCCGCCGGGGCACCTATTGAGCAGAAGGGGTGCCATACGGGCCAATGCGGATTGGAGGCCAGGGGGAGCGTCGCGCGGCCGGCCCGATGGGCCGGGAAATCAGTCCCCGACGGTCCGGATCCTCAGATCCTTGAGATCGGAGGGGTCGACCGGCGCGGGCGCGCCGTCCATGAGCGACGTGGCGCTCGCGGTCTTCGGGAAGGCGATCGCGTCGCGGATCGAATCGCCGCCGTGGAAGAGGACGACCAGCCGGTCGAGGCCGAGCGCGATCCCCCCGTGCGGCGGCGCGCCGTATTCGAAGGAGTCGAGGAGGAAGCCGAACTTGGCGGCGAGCTCCTCCGGCTGCATGCCGATCACGCGCATGACCCGCTCCTGGATGTCCTTCCGGTGGATCCGGATGCTCCCCGAGGCAAGCTCGTTGCCATTCGCGGCGAGGTCGTAGAGCTGGCCGTGCACGCGGCCGGGATCGGTGTCGAGATGGGCGAGGTGCTCGTCGAGCGGCATCGTGAAGATGTGGTGCGCGGGCGCCCACGCCTGCCGCGCCTCGTCCCACTCGAAGAGCGGGAACTGGTGCACCCAGACGAAGCGGAAGTCGTTCGGGTCGAGCGGGAACTTCTCGTTCCCGATCTGCGTGCGGAGCGCGCCGAGCACGCGGTGCACCACGGCGCGCACGCCACCGACGAGAAGCAGGATCGAGCCGTCGGGCGCGCCGGCCGCCTCGATGAGCCGCGCCGCGAGCGCGCCGGCGAAATGCTTCGCCACGCCGCCGTCGAGGGCGCCCCCCTTGACCCGCGCCCACGCGAGCCCGGCCACGCCCATCTGCTTCGCGACCGCCTCCCACGCGTCGATCTCGCGGCGCGACGCGGCGGCCTGCCCCGGAATCGCGAGGACCCCGGTCATGCAGCGCGGCGCGGCGGCGCTCGTCGCGCGGAAGACCTCGAACGCGCTCTCCCCCGCGACGGCGGTCACGTCCCGGATCTCGAAGGGGATCCGGAGGTCGGGCTTGTCCGTACCGTAGCGCTCCATCGCCTCACGGTACGTGAGGCGCGGGAAGGGCACCGAAAGCGCGCGGTTCAGGTCGCGGCGGAAGACGCTCGCGAGCATGCCCTCCACGACGGCGAAGACGTCGTCTTCGGTCGGAAAGGACATCTCGAGGTCGATCTGCGTGAACTCGGGCTGGCGGTCCGCGCGCAGGTCCTCGTCGCGCAGGCAGCGCGCGATCTGGAAGTAGCGGTCGAAGCCCGCCACCATGAGGATCTGCTTGTAGAGCTGCGGCGACTGCGGGAGGGCGTAGAACTTCCCGGGATGGAGCCGCGCCGGCACCACGTAGTCGCGCGCCCCCTCGGGCGTCGGCTTCACGAGGAGCGGCGTCTCGATCTCGAGGAAGCCCTGGTCGGAGAGGTATTCGCGCACGCTCCGCGTCATCCGGTGCCGGAAGATGATCGAGTCGCGCAGCGCGGCCCGGCGGAGATCGAGGTAGCGGTACTTGAGCCGGAGGTCCTCGGATGCGGTCGTGACCGCGTCGTCGATCGGGAACGGCGGCGTCTTGCTCGGGTTCAGGACCGCGAGCGTGTCGGCCTCGACCTCGATGCCGCCCGTGGCGAGCTCCACGTTCTCGCTCCCCTTCGGGCGCTTCAGGACGGTCCCCTCGACCAGCAGCACCCACTCGCTCCCGATCTCGCGGGCGCGGAGCATCGTCGCCTCGCTCAGGGTCTTGGGCCGGAAGACGACCTGCGTGATCCCGTAGCGGTCGCGGAGGTCGAGGAACAGCACGCCGCCGTGGTCGCGCACGCGGTGCGCCCAGCCGAGGAGTCGCGTCCGCGTCCCCGCGTCCTCGGGGCGGAGATCGCCGCACGTGTGCGTGCGGCGTCGCCCGGCGAGCGGCTCGATCACGATCGGGGCGCCCGCTCGGCGATGAGCGCGGACCGGCTCGTCCGGTCCGCGAGGAAGGAGCGGAGCGCGGCCACACCGTTCTGCTTCGGCTCGTCGGTGCCGGCTTGCATGTTCCGCACGGGATATCCGTCCGCGTCGGGCGGCACGAACACGGCCCAGCGCGCGCCCATCTTCGAGGCCCACTTCATCTGCGCCCCGGCGCTGCGGCCGACGAGATCGGTGACGACGCGGAGCCCGCGGGGGCATCCGTCCGCGCCCCCTGCGGCTTTCGCCGCGGGGGTCTCGCGCAGCTCCCGCGCGAGCGCGAGGGCTTCGAGCGTCGCCTCCGCCTCCCGCGCGATCACCGCCACGTCGGGGGCCCCTTCGCCGGAGGCCTCCGCGCCGGCGGCGATCAGCAGCCGCTCGAGCCCGATCGAGAAGCCGAGCGCGGGAACGCTGGGCCCTCCGAATTCCTTCACGAGGTTGTCGTAGCGGCCGCCGCCGCCGACGGCGCTCTGCGCGCCGAGCGCGCGCGAGTGCACCTCGAAGACGGTCCGCGTGTAGTAGTCGAGCCCGCGCACGAGGCGCGACGCGATCTCGAAGGGGATCGAGAGGGCGCGCAGCGCCGCCTGGACGCCCTCGAAGTGTTCGCGACAGGGGCCGCAGAGGTAGTCGAGCATCGTGGGCGCCGCGGCGAGGACCGGCTGGCACGAAGGCACCTTGCAGTCGAGGATCCGGAGCGGATTCGTCCGGAGGCGCTCCCGGCAGTCGCCGCAGAGCGAATCCGCGCGCGACGTGAAGTACTCGACGAGCTTCTCGCGATAGACCGGCCGGCAGGTCGCGTCGCCGAGCGAGTTCAGGAGCACGAGCGGCTCCTCGAGACCGACCGCGCGCATGACCGCGACGAAGAGGTCGATCATCTCGCCGTCCGCGGCGGGGCCGCCGGGTCCGAAGAGCTCGGCCCCGACCTGCCCGAACTGCCGGTAGCGCCCGGCCTGCGGTCGCTCGTAGCGGAACATCGATCCGATGTAGTAGAAGCGCGCCATCGGCTGTCCGTGCCCGAGGGAGTGCTCGATGTAGGCGCGGACCACCGACGCCGTCCCCTCGGGGCGCAGCGTGAGCGAGCGCCCGCCCTTGTCCTCGAAGGTGTAGAGCTCCTTCCGCACGATGTCGGTCGCGTCGCCGACGCCGCGCACGAAGAGGTCGGTCGACTCGAACATCGGCGTCCGCACCTCGCGGTAGCCGTAGCGCTCGAGAATCTCGCGCAAGCGCTCCTCGAGCCAGTTCCAGCGCTCGGACTCGCCGGGAAGGATGTCGTGCGTCCCCTTGGGCGCCTGGAACGTCACCGCGTCGTCTTCTCCACGGATTCCCTGGATCCCGGCCGGAGCAGCGGCCGCGTGTGAATGAGCTGGGTGAGGAGCACGGCGAGGGTGACCGCGCCGACGTCCGTCATCCAGTCGTGAATGTCCGAGCTTCGGCCCGGCACCCGGAGCTGGTAGAGCTCGTCGAGCGCCCCCACGGCCGCCCCGAAGGCGATCGTGCCGAGCGCGGCCTGCAGCCGGCGGCTCGTCGGGCCCATCGTGAAGCGGATCGCGCGGCCGACCAGCAGACCGAACAGGGAATACTCCCCCAAGTGCTCCAGCTTGTCCACGCCCGGGAAGAACGTCGGAATGGACGAGCCGTGGATCGACGACAGGGAGAAGATCATCCCCATGTAGCCGATGACGGGGAGCCAGTAGAGGAGGAAGAGCCGGCGCCGGTCGGGGCGCGCGGGCGCGCCCGGATCCGAGGGCGTGCGCTCCGGCGGGCCCTTCGGGGCCGCGTCGGGGGTCAAGCCGGCACCGTCTCGAGCGCCTGGTCCAGGTCGGCGATCAGATCGTCGACCCCCTCGATCCCGACGGAGAGCCGCACGAGCCCTTCGGAGATGCCGAAGGAGGCCCGTTCCTCGGGCGAGTAGGTCGAGTGGGTCATCGAAGCCGGATGTTCGATCAGCGTGTCGCAGTCGCCGAGGCTCACCGCCAGCGTGATGAGGCGGACCGAGTCGAGCAGCTTCACACCCGCGTCGTGGCCGCCCTTGAGCTCGAAGGCGATCATCCCGCCGAACCCCGACATCTGGCGGACCGCCGTCTCGTGCTGCGGGTGCGTGTGGAGACCGGGGTACCAGACGCGGTCCACCTTGGGATGGAAGTCGAGGAACTGCGCGATCTGCATCGCGTTCTCGGAATGGCGCTCCATCCGCACCGGCAGCGTCTTCAGCCCGCGGAGGAGCAGCCAGGCGTTGAACGGGCTGATCACCCCGCCGAGGTCGCGCAGGATCTCGAAGCGGCACCTGTCGACGAATTCCTTCGCGCCCACGATGACGCCGGCCACCGTATCGCCGTGCCCGCCGATGTACTTGGTCGCGCTGTGGATCACCACGTCCGCGCCGAGCGTGAGCGGGCGCTGGTAGTAGGGCGTGGCGAACGTGTTGTCGACGAGGAGCCGGATGCCGTGCCGCCGCGCCGCGTCGGCCGCCATCGCGAGGTCGACGATGTTCAGGTTCGGGTTCGCGGGGGTCTCGACGAAGAGGATCTTCGTCCTCGCGTCGACCGCCGACGCGATGGCGCACGGGTCGTTGGCGTTCACGAATCGCGTCTGCACGCCGTAGCGCGGCAGGAGGTCATGGAAGAACTTGTGCGTCCCGCCGTAGAGCGTCCCCGAGGCGACGATGTTGTCCCCCGACGCGACCAGCGCGAAGACCGCGGTGGTGGTCGCGGCCATGCCGCTCGACGTGGCGAGCGCGGCCTCGCCGCCCTCGAGGAAGGCCATCTCGCGCTCGAGCGCGGCCTGGGTCGGGTTGCCGAGCCGGGTGTAGAAGTAGCCTTCCTTCTCCCCGGCGAAGATGGCGGCGCCCTGGGCGGCGTCGCGGAAGGCGAAGGTGCTGCTCTGGTAGATGGGTACGGAAACGGCGCCCGTGGCGGCGTCCACGCCGCCCGAGCCGTGCACGCAGAGCGTGTTGAAGCTGAGGCCCGACGGGTCCGTTTCGCTCATTTCCGTATCGGCGGCGGAGGCGCGCCGCAGCGATCCTCCGCCGCGAAGGACCGGCCTAGGGCCGGTCGAAGTGGGATACGCTCCAGATGTTGTATCCGCGCCGCTCCAGGAGGAGGACTCCCGTCACTCCGTACCGGTCGGCCCGGTTCGAGATGAAAAAGATCTTGGTCCCGTCCGCGCTCCACCGCGGCTGCGAATCGTCGGCCGGCCCGGAGGTGACGCGCCTGGCCTCGCTCAAGCTGGCCGCCCCGCGCCTGATGATCCAGATGTCGCGGTCGTTCGTGCCGGCGTTCCTCTGCGTGAAGACGACGTAGTTGCCATCGGGCGACCAGTCGAATTCGTGGAGGTTGACCCCGGGAAGCCAGATCTTGTAGTCCGTGGCGTCGCCGGTGTTCGGGGTCGCAAACAGGTAGATACCGTCGACGATCTCCGACGCCGTCCCCGGGAACCTGATCCCGAGGGCCATGACGGAGTCGGGGTTCCCGTCGCTGTTCAGGTCCGGCCCCCAGGACGGATTGGCCAGGTTCGTCCCGAGCGTATTGAACATGAAGTTGTGCTCCACCACGGATACGGGCGCGACGGTGTACAGGTTCGCGCTGTCGTGCCACCGAAGGGTCATCCCGCTTTGCACATTGAACCCATCCGTGCCGATCGAATCGGACGCGAACAGGAGCCGGTCTCCCTCGAAGGGGAATCGGGGCGAATCCAGCGTGGTCTGGTAGGTGCTCGTCCTTTCGACGACCTGGGCAGTGGACGCATCGCCTCCCCCGTAGGGAAGCTGGTAGATCGAAGCTCGAACCGAGGAGTTCACCTTCCCCATGAACGCGATGGCGCCCTGGTCGGCGCGCGGCGTCGGGGAGGTCACGCTGAAGAACCCCGTGGTGAGCTGGGCCGGAGCGCCGAGGGGCGTGTCCACCCGGTAGGCGTCCGAGTTCCCTGTCGAGACGTTGTGGTACTCGGCGTACACGACGCCGCCGTTCGCCGTCGGCGCCGGATCGAACTCGACCTGGTCGGTGTGCGTCCAGCGGATGTACTCGTTGTCCACCGCCATGTGGACCGTCATCGTCCTGAAGAAGGGCGGGGCATCGCCGGTGGTCTGGATGGACGCGGTCACGTCGTAGGTCGCGATCGAATCGGGCGGCGTCCACGTGACGCTCGCGTTCGTGGAGTCGGCGCCCAGCGTCCCCGCCTGCACCATCCAGTGGTACTTGAGCGGGTAGCCGTTCACGTTCGTGACCTGGACGGTGAGCACGTTCGCCGTGCCCCGGGCGGCCGGCTCGAAGTTCGAGGAGATGGTGGTGATGATCGGAGAGTAGGTGCCCCCGCCGCTGAGCGGTTTTGTCTTGGTGCCACAGCCCGCGGCGGCCAGGAGCAGACAGGCCCCCACGCATATTCCACGATGCGACCTCATGGAAGGGTACAGCTCCTTTCTGGGGGACACGGCGGTGGTTCGACGGAACGGTACCAGCCGGGGCTACGCGCGTCAACGGGGCTGTGGCCGCAAAATCGGCCGTTTCCGGGCGCCGGCAGGCGATTTCCGGCCTAGAGGTACCGCTCTTCGGCCTCCTTGAGGATGCGGAGGAAATCGGCCGGCGTCGCGGCCTCGCGCAGAGCGGTCCGAACCGACTCCTCCTTGAGGAGCCGGGAGACGTTCGCGAGCGCCTTCACGTGCGGCCCGCGGAGGCTCTCCGGCGAGACCAGGAGGATGAAGAGGGTCGCCGGCTCCCCGTCCATCGAATCGAAGTCGATCCCCGCCTGGGAGACCCCGCAGGCGGCCAGGAGATGGTCGAGGAGGCGCGTCTTCCCGTGCGGGATCGCCACGCCGTTCCCGATCCCGGTCGACATCATCGACTCGCGCTGGAGGACCTTGCTCAGGATCTCGCCGCGCGTGTTGACGCCGTGCGCCGACTCGAGGAGCTGGACCAGCTCCTTGATGGAGGATTCCTTGTCGCGGGCTTGAAGCGAGAGGTTGATCGACTGCTCGTTCAACAGCTCGGACAGGCGCATGAAGTCCCCGGGTCGCTGTCGGAAGCGGCGGAACGCGGCGAGTCGACCGAGTCGGCCGGAAAATCGCGACCCGCCACCCTACGTCGCGCTCCGCGGGAGAATCAAGCGGAAACCGCCTCACGGCGCCGCCGGAACTCGAGCTCGCCGTCGTTGCCTCGGACCTGCACCTCGATCACGTCCCCCGGCGCGAACTCCCCCTTGAGGAGACGCTGGGCGAGCGGGTTCTGGATGCGATGCTCGACGAGGCGCCGGAGCGGCCGGGCGCCGTAGACCGGGTCGTAGCCCTCGCGCGCGAGGAGATCGAGCACCTCGTCGCCCGCGACGAGGGAGAGCTCGCGATTCCGGAGCCGACGCTCCACCTTCCGGAGCTCGAGCCGCACGATCTCGCGGAGCGACTCCCGCGAGAGCGGGTCGAAGACGAGGATCTCGTCGATCCGGTTCAGGAGCTCGGGGCGGAAGTGGCCGCGCAGCGCCGCGAGGAGCCGGGAGCGCATCGCCTCGCCGCTCCCCTCGAGCTCGAGGATCAGGTCGCTCCCGATGTTGCTCGTCATGATGACGAGCGTGTTCTTGAAGTCGACGGTGCGGCCCTGGCCGTCGGTGAGGCGTCCGTCCTCGAGGATCTGGAGGAGGATCTGCGCCACGTCGGCGTGCGCCTTCTCGATCTCGTCGAGGAGAACCACGGAGTACGGGCGCCGGCGGACCGCCTCGGTGAGCTGCCCTCCCTCTTCGTACCCGACGTAGCCGGGAGGCGACCCGATGAGCCGCGCCACCGCGTGCTTCTCCATGTACTCGGACATGTCGATCCGCACCATGGCGCGCTCGTCGTCGAAGAGGAACTGCGCGAGCGCCCGGGCGGTCTCGGTCTTCCCCACGCCGGTCGGGCCGAGGAAGAGGAAGGAGCCGAGCGGGCGGTTCGGATCGGAGAGCCCGGCACGCGCGCGGCGCACGGCGTCGGAGACGGCGCGGATCGCGGCCTCCTGCCCCACGACCCGCTCGCCGAGGCGCTCCTCCATGTGGAGGAGCTTCTCGAGCTCGCTCTCCAAGAGCCGCTGCACCGGGATTCCGCTCCAGCGCGCCACCACCTCGGCGATGTCCTCGGCGTCGACCTCCTCCTTGAGGATCTTCATCTCCTTCTGGATGTCGGCGAGCGCCTTCGTCTCCTCGGCGAGCTGCTTCTCGAGCTTCGGGATGTCGCCGTGGCGGATGCGCGCGACGCGCTCGAGGTCGGCCTCGCGCTCGGCGCGCTGCTGCTCGGTGTGGAGCTCCTCGATGCGCGCCTTGATCGAGTGGATCTTCCGGATCCGCTCGCGCTCCTTCTCCCAGTGCGCTCGGAGCCGGGCGAGCTCCGCCTCGGTCTCCTTCATCTCCTCCTCGATCGCGGCGCGCCGCGCCTTCGACGCGTCGTCCTTCTCGCGCTTCAGGGCGAGCCGCTCCACCTCGAGCTGCCGCCGCTTCCGCTCCAGCACGTCGATCTCGGAGGGAAGGCTGTCGATCTCGATGCGGAGCCGCGAGGCGGCTTCGTCGACGAGGTCGATCGCCTTGTCGGGGAGCTGGCGGTCGGTGATGTAGCGGTCGGAGAGGACGGCCGCCGCCACGAGCGCGGCGTCCTGGATCTTCACCTTGTGGAAGGTCTCGTAGCGCTCGCGCAGACCGCGGAGGATCGCGATCGTCTGCTCGACGCTCGGCTCTCCGACGTAGACCGGCTGGAAGCGCCGCTCGAGCGCGGCGTCCTTCTCGATCCGCTTCCGGTACTCGTCGAGCGTGGTGGCGCCGACGCAGTGGAGCTCGCCGCGCGCGAGCGCGGGCTTCAGGAGGTTCGAGGCGTCGAGCGCCCCCTCCGCGGCTCCGGCGCCGACGAGCGTGTGGAGCTCGTCGATGAAGAGGATCACGAGCCCCTCGGCGCGCTGCACCTCCTTGAGCACCGACTTGAGCCGCTCTTCGAACTGTCCGCGGAACTGCGCCCCCGCGAGGAGCGCGCCGAGGTCGAGGGCCAGGAGGCGCCGGTTCTTCAGCCCCTCCGGGACGTCGCCGCTCACGATGCGCTGGGCGAGGCCTTCCGCGATCGCCGTCTTCCCGACGCCCGGCTCGCCGATCAATACCGGATTGTTCTTGGTGCGCCGCGAGAGGACCTGGATCACGCGCCGGATCTCCTCGTCGCGTCCGATCACGGGATCGAGCTTCCCCTTGCGCGCCTGCTCGGTGAGATCGCGCGCGTACTTCGTGAGCGCCTGGTACTTCTCCTCGGGATCGGGGCCCGTCACCTGCTCGCCCCCGCGCACGGAGAGGAGCGCGTGGTAGACGTTCTCGCGCGTCGCCCCGGCCTGCCGGAGCGCCTCCCCCGCCTCGGAGACGATCGAGGGGTCGAGCATCGCGAGGAGGAGGTGCTCGGTGCTCACGTACTGGTCTTGGAGCTGCTCGGCTTCCTTCTCCGATTGTTCGAGGATGCGGCCCAACGCGGTGGAGAGAACGATGGTGCGGGAGCCGGAGACCGTGGGAAATGCGGCCAGGGAGCGCTTCAGCGAGCGGTCGACCGCTGCGCGGTCGACGCGCGCCGCCTCGATCACCGCGGGGACGGCGCCGTCCTTCTGCGCGAGGAGCGCCTCGAGCAGGTGCTCGGGACGGACTTCGGGGTGGTTCGCCCGGTCGGCTCGCGACTCGGCGTCGGCGAGGGCCTCCTGGCTCTTGGTCGTCAGTTTATCGAAACGCATGCCCGCGACCCTTCAGTGCGGCCCGGGAACGATGTCGTCCAGCGCTAGCGAAGCTGGGCCAGGCGCTCCTTGGCCAGCGCGGCCTCGGGACTCTTCGGATATTTCCGGATCAACGAATCGAAGCTCTTCCGCGCCTCTTCCTTGTTGTTGAGGCGGGCGTTCGCGATCCCGATCTTGAGGAGCGCCGCCGGGACCTTGTCCCCCTTGGGGTAGTGGTCCACCACGGCCCGGAACTCGATGATCGACCCCGCGAAATCGCCCTGGGCGTAGAGCGACTCGCCGATCCAGTACTGCGCGTTGTCGGAGACTTCCGTATTGGGGTAGTGGTTCAGGAACTCGCGGAACGCCTCGGCCGCGAGCTTGTAGCGCCCGGCGGCGTAGTCGGAGTACGCGGCCTGGTAGGCCTGCTCGGGGTCGAGGATCCCGCTCGTGTCGCGCGGCGCGAGCCCCTGGGTGGCGCGAATGCTGTCCTGGGCGGACATGCGCTGCCGGACCGTGTCGATCTTGAGACCGAAGTCCTGCATCCGCTCCTGATTCCGCTCGAGCTGGCTCACCACCACGTCGAGGCGCTCGCTCAATCGCGCGAGATTCGACTCGGTGGCCGCGCGCCCGGAGGAGACGCCGCCGCGGGTCTCCTCCAGCTTCTTGTCGAGGCGGTCCACCCGGCGGACCAGCTCGGCCTGCGTCGTGAGCAGGCTGTCGAGCTGGTCCTGGGTGACGCGGTAGTACCCGCTCGGCGCGCACCCCGCCGCGATCCCCGCGGCGAGGAGGGCCAGCGCGAGCGCCGCGCGCCGTGAGAGCTTCGCCGGCGTCACTTCGTCACGAAATGGGCCCGGCGGTTCTGGGCCCACGCCTCTTCGGTGTGCCCGGTGTCGAACGGCCGCTCCTTGCCGTAGGAGATGGTCGTCATCCGGGAGGCGTTGATGCCGTAGGCGACGAGGTAGTCCTTGGCCGCGCGCGCCCGCTTCTCGCCCAGGGCCAGGTTGTACTCCACCGATCCGCGCTCGTCGCAGTGTCCCTCGATCACGACGTTCGAGCCGCTGTGGGACTCGAGGTACTTGGCGTCGCCGTCCAGAGCCGCCTTGGCATCATCCCGGAGAGAGGCCTCGTCGAAGTCGAAGAAGGCGTCGCGCAGGTTCGCGGCCGTGGTCTCACCGCCGCCGGTCGACGGAGGAGGCGGAGGGGTCTCGGTCGGGGGCGCGTTCTCGGTCGTGCTCGGGGGCGGCGTCGGTTCGGGACCCCCGGCGACCTTCTTCCGGGACGAGCAGCCGGGCGCCAGGAGAAGCAGCGCGAGAACGGCCGCGAGCGTGAGAACCGGCCAGCGAGCGGATCGGCGCATAACCACCTCCGATAGGTTCAGTTATTTATGCCGCAACAACTTCCAGCCTACGACGCAGGCTAGCACAGGGGGTCGGACCCGTCAACCCGCCCGGCTCACGCCGGGGCGCCGGGGCCGGGGCCCGGCGGCGGGGTTGAAGCACTCGTCCCCGCGGGTGAGCTGCACCACGTCGCTGCCGTCGGCGTTCATCATGTAGATCTGCCGCCGCCCGCTCCGCGAGCTGGAGAAGTAGATCTTCCGGCCGTCCGCCGACCACTGGGGGTTCTCGTTGTGCCCCGCCCCGGAGGTGATCTGGAACGGGCGCTGGCCGTTCGCGTCCATTACCACGACGTCGAAGATCCCGTCGTGGCGGGCGGCGTAGGCGATGCGGTCCCCCTTGGGAGACCACCGCGGCGAATCGTTGTACTTCCCCTCGGTCGTGAGGAGCCGCTGGTTCACCCCCTCGGCGTCCATCACGTAGATCTGCGGCGACCCCGACCGGTCGGACGAGAAGGCGATCTGGTCCCCGCTCGGGCTGAAGCAGGGCCCGGAGTCGATCCGCGGATTCCGGGTGAGACGCTTCGCCGTCTGCGCGTCGCGGCTGATCAGGTAGATCTCGGAGTTCCCGTCCTTGTAGAGGGCGCAGGCGATCCACTTCCCGTCCGGCGAGTAGGAGGGCGCGATGTTCGGCCCCGGCCGCGTGGAGAAGGGATACGAGGCGCCGCGCTTCAGGTCGAAGAGGTAGAGATCGGGATTTCCCCGCTTGAAGGTCGTGAAGGCGAGCTCGGTCCCCCACGGCGCCCAGGCCGGCGAGAGCGCGATGCTCCGGTCGTGCGTGAGCTGGTAGGCGTTCATGCCGTCGTAGTCCATCACCCAGATCTCCTTCACCCGGCCCGTGGCGCGGATGAACGCGACCTTGGTCTCGCAGATCCCGCGCTCCCCGGTGAGGGCCTCGAGCACGTCGTCGGCGAAGCGGTGCATCGTCTGACGCGCGTCGGCGCGATGGAACGGGTAGGTCCGCTTGAACATCGATTCGGCGGTCGCGAGGTCGAAGACCTCGCCGGTGAACTGGAAGCCATCGCCCCCCGGCTCGACGGTCCCCTCGACGCGCACGGCTCCCTGCGCGCTCGGGTCGGGCTGGAGCTTCTTCGAGAGCGGCTCCACGTCGGCCACGGCGAAGACGCCGGAGAAGTCGAAGTCGTGGCGGGCCACGTCGTGGGCATCCTGGGCCACGGCCTGCGCGCCCCCTCCCGCGCGGAAGGAGGCGAGGAGGAGCGGGGACTTCACCGTGCCCGAGGCCTTGATCCCGATGCGGACGTCGGTCTGGGGGTGTGCGCGCATCGGCAGGAGGAGCGCGGCGAGCACGGCCAGGGCGGTCAGGACGCGCAGCGGCCGGGCGGCTGCGCCCGCGGTCCGGCGGAGGCTACTGCTGGTATTCGAATCCAAAGTGGACTCCCAACCACTCCCCGTCGTACCCGGCTGGAAGCGGCGGGAGCGGGGTGGCGAGTTGAAGTGCACGCATGGCGGTCTGATCGAAGAAGGTCATTCCCGACCCGTCCTCGATCCGGGCGACCGAGATCGAGCCGTCGCGCCCGATCCGGAAGTAGATGGTGGCATGCGCGGCGCGGCCGCCGAGCCCTGGTGGAGGTACCCATCGCGAACCGATCTTGTTCCGTATCGAGGCGAGGTAGTAGGCCCAGCGGAAATCGCCGTCCGCGCGCACGCCGACGCTCGCCGATGAATCGGGTGACCACCAGCGCTGCGCGCGGTCGGAAGCGGCCGTGGTCGCCACCTCGCGCGAGTTCGACCGCGATTCGTCGCTGGTCTTCTTCGTCATCGGGCCGCGCTCGGGGCGCGGGACGATCTTCGCGCCCGGCGTGTAGCGCTTCACGAGCGCCGGGCGGGGCGGAGCCTTCTCGGGGGCGGGAGGGGTCGCTTCGGGCGAGGGAAAGGTGCGCAGGGGCGAGAGCTTCACGAGCTGCGCCCGCGGGCCCGAGGGCTGCCCGCCGCCCGGCAGCGCCACGTCGAGCGGCGGCTTCACCCAGGTCACGAAGAAGAGGAGCAGCGCCGCGTGGAGCGCCGACGAGACCCCCACGCAGAAGAAGCTCGTCCGCTCCGTGGGGGGCGCCGCGCCGCGCCGCAGGGTCTCGGGCTGTTCCCGAAGCTGCATCGAGGGGGACCTCCGTCCACTAGGTCTCCTGTTCCAGGGCCAGCGCCTCGTGGAGGGAGCGCACCGCGCGCTCCACGTCCTTCTCGCGCACCATGCAGGTAATGGTAATCGAGGAGGTGCTGATGAGATCGATGTTCACCCCCGCCTGGGCGAGGGCGGCGAAGACCTGCCCCGCCGTTCCCGGCGACGTGGCGAGCCCCTCCCCCACGACGGAGAGGATCGCGACGTCCGGATCGTAGAGGAAGGCGCGCGCGCCGAGCTGCTTCCGGAGCTGCTCGATCAGGGGGAGCACCGACTGCGCCTCGTGCGCCCCGACCGCGAACGTGACGTCGTTCCGCCCTTCGGCGCCGGTGGCCTGCACGATCATCCGCACGTTCACGCCGCGGCCGCCGATCTCGCGGAAGATCTCCGAGGCGACGCCGGGGCGGTCGGGCACGCCGAGCAGCGCGATCTTGGCCACGTCGGCGTCGTGTGCGATGCCTCGAATGACGACTTGCTCCATGAGGGCTCCCTTCGTGATGCGCGTTCCTTCGTTCGCGTTGAAGCTCGACCGCACGTGGACCGGGACGCCGAAGCGCCGCGCGATCTCGACCGACCGGTTGTGCAGCACCTTGGCGCCCAGGGAGGCCAGCTCCAGCATCTCGTCGTAGGAGAGCGCCGCGAGCTTCCGGGCCTTGGGCTCGATCCGCGGGTCGGCGGTGTAGACCCCGTCCACGTCGGTGTAGATCTCGCAGGACTCGGCGTGGAGGGCCGCCGCGAGCGCGACGGCGGTGGTGTCCGACCCGCCGCGGCCGAGGGTCGTGACCTCGCGGTCGCGGCTCACTCCCTGGAACCCCGCCACGATCACGACGCGCCCTTTTTTCAGCTCCTCCCGGATCCGGTCGGCACGGACCTCGAGGATCTTCGCGCGCGTGTGCGACGTGTCGGTCACGATCCCGCTCTGGCTGCCCGTGAACGACACCGCCTCGGGCCCGCGGTCGTTCACGGCCATCGCGACGAGGGCCATCGAGATCCGCTCCCCTGCGGTGAGGAGCATGTCCATCTCCCGGGGATGCGTGCGGGTCGAGACCTTGCGGGCGAGCTGGATGAGGTCGTCCGTGGTGTCCCCCATCGCCGATACGACCACGACGAGTTCCGCGCCCTGGCGGCGCGCCGCGACGATCCGGTCGGCGACGACCGCGATCCGCTCGGGCGAGCCGACCGACGTGCCGCCGTACTTCTGGACGAGTAACGACACTCCGGGCGCTGGTCTCCTTACCGTAGGGTGCGGGCGCTGGCCCCGCGCGGCTCGATCCGTCCCGGGATCGCGCGCGCGCGGACGCGGGCGCGGGCGAAGGCGCGGACCATCGCGGCGCCGATCTGCGCCCCCTTCCGGGGCGCATGGAACACGAGAATCGTGGGGCCGCTGCCGCTGATGGTGACGCCATAGGCGCCCGCGCGCATCCCCGCCTCGGCCACGCGTGCATAGGCGGGGATGAGCCGCGCGCGGTGCGGCACATGGTACACGTCGTGGAGCGCGTCGGCCAAGAGATCCGCGCGCCGGCGCTCGAGCGCGAGGAGCAGCGCGAGCGCGCGCGCGGTGTTCGCGGCCGCGTCTGAGAGCGGCACCGCGCGCGGGAGGAGCGCGCGGGCTTTCTCGGTGCTCACGCGCGCGTCGGGCACGACGAGCGTGATGCCGATCCCCCGCGGCGCCGGAACGGCGAGGGTCGTCACGCGCCCCGAGGCGCGCGGAAAGGAGAGCGTGAGCCCGCCGTAGAGCGACGCGGAGACGTTGTCGGGGTGGCCCTCGAGCGCCACCGCGTGCTCGAGCAGCTCCTCGCGCGTGAAGCGCCCCTTCATCCAGTGGTTCGCGAGCATGAGCCCCGCCACGATCGCGGCGGCGCTCGATCCGAGGCCGCGCGCCACCGGGATCGCCGAGCGGATCGAGAGCGCGACGGTCGGCACCGGCTTCCCCGCCGCGCGGAAGAGCCGGCGGTAGGCGGAGAGGAGCGTGTCCTGGTGCGGGTCGAGCGCGAGGTCGCTTCCCTCGCCGCGGCGCTCGATCCGGAACCCTTCGGCGATCCGCGTCGCGGTCACGGTGAGCGGGAGCCGGAGCGCGAGCCCGAGGCAGTCGAAGCCGGGTCCGAGGTTGGACGTCGACCCGGGCGCTGTGGCGGTCCAGCGGATCACTCGAGGAGGATCCGGCGCAAGGCCGCTTCGTCCTCGCCGATCCGCTCGACCGCGGGCGAGACCGCGACGGCCCGCTCGGGGTCCTTGAGCCCGTGGCCGGTGACCGTGGCGACGGCGAGGCGCGCACCCGCGAGCCTTCCCGCCGCACCGAGCTTCCGGAGCCCCGCGATGCCCGCGGCCGACGCGGGCTCGACGAAGATGCCCTCGGTGTCGGCGAGCTCCTTGTAGGCGGCCACGATCTCGTCGTCGGTCACGATCTCGATCGCCCCGTCCGACTCGTCGCGGGCCCGCACCGCTCCTTCCCAGGACGCGGGATTTCCGATCTTGATCGCGGTCGCGATCGTCTTCGGCTCGAGGACGCGCGCGCCGCGCACGATCGGAGCGGCTCCCTCGGCCTGGAAGCCGAGCATGCGCGGCCGGCGTCCCCCGAGGGCGTGGGCGCGTTCCGCGTACCCCTTCCAGGTCGCGGTGATGTTTCCGGCGTTTCCGACCGGGAGCGCGTGCGCGTCGGGGACCCGGCCGCCCAGCGCCTCGACGATCTCCCACGCGATCGTCTTCTGCCCCTCGATCCGGTCGGGATTGATCGAGTTCACGACCGCGACCGCGCTCAGGGAGGACATCGCCCGCACCAGCTCGAGCGCGCGGTCGAAGTTCCCCTCGATCGCGACCACGCGGGCGCCGTACATCATCGCCTGCGCGAGCTTCCCGAGCGCGATCTGCCCGGCCGGGATCACCACGACGCAGCGGATCCCGCGACGCGCGGCGTAGGCGGCGGCCGAGGCCGACGTGTTCCCCGTGGAGGCGCAGAGCACGGCGCGCGCGCCCGCGGCCACGGCGCGCGAGACGGCCACGGTCATGCCGCGGTCCTTGAACGATCCCGTCGGATTCTGCCCCTCGATCTTCACGTAGAGCTCGAGGCCCGGCGCGATCTTCGCGGCGAGGCGCGGCACGGGGACGAGCGGCGTGTTCCCCTCGAGGAGCGTGACCACCGCCTCCTCGGGGATCGGCGGGAGGATGTCGCGGAACTCCCGCACGACGCCGCGCCAGGGAGCGCGCTCCCGCGCGGAGGTTCCGGTCATACGTCGAAGATCCGGACCGCGCGCGGCCCCTTCACCACGGCCGGGATCGACGCGATCGCGGCCACCGCGTCGCGGGCGTCCTTGTCGCGCGTCTCGTGCGTGAGCATCGTGATCGAGGCCTGGCCGCGCACGGACTGCGCCTGATGCATCTGGGCCACGCTGACCCGGCAGGTGCCGAGCCGCTGGGCGATCTGCGCGAGGACGCCGGGCTGGTCCTCGACCATGAGGCGCAGGTAGTACTTCGTGCGCACCTCGTCGAGCGGGAGCCGCTCGTCGTCCGGCGGGATGAGGGCCACCGGCGTCCTGGCCTGCCTCGGCGCGTCCTCTCCCCCGCAAGGTCCCGCGGGCTGAACGGTCGCCTGGCGCGGCGATCCCATCAGCCGGAGCTCCCGCGCGACCGCGATCACGTCCCCCAGCACCGCCTGCGCCGTCGGGAGCGCGCCCGCGCCCTTCCCGTAGAGGAGCATCGAGCCCGACGCGTCGCCCCGGAGGTAGACGCCGTTGAACTCGTCGCGCACCGCGGCGAGCAGGTAGCGCTTGGGGATGAATGCGGGATGGACGCGGAGGTCGAGCCCTTCGGCGGAGCGGATCCCGATCCCGAGCAGCTTCACGACGTACCCGAAGCGGTCGGCCTGTCGCAGGTCCTCGAGCTCGAGGCCGACGATCCCCTCGGTCGGGATCGAGTCGTGCGGCACCGCGGCGCCGAACGCGCGCCGCGCGAGGATCGTGAGCTTCTGCCCCGTGTCGGCGCCGGAGAGGTCGAGCGAGGGGTCGGCCTCGGCGTAGCCGAGCTCGCGCGCGGCGCGGAGCGCCTCCTCGAAGTCGCGTCCCTCCCGCTCCATGGTGGAGAGGATGTAGTTCGTGGTCCCGTTCAGGATGCCGACGAGCAGGGTGAAGCGCTCGGTCTTCAATCCGTGGTCGAGCGCCTGGAGCACCGGGATCACGCCGGCGACCGCGGCCTCGTAGCGGAGGGGCGCGCCGCTCTTCGCCGACGCGGCCTCGAGCGCCGCGCCGTGTATCGAGATCAGGTGCTTGTTCGCGGTGACGACCGGGACGCCGCGCTCGAGCGCGCATTCCACCGGGCCCCGCGTGGCGTCGGCGCCGCCCATCAGCTCGACGAGGAGGTCGACGTCGCTCGCCGCGGCGACGGCGCCGGGATCGTTCGTGACGTCGACGCCGGAAAGGTCGACATCGCGACGGCGCCGCACGTCGCGCACCGCGAGGCGCGTCACGCGGAGCGGCGCGCCGACCGCGGCCTCCACCGCGCGGGAGCGCGATTCGAGGAGTCGCAGGAAGCCCGCGCCGACCACGCCGCAGCCCAGGAGACCGATGCGGATGCGGGACGACATGAGGCGGTCCAACCTACTGGACCGCCCCGGGACTGTCAAACGAGAGGGAGGCCGGAGGCCCTGCGGAGGGCTAGGCGCGCCGCGGCGAGCCCCACTTGGAGCGGAACGCCCGCAGCGAGAACGACGGATCGACCCGCTTGAGCTCCCGCGCGGCACGCGCGAGACGCCGCCGCGCCTCGATCGCGTGGCTCTTCTGCCACTCGACGTAGGAGTCGAGGAGCGCGTCCCACGTGTGCGCCTTGTGGGCGTCCTCGAAGCGCTCCTGCGCGTCGCGCTCGATGTGGAAGACCTCGCCCTCGCTCAGCCGGCGGACGAGGTTCAGGTACTCGCCGCTCATCCACGACATCACCTTCGTGTACGACTCGAAATGGCGCGAGAGCTTGTCCATCACTTCCGCGATTCCCGCGCGCGAGCCGTAGAGGCGCTCGGCGTACGCCGACGCGAACTGGTAGTACGACTTCCCGCGCCCGGTGAGACGCGAGGCGTCCGTCTCGACGTCGCCCGAATCGGCCGCCAGGGCCTCGGTGAAGACGCCGAGCGACACGTAGAGGAAGTCGGCGTTCGCCTTGTAAACCTGATACCGGAGCCGCTGATCCTTGCTCTCCTGCACGCGGGCGAAGACGTCCGCGTCGCGGGTGGAGACCAGGTCCGCGCGAAGGAGATCCTCCCGTCCCGATACGATGCCCGCGAGCAATGCCGCGGTGTAGATGTTCACGTCCTCGTCGTATTCGGCGAGGTCGGACGGGAGCTCCGCGTCGATGCGCGAAAGGAGAAAGGAGTTGATGAAAAAGTAACCGACGTCCTCACGCGCCACCGGACCGCGCGCGACCGGATCGATCGCCAGCCGCAAGTAAGAACCGCCGTACGTTCCGCTCATTCCACTCACGCTCCTTCCACCCGCCTCCTGAGCTCCGGCGGGGCTTCGGAGAGAGGGTCTTGCACTAGGCATGCCATTGGAAATTGCACGATCCGGTACACAACAACGATTAGCGATACCCGCACAAGCTATTGATATATCTAAGGTTGAAGTAATCTTGCCATCGCCCATCCCATGTGGACCAGCGCGGCTGGAAGGATCCAGTGGTGGGAACGCGCCGCAGGGGCTGGGGCACCGTGCGAAATGCCCGATCGGACGGCAGGGTGGCTGCGGTAAATCTTTTACCAGTCCGGCGGGGGGCTCAGACCGGCGGGCCGATGGGGAGCACCATGTAGAGGAAGCTCCGGATCACGACCGTGAAATAGACGGCGAAGACGGTCAGGACGGCGCCGTACATCCAGCGGACGCGCTTCCGGAACTTCCAGAGGAGGAAGCAGCCGAGCGAGGGGACGAGCGTCTTGTACAGCCAGAAGGCGTAGGGGGAGTGGTCGAGCATCCAGGCCATGATCCGGTTCGCCTCCACCATGAGCTTCACGTTGAGGAGGTAGACCGTCTGGCCGGCGTCGAGGTAGTTCATGAAGGCGACGCCCCAGAGCATCCAGAAGAGCTGCCGCTCCATCCGGCCTTCGGCCCTGCGGTCGCGCCCGCGCCGCTGTACCGCCCGGCGCTCCGTCTTCGGTCGTTCCATGGCCCCCTTCCTCCCTGGCCGAGCCCGGGTACGACCGGCATTATCGGCAAGCCCGCTCGGAACTTGCGCGCGATTTGACACCCCTTCACACGGATGCTAGAGTGCGCCGCGGAGCGCTCCGGAGGCCCACCAACATGGAAGTTCTGATCAGCGCGGCGGATATCCAGCGGCGGGTCTGCGAGGTGGGGAAGGAGATCGCCCGCGACCACCCCGATTCCAGTCCCCTGCTCGTCGGTGTCCTGAACGGCTGCGTGATGTTCGTCGCCGACCTCATGAAGGCCATTCCGATTCCGCACGAGATCGACTTCGTGAGCGTCTCGTCGTACCGGCATGCCTCCGAGTCGAATCGAGCCCCCGCCCTGCTCAAGGACACGGAGAAGGAGATCCTCGGCCGCGACGTGGTGCTCGTGGAGGACATCGTGGACAGCGGGCACACGCTCGCCTTCCTGCGCGAGACGCTCCTCGCGCGCGGTCCGCGGAAGCTCCGGATCGCGACGCTCCTCGACAAGCCGGGGCGCCGCGAGCGCGCGGTGCCGCTCGACTACGTCGGCTTCACGGTGCCCGATCGCTTCGTCGTGGGCTACGGCCTCGACTACGCCGAGCGCTACCGCCACCTCCCCTATGTCGCCGCGCTGACCCCTTCCGAGATCGAGGAGTACGCCCCCACGCGCCGGGTGGGCAGCCGCTAGGTGGCCGAGGGACGGCGGGGCATCCTGATCGGGATCGCCGGCGGCACCGGCGCCGGGAAGACGCTCGTCGCCCAGACGATCGCCGAGGACCTCGGGAACGAGGAGGTCCTGATCCTCGAGCAGGACATGTACTACAAGGACCTCCAGGCGATCCCGCTCGGCGAGCGCGAGAACCGGAACTTCGACCATCCCGACGCCTTCGACGGGCACCTCCTCCGCGCGCAGCTCGAGACGCTCCTCTCGGGGGGCTCGGTCGACGTGCCGATCTACGACATGCGCACGCACACGCGCCTCGCGCAGGGCCGGCGCGTGGCGGGCCGCCGTGTCATCATCCTCGACGGCCTCCTGATCCTCGAGGACCCCTCGATCCGCCAGCTCATGGACATCAAGCTCTACGTCGACGCCGATCCCGACATCCGGTTCATCCGCCGGATGAAGCGCGACCTGACCGAGCGCGGGCGCACGCTCGACTCGATCATCCGTCAGTACGAGTCGAGCGTGCGCCCGATGCACCTCCAGTTCGTCGAGCCCTCGAAGCGCTACGCCGACCTCATCGTCCCCGAGGGGGGCTACAACTTCGTCGCGATCGATCTCCTGAAGACGAAGATCCGGTCGCTGCTGAGCGACGGGCGATGACGACCGGCTTCCTCGACTGGACGCCGCTCCTCCGCTTCCCCCTCGAGTGGGCCGCGATCGCGCTCTTCGTCGCGGCCTGCCTCTTCTGGGAGCGCGCCGGCGCCTCGGGTCTCGGCGTCGAAGGGTGCGTGGGCTCCGCGATGATCGGGCTCGTCCTCGGCTTCGAGTGGACCGGCAACTGGTGGCTCGCGCTCCTGGTCGGCGCCGGAGCTTCCGTCCTCTTCGCGGCCGTCGCGGGGCTCCTCCTCACCGTCCTCCGCTCCGATCCCGCCGTGGGATCGTTCTGCATGAGCCTCGTCCCCGCGGCCGGCCTCGGGCTCCTCATGCGCGCCGGCCCCTGGAGCCTGCTCGTCGTGAAGCCGCTCCCGGGCATCGTGCGCGGGAGCGCCCTCGCCGGGAGCGCTTCCGAGGACCTGCTCATGAACCCGCTCCTCTGGGCGGCGCCGCTCCTGATCGCGCTCGCGGCGTGGGTCCTCTGGCAGACGCCCTACGGGCTCCGGCTGCGCGCCTTCGGCGAGGCGCCCTCGCTCCGGCTGCCCGGCGCCCGCGCGTGGGCCTACCGGCT
The DNA here is from genome assembly GCA_050257045.1 of Bacteroidota bacterium. Classification (GTDB taxonomy): domain Bacteria; phylum Eisenbacteria; class RBG-16-71-46; order SZUA-252; family SZUA-252; genus DASQJL01. The sequence continues at coordinate 3,330 of JBLMWD010000121.1, read as the reverse complement.
CAGCGGCCTCATGGTGGGCGGCCTCTGGGCCGTGCCCGGCGCGGCGCTCCTCCTCGGCGCGCTGCGCCCGACGCCGCCCGCCGGGGTCGCGTTCCTGGCGCTCGCCTGCGTCGTCGCGTCGCGCTGGTCGTTCGCCCTCGCGATCCTGCTCGCGGCCGGCCCCGCCCTGCTGCGCGCGGCGCGTCCCGCGGCCGAGGGGACCGCTTTTGCCGTCGCCCTCGAGATCGCCCCCTACCTCGTGGCGCTCCTCTACCTGCTCCTCTTCTCGCGCCGGGCGCTTCGCATGCCGGAGTCGCGCGCCGCGCGCGTCGACCCGGACGTGCTGTGAGCGGGCTGCTCCACCGCGCGAAGCCGAAGCCCTCGGATTCCGGACCCGAGCCGTTCGATCCCGACGCCGCGCTCCGCGCGGTGCGGAAGCGGACGCCGATCGCGCCGCGCACCGGGCTCATCCTGGGAAGCGGGCTCGGCGTGGTCGCCGACGGCGTCGCGTGGGACGCGGCGATCCCGACGACCGACATCCCGGGGCTCCCGCGTCCCACGGTGGCGGGACACGCCGGCCGCATTCTGGTCGGCCGGTGGTCGGGACGCCCGGTCGCGGTGGCGCAGGGGCGCTCGCACCTGTACGAAGGGCACACCGCCGAGGAGACGACGCGCACGGTGCGACTCTTCGCCGCGCTCGGCGTCCGCTCCCTCGTCCTCACGAACGCGGCCGGCGGCATCGCGCGCCGGATGACGCCGGGGACGCTGATGCTCGTGGAAGACCAGGTGAATCTGCAGTGGCGATCGCCGATGCGCGTTCCGCTCGACCTGGAGCCGCCCGCGCCGGTCGCCGCGGGGCCGCGGGGGCTCTCCTCGCGCGCGGGCTACTCCGAAGAGCTGATGGCGAAGGCGGCGCGCGCCGCGGTCGTCGCGGGCGTGCGTCTCGAGCGCGGCGTGCTCGGGGTGGCGCTCGGCCCCTGCTACGAGACCGCGGCCGAGATCGCGATGCTCGAGCGGATGGGGGCCGACGCGGTCTGCATGTCGACCGGAGCGGAGGCGGCGCTCGCGGCGGCGCTCGGGATCCCGGCAGTCGCGATCTCCTGCGTCACGAACTGGGCGACGGGGCGGAGCCGCGCGCGGCTCTCGCACGCGGAGGTGACGGCCGCGGTCGCCGCGGCGGCGGCGCCGATGAAGAGCCTGCTCGAGCGGCTGATCCTGGCGCTCGCCTAGCCCCGCTCGCCGTACCGGCTCCACGCAAACGCCGAGCCGTCGTACGTGATGAGCCCGACCGGGGACCCCCGCTTCTCGAGGAGGAGCCCTTCCGGCTTGGCTTTGGGCTTCGGTCCCTTCCAGGCGCTCCGGATGCCGGGGGGGAACCGCTCCTGGCCCACGAGGGACCAGGCGTCCATCGACCGGAGATCGCTGCCTCCCTTTCCAAAGGCGTTGCCGGCCCCGAGCACGGTCGCCTTGGCGCCCGACTTCGCTCCGGCGCGCAGCACCAACGCGATCCCGAACTTGTCGTCCGCCTTCCGCCGGACCAGGATCGCGAGATCCGTCTTGCCGTCCCCGTCGAAGTCGCCTTCGACGTAGTTGGGGCTCAGGTGGCGGGAGACGGTGTAGACCGCCCCGCCCGCGTCCCCGGGCCAGATCTCGATGTTCGACGCGTTCAGCGACTTCACGGCCCAGCGCGGGGGATCGAGCGAGGTCTGGAAGCTGTCGGCGCGCGCGCGTGCGCACGCCATGAGGAGCAGGACAGCGCTCAACAACCCGATCGTCACGTGACGCTTCATCGTCCCACCTCCCATCGGCGACCTCCACCAGCGCGCCTGATGCGGCGCGCTTCCATCAGCGCACCTGGATCCGCACGATCCGGTCCCCCGGCAGGATCCGCTCCACGACGTCCATCCCCGCGGTCACGTCGCCGAAGACCGTGTAGCGCCCCTCGAGCCGCGGCTGCGGCGAGAGGGTGACGAACCACTGGCTTCCGCCCGTGTCCTTGCCGGCGAGCGCCATCCCCACCGTGCCGGTCGCGTACGGGAGCTCGTTGTACTCGCAGGGAATCGCGTAGCCCGGCCCTCCCCATCCATCGCCCCGCGGGCAGCCGTCCTGGATCACGAAGTTCGGCACGACGCGGTGGAACTCGAGCCCGTCGAAATAGCCGGAGCGCGCGAGCCGCGCGAAGTTCTCGACGGTGCGCGGGGCCTCGCGCGGATGGAGCGCGATCTCGAACGTACCGCGCTCGGTCACGACCGTGGCGCGCGTGGCCGGACGCGCGGGGAGCGGATCGACGCGGAGCGGCGGCGCGGGCTCCGCGGCGACCGAATCGGCCGGGAGGCCGAGCGCCTTGGTCGCGGTCTCGCGGATCCGCCGCTCGGGGTCGCTCCGCGCGCCGCGGAGCGCATCCATCGCCTCGGGGGTCTTGAGCGCGGCGAGCGCCGTCGCGGCCGAGGCGGCGACGTCGGCGTCCTCCGTGCGCTCGCGGCGCCGGAGGAGCCGGGCCAGGTCGGGCACGGCCGTGGAATCGGCCAGCGACCCGAGCCCCTCGGCCGCCGAGGCGACGACGGTGAAGTCGGGGGCGCCGAGCGCCGCGCGGAGCGCCGGCACCGCGCGCACACGGTCCCCCGAGCGCCGGGCGAGCGCCGATGCCGCGCCGGCCGCCTGCGCGGGATCGGAGCCCTGGCGCACGCGCGCCAGGAGGACCTCGAGCGAGGCCGGCCCGCCGAGGTCGCCGAGCGCGTCGATCACCCCTGCACGTAGGAATGGAGGCAGGAGATCGAGCGTGGGCGCCACGACCGGGACCGCCGCCTCCCCCTGGATCTGGAGGAGCGCGACCGCGGCCCCCTGGACGACGCCGCTCGCGCTGTCCTCCAGCGCGAAGGTCAGGGCCGGGACGGCGGCCGAGTCGCGAATCGCACCGAGCGAAAGCGCGCTTTCCCAGCGGACCTGTGCACTCGGATCGCGGAGCGATCCGAGAAGCGCGGTCGCCCCGCTTCGCGCTTTCAGGGCGCCAAGCGCGTGCGCCGCGTTCACGCGCACGCGCCAGGCCGGATCCTCGAGGAGCTTGGCGAGCGAGGGCGCCGCAGCCGAATCTCCGACGTCTCCGGCGGCCCGCGCCGCCATGGACCGCACCTGCGCGTCGCGGTCCGAGAGCATCGCCTCGAGCGCCGGACCCGCGCGCCGGTCGCCGATCCGGCCGAGCGAATAGGCCGCGCGCCAGCGCATCTCGACGCTCCCCTTCGCGGCCCTTCCGAGCGGCTCGACGAGGGAGGAGTCGCGCGCGCGTCCGGCCGCGAGCGCGGCCGCGAGACGCTCGAGGGCGCGCGGGGAGCGGAGCGCGGCCGCGATGGCCGG
>JBLMWD010000120.1:0-11945 GCA_050257045.1 Bacteroidota bacterium | reverse complement strand
CGGTCGATCCGCAGCGTGGGCGGATCCCCGCGCCGTGCGCCGCGCTCGATCACCACGCGCCGCACCGGCTGGCCCACGAGCACCTCGAGCGAGGCGGCGCGCGCGTCGGCCAGCGCGACGCCCGCGAAGCGCTCGCCCGTCCATGCGTACGCCATCAGGTAGTTGGGAATCGCGGCGTGGATGTGGTGGAGCTGCCCCCCCGGCTGGCGCTCGCGCTCGAGGAGGAGCGCGGAAAGGCCGAAGTCACGGAGCCAGAGCGCGGCCGAGAGCCCGGCCGGCCCGGCTCCGACGATCAGGACGTCGTGGCGCTGCCGGGACATACGGTCTCGGCCACTTCCCAGAAGGTCTTGGGGACGAGCGGCGGAAGGGCGTGCCGCTCACGGAGTGTCTCGAGGCACTGCTTGCGCTCCTCGAGGCGCGAGAGCTGCAGCGCGCTGTGCGCGCCGGCGTGGATCCGGATCGTCACCGTGACGCCGGGGGAGCGCGCGATCACGCCGCCGCCCCTCGCGACCCGCATCAGCCAGTCCCAGTCCTCCGAGCAGGCGAGGTCGGGATCGAAGAGGCCGAAGCGCTCGAACGCGGCGCGGCGGATCAGCATCGCGCTCGGCGGGATGTAGTCGTCCCGGGAGAGAACCGCGAGGTCGAAATCGCGCGCGATCACGCGCTCGGCTCCGGTGTCCTCGCGGCGGATGCGCGCGTCGGCGTAGGCCACGTCGACCCGAGGATCGCGCTCGAGGAGCGCCGCGAGATGCGCGACGTGCGAAGGCTCCCAGAGATCGTCGTCGTCGAGGATCGCCACGGCCTCGGCGCGGGCGTTCGCGATCGCCTCGTTCCGTGAGCGGGCGACGCCCTCGGCCGGACCCTCGCGCTCGACGAGCACGGCGGGGAACTCGAGCGCCTCGACGGCCAGGCGCGATGCGGCGTCGAGCGGGTCGCCGCCGTCGCGCACGAGAACCAGCTCGAGCTCGGGATGGGTCTGCGTCCCCGCCGATCGGATCGCGTGGGGGAGGTAGTCGGGGCGGTTTCGCGTGAGCATCACGATCGAGACCGACGGCACGGAGCGCCTCGCGTCAGCCGCGGTGCGGGAGCGGCGCGCCTCGGCGCGCCTCGGTCACGAGCCGGGCGCCCGGACCCGATCCCTTGAGCTCCATGCAGAAGTGCCGCGCCACGATCCGCACCCAGAGGCCGTGCGGCACGAGGTCGCGCTCGATCGTGTCGGCCACGGCCTGGGTGAGCGACTCTTGAAGTCGAGGCACCAGCGCGAGGTCGCGCACGGCGCGCGCGAGGGCGCCCGCGCCCGCGACGCGCTCCGCGGGGATGATCCGCACCGCGGCGCGGCCCACGTAGGGGACGAGGTGGTGCGGGCAGAGCCCGTAGAAGTGGATCGAGTCCATGCCGACGACTTCGCCGGGGCGCCCCCGATACGGAAGCGGCGCGATGCTCGGCTCGGGGGAGCGAAGCCCCGCGGTGCGCTCGACGAGGAGCTCGGAGAGGAGCGCCGCCGTGAGGCCGTACTCGGGGTCGCGATCCGCGTCGACGCCGATCGAGGTGAGGAACTGCTCGAGCGCGGCGACGTCGGGCTGCGCCTTGGACCGGGTCGTCACAGGCCGAGGCTCCCCGAAGCGCCCTGGAGCGCCGCGAGCACCGTGCCGACGTGCTCGGGGAAGGGGACGCCCAGCTCGGCCGCGCCGTGCTCGACCTCCTCGCGGTTCACGCCTCGGGCGAATCCCTTCGACTTCATCTTCTTGAGCACCGAGTCGACCGACACCTCGGCGAGCGTCTTGTTCGGCTGGACGAGGGCCGTCGCCGTAATGAGCCCGCAGAGCTCGTCCACGGCGTAGAGGCTCTTCGCCATCGGGGTCACGCGGGGCGTGCCGGTGTAGGAGGCGTGCCCCAGGATCGCCTCGATCATCGCGGGCGGATAGCCGCGCGCCTCGAGGATGCGGCAGCCGACGTAGGGATGCTCGGCCGGCGTGGGGTGCTTCTCGTAGTCGAAGTCGTGGATCAGCCCGGTGAGCCCCCAGAGCTCCTCGTCGCCGCCGAGCTTCCGCGCGTAGGCGCGCATGGCCGCCTCGACGGCGAGCGCGTGCTTGCGCAGACCGGGGGTCTCCGTGTGCTCGTGGAGGAGCGCCAGGACTTCGTCCCGGGCGGGGATGCGTGTGGTGGCCGATTCCACGGCCGGGATTCTACTACAGGAGGGCTATAGCTTCCTTTTCGTGATCACCGTCGCCCGGAGCTCGGTGATCGTCTCGGTCCCCTGGACGGGGGCCAGGCTCCCGGTCGTGTCCAGGGAGATGCGCACCCCGATCTTCACCTTGCTCTGCACGAGCGCCTGCGCGAGCGCGTTCGAGGAGATCGTGGTGCCCACGTTGGTCACGTGGGCGGGCGTCAGCGCCACCGGGATGTCCGCGATCGGCGTGGTCGAGAAGACGTCGGCCGAATCGGCGGAGGTGATGTAGACGAGCAGGTGCCCGCTCGCTGAGCCGGTCGCGTTGTCGAACGAGGCGCCGACGTCGAGCGTGGCGCTCGAGATCTCGGTCACGTCGCTCACGCCGGGCAGGAGGGACGCCTCGCGGCTCGCCACGTCCACCGTGGTGGCGGGGAGCCCGGCCGGGATCGGGCCGTACGCCTGGGTGACCTCCGACGGGGAGAGGAACGACAGCACGTCGACGGTCAGGATGAGGCTCCGGTCGCCGCAGCCGGCGGCGAGGAGCGGGATCAGGAGCAGGGCGGCCCAGCGGCGCATCGCGTCCTCCTAGTACAGCGTCAGGGAGGCGCTGAGCTCGGCTCCGCGCTCCCGTTCGACGTTCCGGCTCTGGGTGGCGACGGCGAGATCCAACCCGACTCCCCCGAAACGAATCCCCGTTCCCCCCGTCGCCTGCCAGAGCCCGCTCGCGTCCGTGTACGCCCCGCCGCGCACGGCGATGTTGCCGAGCCAGCGCTCCGCGCCCAGATGGAGCAGCGTCCGGAGCTCGGTGTGCGCCACGTCGGCGGCGAGCGTCATGGAGCCCATCCGCCGGGCCACGTTCACCGTCACGGCCGCCGGGATCCTGCTCTTGAAGTCGACGTCACGGCCGAGCGTCGTCGTCGTGAACGAATTCGTGGAGTCGCTGTAGACGTGGTGCTTCACGGTTGTCTTCCAGTCGATCGTGCTTCCCAGGTCGTTCACGCCCACGCCCAGCTCGAAGTTCTGATAGAAGAAGACCCCGCCCACGTCCGCGCCGAACCCGTGACCGCTCCCGCCGTCTCCTCCGATCGCGGCGTCGCGCGTGACCGCGTCCATGTCGATCGCGACCGGGTTGGAGCTGCCGAAGAGCGTGTCGGCCGTCGTCACCCCGCCGGCGGCGTCGAGCCCGCCGTACGCGAGCCCCCAGTAGTACTTCGGAGCGGCCCCGACGTAGAGCGCGGTCGCGCCGTTCCACCGCGGGTCGTCGGCCTTGGGATCGTCCTGGTCGCCCTCGTTCGTGTCGACGGGAACGCGGTAGAGCGCGCGCATCGCCATGCCGGCCTGCCAGGCGACCGCGGCTTGGGCCACGCCGTGGTCGGTCGTCCCGTACCGCGTGTTGCCCGTGAACGGCTGCGCGTCCTTGAGCGCCGCCCGGAGCGCCGGGTCGAGGTCGAACTCGTTCCGCACGTGGATGGTCGGCACCACCTGCGCGAAAGAGTTCTTCACGCCGATCCCGACCGCCATCAGGTGGTAGACGCCCCCCTGCTTCCAGGGGTCCTTCGGGATCGCCCGGCGCACGTCGGCCAGGTCGACGAGGAGGGAGTCGCGGGCCACGAAGACCGAGACGTCGCCCGAGACGTCCTTGGGCTTCCAGAGGGTGAGCGTGAGGGGCGGGTTCGACGCCAGGTTCAGGATGTCGAAGATGTTGAAGTCGGGGCTGCTCGTATCGAACGTCGGATGGTGGTGCGCGTACTGGATGAGCCCGATCGGGAGCGGGATCGAGCGCGAGCCCTGGCCCGCCGGGACCGCCCGGAAGGCGATGTTGGCCGTGCGGGAGGCGTTGTTGTCGCTGGTCGCGACCCCGCCCATGCCGAGGCGCCGGGCGTCGAGCATCTGTGCCCCGGCGGGGCCGGCCGGCATCAGAACGAGCGCCGAGAGCAGGATCAGGGCGGGGGCGATGCGTTTCATCCTCCCATCTATCGGCGGACGGGGCCGCAGCTTGAGCCCGGCCGCCGATTTGACCCACCCCACGGCCTATGCTAACGTACTTCATTCTCTTGGAATCGCGTGAGTTAGCGCGGACGTGCGCGTGCCGCGAGGCGCTATTTCACAGGAGACCGAGCCGGCGCTCATGACCATCCCGAACGAGCTCCCCAAGAACTACGACCCCGTCGAGACCGAGAAGCGCTGGTACGGCCACTGGATGGAGCGGGGCTACTTCCGGCCGAACGACAGCCCCGACCCGCCGTTCGTGATCCTGATCCCGCCGCCGAACGTGACCGGAAGCCTCCACTTCGGCCACACCTTCGACCACACGATCCAGGACCTTCTGATCCGCTGGCACCGGATGATGGCGGAGCCGACGCTCTGGCTCCCCGGGACCGACCACGCCGGGATCGCGACCCAGAACGTGGTGGAGAAGCGGCTCGCCGAGCGCGGCCGGACCCGGTTCGACCTCGGCCGCGAGGAGTTCATCGCCGAGACCTGGCGCTGGAAGGAGGAGTACCACAAGCGCATCACGGAGCAGATGAAGCGCCTGGGCGACTCGGTCGACTGGTCGCGCGAGCGCTTCACCATGGACGAGGGGCTTTCGCGCGCCGTGCGCGAGGTCTTCGTCCGGCTCTACAAGAAGGGTCTCGTCTATCGCGGCAATCGGATCATCAACTGGTGCCCGCGCTGCCACACCGCGCTCTCCGACGAGGAAGTGAACAAGATCGAGACCGAGAGCAAGCTCTGGTACATCCAGTACCCGGTCAAGGGGACGCAGAAGCACGTGACGGTGGCGACCACGCGCCCCGAGACGATGCTCGGCGACGTGGCGGTGGCGGTGCACCCCAAGGACAAGCGCTTCGCTTCGCTCAAGGGGAAGACCGCGATCCTGCCGTTCCTGCGCAGGGAGATCCCCATCATCCAGGACGAGTCGGTCGATCCCAAGTTCGGCACCGGCGCGGTCAAGGTCACGCCGGCGCACGACCTCGCCGACTTCGAGATGGGGCAGCGCCACGACCTTCCGGCCATCAAGGTGATGGACGAGAGCGCCGTCATGAACGAGAACGCGGGCGACTTCCAGGGGCTCTCGCGCGAGGAGGCGCGGAAGCGGATCGTGGCGGCGCTCGAGGACCGCGGCCTGCTCGCGCGGGTGGAGCCGCACCGCCACGCCGTGGGGCACTGCGACCGCTGCGACACCGTGGTCGAGCCGTACCTCTCGCTCCAGTGGTTCGTGAAGATGAAGCCGCTCGCCGAGCCGGCGTACGCGGCGATCGCCAAGGGCGAGCTCACGATCCTCCCGCGGCGCTGGGAGAAGGTCTACCTCCGGTGGCTCGAGGGGATCCGCGACTGGTGCATCTCGCGGCAGCTCTGGTGGGGGCACCGCATCCCGGTCTGGACCTGCGCGGGTTGCCAGGAGCAGATCGTCGAGGTGGAGACGCCCACCGCGTGTCCCAAGTGCGGGAGCGGGGAGCTCAAGCAGGACGAGGACGTCCTCGACACCTGGTTCTCCTCCTGGCTCTGGCCGTTCTCGACGCTCGGCTGGCCCGAGAAGACGCCCGACCTCGAGCGCTTCTATCCCTCGAGCGTCATGGTGACCGGGCCCGACATCATCTTCTTCTGGGTCGCGCGCATGGTCATGGCGGGGTACGAGTTCATGGGGCGCTGCCCGTTTCCCCAGGTCTATCTCCACGGGATCGTGCGCGACGCGCAGGGGCGGAAGCTCTCGAAGTCGCTCGGAAATTCGTCCGATCCGATCGAGCTGATCGACCGGCACGGCGCCGACTCGCTCCGCTACACGCTCGTGCTCCTCTCGCCGCAGGGAGCCGATATCCAGGGCTTCTCCGACGAGAAGGTGGACTTGGGAAGGCACTTCGCGAACAAGCTCTGGAACGCCTTCCGGCTCGTGCACCCCTACCTGCGCGACTACGTGCCCGACGAGCCGGTGCAGCGCCCGGCGCTTCGCGACGAGGACCACTGGATCCTGAGCACGCTCGCCTCCACGGTGCGCTCGGTGACGCGGAACCTGCGCGCCTACCGGATCGGGGACGCCGCCAAGGACATCTACGACTTCACGTGGCGGGAGTTCTGCGACTGGTATCTCGAGATGGCGAAGCCGCGCCTCTACGCGGGGCCGCACACGCCCGACGCGCTCACCGTGCGCTACGTCATCGACAGCGTCTTCAGCACGATCATCCGTCTGCTCCACCCCTTCATGCCGTTCCTCACCGAGGAACTCTGGCACTCGCTCCCCGGGACCGAGGGGGACGTGATCGTGGCCCCCTGGCCGGTGCCGGCGCGGGGCGCGTCCCACCCCGAGGCCGAGGCGCGGATCGCGCTGCTCAAGGAAGTGGTGGGGGCGATCCGGAACCTGCGCTCCGAGATGAACATCGCTCCCGCCCGCAAGGCGGCGATCCGGATCCGCGCGTCGGGCCCCGAGGCGGCGGCGCTGGAAGGGCAGCGCGACCTGATCCTCCTTCTCGGGCGCGGCGACTCGCTCGAAGTCGGTCCCACCGTGGCCAAGCCCAAGGTCGCGGCCTCCGCGGTCGTGCGGAGCCACGAGATCTTCCTCCCGCTCGAGGGGCTCATCGACGTGGAAGTCGAGCGCACCCGGCTGCGTAAGGAATATGAGCGGGTGCTCCGGGAATTCGACGTCTCCCGCCGGAAGCTCCAGAACGAAGACTTCCTGGGCAAGGCCAAGAAGGACGTCGTGGACCGCGAGCGCGAGAAATTCGAGGCGCTGGGCACCACCAAGGAGAAGCTGGAGCGAAACCTGGAGGTGTTGCAGTGATTCGATGGAATGGAAGCCGGCGGACCGGAGTATGGGCGGCGGCGCTCGCGGGGGCGGTAGGGTTGCTGGTCGCGGCGGGGCCCGGCGCCTCGCAGGAGAGGCCGCGCGCCTCGGAGGAGATGCAGCGGCGGCGGGGCGAGCCCCTCCTGACCACGCCCGAATTCGACGAGAACGACGGGCGTACGCTCGACGCCGAGCGCGATCTCGCGGTCACGGTGTACAACGAGAATCTGGGGCTCGTGAAGGACCGGCGCACGATCTCGGTGCCGCGGAACGGCGGGGACGTCTCGTTCACCCACGTGGCGGGCCAGCTCGACCCGACGTCGGTGCACCTGCGTCCGCTCGAGAAGGGATCGCTCGACGTCGCGTCGCAGGATTACCGGAACGATCTCGCCACGACCGACCGGCTCTTCCAGCGGTATGTCGGCCGTCCGGTCGAGGTGCGGATGAAGGGGGGCGACACGCGCCGCGGCATCCTCCTCTCCTTCGACGCGGGTTCGCTCGTGCTTCGCGCGACGGGCGGCGGGATGTCGGTCCTCTCCCGGAGCGAGGCCCAGGAAGTCGCGCTCGCCTCCGCGGACAACGACATCGCGGCGGGGCCGACCCTGGTCTGGCGCGTCCGCTCCTCGAGCGCGCGCTCGGTGCCGGTGGAGGTCTCGTACCTGACGGGCGGGCTCACGTGGCACGCCGAGTACGTGGCGGTCCAGGACGAGTCGGGGTCGAGCCTCGACCTCCAGGGCTGGGCCACGGTGGAGAACACGTCGGGCGAATCGTACGAGAACGCGAAGGTGAAGCTGGTCGCGGGTTCGATCCATCGCGCCGCGACGCCGCGGCCGATGCCGTATGAGACGATGATGCGTGCCGACGCCATGGGCGGCGCGGCCAAGCTCGAGGAGCGCGGATTCTCCGAGTACCATCTGTACGAGCTCCCGGATCGGGCCACGCTCGCGAACAACGAGGTGAAGCAGCTGGCGATGCTGAAGGCGCGGGGGATACGCAGCATCCGCAAATACGTCTATGACGCACAGAAAGACGCGGATCGCGTGATGTCGACGATCGAATTCAAGAACGAGGCCGCGGCGGGGATCGGCATGCCGCTCCCGGCCGGGCTCGTGCGCGTCTACCAGCGCGACGCGGACGGCGCGCTCGAGTTCACGGGCGAGGACCGGATCGACCACACCGCGAAGAACGAGACGGCGCGCGTCGCGGTGGGCGGCGTCTTCGATGTGGCCGTGGAGCGGAAGCAGACCGACTTCCAGCAGACCTCCCGCACCGAGAGCGAGACCACCGTCGAGATCACGCTCCGCAATCACCGCGTCGCTCCGATCGACGTGTCGGTCCTGGAGCACGCCTACGGCGACTGGGAGATCGTGAAGTCGACCCTCCCGGCCGTGAAGAAGGACGCGACGAGCTTCGAGTTCAGCGTGCGTTGCGCCCCCGAGCGGCCGGCGGTCGTGAGCTACACGCTCCGGACGCGGGTGCCGGGCGTGACACCGCGGTGACCCTGGTCGATCGCGACGCGGCCACGTCGTCCTTCAAGCTCCACGCTCCCTACGATCCCCGCGGCGACCAGCCGCGGGCGATCCGCGAGCTGAACGAGGGGATCCGCCGGGGCGACCGCTTCCAGACGCTCCTCGGCGTCACCGGCTCGGGGAAGACGTTCACGATGGCGAACGTCATCGCCGCGGCGAACCGCCCCACGCTCGTCATCTCCCACAACAAGACGCTCGCCGCCCAGCTCTACGGGGAGTTCAAGTCGTTCTTCCCCGAGAACGCGGTCGGCTACTTCGTCTCCTACTACGACTACTACCAGCCCGAGGCCTATGTTCCGCAGACGAACACCTACATCGAGAAGGACGCCTCGATCAACGACGACATCGACCGGCTGCGCCTGCAGGCGACAAGCGCCCTGCTGGAGCGGCGCGACGTGGTCATCGTGGCGAGCGTCTCCTGCATCTACGGATTGGGCTCGCCCGAGGACTTCCAGCGCGAGCGGCTCTTCCTCCAGCTCGGCGAGCGGGTCCCGCGCGAGCGGATCCTCGAGCACCTGGTCCACAGCCAGTACACGCGCGGCGACCTCGAGCTCGCGCGCGGCACGTTCCGCGCGCGCGGCGACGTGATCGAGATCCACCCGGCCTACGAGGAGACGGGGCTTCGCGTGGAGCTCTTCGGCGACCAGGTCGACCGGATCGCGATCATCGATCCATTGACGGGGAAGACCCTCCGGATCCTCCAGTCGGCCTCGATCTATCCCGCGAAGCACTTCGTGACCCAGCCCGAGAAGCTCGAGCGGGGGCTCCGGCTGATCCGGGAGGAGCTGGACGAGCGCCTCGCGGTCTTCCAGCGCGAGGGGAAGCTCCTCGAGGCGCAGCGGCTCAAGATGCGGACCGAGTACGACATCGAGATGCTGCGCGAGATCGGGACGTGCGCCGGCGTCGAGAACTACTCGCGACCCTTGTCGGGACGCGCGCCCGGCGAGCGGCCACAGTGCCTCATCGACTACTTCCCGGACGACTTCCTCCTCATCATCGACGAGTCCCACGTGACGGTGCCGCAGATCGGCGGGATGTACGAGGGGGACCGCTCGCGCAAGCAGACGCTCGTCGACTACGGCTTCCGCCTCCCCTCGGCGCTCGACAACCGGCCGCAGCGCTACGACGAGTTCGAGGCCTTGATCGACCAGGCCATCTTCGTCTCGGCCACGCCGGGGGACTTCGAGCTGCAGAAGTCGGGGGGCGTCGTCGTGGAGCAGATCATCCGCCCGACCGGTCTCGTCGACCCGCGCGTGGGCGTGCGGCCGACTCGCGGCCAGATCGACGACCTGCTCGAGGAGATCAAGAAGCGGGTGGAGGTCGGGGAGCGTGTGCTGGTGACCACGCTCACGAAGCGGATGGCCGAGGACCTCACGGAGTACCTCTTCCAGGCCGGCGTGCGGGTGCGCTACATCCACTCCGACATCGACGCCATCGGCCGGATGGAGGTGCTCCGGGCGCTCCGGCTCCAGAAGGTCGACGTGCTCGTCGGGATCAACCTGCTCCGCGAGGGGCTCGACCTCCCCGAGGTTTCGCTCGTCGCGATCCTCGACGCCGACAAGGAGGGCTTCCTCCGCTCGGAGACGTCCCTGATCCAGACGGCGGGACGCGCGGCGCGTCACATCCGGGGCGAGGTGCTCCTCTATGCCGACCACGTGACCGGCGCCATGCGCCGCGCTCTGGACGAGATGAACCGGCGCCGCGAGGCGCAGATCGAGTACAACGCCGAGCACGGGATCACGCCGCGGACCATCGTGAAGTCGGTGGAGGAGGTGATGAAGGCCACGTCCGTAGCGGACGCGGCCTCGGGGCCGGCCGTGGAGGAGCTCCTCCCGGCGCGCGCCATGGACCTGGATCAGGATGCGCTGATGGAGCTGCTCGAGCGGGAGATGCTCGAAGCGGCCTCACGGGAGGAGTTCGAGCTCGCGGCGGTCTTCCGTGACCGACTCGACGAGCTCCGGCTCACATCGGGAAAGGAGACAAAGCGTGCGGCTCGAAGCGATCGCGCTGCCGATGGTGCGCCTGGCCCTGACGGAGGACGTCGGGGGCGGGGACGCGACCACCGACGCCGTCGTTGACCCGGGGGCCCGCGCGCGGGCCCACATCGAGGCCAAGAACGAGGGCATCCTCGCTGGGAGCGCCGTCGCGGCGCTCGCCTTCCGCGAGCTCGACGCCGAGATGAAGATCACGTGGGCGGTCCCCGACGGCGGCCTCGTCGCGCGGAACACGGCGATCGCGACGCTGGAGGGCTCGACGCGCGCGATCCTCACGGCGGAGCGCGTCGCCTTGAACTTCCTCCAGCATCTCTCCGGGATCGCGACGCTCGCGGCGTCGTTCGTGAACGCGGTGGAGGGAACCGGCGTCCACATCCTCGACACGAGGAAGACCACGCCCGGGCTCCGCGTCCTCGAGAAGTACGCCGTGCTCGCGGGCGGGGCGATGAACCACCGTTTCGGCCTCTTCGACGGCGTGCTCGTGAAGGAGAACCACGCCAAGGCGGCGGGCGGGCTCGCCGCGGCCGTGACGCGCGCCAAGGAGGCCGCGCACCCGAAGAAGCTCCCGGTCGTGGTCGAGGTGCGCTCGGTGGAGGAGGCGCTCGAGGTGGCCGGCATGAATGTCGACCGGCTCCTCCTCGACAACTTCACGCCGCCCCGGATCGCCGAGGTGGTGAAGCGGCTCGGGCTCGGGAAGAAGAGCGCGCGCGGGCGCGGGAAGAGCGGCGCGCCGGAAGCGGGCGGCGGCGCCCCGGGTGGACCGCTCGAGATCGAGGTGTCGGGGGGCGTGCGACTCGCCAACGTGCGCGAGTACGCGATCCCGGGAGTCTCGTACATCTCGATCGGCGCGCTGACACACTCGGCCCCCGCGCTCGACCTCTCTCTGTTGCTGGACGAGGCGCTGTGACCGGACCGGCCGCCTATCTCGGAGTTCCGATCGAGTTCGTCCGGAGCGTCGGGTCGACCAATGATGAGGTGATCCGCCGCGCCGCGAGCGGCGCGGCGGAAGGACTGGTGATCGCGACCGACGAGCAGACCGCCGGCAGGGGCCGCCACGGCCGCTCCTGGTGGGACCGCCCCGGGAGCTCGCTCCTCTTCTCGGTGCTGCTCCGGCCCACCATACCGCTCGCGCGCTTCCCGCTCCTCGGGATGGCCATGGCCTGCGCCGTGGCCGCGGCCGGATGCGAGGCGACCGGGCGGGAGCTCGTGGTGAAGTGGCCGAACGACGTGCTCTGTGACGGACGGAAGCTCTGCGGGATCCTCGCCGAGTCCCGTCTCGGCGCGGCGGGGCACGTGCTCGTCGTGGGGACCGGAATCAACGTGAACCAGGAGCGCGAGGACTTCCCGCCGGACATCCGCGATCGCGCGACGTCGCTGCGGGCGGCGTCCAGAGGAGCCGGGCTCGACCGGGAGAAGCTCCTGCTGGCCGTGCTCGAGCACTTTGAGAGCTACCGCGCGCTCGCAGAGCGCGCGGG
>JBLMWD010000119.1:0-19867 GCA_050257045.1 Bacteroidota bacterium | reverse complement strand
GGAGCCGCTCTGGAGCGGCATCGATCTGCGCGAGCTGGGCTATCAATGCGTGAAGCACGTCGCCGGCGAGCGGGCGATGCACGTCACGATCGCGCGCTCATCTTGATGGACGTTCTGGGCTGGCTGCTCGATTCCGACCCCGCCATCCGTTGGCAGGCGCTTCGGGACCTCGTGCAAGCGCCCGCCGATGACTGATCGCTGAGCGCGTGCGCTTCGGCGCGTGTGGTCGTTCCTCTTTTCGGGAAAGGAGGAACGACCCATGCGCTCGACCTGGTTCCCGATCATCGCGGCGGCCTGCCTGTTCCTGAATCCCGGTCCCGCCCGCGCCGCCTCGCAAGGGCTCGGCTTCGGGCTGGGCTACCGGACGAACGAGTACACGCCCTCCATCGATCTCGTGGCGCAACCGAACCATACGCGCCTCGACATCATCCTCGGCGCGACCGTGCTCTCTCGCGATCCGTACAACAAGGACCGGGCGACGGTGTCGGTGACCGGCCTCTGTTCCTTCGCGGTCCTGACGCTCGGGAGTCTGGCCCATAGCGAGGACGTCGGCGCCGGGGGGTCCAACGCCATCGGTTGGATGACCACCTGCGCGGCGGCGATCGCCGGGTCTCGGGTGTATCCCTACGTCGTGCCGCTCGCCGGGGACTCGGCGTCGAACTCGATCGACATCGCCCCGTATGTCGGCTCACGCGCTGAGGTTTACGCCACCAAGGAGGGATGGGTTCGATATGCGCCGAGCATCGGACTCGAGCTGCTCAGGTTGGGAGCCGAGGAGCCCAAATCCCATGCGCGGCATGGCTTCGCGTTTCGGGTGGGGGCGGACCGCTCCGTCGACATGGTGCCAGGCCGGCGCGCGCATTGGCAGGAGTGGCGCCTCGAGGCCGGCGTGCGCTGGACCCGGATCGCGCCGACGCCCGTATACCAATGACTACCTGACGGTAGGCGGAAGCCGATGCGAGTAATGGGGCCATGACGCAGGCCAGGCGGGTGAAGACGGAGGCGGATCTGCCGCCCCGAGGGCCGGACGTACAGGTGTCGTGGGGATCGCGGCTCGGGGAACCAGGCCGTCTTCGCGAAGATTGGTGCGCGTTCCTGGCCGACGCTTACGATCAGCCGGTCGGGGGCGTGCACGGAGCGCCGAGGCGACCCTTTCAGGATCTGCTCGCGGAGACAGTCCGTCAGAAGCTCGGGCTCTGGGTCACCGTTCCGAAGACAGGCGGTCCCCGCCACGTGGAGTTCACGATGCAGTGGAACGGCGCGGCGGACGACAGCGCCGCCGTCGTGGACGCCATTCGACGCGAGCACTCGCTCGGAGACAGGGTCCAGCGCTTCGCGTTCGGCTCGGTCCCGGTGTTCGCCCTTGGAGACGAGCATGTCGTGAAGCTGCTCCCACCGGAGCAGCGCGCCTACTTCGACATTGAGACGGCGGTGCTCACGCGCATCGAGGGGCGCTTGCCCATCCCGACGCCGCGCGTCCTCGCCGCGGGCGAACGCGGCAATTGGCTGTACCTGGTGATGTCCCGCCTTTCGGGATGCTCGCTGGGCGAGGCCTGGCCCGCGATCGAGCCCGGCGACCGCACGCGGCTCATGCGCGAGGCCGGCGCGGCGCTCGCCGCGCTGCACTCGATTCCCGCGAGTGATCTCGCTCCCATGAACATCGACTGGCGGCGATTCATGGAGGAGCAGAGGGCCACATGCCGCGAGCGGCAGCGCGCCAGGGGACTGGGCGCGCCCTGGGTCGATGCGGTCAGCGACTTCGTGTCGCGGTGGGCCCCGCAGGACGACGGCACGCGCGCCTTGCTCCATACCGAGGTGATGCGGGAGCACTTCATGGTCGACCGCCGCGACGGCGTCTGGCGCGTGAGCGGGATCATCGACTTCGAGGACGCTCTGCTCGGTGCGCCCGAATACGAATGGGCGTGCGCCGGAATCTTCCTCACGTGCGCGGAGCCCGGGCTACTCCGCGCCTTGCTCGAGGCCTACGGCGTCGTCGTGGACGAAGATCTGCCGCAACGAATCATGGCGTACGCGCTCCTGCACCGATACAGCGACCTGTCCTGGTACTTGAATCTACTTCCGGTTCCGGACCGCGTTCGAGATCTCGAGACCCTCGCGCGAGCCTGGTTCGCGGTGTAATCAGCACTCCCGGCGGGCGGTCGTCAGGTGCCGCTGGACGTGCCGGTCCTGGTGGTCTTCTCGGGGCGTTCCTCGACCGGCGCGCTCGGGGGACCCTCGCGCACCGTCTCGAGGATCTTCTCGACGATGAGCTGCGAGCGCTTGCCGATGTCGTGGCCGCCCGGGATGGGGCAACGGGTCACCAGCGTCGGATCGATCTGCGACCCGATCGTCTCGCCGTCGTGCTCTCCGTAGAAGCAGAGCATCCGCGTGCCGCGCAGCCGCTCCAGCTCCGGGACGACGGGATACCGCGAGCTGGTCGAGAGCCCGAGGCGCTCGGCGAGGGTCACCTTGAACTCGGCATCGGCCGTGGGCGCGAGCAGCGCGATCGATCGGATGCGGGCGCGGAGGTCCTGCGGGAGGCGCGTCACGAGATAGGGCATCACGTTCGCGCCGAACGAATATCCGATCGCGACGAATTGGCGGGCGTGCCACTGGCCGAGATAGTGGCGGAGGATTCGAGCGAGGTCTTCCGCGGCGGCATCCGGGGTGCGTTCGGTGCCGAAGTACTTCCGGGTGTTGAGCGCCACGACGGGCACGCCCCGGCTCGCGAGCCCCTGGGCGAGCCCCTTGTCGGTCGCGTCGTAGCCCCCGTCACCGGTGAGGTGCACGGCGAAGACGCCTCGATCCGCCGCGGCCGGCACCTCGACGGTGGGAAGATCCGCGATCGATGGGGAGGGCTC
The DNA here is from genome assembly GCA_050257045.1 of Bacteroidota bacterium. Taxonomy (GTDB): domain Bacteria; phylum Eisenbacteria; class RBG-16-71-46; order SZUA-252; family SZUA-252; genus DASQJL01. The sequence continues at coordinate 17,006 of JBLMWD010000119.1, read as the reverse complement.
GGAAGCGATTGCCGGCAGGGCGCCGGACAGCAACAGGACCCCCAAGACCGCGAACCCCAATCGGTTCGGGCGCGTTCCCGGATGCCATGTGCGGTGCGAATCCAAGTGCCCCCCGGCGGCCCTCGACCGGCGTCGAAGGCGTGACCTCCATAACTACACCGCTTCTTGGAGGACGTTTGCACTAGATTCTACACGGATGTCGCTCCCACCGGGCACCCGCCTCGGCGCCTACGAGATCCTCGGTCCCTTGGGGGCCGGAGGCATGGGGGAGGTCTACCGCGCGCAGGACCTTCGCCTGCGGCGGGAGGTCGCCCTGAAGCTCCTTCCGCCCGAGGTCGCCTCGAGTCCCGACCGTCTCGCCCGTTTCGAGCGGGAGGCGCGGGCAGTCGCCGGGCTCAACCATCCCAACATCGTCGTTCTCTATTCGATCGAAGACGAGCACGACTCGCGATTCCTCACGATGGAGCTGGTCGAAGGGCCGGCGCTCTCCGAGCTGATCACGCCGGGCGGGCTGCCGTTCCGTCGGCTGCTCGAGATCGCCGTTCCGCTGGCCGACGCGCTCACGGCCGCTCACGAACGCGGCGTGATCCACCGGGATCTGAAGCCCGGGAACGTGATGGTGACCCGCGACGGCCGGGTGAAGGTGCTCGATTTCGGGCTCGCCAAGGTGCGGGAGCCCGCGCCCGATCCGAGCCGGGAGACCACCGCGGAGTCGCCGATCTCCGGCGCGGGCCAGATCCTCGGCACGACGGCGTACATGGCGCCGGAGCAGATCCGTGGCGGCGAGGTGGACGCGCGGAGCGATCTCTTCGCGCTCGGCGTCGTCCTCTATGAGCTGGCGGCGGGACGCAGGCCATTCACGGGCGGCAGCGCCGCCGATGTCGCCGCCTTCATTCTTCGGGACGACCCGGAGCCGCTCTCGCGCATCCGCGCCGATCTTCCGCCGGAGTTCGCCCGCGTCGTCGAACAGTGCCTCGAGAAAGATCCGCGCGCGCGCCTCCAGACCGCGCTCGACGTCGGGAACGTCCTGCGACGGCTCCGCCGCGCGCTCGACCGTGGCGAGCCGGCGCGGGCTCCGGAAAAGGTCGCGTCGATCGCAGTGCTCCCGTTCGTCAACCGGAGCCGGAGTGCCGACGACGAGTACTTCTCGGATGGGCTCGCTGACGAGCTGCTCAATCTCCTCTCGAAGATCCAGGGACTCCGGGTCTCCGCGCGCGCCTCGTCGTTCCACTTCAAGGGAAAGGACGTTCCCCTCGACGACATCGCAAGGAGACTCAACGTTGCGACCGTCCTGGACGGCAGCGTCCGAAAGGCGGGCGATCGCGTCCGTATCTCCGTGCAGCTCGTGAAGGTCCCCGACGGATACCACCTCTGGTCAGAGACGTACGACCGCACTCTGGAGGACATCTTTGCGGTGCAGGACGACATCGCCCGTTCCGTGGTCAAAGAGCTGAGGGTGAAGCTCCTGGGCGAGGAGGCCGATTCGGAGGCGAGCGGACAGGCGAAGGCGGATGTCGCGCGCGCCGCGAAGGGTCGCGGCACGGACCCGGAAGCGCACCGTCTCTACCTGCTGGCTCGCCACCTCATCGGCCGGGCGACGCGCGAGGACGTGGCGAAGGCGATCGAATACCTCGAACAAGCCCTCGCCCGCGACGACCGCTTCGCGCTCGCCTGGACGGAGCTGGGGCGCGCGTATTCTCTCGAGGCGGACATTGGCTGGCTGCCGGTCGCCGAGGGATATCGCCGCGCCCGTCGTGCGGTGGAGCGGGCGATCGCTCTCGAGCCGGATCTCGCCGAGGCCCACGCGCAGATGGGATGGATCCAGTCGACGAACGACTGGGACTGGCGGGGAGCGGAACGCTCCTATGCGCGCGCTCTGGAGCTCGCTCCGGGGAATACCCTCGTGCTCCTCAAATGCGGCGTGCTGGCCGACAACTCGGGCCGCCTCGACGAAGCCATCGAGCTCTACCGCCGCGCGATCGAGCACGACCCGCTGAGCGCGGGATCCAATCTGGGCCTCGGCATGGCGCTCTATGCCGCGGGCCGCCATGAAGAGGCCGAAGCGGCCTACGAGAGGTCGCTGGAGCTCGCGCCGGAGCGCGCGTTCGCGCGCGGATACCACTCCCTCTGCCTGCTCGCCCTTGGCCGCGCCGACGAGGCGCTGGCCGAAGCCGAGCGCGAGCCCGTTCCAGGACACCGGCTCTGGGCGCGAGCCCTCCTCCACCATGCACTGGGCTGTGCCGAACAGTCGAATGCGGCGCTCCGGGAGCTCATGGAGTCGTGCGCCGGCGAGTTTGCCTATCAGATCGCCGAGGTGCACGCGGCTCGAGGCGAGCCGGATCCGGCGTTCGAGTGGCTCGAGCGCGCCTATCGGCAGCACGACCCCGGGCTTGCGGAAGCCAAGGGGAGCCCACGGTTTCGCATGCTTCACAACGATCGGCGCTGGTCCGAATTCCTCTCGAGATTGGGGCTCCCACCCTGACGCGATGACGGGTGGGTAGCCTTAGGTATCAGCGCCAAGGCGGCGGCAAGGGCGTAGCTTCTCGGTACATCCCCCGTCTCGATCGATGCGGGCGCCGACTGGTGCCCTGCCTCTCAGCGTTCGCGTCGTGACACCGACCAACGCTTGCGGAGGCCCCCATGAAACCCACGTCCCTCTCCGAAACGAGCCGACGCGTCGGTGTGCGATGTCGCGCTCTGTACCTCGCCGCCGCGCTCGCCCTGACCGCGCTGATTCCGGCCGCGGCTCACGCAACCATCGACACCCTCTATACCTACTCCTTCGATTTCAGCATCTATCCCTCTGGCGGTCCGGTGGTCGACGCGGTCGTCACGGTCGGCGACACCGTTCGCTGGGTGCGGCTGGACGGCAATCACACGACGACGTCGGTGGCGGGGAGCATCGAGCAGTGGGACGCTCCCCTCAACAGCACGACGCCCACCTTCGATCATCAGTTCACCAACCTCGGGACCTTCTGGTTCTACTGCAAGCCGCACGGATTCGACAACGGCGACGGCACCGCGGGAGGGATGTCGGGCACGGTGACGGTGCTGCCCGCCGGCGACGGAGCCTGCTGCCTGCCTTCCGGCTGTGAATTCCTCTCGGCGGCCTCCTGCCAGCTGCAGGGGGGCACCTTCCAGGGAGTGGGCGTGGGCTGCACGCCTGAGCCCTGTCCCAACGCTCCCGTGACCGTGACGCTCACGGCTGCCAAGGACAACACGCTCTACGAGGACGCGACCGGCTCGAAGAGCAATGGAGCGGGGCAGTACATCTACACGGGAAACCAGAACAGTGGATTGCGGCGGCGCGGCGTCGTCGCCTTCGACCTGAGCGGCATTCCTTCGACCGCGTTCATCGAGAACGCGGCCCTCTCGCTCTACTGCAACAACGCCGCGGGGAGCACCATCAACGTGGCGCTGCATCGGCTCACCGCCACCTGGGGCGAGGGAACATCGGTCGGGAGCGGCAACGAAGGTTCCGGAGGAACGGCGACAACCAACGACGCGACCTGGCTCCACAGGTTCTATAACACCGTGTTCTGGGCCACGGCGGGCGGCGACTTCGTCGCGACGCAGAGCGCCACGCTATCCGTGCCGGCGGTCGCCAGCACCACATATCAGTGGAGCGGCTCGGGCCTGGTCGCGGACGTGCAGTCCTGGGTGCAGGGGAGCGCGGTCAACGCCGGATGGGTGATCCGCGGCGATGAGGCGAGCAGCTCGAACGTGCGCCGGTTCGCAAGCCGAGAGACCTCGACCGCCTCGCAGCGGCCCTCGCTCCAGGTCACATTTCTTCCGACCACGCCCGCGGGCGCCTGCTGTCTCCCTGACGGTACGTGCGATTCGCTGACCGCGGCCCAGTGTGCGGCCGCGAGCGGCATCTACCAGGGCGACAACACCTCCTGCGCGGGCAGGTACTGCCCGCTCGTCCTGTCGATGTACGTGGATTCCCTGCCGCGGCCGATCGTGGCGACGCCGATCTCGGGAACAGCGGGGGGAACGGCTTCGTACGCGCTCTCCGTCACCCAGGTCAAGCAGAAGCTCCACCGCGACCTGCCGGCGACGACGCTCTGGGGGTACGGCGGCATGTACCCGGGTCCGACCATCGAGGCGTCGGTCGGAAACCCGGTCACGGTCACATGGCGGAACGATCTCCGCGACTCGACCGGCGCACTGCTCACCCAGCACTTCCTTCCGGTCGACCTCTGCATGCACGGCCCGGACATGGCGGGGCCGGCCGCGCGCACGGTCGTCCATCTGCACGGCGGGCACGTCGGCCCGGAGAGCGACGGGTACCCGGAGCAGACCATCCTGCCCGGGGAGGGGCAGACGTTCCATTATCCCAACACCCAACCGGCGACGACGCTCTGGTACCACGACCACGCGCTCGGGATCACCCGGCTGAACGTGATCATGGGACTTGCCGGTTTCTATCTCATTCGAGATGCGGCCGAGGCCGCTCTCGGCCTCCCCGCGAACGGATACGAAATTCCCATCGCCATTCAGGACCGCATGCTGAAAGCGGACGGGGGCATCAGCTATCCGGTCACGTGGAAGGAGATGTACTTCGGCGACAAGGCCGTCGTGAACGGGAAGGTGTGGCCGTACCTGAACGTGAATCGCGGGAAGTATCGTTTCCGCCTGCTCAACGGCTCCAATTCGCGCATCTACACCCTGCATCTCTCGAACGGCGCGCCGTTCGTCCAGATCGGGAGCGACGGCGGCCTCCTGGCTGCGCCGGTCAGCCGCGACAGCCTGACGATCGCGCCGGGCGAGCGCGCGGACGTCGTCGTCGACTTCGCGTCGTACTCGCCCGGGACGGAGATCCTTCTCCGGAACAGCGCTCCGGCCCCGTACCCGGTCGCCGACCCGCAGATGCCGGTCCTCACCGAGATCATGAAGTTCGTCGTGCAGTCGGCAGCCGGGTACACGGCGCCGATTCCCTCGACGCTTGCATCCGTTCCGAGAATTCCGGAGAGCGATGCCGTCCAGAGTCGCGATTTCATGCTTGCCCGTTCGCCGGCCCCGAGCCCGTGCGGGGGGCAGTTCTGGACGATCAACGGCAAACAGTGGGATGACGTCACCGAGTTCCCCGTGATCGGCACGGCCGAGATCTGGCGGTTCATCAACATGTCGGAAGTGACCCACCCGATGCACCTGCACCTGGTGGAGTTCCAGATCCTCGACCGGCAGAAGTTCACGATGCAGGACACCTCGATCGTGCTCGTCGGCAGCCCAAGTCCTCCACAGCCGTACGAGGCCGGGTGGAAGGACACGGCACCCGTGAATCCGAACGAAGTGGTCCGCGTCATCGCCCGCTTCACGGACTTCCTGGGGCGCTATCCCTACCACTGCCACGTCCTGGAGCACGAGGATCACGAGATGATGCGGCAGTTCCAGGTCGTGAGCGCTCCGGTCACCGCGGTGGGTGAGACCGCCCCACGGTACCGTCTCGCGCTCCATGGCGCTCGGCCGAACCCCTTCAATCCGCGCACGCGGATCGATTTCGAGCTGCCGCGCCGCGCGCCCGCGCGCCTCGACGTCTTCGACGTATCGGGCCGACTCGTCGTAACCCTGGTGAACGGGGTGCGCCCGGCCGGCCCGGGCGGCGCCGACTGGAACGGGACCGACCGAACCGGCAACCCGGTTGCGTCGGGCCTCTACCTGTACCGGCTTTCCTTCGAGGGATCGGCGCCGATCAGCCGCAAGCTGGTGCTTCTGAAATGAAATGGGGGGCGGGCCCGCGTCACGCGGTGCCCGCCCCATTCAGAAGGCCGCTAGCGGATCGCCTCGACGATCTTCTCGGCGGCGAGCAGCGAGCGCTTCCCGATCGAGTGGCCGCCGGGCATCCGGTAGCACGTGATGAGCGTCGGATCGAGCTGCGGTCCCATCGCACCTTTGTCCTCGGCCCCGTAGAAGCAAAGCATCCGCTCTCCGCGCAGCCGCTCCAGCTCCGGCACGACGGGGTAGTGCGGGTCTTTCGGAGCGGGTCCCCACTCGGCGAGGCGGTAATGGAACGTGGCCTCGCCGGTGGGGCTCAGGAGCGTCACCGACCGGAGCTTCTCCCGGAGGTCCTGCGGCAGCCGATTCAGGAGAAACGGCATCACGTCGGCGCCGAAGGAGAATCCGCTCATCACGAATTGCCGTCCGTGCCACGCGGGAAGGTAGAAGCGAAGAATGCGCGCGAGGTCGGCGGCAGCTCCTTCAGGGGTGCGCTGGGTCGCGAAGTACTTCCGCGAATCGAGCACGATCACCGGCACGCCCTGGTTCGCGAGGCCCTGGGCGAGCCCCCGGTCGGTGTCGTCATAACCGTCGTCTCCCGTCAGATGGACCGCGATGACACCGTGGCTTGCTGCGGCGTGGATCTCGATGATCGGGAGATCACGCACCGGAGTGGCGGGCGGGGAGGGATCGGTCGGATCGAACGGCTCGACCACGTCGGCCTTGGGCCTCGGAGCAGCGCCCGCGGCGGCGGCGTACGGCAGGCCGAGAAGGACCGCCAGGATGCCGCAGAGGAACGGATGGATCCACCGACGCGGCGCGCTGGGGAACAGGCGGCATCGCGCTGCGATCACGAGCGGTTCGATTGAAATCCTGCTTTCAGGAGACCCGGCGTCCCTGGGGATGGGAACGGCACGAGTATACCGTGGATTCCCGTCGCGGCCAAACGCTCACGCGCCTCCGGAAGGCGTGCTAGAGTCCCGCCGTCGGCGCCTTGAGCGCCGGGACGCAACCGTCGCGAGCCGGGGAGAGCGCATGACGAACGGGAAGATCTGCGGGGGGTCGCGTCGTGAAAGGGAAAACCGCGATCGGAACGTCAGGAGGCGCGTACGCGACGTTCCACGATCCGGCCGGTAATCTTCTCGGGCTCTACGAGCAACATTAGAACGCGCGGGGGGAAGACGAGATGAGCGGTGGCGCGACGGCGGCGGCGGCGGCCCGTGCGCGGGCGATCAGAGCCATGGGCGCCATCGTGCGTCTCGAGGCGGCCGAGTTCGAGAAGCTTCTCATGCAGAACCCGGACGCGCTGGTCGTCCATGCTCCGGGCGGCTTCCTCGTGGGCGGACACCGCTACCTCACGAGCTACAAGGGACTTGTCTTCTACGCCAAGTCGCGGGAGCCGCTGCTCCTTCCCGCCACCCACGAGATCATCGAGGCCGGGAGCATCTGGATCCCGAGCTGACGCGTTCCGCGGTCGCTCCGGCTACTCCTTCGTGTCCGGATCCCAATGCTCCGCGATCTTCCCGTTCTCGATCCGGAACATGTCGAACCAGGTCGTCGTGTACGTCTGGGTCGAGTCCTTGGGGGTCCTTCCGCTTGCTGGCGAAGCTGAGCACCACGTAGTCGCCATCCGCGACGATCGCGACGAGCGGCGCCTTCACGAGCGGCTCGATCGGCTTCGGCGGGACGTTCTTCGAGAAGAAGTCGATGAAACCCTGGCGGCCGGTCGCGACGTTGGGGTTGTGCTGGATGTAGGATTCGGCCAGATACTTCGGCGCGAGCTCCATGTGCCCGCTCTCGAACACTTCACGCCAGAAGGCATAGACGAGCTGCTTGTTCGCGGCGAGGCGGGGATTGGGGTCGGCGAGCATCTTCTCGTGACTGGCCCCGGGGGTGACGGGAACCTGGGCCCGCGCCGAAGACGCCATTGCGAACGTGCAGGCCAGGATCAGAATGGAAACGAAGCGCATCGCTCCTCCTCGGTTGCGGTGGCCGGCGGGTCGGGATCCATAAATAGTAACAGGCGGCCGCCGGTTTCCCGACGGCCGCCGGACCGCTTCCCAGAAGCGAGAGACCCCTCTCGTGAGGCGAGGGACCGCTCGCGCTACTTCGTAATCACCACCTCCAGGTACTCGCTCGGCACCACGAGCGTGCCGGGTCCGCCCTGATTCGACCGGTTCAGCAGCTCGAGCAGCGCCGCGTGGAACGCCTTCTGGCCCTCTCCGTCGAGCCCGGCGAACGCCTTGTGGATCGGCCCGTAATTCTTCCGGAAGTAATCGATGAAGTGCTCGGCCGACGCGAAGCGGAAGACGTAGTTCTTCCGCTCGGTACGGATGTCCGAAGCCTCCGGACCGAAGAGCTCGACGAGCCGGGGCTCCGTTCCCCACTGGAGCGGCGAGCGCAGGCCGGCCGGCGGCGGCACGAACGAGCCCACGACCTTGAAGAGCTGCCCGATGAATCCTTCGGGCGTCCAGTTCGCGAGGCCAATCCGCCCGCCCGGACGGACCACCCGCAGGAGCTGGGCGGCGGCGCGCTCCTGGTTCGCCGTGAACATCACGCCGTACGTGGAGAGGACCACGTCGAAGAGCCCGTCGGCGAAGGGGAGGCCCTCCACGTCGGCAACCTGGAACGTGATGGGGAGCCGGTCGGCGTCGGCGCGCCGGCGAGCCTGCTCCAGCAGCTCGGGCACGTAGTCGGTCGCGATCACGTCGGCGAAGCGCCGCGCGGCCGCGAGCGAGGCGTTGCCGTTTCCGGCCGCCACGTCGAGAACGCGCTCGTGGGCGTGGAGGTCGACCGCCTCGCAGAGCGATTCGCCCACGATCTGGAGGCGCACGCCGATGTGGCCGTAGTCGCCGGAGGACCAGGTCGCTTGCTGGCGGGTCTTGATGGCCTCGAGGTCGGGCCGGGGGCGGTCGGAAAGGCGCGATTGCGGTGCGCCCGTGCCGGACACGGTCGCGGTCGGTCGAGACGTCGTCTTCGGTTCGGCGGTCGTCGTCCTCATGGCGGTTCTCCTTCGGGGTCGTCGCGGTCCCTTCGTGCGCGGCCTCGCGCGGCGCCACGCTTCACGGAAGTTAAGATGCCTTTCATCCGTCATTGACGTCATGCCGCGCGTCGGGAACACTTGACCGAACGTCCGAATCCCACCGACCCCCTTGCCGAGCGTCCGGAGCGCGTTGCCGCGCGTCCGGCGGGAGGACGATGAGCGGAGACACCCTTTCCGACCTGCTCCGTGCCGTGCGGTTCCGCGGCGCGCTCTTCTACCACATCGAAGGGGCGCACCCTTGGGTGGCCGAGGCTCCCGCCGCGCGGGAAATCATCCCGGCGGTCATGCCGGGGGCGGAGCACATGATCGAGTTCCACGGCCTCGTCCAGGGATCCTGCTGGGCCGCGATCGCGGGCGAGCCGCCGGTTCGCATGGAGGCGGGCGACGTCGTGCTCTTTCCCCAGGGCGATCCGCACGTGATGTCGAGCGCGCCGGGGATGCGCGCGCCCTCCGTCGACAAGGACGTCTATTTCACCCCGCGCCCGCCGCAGCTCCCGTACTCGCTGAACATGCGGGAGGCCGCGCTCGCGCCGGGGCCCCTCGAGGGGTCCTGCCTGAAGGACGCGACGCTCGTCTGCGGCTTCCTCGGGCTCGATGCCCGTCCGTTCAATCCGCTCCTGGCGTCGCTCCCACGGGTCCTCCGGGTTCCGGGGAGCGCCTTGGGGCCCCATTCCTGGGTCACGACGTTCCTGCACGCCGTGGTCGCCGAATCGAGCGAGAAGCGTCCCGGCGGTGAGGCGGTTCTCGAGCGCATGAGCGAGATGCTCTTCGTCGAGGTCCTCCGCCGCCACGTCGATTCGCTGCCCGAGGAGCAGACCGGATGGCTCGCCGGCATGCGCGATCCGGCCGTGGGACGCGCCCTCTCGCTCATCCACGAGCGCCCGGCGGAGGCGTGGACGCTCGAGCGCCTCGGGGAAGAAGCCGGACTCTCGCGCTCGTCGCTCCACGAGCGCTTCGTCCACTTCATCGGCCAGCCGCCGATGCAGTACCTCACCCAGTGGCGGATGCAGCGCGCTTCCGGCCTCCTGCGCGACACGAACGCCAAGCTCGCCGAGGTGGCGCTCGAGGTCGGCTACGAGAGCGAAGCGGCCTTCTCGCGCGCCTTCAAGCGCGTCGCGGGGTGCTCGCCGGGAGCGTGGCGGAAGGGGAAGCGGGTACAATAGCCGGATGGCCCAACGCGTCACCGGAGACTTCACCGCCGACCGCCGTCTGATTCCGCTCGTCGCGCTCGCGATCCCGATCGGCGCGCTCTGCGCCGTGCTCGCGGCCGCGCTCCTCAAGCTGATCGCCCTCTTCACGAACGTCTTCTTCTTTCACCGACTCTCGTGGGCGGCGGCGAGCCCCGCCGCGAACACGCTCGGCCCCTGGGCGATCCTGCCGCCGATTGCCGGCGGGCTCCTCGTCGGCCTGATCGCGCGCTTCGGCTCGGAGCGGATCCGCGGGCATGGGATTCCCGAGGCACTCGAGGCGATCCTCATCGGCCGCGCCCGCATGGAGCCGAAGGTGGCGGTGCTGAAGCCGGTCTCCTCGGCGATCGCGATCGGCTCGGGCGGGCCCTTCGGCGCCGAAGGGCCGATTGTCATGACCGGCGGCGCCTGCGGCTCGATCATCGCGCAGGTCTTCCACCTCACCTCGGCCGAGCGGAAGACGCTCCTCGTCGCCGGCGCCGCCGGCGGCATGTCCGCGACGTTCGGGACGCCGGTCGCCGCGGTGCTCCTCGCGGTGGAGCTGCTCCTGTTCGAATGGAAGCCGCGGAGCTTCATTCCGGTCGCGCTCGCGAGCGGCGTGGCGGCGGCGCTCCGTCCGCTCCTCCTCGGGGGCGGCGCGCTCTTCCCGGTCGCCGGCGCGGCCGCGATCGGCCCCGCCGTGCTCGGCGCATGCCTCGTGGTCGGTGTCGCCGCGGGGCTCATGTCCGGCCTCCTCACGTGGGCGGTCTACGCGGCGGAGGACCTCTTCCACCGGCTCCCGTTCCACTGGATGTGGTGGCCCGTGCTCGGCGGGCTCTTCGTCGGCATCGGCGGTCTCATCGAGCCGCGCGCCCTCGGCGTGGGCTACGACGTGATCGGGAAGGTGCTCCACGGCGATCTGGCAGCGGGCTCCGTGGTTCGGCTGCTCTTCGTGAAGGGGCTGATCTGGAGCCTCGCGCTCGGATCCGGCACATCGGGAGGCGTGCTCGCGCCGCTCCTCCTCATGGGCTCTTCGGTGGGATTTCTGCTCGGGCCGATCCTCCCGGCCGGCGGCCATGCCATCTGGCCCTTGATCGGGCTCGCGGCGATCCTCGCCGGGACGATGCGCTGCCCGCTCACCGGAATCGTCTTCGCCGTCGAGCTGAGCCAGCGCGTGGACGCGCTCCTGCCGCTGCTGGTGGCCTGCGCCGCGGCGTACGCGCTCACCGTGCTCCTCCTCCCGCGCTCGATCCTGACCGAGAAGGTGGCGCGGCGCGGACATCATCTCTCGCGGGAGTACATCGTCGATCCGCTGGAGACGCTGCTCGTGGAGCAGATCGCCTCCACGCCCGCCATCACGGTGCCCGCGGGGCTCTCGATCGCGGAGCTCGAAGCGCGTTACTTCGATCCGCGCACCGGCCGCTCGCACCAGGGCTACCCGGTCGTGGACGCGAAGGGCCGCCTCTGCGGCGTGGTCACACGCTCGGAGCTGCTCGGGCTCCCATCGCGCGACGAGCTCGAGTCGATCCACGTCGCCTCGGTCGTCACGGGGAAGGCGGTAGTCGCCGTGGCCGACGAGACCTGCCGCGCAGCGGCCGACCGGATGCTCCAGGAAGGCGTGGGACGGCTGCCGGTGGTGCGTCGCGAGGCGCCGCGCGAAGTGATCGGCATCATCACGCGGAGCGACATTCTGAAAGCGCGCGAGCGGCTCTTCGACACCGAGCAGCGGCGCGAATCGCTTCTCCAGTTCCCGCGACCCAACATCGGACAGCCGTCCGGCCGGCGATGAATCGCCGGGCCGCCTCGAAGCCCCTAGCCTCTGCCCGGGCAACTGGCCGTCTTCTTGCAAAAGGCACCCGCGAGTGGCGCAAGCCATAGCGGGGACACAAGAACCATGACTGAGCCTGTAATCTCTTCCAGCCCGAACGGACACTCGGTCCAATTTTACGAGGACGACTGCTTCCTCTGCGACGAGGTGGCTCGGTTCGCTTCGGCGGGCCTGGACCAGGGCGAAGCGGTCGTGATCGTGGCCAGCGAGAGACACCTGCGCCCGGTCGCCGACGCGCTGTCGGCCGCCGGCCGCGACCTCGACGGGCTCCGCTCGTCCGGACACCTTCTCGCCCTCGACGCCGAGCAGACCCTCGAGTGCTTCATGGATGGGGGGCTCGCGCACGGCTTGCCGGACGAGCGCTCGTTCCGGGGCACGGTTGGGAGCATCGTCGCGCGCCTCTGTGCGGACACGGGTTTTCGCGGCGTGCGCGCGTACGGCGAGATGGTCGATCTCCTCGTCGAGCTCGGGAACGTCGCCGGCGCCGAGCGGCTCGAGGAGCTCTGGAACGATCTCGCCCGCAGCCATCGCTTCTCCCTGCTCTGCGGATACTCGATGCGCCACTTCCGGAGCGCCGGGGACAGCGAAGCCTTCGGCCGCCTCTGCAATCTACACGGGCACGTCCATCCCAGCGAGACGTACGACGAGCGCTGGACCGCCGATCATCAGCGTCGCCGGGTTGCGGAGCTCCAGCAGCGTTCGAGCGCGCTCGAGTCGGAGATCGCCGATCGCCGCAAGCTGGAGGCCGCGCTCCGCGACGAGCAGGACCGCCTCCGGGCCGCGAACCGCCACAAGGACGAATTCATCGCGCGCCTCTCCCACGAGCTTCGCAATCCGCTCGCGCCGATCCTCACCTCCCTCGATCTCATGGATCTGCGGGGTGACGCAACGTCATGGCGCGAGCGGGAGATCATCCGCCGCCAGGCGCGGCACCTCGCGACTCTGCTCGAAGACCTCCTCGACGTCTCGCGCGCGGCGAGCGGAAAGATCTCCCTGCAGAAACAACTCGTGGAGTTCGCCCAGATCGCCGACGCGGCCCTCGAGATGACGAGCCCTCTCTTCCAGGAGCGGCGTCACATGCTCGAGCTCTCCGTCCCCGGCGAGGGGCTTCTGCTGGAAGCCGATCCCGTGCGCCTGTCCCAGGTGGTCGCCAATCTTCTCTCGAACGCGGCCAAGTACACTCCGATCGGCGGGCTGGTCTCTCTGAGCGCGGAGCGGCAGGGCGCCGAAATCGTGGTCACCGTCGAAGACAACGGCGTCGGCATTCCGCGCGAGACGCTCGGGGACATGTTTGCGCCGTTCACGCAGGCCCGGCAGGACCTCGACCGTTCGATGGGCGGCCTGGGGCTCGGGCTCGCTCTCGTGCGCAGTCTCACGCAGCTCCATGGCGGGACTGCCTCGGCCGAGAGCGACGGGGTGGGGAAAGGGAGCCGCTTCACCCTGCGCTTCCCGGCCGCCCCGACGCACGCATCGCCCCGGCCGCCGCGTCGAGCGCGACACGTACGCGAAGGGCGGCCCCATGACGGCGCGGCTCGGCCGGGCCCGGAGGCGCGACGGCACGCCGACACGCGTTACCACGTGGTGGACGCCGAGGATGCAGCGTGCGCGGGACCGGTGGACGTCACGACCGAGGACGGCGACGGGCACCGGATCCTGATCGTGGACGACAATCGCGATGCCGCAGCCTCCATGGGACGGCTCGTCGAGCACCTCGGATTCGACGTGCGCATCGCGCACGACGGGAAGGAAGCGATTCGGATCGCAAAGGAGTTCGCACCCGAGAGCGCGCTCGTCGACATCGGGCTGCCGAACATGGACGGCTACGCGGTGGCGACGCGGCTCCGCCGGGTCCGGAAGCCCGGCCGGATGCGGCTGATCGCCGTTACGGGGTACGGCCAGGCCGCCGATCGCGAACGCTCGGCGCTCGCCGGCTTCGACGCGCACGCCGTCAAGCCCGTCGGCATCGAGATGCTTTGGTCGCTCCTTCTCCGGATTCCCGAGGTAAAGGGAACCTGATCGTTCGCCCCCCCTCGTGTTGGCCGGCCCTTCTTTTTTGCTTGTCGCGGCGTCTGGCGCGGACTATTATTCGGTAGTTGGCGAACAAACGAACAAGGGTGCAGCGCCGCACATGGAGGCCTGGTGGGAATCGACGAGGTCTTCCGGGCATTGAGCGACCCGACCCGGCGGGAGATCCTCCGGATGCTCCGGAGCCGCGACATGGGCGCGGGGGAGATCGCCGAGCGCTTTCCCCTCGCCAAGTCGACCCTGTCGGGCCACTTCAACGTGCTCAAGCACGCCGGGCTCGTGGTCTCGGAGCGGACCGGGACGTCCATCGTCTACAGCCTGAACCTCGCCGCCTACGAGGAGGCGATCGCCGGCGTGATGTCGCTGCTCGGCGTGGGCCGAAAGGAGAAGCGCGGATGAAGCTGCACTGGAAGACGGAGCTCCCGCTCCTGGTCCTGATCGCCGGGATGTTCCTGGCGGCGCTGCTCCTCTCCTCGAACGCCCCCGAGCGCTTCCCGGTTCACTGGGGGATGAACGGCCAGGTGGATCGCTACGGAGGGCGCTTCGAGGGCCTCTGGCTCGACCCGATCATGGCCCTCGCCCTCTACGGGCTCATGCTCCTGCTCCCGCGCCTCGATCCGGGGCGGCGGAACTACGAGCGGTTCGCCGGCGCCTACTACACGATCCGCGCGGCGGTGATCGCGATGCTCGCCATCCTCTACGTGGTGACGCAGCTTTCCGCGCGCGGCGTCCCGGTCGACATGCCGCGGTTCGTGGGCATCACCATCGGCGGGATGATCTTCGTGATGGGGAACGTGCTCGGGAAGCTGCGCCCCAACTGGTTCTTCGGCGTGCGCACGCCATGGACCCTTTCGAGCAAGCGGTCGTGGACGAAGACGCACCGGCTCGCGGGATGGATCTTCGTGTTCGGCGGGATCGCGCTCATGATCGCGGGCGCCGTGCACACCGACGCCGCCATGATCACGGCGTTCGCGCTCTTCATGGCGGGCGTCCTCGTCACGGTGGTCTACTCGTACGTGGTCTGGAGATCAGACCCCGATCGCGTTCCGCCGGCGGGCACCCTCCCCTCGAATGGGGAAGCGGAATCTGAGGGAATCCGCCCAACGCGCTGAGGCTTCCTCCGCGGAGAACGAGCGCGTAAAGCTGCCTTAACGAGAGCGTTGGGGGACCCCGCAACGACTTAGGCGTGGTCTGCCCCGGGGCACGGTTCGTGCGCAGTGCACGAGCATCATGCCCTGTGCGTCCCTTCGTCCATTCGCGTTTCGAGCCGGCGCGCCGCTCGCACTGATGCTCACTCTCCTCGCGATGATCGCACCCGTGCCGGCGCGCGCTCAGGACGTGATGACCGATTATCCCGACTACTATCCCGGCGACGTCGTCGTCATGACCGGCACCGGGTGGTGGCCCGGCGAGCGGATCTCGCTCCGGCTCGACCAGCACCCGACGCTCCACGATCCCTTCGTCTTCTACGCCACGGCCGATTCGACCGGCGCCTTCCGGAACTCCGACTACATCGTCCAGGACCAGGACCTCGGCACCAGCTTCGACCTCACCGCGACCGGGCTCTCGTCCGGTCTGGTCGCGACGACGTTCTTTACGGACTCGCCGAAGGTAGGGTCGGTGTCGGTGGGCGCGCAGACGGGGACGCTCTGCGGCGGGTCGAGCAACTCGGCCACGTACGAGGTCACGGTCACGCGCGGAAGCGGAGGCGGAAGCTCGGGCTCATTCACGGCGAGGCTCAGCCTGGCGGGCGACTCTCGTCCGGGGATCACCGCCGTGTTCTCGCCGCTCTTCCTCAGCTTCAGCCCGGGTCAGACGTCCCGGACCGCCATCATGACGATCACCACCGACAGCTCGACTCCGACCGGCTCCTGGGGCTTCTACGTGATGGCGTCGACGTCGCAGAACGATAACGCGATCGGCGCGGGCCTGCTGGAGGTCGGGGGCAAACCGACCGTCACGTGTCCCGCCGACATCACGCTGCCGAACGAGCCCGGCAAAGGCGGGGCGGTGGTCACGTTCGCGGGATTCGCCCAGGGCAGTCCCACGCCATTCCTCACCTACTCCGACGCGCCGGGGTCGTTCTTCCCGGTCGGCACTACCACGGTCGACGTGAGCGCCACGAACGCGTGCGGCGCGGTCGGATGCCAGTTCCACGTGACTGTGCTCGACGTCGAGCCGCCCAGCATCACGGTATCCGACATCACGACGTCGGCCGGCCCCGGCGTCTGCACCGCCTATGTGGCCCTGTTGGGTGCCACGGTCCACGACAACTGCCCGGGTGCGTCGCTGGCGGGCACACGAAGCGACGGCGCTCCGCTCCCGGCCGCGTTCCCGGGCGGGGTGACCACGATCACCTGGACCGCGACCGACGCGCACGGCAACACGGCCACGGCGACGCAGCACGTGACCGTGAACGACACGGAGAAACCGACGATCACGGCGCCGGCCGGGTTGAACCTCGCGACGGGTGCGGGCGCGGCCTCGTGCGGCCTCGAGATCCCCGACGCGGCGCTCGGAACGCCGACCGCTCATGACAACTGCGGAGTCACCGTGGAACGCACCGGCGTTCCGGTGGGGAACCTCTTCCCGGTCGGTACGACGACGATCACCTACACCGCGAACGACCCGAGCGGGAACAGCTCGTCGGCGACGCAGATGGTCACTGTTACCGACGACACTCCGCCCTCGATCATGGTCGCGAACATCGCCCGCGACACCGACCCGGGTGCCTGCTCGGCCGGTATCGCCTCGCTCGGAGCGGAGGCTTCCGACAACTGCGCGATCGCGAGCCTGACCGGGACCCGGAGCGACGGCGCGGCTCTTGGGGATCCGTTCCCGAAGGGAATGACCACGATCGCCTGGCTCGCGACCGACATTCACGGCAACACCGCGACCGCGACCCAGACGGTGACGGTGACCGACCGCGAAAGCCCCAAGGTGACCGCGGCGGACCTCTCCGTGTCGACCGATCCCGGCTCCTGCGCCGCGACCATCGCTTCGCTCGGCGCCGCGGCTACCGACAACTGTGGCACCCCGACGCTGACCGGCACGCGGAGCGACGGCGCGCCCCTCACCGACATCTTCCCGAGAGGGACCATCACGATCGAATGGCTCGCCACGGACGCGAGCGGGAATACGGCCGGCGCGACGCAACACGTGACGGTGTCGGACACCGAGCACCCGACCCTTACGGCGCCGGCCTCTTTGAACCTGACGACCGGGC
>JBLMWD010000118.1:0-101000 GCA_050257045.1 Bacteroidota bacterium | reverse complement strand
GGCGCTCGGGATCGCGAACGCCCACCTCGATCCCGCGCACCGCGACACGCTCGGCCTCGTGCGGAGCGCCGCGGTGGACGAGAAGCTCCTCCCGGTGATCTGGCCCGACCTCGCGCGCAAGCCGTGGGCGCTCCGTCTCGGAGAGGAGTTTCGCTCCGGCGCCTGCCACGCGGGAAGGTTCGAGGGATCGGTCGTCCTCGCTGCACGGCCCGATCTCGTGCGCGAGCCGGTGCGTCGCGGGCTCCCGCCGAATCCGGCGTCCCTCTCGCGCGCGATCCAGGCCGGCGCGACCTCGTTCGAGAGCGCGGGCGGCCCGCGCGCCTACTTCGGCTGGCCGGCCGACGCTACGGCCGAGGAAGGGAAGCGCACGATCGAGGCGCTCGGCTCGATCCTCGCCGAGGCGGTGCTCGAGTCGGTCGGGAGTGCGAGCCGTGGCTGACCCGCTCGCGGGACGCGTCGCGCTGGTCACCGGCGGCGGGCGTGGGATCGGCGCCGCGACGGCGCGGCTCCTCGCCGCAGCCGGCGCCACGGTCGGCGTCGTCGCGCGTTCGGGGCGGGAAGTGGAGGCGGTCTCCACCGAGATCCGGAGCGCGCGCGGGCGGGCCCAGGGCTTTGCGCGCGACGTCGCCGACGAGGCGGACGTGCGCGAGCTGGGCCGCGAGGTGCGCGAGGCCCTCGGGCCGGTCGACGTGCTCGTCCTGAGCGCGGGGGCCGCGATGGCGGGACGTTTCGCCGATGCGAAGGCCTCGGACTGGGATTCGATGATGCGGGCCAACGGGCGGAGCGCGTTCCTGTGCGCGCGCGAGTTCGCGCCGGCAATGGCGGAGCGGCGCTGGGGGCGCGTGATCGCGGTGGCTTCGATCGCCGGCCTGACCGGCGGGAAGTACATCGCCCCCTACGCGGCCTCGAAGCACGCGGTGATCGGGCTGGTCCGCTGCCTCGCCCTGGAGCTTGCCGGATCGGGCGTCACCGTGAACGCGGTCTGCCCCGGCTACGTCGACACCGCGATCACCCATGAAGCGGTCGCCAACACGATGGCGCGCGGCGGGCTCTCGCACCCCGAGGCCCTCGCCGCGATCCTGGGCACGACCGGCCAGGACCGGCTCCTCACGCCCGAGGAGGTGGGGGAGGCCGTCGTGAAGCTCGCGGTCGATTCGCGCGGCACGACGGGGCAGACGGTCGTGCTCGGCGCGAAGGTGCCGGTGTGACGTTCGACATCGTGAACCCGCGCGCGCTCGGCGCGCCGAAGGGCTGGAACAACGGGCTGCTCGCGCCGGCCGGCGGGCGGCTGTTGTTCGTCGCCGGCCAGGCCGGCTGGGAGGAGGAGACGCCCGGCAGTCCGCCCGCGTTTGCCGCCCAGTTCGCGCGCGCTCTCGACAAGGTGCTCGCCGTGATCGCCGAGGCAGGCGGCCGGCCCGAGGACTTGGCACGGCTCATGATCTACGTGACCGACCTGGCCGCCTACCGGAGCGCACGGAAGGAGATCGGCGACGCCTGGCGCGCGCGGCTCGGGCGCTTCTACCCGGCCGTCGCGCTCGTGGAGGTGAAGGGGCTCGTCGATCGCGGGGCGATGGTGGAGATGGAAGCGACGGCGGTGATTTTGGAGAGAGGAGAGATGCCGTGATCGAACCGAGGCCCGCCGATCTGACGCCGCTCGAGCCCAAGTCCTTCCTTTATGCGGTGAACGAGGCGACGGGTGTCGCCATGATCACCTTGAATCGGCCGGAGCGCCTGAACGCGCTCACGTTCGACGTCTACGCCGAGCTGCGCGATCTCTTCGCTGCGATCGAGTCGGAGGAGCAGGTGCGCGCCGTCGTGCTGACCGGCGCCGGACGCGGCTTCTGCTCGGGCGGGGACGTCGAGGACATCATCGGCGCGCTCTTCGAGCGCGACTTCGGCGGTCTCCGCGCCTTCACCCGGATGACGTGCGACCTCATCCGGAACATCCGGCGCTGCCGGAAGCCGGTGATCGCGGCGCTGAACGGGACCGTCGCGGGCGCCGGCGCCGTGATCGCGAGCGCGTGCGACATCCGGATCGCGTCCGAGACCGCGAAGATCGCGTTCCTCTTCGTGAAGGTGGGGCTCTCGGGGGCCGACATGGGCGCCTCGTGGCTCCTGCCGCGGCTCGTGGGCCTCGGGCGCGCGACCGAGCTCCTCATGACCGGCGAGTTCATCGACGCGCGCCGCGCCTACGAGATCGGGCTCTACCACCACGTGGTCCCCGCCGATCGCGTGCTCGCGGAAGCCGTCGCGTTCGCGGAACGCCTGGCGCGCGGACCTTCGGCCGCGCTCGCGGTCACGAAGGAGGCGCTCGACTCGGAGTTCGTGCAGGACCTCGACTCGGCGCTCGGGTACGAGGCCGACGCCCAGGCCGCCCTCATGGAGGACCCGAACTTCCGCGAGGCGTACGAAGCGTTCCGCGAGAAGCGGGAGCCGCGATTCCGCTGATGGCTTCGTTTAGAGTCCCCAGCGCCGGCAGCGGCGACACTCCAGGCGCGGTCGGCACCATCCCCGATCCGCGGCCGATTCGCGCCCTGCTCGAGCCCCGACACATCGCCTTCGCGGCCGAGGCCGCGTCCTTCGCGGCGCGCGAGCTCGCGCCCCGTCCGGCCTCCGAGACCGATGCCGCGGCGCGCGTGGAAGCGCGCGCGATCCTCGGCCTGCTCGGCGGCGCGAGGCTCCTCGAGCCCATCCGTCAGGGCGACTGGCGCGCCTGCTGCATCGCGCGCGAGGCGCTTGCCGCGGCGAGCCCGCTCGCCGACGCGGTCTTTGCGCTTCAGGGGCTCGGGACGCTGCCGCTGCTCCAGACCGGTACGCCGGCGGGGGCGCGCTTCGCCGAGGACGCGATCGCGGGGCGCGCAATCGCCGCGTTCGCCATGACCGAGGCCGAGGCCGGCTCGGACGTGGCCGCGCTTCGCACGAGCGCGCGGCGCGACGGCGAGGACTATGTCCTCGCCGGATCTAAGACGTACATCTCGAACGCGGGAATCGCCGACTTCTACGTCGTCTTCGCCTCCACCGATCCCGCGGCGCGAGGCAAGGGGATCTCGGCGTTCCTCGTTCCGGCCGACGCGCCGGGGCTGCGGTTTTCGGGAGCGCAGGTCCTGTCGGCGCCGCATCCCCTCGGCGCGATCGCGTTCGAGGAGTGCCGCGTGCCCGCGGCGAACCTCCTGGGCGAAGAGGGGCGCGGGTTCGCGCTCGGCCTGAAGACGCTCGACCGTATGCGGGCCACGGTCGGGGCCGCCGCCTGCGGCATGGCCGCGCGCGCGCTGGACGAGGCCGCGCGCCACGCCCGCTCGCGCGCGCAGTTCGGGAAGCCGCTCGCCGAGTTCCAGCTCGTCCAGGAGAAGATCGCGCGCATGGCGACCGATCTGGACGCGGCGCGCCTCCTCGTCTATCGCGCCGCCTGGGAGGCCGACCACGGCGCCGAGCGCGTTACGATGGAGGCCGCGATGGCGAAGTCGTTCGCCACCGAGGCGGCGCAGCGGATCGTGGACGAGGCGGTTCAGATCCTCGGCGCGCGCGGCGTGATGGCGGACCACCCGGTGGACCGCCTGTATCGAGCCGTGCGCGCGCTCCGGATCTACGAGGGGACGACCGAGATCCAGCGACTCGTGATCGCGGGACAGGTGCTGCAGGCCCGGCCATGAGGGCCGCGGTCATCGGCGGCGGGCCGGCCGGGCTCTTCTTCGCGCTCCTCCTGAAGCGCGCCGATCCGCGCCACGAGATCGCCGTCTACGAGCGGAACCGCCCGGACGACACGTTCGGTTTCGGCGTCGTCTTCTCCGACGCCACCGAGGAGGCGCTCGCCGTCGCCGACCCCGAGGTCGCCGCCGCGACGTCGGCGCGGTGCCACCGCTGGGACGACATCGAGATCCACTACCGCGGCGAGACCATCACCTCGACCGGGCACCGCTTCTCCGGGCTCTCGCGCGCGGCGCTCCTCGGAGTCCTCGCCGGCCGCTGCCGTGAGGCCGGCGTGCACGTCTGCTTCGAGCGCGAGGTGGCCGACCCGGCCTCGCTCGACGGCGCCGACCTGATCCTCGCAGCCGACGGCGTGAATTCGCCCGTGCGCGAGCGCTATCGCGAGCACTTCCGTCCGGTCGTGGATGTCCGGCCGAACAAGTTCGTCTGGCTCGGAACGACGAAGCCGTTCCCGGCATTCACGTTCTACTTCAAGAATGACGCGAACGGCCTCTGGCGGGTGCACGCCTACCAGTACGAGCCGGACCGCTCGACGTTCATCGTGGAAGCGCGCGAGGAGACGTGGCGGAAGGCGGGGCTCGCGGACGCGAGCGAGGCCGACACGCTCGCCTTCTGCGAGCGGCTCTTCGCGGAGGAGCTCGCGGGCCACCGGCTGCTCGCGAACCGCTCGATCTGGCGGAGCTTCCCGACGATCCGGAACGAGCGCTGGTCGTGGCGGAACATCGTGCTGGTCGGGGACGCCGCGCACACGGCGCATTTTTCGGTGGGCTCGGGGACGAAGCTTGCGATGGAGGACTCGGTGGCCCTGGTCGAGGCGCTCCGGCGGGAGCCGTCGATCCCCGACGCGCTCGCCGCCTACGAGGCGGCGCGGCGTCCGCCCGTCGAGAGCCTGCAGCGCGCGGCCCAGGCCTCGCTGCAGTGGTTCGAGGACACCGAGCGCTACATGAGCCTCGAGCCGCTCCAGTTCGCCTTCACGCTGATCACGCGCAGCCTGCGCGTCACGCACGAGAATCTCCGGATGCGCGACCCCGGCTTCACGGAGCGCGTGGACACGTGGTTCGCGGAGGAGGCCGAGGAGCAGTCGGGGAAGCCCGTTCCGCGCCACCCCGCGCCCCCGCCGATGTTCACGCCGTTCCGGATCCGAGACCTCGTGCTCTCGAACCGGGTCGTCGTCTCGCCGATGTGCCAGTACTCCGCCGTGGACGGGATGCCCGACGACTGGCACCTCGTCCACATCGGCTCGCGCGCCGTCGGAGGGGCCGGTCTCGTCTTCGTGGAGATGACCGACGTGAGCCCCGAGGCACGGATCTCGCCGGGGTGCGCCGGGCTCTGGTCGGACGCGCATGCCGCAGCGTGGAAGCGCATCGTGGATTTTGTACACAAAATGCAAAACACAAAAATCGCGGTGCAGCTCGGCCACGCGGGGCGGAAAGCCTCGACCCGCCTCTCGTGGGAGGGCGACGCGGAGCCGCTCGAGCACGGAGGGTGGCCGATCATCGCCCCCTCGCCGATCCCGTACTTTCCGCACAGCCAAACCCCGCGCGAGATGACCCGTGCCGACATGGACGAAGTGCGGGATCAGTTCACGGACGCGGCGCGTCGGGCGGTGCAGGCCGGATTCGATCTCCTCGAGATCCACATGGCGCACGGCTACCTTCTCGCGAGTTTCATCTCGCCGCTCACGAACCTCCGCACCGACGAATACGGCGGCTCCCTCGAGAACCGGATGCGCTTCCCGCTCGAGGTCTTCGCGGCCGTGCGCGCGGTCTGGCCCGATGAGCGGCCGATGTCGGTCCGCATCTCCGCCGTCGACTGGAAGCCCGGCGGCATGGCGCCGGAGGACTCGGTCGAGGTCGCGCGGATGCTGAATGCGAAGGGTTGCGATATCGTGGACGTTTCGGCGGGGCAGACCGTGCCCGACCAGCGCCCGGTCTACGGCCGCCTGTTCCAGACGCCGTTCGCCGACCGGATCCGCCACGAGGCGGGGATCGCCACGATGGCCGTCGGGAACATCTCGTCGTACGCCGACGTGAACACGATCCTCGCGGCGGGACGGGCGGACCTCTGCCTGCTCGCGCGGGCCCACCTCTGGGATCCGTACTGGACCCGGCACGCGGCCTTCGAGCTCGGATACGCGTTGCCGTGGCCGGATCCCTACGAATCGCTGAACCAGTACCGCCCCCGCTTCTCCTGACGGAGCGCGGGCGGTCGCCCAAGGAGGCGCGATGGCGGTGACCTACGGCAGCTACCTGAAACTGGACGAGCTCCTCGCGCTCCAGCAGCCCCTCTCCGAAGGACCCGAGCACGACGAGACGCTCTTCATCGTGGTGCACCAGGTCTACGAGCTCTGGTTCAAGGAGATGCTGCACGAGCTCGACTACCTGAAAGGGCGCCTCGCGGCCAACGACCTGCCGCGCGCGCTGCACACGATGAAGCGCGTCCTCACGATCCTCAAGGTCGTGGTCGCCCAGATCGACGTGCTCGAAACGATGACGCCGCTCGAGTTCCTCACCTTCCGCGCGCGGCTCGAGTCGGGGAGCGGGTTCCAGTCGTTCCAGTTTCGCGAGCTCGAGTTCCTGCTCGGGATGCGGAGCGACGCGGCGCTCGCGCGCTATCCCGAGGGGAGCGACGCGCGGAAGCGCCTCGAGCGGCGCGCCTCCGAGCCGACGGTGTGGGACGCGTTCCTGCGCTATCTCACGGCACAGGGCTACGACGTGCCTCTCGAGCTCCTGGGTCGCGACGTGACGAAGCCGGTCGTTGCCGCGCCGGAGCTCCACCGCGTCCTCATCGAGGTCTACCGCAAGGACCCGATGACTTCGTCGCTCTGCGAGCGGATGGTCGACCTGGACGAGGGAATGCAGGAGTGGCGCTACCGCCACGTGAAGATGGTGGAGCGGACGATCGGCGCGAAGCAGGGGACGGGCGGATCGGAGGGCGCGGCCTACCTCAAGACGACCCTCGACAAGCCGTTCTTCCCCGACCTCTGGACCATTCGGACGGAACTATGAGCTGCATCCGGAGGAGGCGGATCACGTCCACGAATGGGAGCTGATGTGATCTCCGGCTCGCAGGGCTCGCCGGGGGCTCTGGCCCGCCACTACACGCGCTTCCGCGTCTCCGAGCGGATTCTCCTCACCGGTCACTCCCACCAGGCCTGGCCGGACGTCGCCTTCGAGGGGCAGGTGGAGGCCTGGAACGACGCCGCGGAGCTGGCGGACGAAAAGTGGGGCCGCGCCGCGGAGAAGGCCGATCGCGTGCGCCGCGGCTTCGCGCGGCTCCTCGGTGGCAACCCCGAGGAGGTCGCTCTCGGCGCGAACACCCACGAGCTCGTCGTCCGCTTCCTCTCGGCGCTCCCGCTCCGCGAGCGGCCGCGCCTCGTGACCACCGACGGCGAGTTCCACTCGATCCGCCGCCAGCTCGACCGCCTCGCCGAGGACCGGCTGCTCGAGGTCGTGAAGGTCTCCGTCGATCCGCCGGACGCCATCGCGGAGCGTCTCGTCGCTGTCGTCGATGGACGCACGTCCGCGGTGCTGGCCTCGTCGGTCTTGTTCAGCAATGCCGCCATCGTCCCCGGCCTCGGCTCGGTTGCGGCAGCGTGCCGTCGTCACGGCGCCGAGCTCCTGGTGGATGCCTACCACCACCTGAACGTGGTGCCGTTCTCGCTCGAGGGCGAGGGGCTCGGAGAAGCCTTCGTCGTGGGCGGCGGCTACAAGTACTGCCAGCTCGGGGAAGGAAACTGCTTCCTCCGCGTCCCGTCCCACGCCCGCGACTACCGTCCGCTGATCACCGGCTGGTTTGGGGAGTTCGCGCACCTGACCGGGCGCGCGGCCGGACGCGTGCCCTATGCCGAAGGCCCCGACCGCTGGGCCGGCGCGACGTACGATCCGACCAGCCATTACCGCGCCGCGCGCGTGTTCGATTTCTTCGAGGCGCAGAAACTCACGCCCGAGCGCCTTCGCGAGATCAGCCGTCATCAGGTCGGGCTGCTTGCGAAACGGTTCGACGAGCTCGATCTGGATCGACGCCGGATCGCACGTGATGCCTCGACTCCGCTCCATCGGATCGGCGGTTTCCTCGCGCTCCAAAGCCCGCACGCGGCCGACGTCTGCAGGAGGCTGCGACAGCGGGCGGTATGGACGGACTACCGTGGGGAGCTTCTTCGGATGGGTCCGGCGCCGTATCTCGAGGACGAGCAGCTCGAGCGGGCCGTTCGGGAGTTGGGAGAAATCGCGCCGGAGAGGTGAGCTCCGGCTCCGTCAGCGAGTGGTCAGCTCGACGAGCAGTGCCTTGGCATCCTCGTTGTCCGCCTCGCGCCGGAGCGCTTCCTGAACGAGCGCGACCGCGCGCGCGTGGAGCGCTTCGTCCCCACCCTGCAGACGCTCCTCTTCCAGCAATCGCGCCATCAGCAGCATCCGGTCGGGCGAGCCCATGATGGCGGCTGCAGTCGAAGGATCGAGCCGCCGCACGAGATCGGTCTGCGGCCCCAGCAGCAACCCGTAGGCCTGCTCGAGCTCGTCCCGCGCCTCCTCGACCTCGCCCGCGACCCGGAATCCCGCGATCCGCGCCAGCATGGCCGCGAGCGCGCGGGTCTGGCGCAGCAGGTAATCGTTCGTCTGGCGCGGCATCCCGCTACTCCACCCGCAGGAGCGACTCGATGAACGGCCACTCCTCGTCCGTCCACTGCGACTCGACCTCGAATCCGGCGGCCGTCGCCAGCTTCACCACGTCCTCGGGGTCGAACTTGTAGGAGCTCTCGGTCCAGATGCTCTCGCCCTCGCGGAAGGACACCCTCAGATCGAGCCCCGCCACGACGACCTCGCCCGCGCGGCGCGCGACGAGGTGCATCTCGACCCGGCGCTCCCGCTCGTGCCAGCGCGCCTCGTGACGGAACGCGCCGAGGTCGAACGCGGCGCCCAGCTCGCGGTTCATCCGCGCGAGCACGTTCTTGTCGAACGCGGCGGTCACGCCGAGCGGATCGTCGTAGGCGCGCACGAGGACCGGTCCCGCCTTCACGAGATCGGTCCCGAGCAGCAGCGCGTCGCCCGATTTCAGCGTCGCGCGCACGGACCGGAGGAAGCTCCGCGCCGCATCGGGCTCGAAGTTGCCGATCGTGCTTCCGAGGAAGAGCACGAGGAGCTGATGCGCGGGGAGCCGCCGCGCGCCGACCTCGGCAAGGCCGGCCAGATAATCGGCGTGGATCCCGTCGAATCGGACCGCGGGAAGCTTCCCGAGCGTGGCGGCGCAGCGCGCGAGGGCGGTGTCGGAGATGTCGATGGGGAAGTAGTGCGTGGTCTGCCGCGAGGCGAGGGCATCCAGGATCCAGCGCGTCTTCCGTCCGCTCCCGCTCCCCAGCTCCGCCACGAGGAGCGGCGTCGCCATCGCGCGGGAAATCGCGGGAGCGTGCCGGCGCAGGATCCGCTCGTCGGCGCGCGTCAGCCCGTACTCGGGAAGCGCGCTGATCGCGTCGAAGAGCGCGGTCCCGAGCTCGTCGTAGAGGAGGGCCGGCGGGAGGGTCTTCGGACCGGGCCCCGAAAGTCCGGCACGGATCGCCGCGATCAGCCCGGCGTCGAGCCCCCCGGTGGTGCCGGGAGCGGCGCGCCCCGCTCCGCCGCCGCTCCCGCGCGTCACACTCCGACCGTGCGGAAGGACGCGTAGACGTAGGGGTAGCGCGGCTGGAACCAGTTCCGGAAGCTCCGCCGCAGCATGCACGCGGCGGTCCGGGGCGAGCCCCCCTTCATCACGTAGTGCTTCCCGTCGAAGAAGTCGGCCGAGTAGCCCTTGTAGAAGGGGTGCGCCTCGAAGCCCGGGAACGGCTCGAACACCGACGAAGTCCACTCCCAGCCGTTTCCGACCAGCTCCTGCACGCCGAATGCGCTCGCCCCCGCGGGATACGACCCGACCGGCGTCGGATCCCAGCGGTGGAAGTCGAAGTTGCCGTGCTTCTCGGCCGGGCGCTCGTTCCCCCACGGATACTCGCGCTCCTCGCCCGTCGGAGTGCCGTAGGCGGCGCGGTGGAACTGCCCCTCGGTCGGGAGCGCGCGGCCGGTCCAGCGCGCGTACGCGGCGGCCTCCGCGTGGCTCACGTAAACCGGCGCATTCGGGGAGAGATCGGAATCGGCGAACATGCCGTGGTACTTCCAGCCCTTGCCCTTCTTCGACCAGAAGAACGGATGCTTCAGCTTCTGCTCTTCCTTCCAGGCCCAGTCCTCGGGGGTCCAGTACGACTTGTTCTCGTAGCCGCCCGCCTCGACGAACTTCTCGAACTGGCCGTTCGTGACCTTGTGGGCATCGATGTCGAACGCCGGCACGTCGACAGCCTTCTCCTGGAATTCGTTGTCCCAGCCGAAGACGCCGGACGAGCGCGTCCGACCGAGCGTCGCCTTCCCGGCGGGGATGCGGAGCTTCCGCGTGAGATCCCCGGCCGCGGCTTTCGGCGCGGGGGGATCCCCTTTCCCGTGCTTCACCTTGTAGGGGAGCTGATGGATCAGATAGGCGAGCGTCTCGGCATGCATGAGGCGGTGCTCGATCGCCATGTTGAGGATCGTCGCCGCGTCGTGCCCGGCGGCGAGCGGGCGCTTGCCGGCGAGGCATTCATCGACGGCCTCGCGGATGCGGCCGTTGTACGACCGGATCGGCTCGGGCCGCGGCCAGACCTCGGCGGCCTCGCTCGGGAGCGCGCCGTCGACGGGGTCGATGCCGAAGGCGAAGAGCTTGTCGTAGACAGGATTGAACGAGGCGAGGTCCCAGGCCTGCCGGAGCAGGTTGCCGTCGAACGCCTCGACGTGTCCGAGATAGAAGGCGAGCCGGTGGCGCTCGGGAATGGCCCGCTCGTAGAGCGCGTCGGGGCTCACGATCTTGAAGATCTCGTCGGTGCGCGCCCGGGCGTCCGCCATCCGGGCCGCGAGGACTTCAGGGGTTTCGCTCGATCGGAGCGTGCTTGTCATGGTCAGCCTCCAGGGTGGAATCGCCCCCGATTCTAGACGAATCGGGCGGGGCCTGTCTCCCCAACCCCCGGCGGGCCGAAGCCGCCGGCCGGAGCCCTCTCGGGACGGCCAACCGTTCGATCCAATCGAACCCCCGCTCCACGAGGAGGGCGAGGAGGGCTGCCGGGACCGCCCCTTCCAGGATCAGGTCGGTCCGGCGGAGCTGGATGCCGGTCAGGATCGGCTCCCCCAGGCCTCCGGCGCCGATCAGGGCGGCCAGCGTGGCCGACCCCACGTTGATCACGGCGCTCGTCCGGATGCCGGCCAGGATGGCGGGCGCGGCGAGCGGGAGGCGGATCCGGAGGAGCTGGGTGCGGCCGGAAAGAGGGAGGCAGGAGGCCGATTCGAGGAGCGGCGGGGGGATGGTGGTGAGGCCCACGTACGTGTTCCGGACGATCGGCAGAAGGCTGTAGATGAAGAGCGCGACCAGTGCCGGGAGCACGCCGATCCCGAGGAGTGGGATGAGCACGGCGAGGAGCGCAAGCGAGGGGATGGTCTGCGCGAGGCCGGTCACGGCCAGCACCGTGCCGCCGATCCAGCGCGAGCGCGCGGCGGCGATGCCGAGGGGAATGCCGATGAGAACAGCGGCTAGAAGAGAGAGCGCCACTAGTTTCAGATGCTGCGCCGTATTCCGCGCAATCGAGATCGCGCGGCTGGTGCCGGCGCGCGAAACGGGTACGACTCCCGACGCACCCGCGTTTCCAGGCGCCCCGGCGCCGCCCGCTGCCGGCGCCCCAATCTCGTCCAGAAGCGAGTCCGCCGACATCTCCGCGCTCACACCCCCGAGCACCACCCGCGCGTTGGCGCGGATCATTCGCGCCCGGTCGATGGTCCCCGTGAGCCGTCGGATCGCCTGCATCGCGCGCGGCTCGCGCCGCGCGAGGTCGATCCGGTAGAGCCAGACCGCATCGTAGCGCGGGAAGAATCGCCGGTCGTCCTCGAGGATGCGGAGCCCGAGCCGCTCGATCTGGGCGTCGGTCGTGTAGATGTCGGTTCCGTCGATCCTGCCGCTCATGAGCGCCGCATAGGCGAGCTCGTGCTGGATCCCGGTCACGTTCCGGTTCGAGAGGCCGTAGCGCGCGGCGAGGCCGGGGAAGCCGTCCGCACGACCCAGGAACTCGTGCGTGAGCCCGAGCCGAATCTCGGGGTGTTTCGCGAGGTCGGAGATGGTGTGCAGGCCGTAGCGCTCGGCCGCCGCCGGCGTGACCGCGACCGCGTAGCTGTCGTCGAATCCGATCGGATCGCTCATCCCGAGACCGAGCGCGGCCAGGGCGCGCCGCATCGCCTCCGGATCGGTCGTGCCCGGGCTCTTCACGATCACTTCCTGGATCGTCCCCGTGTACTCGGGATAGACGTCGACGTCGCCCGAGCGGAGCGCCTGGAGGACGATCTCCGTTCCGCCCAGGTTCCGCCGGTGCTCCACGCGCGGCACGCCGGCGGCGCGCATCTCCGAGGCGAGCGCATCGCCCAGGATCCACGACTCGGCGAAGGCCTTCGAGCCGATCGTGACGCCTCGGCCGGCGGCAGCCGCCGCGGGCGCTCGGGTCGCGATGGGCGCGAGGCACAGGGCGGCCACGAGCGCGCGGGCCGCGACGGATGTGGGGGCGGCGCGGCGGCTCACGCTCCGCTCCACGCGGCCGGCCGCTGCGCCGTGAGGAACGCGGTCACGAAGGGATCGGCCGGGCGCTCGATGAGGTCGCGGAATCCGCCTCGCTGGACGATCTTCCCGTCACGCATCACGACGATCTCGTCGCCCACCGTCGTGGCCTCGCCGACGTCGTGGGTCACGAAGAGGACCGTCTTGTGGAGGCGCTCGAAGACGCGGCGGAGATCGCGCTGGAGGTCGGCGCGGATCATGGGATCGAGCGCGGCGAGCGGCTCGTCGAGAAGCACCACCTCGGGGTCGAGCATCAGGGCGCGCATGAGCGCGACGCGCTGCCGCTGACCGCCGCTCAGCTCGGCTGGGTGGCGCGCGAGGAGCGCGCGCGGCATCTGCGTGAGCTCGAGCAGCTCGCCGAGGCGCGCCTCGCGGCGCTCGCGCGGCCAGCCCCGGTCCTCGGCCGCGATCGTGACGTTGGCGGCCGCTGTGAGATGGGGGAAGAGGCCCCCTTCCTGGATGACGTAGCCGATCCGGAGGAGGAGCGCGGGGCGTGTCGCGGGCGTCATGGGAACGCCGGCGACACGGACGGTGCCGCGGTCGGGGGCGAGGAGGCCCACGACGAGGCGGAGGAGGGTGCTCTTCCCGCACCCGCTCGGACCGACCACGGCGAGGGTGGTCCGCGGCGCGACCGTCAGGCGCGGGAGATCGAGCGCCGTGGTTTCGCCGAAGCGCTTGAGGACGCCGTCCAGCTCGATGGGAGCCGCGGGCTCGGACATGCCCCGCGATCGTACCTCAGACGGCCGGTCCCGTCGCGGGCCTCCGACGCCGGCTCATGAGCCCGATCGCCAGGAGCCCAAGGAGCAGGAATACTCCGCTCGGAGGCTCGGGCATCGCGAGCACGACCGGCGAGATATTCCACATCACGTCGACGTATTCGGCGTCGAGATAACCGCCCGCCAACGTCGGCCGGTCGCCGCCATGGATCCACCAGTCGCTCCCGGCCAGGCTCCACCCGCAGAACGGTCCCCAATCAGCCTGGTAGAGCCGATCCATCGGGATCGCCGGATTCCAGTCGACATGGAGCGAGCCGAGATCGGGGAGACGCCACTGGTCGCTCCCGTAGCTCATGTGGAAATCCTCGAGGACAAGGGCGGGCAGCGTGTACGTGGCGGCGCCGTTCTGCGTGAGCAGGTCGGTGTCGAGGATGAACCAGCCGGACCCGTACGCCGGGGTGCGGTCCTCCGGCGGCAGAAATGCGTACGAGCGATTCAAGGTGAAGTCGATGCGGATCGGAAAGGCGCGCGCGGAGGTCGGGGCGAGGAGCAGGCACGCGGCGAGAGCGATCCGAAGCCACCGGATCATGGAACCTCCTTGTGTCCCACCCCACGTAGACGCTACTCCGGACAGGGGAGGAGGTCAAACGGAGCGACGTATAATCTCTCGATGCT
Organism: Bacteroidota bacterium; assembly: GCA_050257045.1. Taxonomy (GTDB): domain Bacteria; phylum Eisenbacteria; class RBG-16-71-46; order SZUA-252; family SZUA-252; genus DASQJL01. Next base: position 87,264 of record JBLMWD010000118.1, on the reverse strand, counting down.
CCTCGCCGAGCTCGCCAGCGCCTCGCGCGACGTCGCCGCGACCGGCGCGCGCTCCACCAAGGCCTCGCTCCTCGCGGCGCTCCTCCGGCGCCTCCAGGGCGACGAGATCGAGATCGGTGTGGCCTATCTCTCGGGTCATCCGAGGCAGGCGCGGCTCGGCATCGGAGGCGCCGCGGTCTACGGCGTGCGCGGGGAAGCGGCGGCCGCCGAGCCCTCGCTCACGCTCGCCGCGACGGACGACGCGCTCGCGCGTGTCGCCGCCCTCGCCGGCGCGGGCTCGGCCGGGGAGCGCCGCCGCCGGCTCGCCGATCTCTTCGCGCGCGCGACGGCGGGGGAGCAGGACTTCCTCGCGCGCATGCTCCTCGGCGAGCTCCGCCAGGGAGCGCTCGCCGGCGTGATGGAGGAGGCGCTCGCCAGGGCGACGGACATTCCCGCGGCCGAGATCCGCCGCGCGACGATGCTCTCGGGCGATCCCGAGGCGGTCGCGCGCGCGGTGCTCCATGAGGGACGCGGAGCGCTCGCGCGGTTCCGGGTCGAGATGTTCCGCCCGATCCAGCCGATGCTCGCGCAGCCGGCCGAGGATCTCGACGCCGCGCTCGAGCGGCTCGGCGAGGCGGCGCTCGAGTACAAGCTCGACGGCGCGCGCGTGCAGGTCCACAAGGAGGTCGATGAGGTTCGCGTCTTCTCGCGCCGGATGAACGACGTGACGGTCGCGGTCCCCGAGCTGGTCGAGACGGCGCGCGCGCTCCCCGCGCGCGAGCTCATCCTGGACGGCGAGGCGATCGCGCTCCGCGAGGATGGGCGCCCGCATCCCTTCCAGGTCACGATGCGCCGCTTCGGCCGTCGCCTCGACGTCGAGAAGCTCCGCGCGGAGCTTCCGCTCACGCCCTTCTTCTTCGACGTCCTCCGCATGGATGGCGAAGACCTCTTCGACGCGCCCGGCCGCGAGCGCTTCGGCGCGCTCGAGCTCCTCGCGCCCGGGCTCGCCGTGCCGCGCCGCCTCACCGCGGACCCCGCCACCGCCGACGCGTTCCTGCGCGAGGCGCTCGCCCGGGGCCACGAAGGGCTCATGGCGAAGGCGCCCGGCGCCCCCTACGAAGCCGGCCGTCGCGGCTTCTCGTGGCTCAAGGTGAAGGAGGCGCACACGCTCGACCTCGTCGTGCTCGCAGCGGAGTGGGGGCACGGCCGGCGCGCGGGAACGCTCAGCAACATCCACCTCGGCGCGCGCGATCCCGTTTCCGGCGGATTCGTCATGCTCGGGAAGACGTTCAAGGGGATGACCGACGAGATGCTCGCCTGGCAGACGAAGCGCTTCCAGGAGCTCGCCGTCGCCACCGACGGCTACACGGTGCAGCTTCGTCCCGAGCAGGTGGTCGAGGTCGCGTTCAACGACGTGCAGGAGAGCCCACACTATCCTGCCGGCCTCGCGCTCCGCTTCGCGCGGGTGAAGCGCTACCGTCCGGACAAGACGGCGGACCAGGCCGACAGCCTGGAAACGATCCGGGCGATCCACGAAGGCCGGTTGCCTTCCGGACCCCGGGAGGTGTAGCCTGCGATCGGGCGCATTTCGCCGCCCAGGCAAGAGGGAACATCCGTGACCGCGCCGACTCGACCTCGAGCCGTTCTCCCCCCGTCGCGCATGGGCCCTCCACAGCTCCACCTCGACCGAGGACACGGAGTCCGGAAAGGAATGGCCCCCCCCATGATCCGCTCCCCGCGAGCCTGCCTGCTCGCTTCCGCCGCGGCGATCGCCGCCCTGTTCCTGCTCCCGCTCGTCGCGCACGCCCAGGACCGGGCCCCCGTCGTGCTCGCGCCCACCGGCGTCTACGGTAACGCCGGGGTGCCCGTGAGCTTCGTGCTGCTGGCCTCGGATCCCGACGGCGACGCCATCGCCTCGCTCACCGGATCGCCGCTTCCCTCGGGAGCGACGTTCACGTCGGACGCCACGCACACGTCGGGCACGTTCCAGTGGACTCCGTCGGCGGCGGGACAGACGAACGTCACCTTCACCGCCTCGAATTCGCTCTCCGGCTCCGCCACGGTTTTCCTTCAGATCTACGCGGCGGGGAATTCCGTGCCCGTCGTGAACGCGCCGCCGACCGCCTCGACCGACGAGCAGGCGCTCCTTACGTTCACCGTGAGCGCCTCCGATCCGGACGGCGAGGCGATCACCGCCTGGAACACGTCCGCGCTCCCGGCGAACGCCATCTTCACGGTGGACGCGGCGAAGCAGTTCGGAACGTTCTCCTGGCTCCCGACGTTCAGTCAGGCGGGGCTCTACCGGGTGACGTTCGTGGCCATGAACCTGCAGATCGGCTCGGGGACGACGTACATCACGGTCCGTGACGTGCCGCACGCGCCGGTCGTGTCGGCGCCCGCGAGCGTCTCGACCTGCGCAGGCAGCGCGCTCTCGTTCGACGTCATCGCGTCCGATCCGGACGGCGACCCGATCACGTCGCTCACGGCGGCTCCGATCCCCTCGGGCGCCACGTTCGTGACGAACGCTGCCCTGACCTCGGGGACTTTCGCCTGGACCCCCGCTTCGGGGCAGGAAGGCTCCTACAACGTGACGTTCACGGCCGCGAACGCGCTCTCCGGCTCAGCCAGCACCGCGATCGACGTCGGCGCCTGCTCCGCGACCCCGGTCGTCGCCGCCCCGGCCACGGTCTCGGGACCGGAAGGGACACCTATCACGTTCGTGGTGACCGCTTCGACTCCGGACGGCGAGCCGATCGTCCAGCTCGCCGCCTCGCCCCTTCCGGCCGGCGCGGCGTTCACGACCGACGCGACGAACACGTCGGGGACGTTCGCCTGGACGCCCGGATACGACCAGGCCGGCACGTACGCCGTGACGTTCACCGCGACGGCGACGCTCACTGGATCGGCGACCACGACGTTCTCGATCTCCAACGTCGACCGCGCCCCGGTCGTCACCGCGCCGGGTTTCCTGACGGTCTGTCCGCTCAGCAACCTGACCTTCACGGTCTCCGCCTCCGATCCCGACGGGGACGCCATTTCCAGTCTGACCGTGTACCCGGTGCCGTCGACGAACTTCTCCTTCACCGTGAACGCCACGAACACGTCGGGCACCTTCAGCTGGACACCTTCCTTCAGCTCCGAGGGGAGCTGGAACTTCACGTTCACAGCGGCGAATAGCATGACCGGCGCCAGAACCACCAATGTCTACGTCGCCTGCTTCGATCGCGCTCCCGTCGTCACGGCGCCCCTCTCGGTGTCGGGCGCGGTGGGAACCCTGATCGAATTCACCGTGACCGCCATCGATCCGGACGGCGACGCGATCGTCTCGTTCGGCACGTATGGCGCCCCGGTCGGATCGACGTTCAGCACGAACGCGTCGCACACCTCGGGCACGTTCGACTGGACTCCGACACCGGGCCAGACCGGCGTCTTCAACGTCGTGTTCACGGCCACGAATGCGTTGAGCGGCTCGGCCACCACCCAGATCACCGTCAGCCAGAGCGGCACCAACCTGCCGCCGGTCGCCGAGGCGGGCGGTCCTTATTCGGGGCTGGTGCACGCGCAGATCGCGTTCGACGGGACGGGGTCGTCCGACCCGAACGGCGACCAGCTCGCCTACTCCTGGGCGTTCGGAGACGGCGCCACCGGTGTCGGTCCGACGCCGCAGCACACGTATGCGGTGGCGGGGTCGTACACGGCCACGCTCACCGTCTCCGACGGATTCCTCACCGGCTCCGACACGGCGCCGGTCACGATCCAGAATCAGGTCCAGGCACGGGTCTTCGTCGCGAAGAACCGGTTCCGGAGAATTCGGATCGCGAGCGCGCAGTCCGGACGGACCTGGTGCGCCCAGGTCGAGCCGATCGCCGGAGACTTCCTGCTCGAAAACGTCGACCTCTCCACGGTTCAGCTCGGGTACAACGGCGCCTTCGTGAACGCCCTCGCCTCGAAGGGAGCGGTGATTTCGGACACCGACGGCAACGGTGTGCCGGATCTCGAGGTCTGCTTCGCCGTATCCGATTTCGCCAGCCTCGGCTTCCCGGCGGGGACGAACACGGTGACGGTCACGGTTCGCGGAAATCTGATGACCGGCGGGTCCTTCACCGGCGACCTCTCGATCGAGGTCGTGAACGGGTCGGGGCAGCTCGCCGCCTCGATCGCGCCGAATCCGCTGAATCCCGAGGCGGTGCTGTCGTTCCAGACGTCGAAGGCAGGACGGGTGCGTGTCCAGGTCTTTGACCTGGCGGGGCGCCTGGTCCGGACGGCGTATGACGCCGAGACGGCCGCGGGCCGCCACGAGGTCCGGATCGACGGACGCTCGGAGACGGGGTCGCCGCTGGCCTCCGGAGTCTACTTCTACCGCATCGACGCGTCCGAGGCGTCGTCCCAGGGGAGGTTCACAATATTGAAGTAGTAGAAGTAGAAGAGAGGTTGCCCAGGGCTCGATTCCGCTTTCGCGTCGTCCAAGCGCTCCTTACCCTCATCCGATCGGTGGGGGAAGGAGCGCTTCGTTGTTGGGACGCATCGCTCGGCTCTTCTGGGCCGCCTTCCAGGACTGGAAACGCGACCGCGCCGATCGCCTCGGAGCGGCGCTCGCCTACTACACCGTCTTCTCGGTGCCTCCGCTGCTCCTGCTCGTGATCGGGATCGCCGGGCTGATCTTCGGGCGCGAGTCGGTGCAGGGACGACTTCTCTCCACCCTCCAGCAGCTCTTCGGCGCCGAGGGAACCGCCGCGATCCGCGACCTCCTGGTCCACATGAACCAGGAGGGGCGCAGCACGACCGCGACCCTCGTCGGCGTGGGGAGTCTCCTGCTCGGGGCCTCGGGAGTGTTCGGCCACCTCAAGGACACGCTCGACACGATCTGGAACGTGCGCGCGAAGAAAGGCGGGGGCGTGAGGGGCTGGCTCAAGGACAACGTCTTCTCGATCGTGGTCCTCATGTGCGCTGCGTTCCTGCTCGTGGTTTCACTCGCCGTGAACGCGCTCCTCGCTGCGCTCGGCGATTATCTCGCGCGAAGCCTCCCCGGCGGCACGGCGCTCTGGGGCGTGGTCAACTTCTTCGTCTCCACCGCCGTGCTCGCCGCGCTCTTCGGGCTCATGTTCCGCTTCATCCCCTCGGCGATCGTGCGCTGGCGGGAGGCCTGGGTCGGCGGGCTCGTCACCGCTGTTCTCTTCGTGGCGGGGGAGGCGGCCATCGGCTTCTATCTCGGGAAGGCCAACGTGGGATCAGCGTTCGGCGTCGCGGGCTCGCTCGTGGTGCTTCTCGTGTGGGTCTACTACTCGGCGCTGATCTTCTTCTACGGCGCCGAATTCACGCAGGTCTACGGACAGAGATCGAGCGGCGCCACGCCGACTCGCTCTGGAACGAGTTCTGACGGCGAGTTCTGACTCTTCGTCATGACAACTGGTTGCTGAACTCGTCCCGGGACCCAGAAATCGAGCTGGCGGTTCTCCGCGAGACGGGTTCGGGGCCCGGACACCCGGACTCGAGCGCTCAAGTCTTCGGAGCGCCCGCCGATACTTGTCCCGATACCATGAGCCACCCGATCGCAGTTGCCTTCCTCCACGGCATCGGCCGCACCGAGCCGGGTTACTCGCGTCCGCTCGCGGACGCGATCGCCGCGCGCTTCGTCCGTACGATCCGAGACGAGTGCTCCGTTCCCGCCACCCAGGTCGTCTTCGAAGAGGTGAACTGGAGCGGCGCGCTCCAGCCCTCGGAGGACCGGCTCTGGTCACGATTCGAGGCAGCGGAGGTCATGAGTCATCGGAGCGGGATCTTCGAGGGAGTCGCGCGCGGCCCGGCCCCAAACGGCAGCCCGGCGGCCGCCGGCGGGAACGCTCTGCGCTGGGAAGCGCTTCGTCACTTCATGCTCGACTTCGCCGCCGACGCGATCGCCTACCAGCCAACCGAGTCCGACCGCTCGGCGTACGACGCGATCCATGCGGAGGTCGCGTCCACGTTCGCCCGCCTCGCCGAGCGGGCCGGGGCGCGCGCCCCTCTCTGCGTCATCGGGCACAGCCTCGGCACGGTGATCGCGAGCAACTATCTCTACGATCTCCTGAAGCCGCGGAAGAGCTACATGGCCCCCGAGGTCCGGGCGCGGATCGGATCGACGCCGCTCGAGCGCGGGGAGACCGTCTCTCTCGTCTACACGATGGGAAGTCCGATCGCGCTCTGGAGCCTGCGCTATCCGGGCTTCGGCGTGCCGGTCTCTCTCCCGGCGAGACGCCTCGCGCGCCACCATCCCGACCTCCGGGCGCGCTGGGTGAACCTCTACGACCCCGACGACGTGATCGGCTACCCCTTGAAGCCGGTCAACGCGCGCTACGCGGAGGCGGTCGCGGAAGACCGCGCCGTCGACGTGGGGTCCTGGCTGACGCGATGGAACCCGCTCTCCCACACCGGGTACTGGGGCGACGCCGGCGTGGCCTCGCTCATCGCGACGGACCTTGCCGAGGCCTGGAGGCGGAGCAGCGCCGTCGCGCTCGTTCCCGTCCGCTCCACGACCCGGTCCCGACGCGCGGCCGCAAGTCCATAGCCCTTTCCGTCCCTGCGATACCCGTAGCCGCTATCTCCCTGCCCGCCGCGACCCGGTATTAACCATCCACGACGCTCTGGCGCTCTCCTTGCAATGCCCAAGGCTCTTTCGGCCGCATGCCGCGGTCCGAACGAGGGAGGAACGCGCCATGCGACGAGGACATCTCCTGCTCGGCCTGCTGATCGCAGCGATCTCGCTGATCAGCTACTACTCGGTTCGCCAGCAGAACCCGATCACCGGAGCGACGCAGCACATCACCATGGACACCGACCAGGAGGTGGCGCTCGGGCTCCAGTCGGCGCCGCAGATGGCCGAGCAGATGGGCGGGCTCGACCCGAGCGACGAGGTGCAGCGCCTCGTGCAAAAGGTCGGGGAGCACGTGGTTCAGGGGAGCGAGGCCCATGGCACGCCGTATCAGTTCCACTTCTATGCGCTCTCCGATCCCCAGACCGTGAACGCGTTCGCGCTTCCGGGGGGGCCGGTCTTCATCACGCGCGGCCTCCTCGACCGGCTCGAGAACGAGGCGGAGCTCGCGGGCGTGCTGGGGCACGAGGTGGGCCACGTGGTCGGCCGCCACACGGCGGAGCAGATCGCGCGGAGCCGGCTGGCGCAGGGGCTGATCGGGGCGGCCGGCGTGGCGGGCGCGAACGATCAGAACAGCGGTGAGCGATCGGCGGCCATGGCGGCGTTCGTCGCGCAGATGGTCTCGCTGCGGTACGGCCGTCACGACGAGATCCAGGCCGACACGCTCGGCGTGCGCTTCATGTCCGAGGCGGGCTACGATCCGCGCGCGCTCATCCAGGTGATGCGGATCCTGAGCGAGGCGACCGGTACGAGCCGCCAGCCGGAGTTCCTGAGCACGCATCCCGACCCGGGGAATCGGAGCGGGATCATCCAGGCCGCGATCGAGCGCCGGTTCCCGGGGGGCATGCCCGGAGACCTGACCCTCGGCGCGACCCTTTCCTCGTCGTCCGCTACTTACGGAGCGCGCTGACCCGCGCGGCCGTCGTGCCGGTCCGGGCCGCCGCAGGCGCCGTGAGCCGGAGCACGTTCTGCGCCGCGCCCGCCGATCCGGGGTGGCCCGCGCTCGTTCCGCCGGAGCCCGGAGTGCCGAGCGCGTAGCTGTTCCCGCTCTCGCTCAAGGTGCTCGTGTCGTCGTAGAGGATCCCGATCGTGGGGCCTCCGCCGCCGCCGCCGCCGTCGCCGCCGCGGCCGCCCATGCCTCCGCCCCCGCCGGTTCCGCCGACGCCGACGTCCTGCTTGCACGCCTGACCGCCGGTTCCGCCGCCACCGCCCGATCCGCCGTTTCCTCCGGCGCCACCGGAGCCTCCCGCACCGCCGGAGCCGGTGTCCAGCGTGCAGGAGTCGACGACGACATTGGACGAGCCGACGAGCGCGATCGCGAACGATCCGCCGCCGCCCGTGCCCGCCGTGCCCGCGGCACCGGGCGCGCCGCCGCCTCCCCCGCCGCCACCGCCATTTCCAGCGCCGCCGGAGGAAGTGCCGCTCGATCCGCCTCCGCCCCCACCGCCGCTGCCCGCGGTTCCGTCACTGCCGCCGTCCCCGCCGTTTGCAGGCGCGTAGCCCGAGGCGCTCAGGGAGCCGACCGGGGCCCCCGCGGCTCCATCGGTCCCCGGAGATCCGGCGCCGCCGGCCGACCCCGGTCCGCCGTTGCGCTTTCCCTTCGTGCTTGGCGTTCCGGCAATGCCGCCCGCTCCGCCGGACGGGCCCGAGCCCTGTTGCCCGACCTGCGCGACGAAGGACGAGGTGAGGTTTCCGCCGCTCCCGCCCGCGCCGCCTCCATTCGGCTGCCCGCTCCCTCCGTCTCCGCCCGCTCCCGCCGCGTTCACGTCGGGGCAGCCGCTCGCTCCGCCATCGGCGCCGATGGCGCCCGCAGCCCCGACCGAGCCCAGCGAGCCCGCGGTCCCGGCGCCGCCGTTTCCGGCCACCAGCGTGCAGCCGTGGAACGTCACTCCGCTCGCGCCCTGGAGGAACGCGGCGTAGGAGGACTGGCCCGCACCCGTGGCGTCGGCGCTCCGGATCGTGACGCCATCCACGCGGACGTTGCTCACGCCATTCCCAACGAGCGCGGTGGTTCCGCCCGAGAGCGTGGTCACGTATGTGGCGGGGTCGCGCGTCTGGAACGTCGGATCGTAACCGCCGATGAGGTTCACGCCCGAGGCGAGGACGAACTGATCCTGCGTGTACGTGCCGCCGGCGAGGTAGACGCTGGCGACGGCGTTCGACGTTGCCGCGGCGATCGCGGCCGCCACCGTCCGCAGCGGCGCGGCGCTCGTGCCGGGATTGGAGTCGCTCCCGTTCGGGCTCGCGAAGATGCCGGTCAGCGTCTGATGGACCGTGATCTGGACGAGGTCGGGCGTGCTCGAGGAAACGCCGTCGTTCACGACGAGGCTGAAGACGATCGTGGTCGAGGACGAGGGCGCGGTGAAGCTCGGCGAAGCCCCCGTGAAGGTCCCCAATCCGCCGGTCACGTCGATCCCCGACGTCTGCGTCCACGCGTACGTGAGAGCGTGGCCGTCGGGGTCGTTGCTCAGGCTCCCGTCGAGGGTCACGCTCGCGCCGGTCTCGACGGTCTGGTCGGGGCCCGCGTTCGCGATCGGCACCTGGTTCACGGTCGTGAACGTCCAGACATGGTTCTGGGTGAGCGCGTTTCCGGCAAGGTCCGTGATGCCGGTCGTGAGCGTGGCCGTGTAGGTCTGCTGCCCCTGGAGCGGGGACGAAGGCGTGAAGATGGCGGTCGAGCCCGACGCGGTCACCGTCCCCAAGACGGGGCCCGGGCCCGAGAGCTGGAAGGTCCCCGTGGTGACGCTGCCCGGCGCCACGGACTCCGAGAAGGTGGCACGAATCGCCGTGCCGCTATCCACATTGGTGGCGTCGGCGGCCGGGTCGGTCGACAGCACCTCCGGCGGGGTGGTGTCGGGCGGCGGCGTGAAGTTGACGAAGATCGAAACGGAGTCGGGGGTGCTCGGCATGTGCCCGTCGTCGACCACCAGGCTGAACGTGATCGTGGTGGTCTGGGAGGGAGCCACGAAGCCCGGGCGCTCGCCGGTCAGCGTGTGGGCGCCTCCGGTCACGTCGGGACCGGCGGTCTGCGTCCATGTGTACGTGAGCGGATACCCGTCGGGGTCGACGCTGCCGCTGCCGTCGAGGGCCACGTTGTCCCCGGACTTGACCGTCTGGTCGGGTCCGGCGTTCGCGACAGGCGCCTGGCCGATCGTGGTGAACGACCAGGTGTAGTTCTGGGCCAGGGCGTTCCCCGCAGGGTCCCGGACTCCCGTCGTGATCGTCGCCGTGTACGCGTGACTCCCCTGGAGCGGAGCCGCAGGGGTGAAGAGGATGGTGGAGCCCGAGGCCGAGACGGTACCGGCAACCGGCGTGTCACCGGTGACCAGGAAGGTCTGACCGGTCGCGCTGTTCGCCGCGATCGATTCCGAGAACGTGGCGCGGATCACGATCCCGCGATCGACGCCCGTCGCGTGATCAGCGGGCGTGGTCTGGGTCACCGTGGGCGGCGTGGTGTCCGTGGCCGGCGGCGGCGTGCCGCCGGTATCGGGAACCTTGGGCGCGGTCGCCTGCTTCTCGCTGCAGGAAACGAGGAGGAGAGCGACGAGTGGAACGAGAACGCGGATGCGATTCGGGGCCATTGGAACCTTCGATCTATCGAAACCTTCCCCGCAAGGAAGGGCGGACGGCAAAACCCTTAACAGCCCGAAAATTGTGCGCCTGACTTGGAAAGACCCGCAACATCGAATTCCACGTTTCCGGGCGCGGGCCTCCGGCGCGCCCGGCTGGCAGCCAGGCCTCAAACCCGTTACTCTTGGCCCGTGCCCCCCTCCAAAGTCGTCGTCGTGATGCCCGCTTACAACGCCGAGGCCACCCTCCGGAAGACCTACGACGAGGTGATGGCCCAGGGCGTGGTCGACCTCGTGATCGTCGTGGACGACCAGAGCCGCGACCACACGGTGGAGGTGGCGCGCGAGCTCCCCGGCGCGAAGGTCGTGGTCCACGAGCGGAACCTGGGGTACGGAGGGAATCAGAAGACCTGCTATCGTGCGGCGCTGGAGGCAGGGGGCGACATCATCATCATGGTCCACCCCGACTACCAGTACACGCCGAAGCTCATCCCGGCCATGGTCTCGCTGATCCGTTCGGGGCTCTACGACTGCGTCGTTGCCTCACGCATCCTGGGCGGATATGCGCTGAAGGGCGGGATGCCGCTCTGGCGCTACGCCGCGAACCGCGTCCTCACCCTGATCGGGAACTTCTTCCTCGGCGCGAAGCTCTCCGAGTACCACAGCGGATACCGCGCCTTCTCGCGCCGGGTGCTCGAGTCGCTGCCGCTCGACCAGAACTCGGACGACTTCGTCTTCGACAACCAGATGCTCGCGCAGGTGATCTGGGCCGGGTACCTGGTGGCCGAGGTCTCCTGCCCCACGCGCTACGCCGCCGACGCCTCCTCGATCAACTTCGCGCGGAGCATCCGCTACGGATTCGGCTGCGTGGGGACCGCGCTCGAGTTCGCGCTCGCGCGGTGGGGGATCGCGCGGTCGGCGCACTTCCCGATGAACCTGCGGCGGCGTGCCGCCGCAGCGACCGAGGCGGCTCGCGCGTGAGCCCGAGCAGGAGGCACCGGGGCGGAGGCGCGCTCCGAGAGGGAGGATCTCCGCGACCCGGACCGCCGCATGCGGCGAGCGGGAGGGCTGCGGGCGCGCACGCAACGCCGCTCCTCGGCCTCCCCTGGCCGGTCTGGCTCGCTGCGATCCTCGCGCTCACGTTCCTCGTCTACATCCCGGCGCTCGACAACGCGTTCACGAACTGGGACGACAACTTCTACGTCACCGAGAACCCGCTCGTCGCGCATCCCGACGCCCACGCGGTGCTCACGACGCCGGTGGCGGGGAACTGGCATCCGCTCACGATCTGGTCGTTCGTCCTGAACTACCGGCTCGCGGGGCTCGATCCCCGCGCCTACCACTGGACGAGCCTCCTCCTCCACGTCGCGAACACGGCGCTCGTCTTCTTCTTCGTGCGCGGGCTCGCGCGCGGGCGGCGCTGGACGCCGGTCGTCGCGGCGACGCTCTTCGGCATCCATCCGATGCACGTGGAGTCGGTGGCCTGGGTGGCCGAGCGGAAGGACGTCCTCTACGCCTTCTTCTACCTCGCGGGGCTGATCGCCTACCTGCGCCACGTCGACCGGAAGCAGCCCGCCTGGCTCTGGGGCGCGCTCGCCCTCTTCGTGCTCTCGGTCGCGGCGAAGCCCGCCGCGGTCGTCTTCCCGCTCACGCTGATCGCGATCGACTGGTTCCGGAAGCGCCGCTTCACGCGCGCGGTCTGGCTCGAGAAGGCGCCCTTCCTGCTCGTCGCCCTGATCGACGGGGTCGTGACGCTGCAGATCCAGCGGGCGAGCGGCGCGATCACCGAGCACTGGGGGCCCTTCCAGAAGGCTCTCTTCGCGGCGTACGGCGTGGTCATGTACGTCGTGAAGCTCTTCCTGCCGATGCGTCTCTCGGCGATCTATCCCTACCCGAGCCTCGCGCGCGGCGCGATCGGCCCCGAGTACTACGTCACGCTGGCCGTGGCGGTCGTCGTGATCCCCGCGCTCATCTGGCTCTTCCGGAACAACCGCGTCGTCCTCTTCGGGCTCGCGTTCTTCTTCATCAACATCGTCCTCGTCCTCCAGTTCTTCTCGATCGGCGGCGCCGTCATGGCCGACCGCTACACCTACGTCGCCTACATCGGCCTCTTCGTCGCCCTGGCCTGGTGGCTCGACGAGCCGCGCGAGCGCCTTCCGCGCGGCGCGCCGGTGCGCGTGGCGCTGGCCGTCGTGCTCGGGCTCCTCGTCCCGGTCTCGGCGTTCGCGACCTGGAAGCGCTGCGACGTCTGGCAGAACTCGGGGACGCTCTGGAACGACACGATCGCGAAGTATCCGGGCCGGATCGCCGACGCCTACAACGACCGCGGCTACTTCTACTACAACGACGAGAAGCGCTATGACGAGGCGCTCGCCGACTTCGACCAGGCGATCGCGTTGAATCCCGACGTCGCCAAGATCTGGCTCAACAAGGCGAACGTGCTCGCGGCGATGGGGCGGAACGATTCGTCGCTCGTGGCGTTCGACCGCGCGCTCGCCCTGCAGCCGGGAATGCCGGATTCGTGGAACAACCGCGGCGCGCTGAAGCTGAACATGGGCGACAACGCCGGAGCCGTGGCCGACTGCTCGCGCGCGATCGAGCTGAATCCCGCGCATCGCGACGCCTACGCGAACCGGGCGCTCGCCTACGTGAACCTGGGGGAATACGAGAAGGGGATCCCCGACAGCCGGCGCGCCCTGGAGCTCGCCCCCGATCGCCCCGACAACTACCTCCAGCTCGGCACGATCGGCTACGCGCTCACGAAGCTTCGCCGGTACCCGGAGGCGATCCCGGCGTTCGACGAGGCGATCCGGGCCGCGCCCCCGGGCGAGCCGCGCGTCGCCGCCTACTACCTCTACCGAGGCGCTGCCCGCACGGGCGCGGGGGACAAGGCAGGGGGGCTCGCCGACATCCGGGAGGCGGAGCGGCGCGGCATGCGCGTGGACGCGGCCACCCTTCAGAAGCTCGGGGGCTGACGCCGCAGCGGTCGGTATACCCCGGGACACTAGGACGATGGGACCCGGGCGCGTATTCTCCCAAGCGATCCGCGGCCCGCGGAATAGGGAGTCCTCCATGCCCCCCATCTTCCAAGCGAAATCCCTCCCCTGGCACATGGCGTTCCTGCTCCTGATGAGCACACCGGCAGCGGCAGACGCGGGGCTCTCGTTCCGAGCGGCTCGCGCCTACTCCATTGGCTTGCAGCCCTATGCGATGGCCATGGGCGACCTCAATGGTGACAAGCTGCCGGACCTCGTGAGCGCGAACAGCGCGTCCGGGGATGTTTCCGTTCTCATCGCAGGAGACGATGCGTTCCAGTTGAAGGCAAACCTCCCGGTCGACGGATTCCCTTCCGGCATCGTTCTGGGCTTCCTGGACGATAACGGGACCCCGGACATCGTGACGGCGAACGACACGAGCGTCTCCGTGTTGCTGGGCGACGGAACGGGAGGCTTCAAGGCGAGGACCGATTACACGGTCGGCGCACAGGCGGTTGCCATCGGGGATGTGACGGGAGACGGGATCGCGGACCTGGTCGTCGCGAACTTCAACACCGATACGACCTCGGTGCTGATCGGAACGGGCGGTGGGGCCTTCGAGCCGGCCTTCAGCCGGGCCACGGAGGGGGGACCGATCCAGGTGGCCGTGGGCGACCTGGACGGCGACGGGATTTCCGACGTCGTGACCGCCAACTACATCGACGGGACCATCTCCGTGTTCCTCTCGAGCAGCGGCGGCCCGGCGCACAAGACGCGGGTCGACTACGCTGTCGGCGTGAGCCCGAACGACGTCGCGATCGGCGACGTGAACGGTGACGGGAGGCCCGACGTCGCCGTCCCCTGTTTCGATTCGCATTACGTATCGATCCTCCTGAACGACGGCACCGGATTTCTCCAGCCGGCGGTGCACTATGCGACCGGCCGGTACCCCGGCTCGGTCGCCATCGCAGACATGAACAATGACGGGAAGGTGGACCTGGTCACGACGAACGAGTACACCACGATGACCTTGTCCGTTCTCCTGGGCACGGGAAGCGGCGCGTTCCAGCCCAGAGTCGACACCGAGATCGGGACCGTCGCCCATGGGCTCGGCGTCGCGGATTTCGACGGGGATGGCAAGGCCGACCTGGCGACGACGAGCCTGTACAACGACGCCATTCTCGTCTTCAACGGTGACGGTGCGGGCGGATTCGTGACGAGAGAAGACGTTGGAGTGGGTTATGGGACCCGGGCGGTCGCCGTCGGCACCCTGAACGGCGCCACGCCGGATCTCATCACCGCCAACGATACCGGAAACAGCATCACGGTCCTGTCGAAGAACAAGGAAGAGCCGTCTCTTAAGAGGACCGATTACCCCGTGGGGTTGGGCCCGACAGCGGTCGCCGTCGGAGATTTGACGGGGGACGGGGCGATGGACGTGGTCACGGCGAACTGGCGCGGCAACACCCTGTCCGTCCTGATCGGAAACGGCGACGGCACGCTTCGAGCCCGTACCGACCTGGGAGTGGCCAATTCGCCCTTCGCGGTGGCGATCGGCGACCTGAACCTGGATGGAACGCCGGACATTGTATCCGGGAACCGCGCGCCGGGAGACCTCGGGTCGGTCTCCGTCTACCTGGGCCGCGGCGGCGGCACCTTCCAGTCCATGCCTCGGGACAGCACCACGAGCCCATCGTTCGGCGTGGCCATCGGGGATGTGAATCACGACGCGAAGCCGGACGTCGTCACGGCCAATTTCGGCAACAGCGTTTCGGTCCTGCTGGGCGACGGCAGCGGGATTCTCCGCGTGAGGGGCCAGTACCCGGTGCCCGGCCGGCCCCGCGGCCTCTGCATGATCGACCTCAACGGTGACGGCAATCTGGACCTGGTTACCGCCAACAACAGCGGGAATACCGTCTCCGTGCTGTTGGGAAACGGCACGGGCGCATTTCCAACGGCCGTCTCCTATGACGTCGGCTACAACCCCTCGTACGTGACCGCCGGCGATCTCACGAACGACGGCATCCCGGATCTCGCCGTGGCCAACACGGGCTCGAGCCGCGTCTCCGTCCTGCCCGGCTTGGGAGACGGCCGTTTCGGCCCGCGGATGGATTTCGAGGCGTCGCAGAACCCCAGCGGCGTCGCCATCGTCGACCTGAACGGGGACGGTCTGCCGGACCTCGTGACGGCGAACGTGATCGCGAATACGGTCTCCATCCTCTACAACCAGGGTGCGGGCGTGCCGACGGCGGTCGAAGCGAAATGGGAAGGGGTGGGCCGGCTGGCGCCGCGCGTCTACCCGAACCCGCTCAATCCATCGGGCACGCTGGTGTTCCGCACGGCGCGGCCCGGCCCCGTGGAGGTTCGCGTTTTCGATGCGCGCGGCAGGCTCATCCGGGCGATCCCGGTTCCACTCCTTCCCACCGGATTCCACAAGCTCGCGATCGACGGCCGGGACAAGAACGGCAATTTCCTCGCGTCGGGCATCTATTTCTACACGCTCCGGACCGCCGAAGGGACGGCCCGGGGTCGATTCGCCGTCGTGAAGTAGCTCGCCGGACGGTCCGGACCGCAAACGAAACCGCCGGGCCCCTCGCGGGACCCGGCGGCTCGTTGTTCGAGTCGCGACGCGAGGCTACCGGACCACGGCGAACCGCTCCGTGATCGTCCTGCCTCCCGCCTTCATCTGCATGAAGTAGATCCCCGATCCGACCGGCCGCCCCGATTCGTTCCGTCCGTTCCACTGGATGCGGTGGAAGCCCGGCGCGAGATCGCGGGTCACGACGCGCCGAACGAGCGCGCCGCGCACGTCGTAGACGCGGACGTCGACCGGAGACGACTTCGGGATGCCGAGCTCCAGACGGACGTCTTCACGCCCGACCGGGTTCATGCTCAGGAAGCGCAGCCCGTACTCCTTGGGAATCGTCGTCTCGGCCGCGTCCACGCCCGTCGGGGTCAGCTGCACCGTGAACGGGTCGGAGTTCCAGGAGCCCATCGGCCCCTGGTCGTCGACCGCGACGAGCTCGATCATTCCCTGATCCGTCGCCGGGGCGGGGACCACGAAGGAGTAGGTGCGTGCGGTGATGCCGCTCGCCACAGCGCTCCAGGTGGTGCCTCCGTCCGCCGAGTACCAGAGCTCGTAGGACGTCGCCGGATAGCCGTCGGGATCGTCCCACGCGAGATCGAGCCGCGCGCCGATCGAGTAGACCGGCGGATCGGTCGTGGTGCCTTTCTGCTCGCCGAGGCCCGCCGTGCGCGTCATCCGCGGCGGGAGCACACGGACCGTTCCGGTGCCGGAGATCCACGTCTCCCCGTCGACTTCACCGATCAGCTCCACGGGGACCGCGTTCCCGATCGGAAGCACCGCCAGGACCTCGGTTCGCCCGAACTTGTACTCGGCGTCCGGAAGCCCGTCGGCGTCCTTGTCTCCGTAGTTGACCGGCGCGCCCGTGGTCACGGGCACCTGCCGCTGGAGCAGCACGCTCGGGGTGAGGATCCGGTTCGGATCGTAGCCCGACGGCGGCTCGAGCATCGCCGAGAGCCAGTTCCCGTTCGAGGCGCGGTTCAGAGTGTTCGGATCGATGACCACCTGCGCGGCCGCGACGCCCACGTGCAGCGTGGCTTCCACGTCGATGATCGGGTTGGTGAGGTCGTTGCTCTGGATCCGCACCGCGCCCGAGTAACCGCCGTCCGCGAGCCCCGTCGCGTCGAAGCCCACCGCGAGGTCCGCGTAGCCGCCCGCCGGCACCACGCCGGCATTCGGCGAGACCGTGAGCCACCCCGGCCGGTTGGTGAACCGGACGCGCAGGTTGTTCTTCACGTACGGCTGGTTGAACGCGACCTGGAGGCCGATGTCCCGGGTCTGGTTCTGGATCCCGATCGTCGCCTCGTTCAGCCGCGTGCCGTTCATGCTGAGGTACTGATAGTCGACCGTGCCGCTCGGGTAGAGGATGATCTCGAACGTGTACGGTCCGCCCGTCGAGAAGTGCGGCGCGTTCACCCACGCGACGACGAACCGCGCGCCGTCGTAGTGGTAGTACACGTGCCCGCTGCTGCGGACGTCGAGGTCGTCCCAGAACGGAGCGATCAGGTTCTCGGGAGCGTCCGTGCTCGCGTTCGGAAGACCCGTGTTCGTGAATTTCGTGGTCGTGTTCGTGAACGAGATCCATCCGTTCGAGCAGGCATAGAACGACGTGAACGTGTTCCCGTAGAAGGTGAACGGGAAGGGAAGCGGGAACGGACCGAGATTCTCGTCGTCCTTCGTGAACGGGATGACCGTTCCCGTGGAGGAGATGTCGATCCAGTCGAACGGCGTGCCCTGGACCGGATCGTCGCTGTCGGCGAACCGGTAGCCGAACGCGTCGGGACCGCCCGCCATCTGGGCTGCCACGTCGCTCGGGTTCCCCGACTGGTCCTTTCCGGTCTCCGGCGATGGGCTGGTGTTGATCGCCGCCGGGAGCAGGGACAAGGCCGAGGCGCTCCAGTTCAGATCGCTCCCACCGGTGTTGCTCAGCCGGAGCGTCTTCGTCTGGTGGATCGCCGTCGGACCGAGGGTGGTCGCGAGCGCCGCGCGAAGCGACGTCGGCGACGTCTCGGCCTCGGGCGGGATCAGGGCGACGCCCGTGAGGCTCACGCGGGCGGCGCCGTTGGGATCGTTGCTCGCGATCGCGAGATCTCCGGCGCAGGGCGAGCAGGCCCCGGTCGGGAGGAAGCGGACCGTGAGCGTCTGGACGCCGCCGTCTCCCAGCGTGAGCGGGAGCTGCGGCGGACCGACGAGCACGTAGCTCGGATTCGAGAGCGTGAGACCGGTGATCTGCACGACGTCGGTCCCCGAGTTCCGGACCTCGATCGTGCGATCGCCGTGCTGGCTCACGTAGATCGTCCCGAAGTCGATGCTCGCCGGGTTGGCAGCCACGTGCGGCACGCCGACGGCGTTCAGGGTGGCGGGCACGTTCAGCACGCCCTCGTCCGGATCGTTGCTCGAGAGCCGGAGCGAGCCCGTGTGCGGACCGCCGAAGAGGCCGTCGCTGTTGAACGTGAGGGTGAGCGGCAGGGAGCCGCCCGGCGGGATGGTGCCCGACGTCGGCGAGGCGATGAGCCAGTCCGGCGTCGTGCGGAACTCGACCGCGAGGTGGTTCTTCACGTACGCGGCGTTGTAGATCACCGTGAGGCCGTCGGTCTTGGCGGCGTTCTGGATCCCCACCGTCGCGTCGTTGAGCGTCCCCTGCATGTCGAGGTACTGGCAGACGATCCGCCCGGACGGATAGAGGATCGTCTGGAACGAGAACGATCCGCCGCCCGAATGCCGGGCGATGCCCACGTACGAGACGATGAAGCGGGTCCCGTCACGGTAGACGTACACCGGCTGTCCGCTGAGCGCGTCCAGGTCGTCCCAGAAGGCCGCGATCAGGTTCTCCGGCACCCCCGAGCCGGGGTTCGGGAGCGGCTGGTTCGAGTACGCCGTGAGCGTGCTCGTGAACGAGAGCCACCCGTTCGTACAGACGTTCACGTTCGCGAACGACGTGCCGTAGAACGGGAAGTTGAAGCCGATCGGGATCCCCTGGTTCGTCCTGTCGTCGCCCGTGAGGTTGAGCCGGGTCCCGATCGACGTGATGTCGACCCAGTCGAACGACGGCCCGTTCGGATCGTCGCTGTCCCGCCAGGTGTACCCGAAGACGTCCGGGCCGCCGGTCCCCTTGATCCCCTGCCGCGGATCGGGCTGGTCCTTGCCGAGCGTGAGCTCGTCGTAGACCGGCACCGCGGTCGCGGTGAGGTTGGTGCCGACCACGAAGTCGAGGTTGCTGCCGCCCTCGTTCCGCACCGTCAGCGTCTGCGTGGTGGTCGCGGGGATCGGCAGCGTCGCGGCCACCGACGTCGGATCGGTCGCGATATCCGGCGGTACGACGCCCGCGCCCGTGACCGGGACCGTGTACATCGGCGTATCCGGGTCGTTGGACGCGATCGTGAGCGTCGCGGGGTGCGGGCTCGGCGACGTCGGGTTGAACGAGAGGAAGAACTGCGCGTTCCCGAGCGGCGGGACCGCGAAGCTGGTCTGGTCCACGCCATAGGAGGCGTCGTCCAGCGTGATGTTGCTCACGTTGAGGACGTCCGTTCCGCGGTTCTGGATCGTGACCGGCCGGATCCCGGGGAAGCCGATGAAGACGTTCCCGAAGTCGACCGGCGACGGCGAAGCCGCGACGTCGGGCACGCCGGTCACCGTGAGCTGGACCGGCACGTCCTGCTGCGGCAGCACCGGGTCGTTGCCGCGGACGCGGACCGCACCCGTGTAGATGCCGCCGAAGAGGTCGGCCGCGTTCAGACCCACCGTGAGATCGGTGAAGCCGCCCGGAGGCACCGTCCCGCCCGTCGGGCTCACCGTGAGGAAGCGGGCCGGCGGACGGAAGCGGATCGCCAGGTTGTTCTTCACGTACGGGGCGTTGAAGACGACCTGGAGTCCGTCGTTCCGCGCCTCGTTCTGGAGCCCGATCGTGGCGCTCGTCTTGGTCGTCGCGTTCATCGCGAGGTACTGGTAGACGATCTGCCCGGTCGGATAGAGGATCACCTCGAACGTGTTCGTGGCGGTCTCGCCGAACCGCGGCACGTCCTGGTACTGCACGATGAGGCGCGTGCCGTCGTTGTAGTACCAGGCGCGCTTCGTCGTGCTGAAGTTCATGTCGTCCCAGAAGGCCGCGAGCATGTTCTCCGGGACGCCGCTGCCGCTGTTCGGCAGCGTGGTGTTGCTGTAATACGTGGCCGTGCTGGTGAACGAGAGCCATCCGTTCGTGCACGCCCGGAGCGAGGTGAACGTCTTCCCGTAGAACGGGAAGGAGAATCCGATCGGGATCGGACCCGCGTTGGCGTCGTCCCCCGTCAGGTTCACCTGCGTTCCCAGGGGCCGGATGTCGACCCACGAGAAGGCGGGTCCGGCCGGGTCATCGCTGTCCTGGTACGTGTAGCCGAAGACGTCGGGCCCGCCCGCCTTGAGCGGAGCGGGGCCGCTCTGCACGTCGTTCTGGCCCTTGTCGATGAAGACGTTGTCCGCGTCCGTCCCCACCACGACCGTCCCCGACGGCGCGTTCGTGAGCGCCTCAGCCGTGAAGACGTAATTGCTCCCGCCCGAGTTCGTGATCCTGAGGCTCTGGGTGGTCGCCGTGTTCGTGAGGAGCGCGGCCGCGATGTGGTCGGGCGACATCGAGAAGGACGGGGCCGGGACGCCGGCGCCCGTCGCTCCGACCGCGAACGCCGGATTGTCCGGATCGTTGCTCGCGATCGTGAGCGTCGCGTTCAGCGTGGCCGGAGCCGTCGGATGGAACGTGATCGTGAGGATCTGCGCCGCGAGCGGCGCCAGCGTGAACGTGCTCGGGCTCGCCGTCAGCGTCGGATCGCTGCTCGAAATCCCCGAGATGACGAGGTTGTCGGTGCCGGGGTTCGAGACCGTCACCGTGCGCGTGGGCGAAGCACCCACGAAGACCGACCCGAAGTCCACCGCGGCGGGATTCACCGCGATGTCCGGCGCGCCGATCACGTGGAGCGATGCCGGGACCGGGAGCGTGCCATTGACCGGGTCGTTGCTCAGGACCCGCACCGCGCCGTTGAACGTGCCTCCGTTCAGCCCGAGCGCGTTGAAGCGGACCTGGATGTCCTGGCTCTGTCCCGCGAGGATGCGTCCGGACGTCGGGCTGACCGTGAGCCACTGCTGCAGCGGCACGATCTGCACGGCGAGGTTGTTCTTCAGATAGGTCGTGTTGTACGCGACCGTGAGCCCGACCGACTTCGTGCCGTCCTGGATCCCGGCGGTCGCGCTGTTCGTGACCGAGCCGAGGTCCAGGTACTGGTAGCGGATCTCACCGGTCGGATAGAGGATCGCCTGGAACGTGTAGGGCCCGCCGCTCTGATAGTGGGGGACCGCAATCCAGGAGACGATGAACCGCGTGCCGTCGTTGTACGTGTAGACGCGGTTGCTCGACCCGAAGTCCATGTCGTCCCACATCGGGGCGACGAGGTTCTCCGGAGCGCCGGTGTTGGGCAGCCCCTGGTTGTCGTAGGCGCTCGTCGTCGACGTGAACGAGAGGTACCCGTTCGTGTTGATCCGCGCCTGCGTGAAGTTGCCGCCGTAGAACGGGAAGCTCATGCCGAGCGGCACCGGGGCCGAGGTCGCGTCGTCGCCGCTCAGGGTCAGCAGCGTCCCGGTACCCGTGATGTCCACCCAGCTGAAGGCCGGCCCGCCCGGCTCGTCGCTGTCCTTCCAGCGGTAGCCGAAGCCGTCCGGCCCCCCCTTGGTCTCCGTCACCGGCTGTCCGACGCGCGTGTCGGGGTCGGTCTTGGCGTAGGGCTCGTAGGGATAGACGACCGGCTGCGAGAACTGGAGCTCCGGCGTCGGGATCGTGAAGTCGAGCGTCCCGGCGGCGGTGTTCCGCATGGTGAGCGTCTGATTCACCGCGGCCCCGGTCAGGAGCTCCGCGGCGAGGGACGGGGGCGAGACGCTGATGTTCGGCGCGCCGAGGGTCGTCCCCATCGCCACGTTCGAGAGCCCGCCCGCGTTGTTGAACTCGTCGAACGCCTTGATCGCGAAGAAGTAGGTCGTGCTGAAGGAGAGCTGGGTCACGTCGAACGTCTCGGCGTGCCCGGCCGATTGCGGATCCGGCCCGCCCGCGACGAGCGTCGCCGACCCGAAGTTCGCCTCGGTGATCGGCGCCGTCGAGTAGCGGATCTCGTACCGCGTCGCGCGCCCGGTCGAGCCGTCGTCGCCCGTCGCCGTCCACGCGAGCCGCATCGTGTTGGATCCGGGATCGCTCGTCGAGACGTCGGCGATCGAGCCCGGCGGGATGCTGTCCGGCTCGGCGATCGTCATGAACGCGTTGAGGCGCCCGCCGGTCACGCACTTGCCCGCCAGCGAGGCCCGCGCGTCGGCCGCGTTCATCACGAGCTGCTTGACCTGGAGGTTCGCCATGGCGGGGAAGCGCCCCATCGCGAGCCCCACGACGCCCGCCACATGGGGCGTCGCCATCGAGGTGCCCGAGAGGAGGCCGTAGCTGTTCCCCGGCAGGGTCGAGAGGATGTTCACGCCCGGCGCCCCGATGTCTACCGTGGTGGCGCCGTAGTTCGAGAACGACGCCAGGGCGTCGTTGTGGTCGGTCGCCGCCACCGCGATGATGTACGGCGTGTCGTAGGCCGAGGGATAGTTCGGCGTCGCGTCGGTGTTCTGCGCGGAGTTGCCCGCGGCAGCGACGAAGAGCTGCCCCGCCGCACCCGCCGCGTTGATCGCGTCGAGCAGTCCCTGCGAGAAGCCGCCGCCGCCCCACGAGTTGCTCGTGAGCCGCACGCCGACCGTGATCGCGTAGCCGATCCCCGCGATGGCGCCCGCGGTCGAGCCGCTTCCGGAGCCGCTCAGGAACTTGATCGCCACGATCTTCGCGTTCCAGTTCACGCCGGTCACGCCGACGTTGTTGTTGCCGATGGCGGCGATGGTGCCCGAGGTGTGCGTTCCGTGTCCGTTGTCGTCGAAGGGATCGCCGTCGCTGTTCGCGAAGTCGTAGCCGTGGACGTCGTCCACGTAGCCGTTCCCGTCGTCGTCGATGCCGTTCCCGGGGATCTCTCCGGGATTCGTCCAGATGTTCGCGGCGAGGTCGGGATGGTTGTAGTCGACGCCCGTGTCGATGACGCCGATCTTGATGTTCGCGTCGCCGGTGAACTGGTCCCAGGCGAGCGTCGCCTTGATGTCGTCCCCCGCCGTCCCGCCGGTCTGTCCCGTGTTCCGGAGCGCGTACATCTCCGGGAAGCGCGGGTCGTTCGGCGTCACGAGCGCCTGGATCTCGTAGTTGGGCTCGATGTACACGACGTTAGGGTTATTGCGATAGCGGGAGAGGGCCGCGTCGACCGTCGTGCCCTGGATCTTCAGATGCTCGACTCCGATGAACGTGAAGTCGTGCAGCACGCGGGCGTGCAGGTTGGCGCGGATGGCGGCGCGGTCGGATGCGGCCGAGCCGGGTCGGAACTTGATCAGCACCTCGTCGGGAATGGCGCGCGTGGGTGGTGCGCCCATCGCGCCGGTCGCGAAGAGGAGCGAGCAGAGCAGGGACACGAATGCCGTGAATGATCGCAGGTGCGGGGACATGCCTGACCTCCATGGAACGATTCGAGCCGCGGCCTCGAGCGCGGCTAGGGCATGGTTCGCGATGCGTCGGGATGCACTCGTGGGGTGAACGGTGGGGTCCTGGGGCGGGGTCACCTCCTCGGTCAGCGTGCCGAACGGAACCCACGGGGGATGGGATTTGCGTGAAGGGAGGATTATACCGCGAACACGCCCCTAAATCAAGCGATATAGCGCCCTTGCGACGTTTTTGTGATACCGTCTTAACTCTTATGACCCTCCAGCCAGGGACCCGACTCGGCGCCTACGAGATCCAGGCGCTCGCCGGCAGCGGCGGCATGGGCGAGGTCTACCGCGCGCGCGACACGAGGCTCGACCGCACCGTGGCGATCAAGGTGCTGCAGGGGCATCTCGCCGTGAGCCCCGAGACGCGGCAGCGCTTCGACCGCGAGGCGCGCATCGTCTCGAGCCTCAACCATCCGAACATCTGCACGCTCTACGACGTCGGCCATCAGGACGGGATGGACTACCTCGTCATGGAGTACCTCGAGGGGGAGTCGCTGGCCGAACGGCTCGCGCGCGGCGCCCTGCCGCTCCCCGAGCTGCTCCAGATCGGCGTCCAGATCGCCGACGCCCTCGATCGCGCGCACCGCCAGGGGCTCGTCCACCGCGACCTGAAGCCGGGGAACGTCGTCCTCACGAAAGGCGGCGCGAAGCTCCTCGACTTCGGCCTCGCGCGCGTGACCGGGCTCGGCGCCGCGCCACGCGACCTCTCCTCGCCGACCATGAGCCACCCCCTCACCGCCGAGGGGACGATCGTCGGCACGTTCCAGTACATGTCGCCCGAGCAGCTCGAGGGCGCCGAAGCCGACTCGCGGAGCGACATCTTCTCGTTCGGGGCGATGCTCTACGAGATGGCGTCCGGCCGCCGCCCGTTCGAAGGAAAGAGCCAGGCGAGTCTCATCGCCGCGATCCTGCGCGAGACGCCGCAGCCGATCTCCTCGATCCGCTCCGTCATCCCGCCCGCGCTCGAGCGCGTCGTGATGCGGTGCCTCGAAAAGAGTCCCGAGGACCGCTATCAGACCGCGCGCGATGTGCACCTCGATCTCAAGTGGGTCGCTGAGGCGGGATCGCGCGCCGGCATCCCGGCGACCGTCTCGGCGCGCCGGAAGAGCCGGGAGCGGCTCGCCTGGACGATCGCGGGCGCCGCCGTGGCGGTGATGCTCGGCGTGGCAGGGTTCACGATGGCGAACCGGCCGCCGGAGCCGGTCCCGCTGCGGTTCTTCGCGCCCACGCCGCGGGGCATCCTCCTTGGCGACACCCCCAAGGTCTCGCCCGACGGCCGGTACGTCGCCTACAACGCCTCCGATTCGACGGGTCGCTCGAACATCTGGCTCCGCCCGCTCGGGTCGCTGGATGCGCAGCCGCTCCCCGGGACGGAGGGTGCCCGGCGGCCGTTCTGGTCCCCGGACAGCCGCTATCTCGGATTCATGCAGGAAGGGAAGCTCAAGAAGATCGCGGTCCAGGGCGGCCCGCCCCAGACGATCTGCGAATCGCAGAGTGCGGGAGACGGCACCTGGAGCCGCGACGACGCCATCCTCTTCGACGGGAGCCCGACCGATTCCATTCGCATGGTGAGCGCCGGAGGCGGCGACCCGCGCCCCGTGACCACGCTCGACCACGCCCATGGTGAGACCGGAAGTGCCTGGCCTCACTTTCTTCCCGACGGGCGGCACTTCCTGTTCCTCGGTCTCACGAACCGGGCCGATCAGACCATTCTGAAGGTGGGCGACATCCGGTCGTCCAAGGTCGTGGTGCTCGCCCGAGGGACGTACTCACGGATCGAATACGTGGAGCCCGGCTACATCCTCTTCGCGCGCGACCGGTCGCTCCTCGCGCAGCCGTTCGATGCGCGCTCCCTGCGCCTGACGGGCGACCCGTTTCCCGTCGTGGACGACGTCGCCGTGGGCGGCGGCGTCGGCTCCAACGCCGACTTCTCGTCGTCCCCCTCGACGCTCGTCTTCCGAGGCGGCGCCGCCGGACGGCGGATGCACCTGGTCTGGGTCGATCGCACCGGAAAGGAGGTCAGCGCCACGGGCAACCCCGGCGAGTACTTCAACCTGAGCCTCGCGCCCGACGGCCGGCGGGTGGGGGCGACCTTCGGCGGCGACAACGTGGACATCTGGATCGTCGATGCCGTCCGAAACGTGAGCACGCGCCTGACCTTCGATCCCGCGTCCGACTACGCTCCGCTCTGGTCCACCGACGGGTCGCGGATCGTCTACACGTCGGACCGGATTCCACCCTCGGGGATCTACCTGAAGCGCTCGTCGGGTGCCGGAACGGACTCGCTTCTCTTCAACCTCCCGGAGCGCGCCATCGCGACCGACTGGTCCCACGACGGGCGATTCCTCGTCGGAGTCGTCCGCGAGCCCAAGACCCTCTGGGACATCTGGGTCTTCCCGCTCGACGGCTCCCGGAAACCCTATCCGCTCATCGCGGGCCCGGCGGGGGACGTGGAGCCCTCGATCTCCCCGGACGACCGGTGGATCGCCTACTCCTCCACCGAATCGGGGCGCTCCGAGATCTATCTCCAGTCGATCGACGGCTCCGGAGGGAAGCTCCAGGTCTCGAGCCAGGGCGGCCGCGACGCGCACTGGCGCCGGGATGAGCGGGAGCTCTATTACCTCGCACCGAGCGGCGATCTCATGGCGGTGGACGTGAGCGCGACTCCCACGATGACGCTCGGGACGCCGCACGCGCTCTTCCGCCAGTCGATCGACAACATCGACCCTGCGGGTCACTATTACGCGGTGTCGGCAGACGGGCAGCGGTTCCTGGTTCGCCGCGATGTCGACCTGGTCGACGCGCCGGTCACGACCGTCTACGTGAACTGGCTTCCGCGCGGGCACTGAACCGCGCGGACCGCGGCGCCCGCCGCGGTCCTAGAAGTTGATCCCGAAGATGAACTTCCAGTCCGGAACCTCGTCCGAGAGCCCGAGCTTCGCCTCCGCGAACATCGGCTTGCCGTTCATGCGCCCGAAGAAGATCCCGCCGAGCGCGCTGACTCCGAAGTTCGTGTCGCCGCTGTCGGTCACGTCGAACAGCGAGACGCCGCCGCCGGCATAGGGACGCACCTCGCTGCGCGTCTCGAACCGGTACTGCACGTCCCCGTTGAAGCAGAGGGTCGTGACGTGATCGCCGACGCCGAGCTCGCCGCTCGGGACGATGTAGACCTGCTTGCCGACCGGATTCAAATTGAGCTGGCCGCCGAACACGAACTGATCCGGGGTCGAGCTGAATCCCATGCGGATCCCGCCGGTGGTCTCGGCATGAGCGACCCGTGGCGAAGCCGTGGGGAGCAGGGCACAGGCGGCGAGCAGGACGACGGGAACGAAACGTCGGGATCGTGACATCACGGTCTCCTCCGGGTTGGGGTCGTGGGGGGAGTCGCGCCCGCGCGCATCACGGATTCTCGTCCCGCGCCTCCACGCGCGGGCCGCGCGCCATCTCCGGACGCTCGGGCGTGGTCGAGTTGGCGAAGGCGGGAGCGGGCGGCTTCTTCTGGCCGCCGAGGCGGCGCTGGAGCGTCTCGAGGGCCTCCGCGGGCGAGTCGACGAAGCAGAAGAGCCGGAGGTCACGCGGGTCGATCATCCCGTGGCGTTCCAGCGCCTCGAAGCGGATCAGCTCGTTCCAGTAGCTCGAGCCATACATCAGCACAGGCAGGGAGCGGTCGAGCTTGCGGGTCTGGGAAAGCGTGAGCATCTCGAACGTCTCGTCGAGCGTTCCAAAGCCGCCCGGGAAGACCACCATGGCCTTGGCCATGTGGGCGAACCAGAGCTTCCGCATGAAGAAGTAGTGGAATTCGAACGAGAGCTCGGGGGTGATGTAGGGATTGGGCCGCTGCTCGTGCGGGAGCCCGATGTTGAGGCCGATGGTGCGCCCGCCGGCCTCCAGCGCGCCGCGGTTCGCGGCCTCCATGATCCCGGGGCCGCCGCCGGAGCAGACGATGTAGCGGTGGCCGGGCGACCCGAGGCTCCGCGACCACTCGGTGATGAGGCGCGCGAGCGTGCGCGCTTCGTCGTAGTAGCGGCCCATCGCGCCGTCGGGACGGATCCGCGCCGATCCGAAGAACACGATCGTGTCGTGGACCTGCTCGCGCCGGAAGGCGTCCAGAGGGGCCAGGTACTCGGCGAGGATCCGCACCGGCCGCGCCGCCGCGCTGTCCAGGAACTGCTGGTCGCGATAGGCGAGCAGCGGATCCTGGATCTCGTCCTCTCCCTTCGATGGAGCGGCCACGCGTTCCTCCGGGCACCATGGAGCCGCGCGAACGGTGCGCCCTGCCGCCTCGCGCCGTTTTCGCGGGGCGCATGGTACCATGATCCGGCCATGAGCTCCGATGCCGCGCTTCGCGACCAGGTCGCGAAGCTCCTCGACTGGGAGGACGCCCACGCCGGCTTCGACGCCGCCGTGGAGGGGATCGACCCGCGCCACCGGGGCTCCGCCCCGCGCGGCATGCCGCACACGCCGTGGCAGATCCTCGAGCACCTCCGGCTCGCGCAGCGCGACATCCTCGACTTCTGCGTCGCACCGCACTACGAGGAAAAGAAGTGGCCCGAGGGCTATTGGCCCGCGACACCGGGACCGGGCTCCGGCGACGCCTGGAAGGAGAGCATCGCCGCGTTCCGGAAGGATCGCGCCGCGCTCGTGAAGCTCGCGTGCGACGACTCGATCGATCTCCTCGCCCGCGTCCCCAACGGGAACGGCCAGACCTACCTGCGCGAGCTCCTGCTCGTCGCAGACCACAACGCCTACCACATCGGCCAGCTGATCCTGCTGCGGCGCGCGCTGGGCATCTGGGGATAGCGGCCGCCGGGCATCCGGGGCATCCGGGATAGCGCCGGGACCCCGGCCGCCCCGATCTGAAATCGCCTAGGGTCCGGAGGCCTTCGCCTGGTCGCGCTCGAACGCGCCGATGTCGAGCGCGCCTGAGACCGGGCGCGCTCGGGCCCGCGCGTCCTCGCCGCACTCGCTCCGCGGCGTCAGGTCGAAGCCCGTGATCGAGCGCCCCGGATCGGCGCCCGCGTCGACCACCTCGGGGGGCGAGGCCGCCGTGAGGTGGTAGTCGAAGGTCCTCGGGTCGGCGAAGCGGGGTCCGTTCTGTCCCGAGGGGTCGACGTAGTTGTGATCGGCGACCACCGTCCCGCCCTGCCAGGTCGTGCCCGTTCCGTAGAAGATGTTGTTCTCGATGAGCGCCTTCGTCCCCTCGCGCAGGCGGATGAAGATCGCGTCGCCGGGCCGGTCGTTCACGATCGTGTTGTTCACGACGTAGAGGTCCTGCACGTTGGTGCCGCTCTCCTCGCCGTAGGAGATGATCGTGGCGTTCTCGGACTTGGGCCCCTGCTCGATCACGTTCCCGATGAGGTAGGTGCGGCCGCCGTCGGGGACGTTCACCTCGTAGCTCGTCGTGCCGCTCGCCTCGTCGAGGATCCGATTGAAGAGGATGTAGTTGTTCTTGGCGCGGGTCTTCACGTTGTGCCCCACGACCGCGCGGCGCGTCGTGCAGCCGCGGAGGGTGAAGGAGCGGCCCGAGGCGTAGATGTTGTGGGTGCGGCCGTCGCCGGAGCCGTTCCGGTCGAAGACGCTGTTCTCGATCACCATCGAGTCGGCGCCGCCGAGGATCCCCTCCTCGTTGTCGTGGAAGTAGCAGTCGCGGAGGATCAGCGTGCCGCTCGTCTCGGAGCGGATGCCGGCGCCGTTCTGGTCGGGGACCTTGGCTCCCGAGAACTCGATCCCCTCGGCCGTGAAGTTCCGCCCCTGCACGACCCAGATCGCCTTGCCCCCTTCCTGGGCGCCGTCGGCGCTCAGGTGGGCGCGTCCGCCGACCGCGCGAACGGTCACGTTGTCGGCTTTCCAGGTGGCCACGTCGCCGCTGTAGGTGCCGGCGTCGATCAGGACGATGTCGCCGGGGAGCGCGGCTTCGGCCGCGGCGCGGACGGTCGCGTAGGACTTGCCGCGCCCGACGTGCAGCGTGAGGGCATGCGACGGGGCGGGGAGGGCGGCCGGTGCGATGGCGAGCGCGGCCAGCGCCAGGGCGGAGAACGCCCCGGCTGGAATCCGAATGGACGCATCCCTGCCCGGAACGAGCCGCCGCGGAGCCATGCCTCGATTATAGCGGCTGGACGCGAACCCGCGTGGTGCCGTCGTCGACGAACCCGAGCAGGCGGGCGGCCCGCCGGGAGAGGTCGATGATGCGCCCCGTCACGTAGGGACCCCGATCGTTCACGACGACGACCACGCTCTTCTCGTTCTCGAGGTTCGTGACGCGCACGCGCGTCCCGAGGGCGAGGGTCGGATGGGCGGCGGTCAGCTTCCGCTCATCGTACGTGTCGCCGCTCGCGGTCGTCCTGCCGTTGAAGGAGGCGTCGTAGAACGAGGCATCCCCGACCTGGCCCCGGTGACGCCGGAGCACCGTGCGCGGTTCACGTTCCACGGTCGGAGGAATGCTCAGGGGCGGGGCGATGCTCGGGATATCGGAAGCCGGAGCGGGCTCGGGGACCGATGCCATGGTCACCGGAGAGATGACGTCGACACGGGTCATCGGATGGGAGACGGCACACCCCGCGCTCAGCAGAGCACAGAGCAGGAACAGTCGTGTAGCGAGTGGGATTCGCTGCATGGGTGACCTGCGCTACTCGGGTGGTGGACGACGGAGAACACTAGTTAAAGCGTGTACAGCTTAGATGCCCGCCCCCGGTCACGGGAACCCCCTTTCTGCCGCGCCCGGCGGCCCCAGGCCGTTTTCCGTAACCTCCCCCAGTCACGGAGGATCCGCCTCGGCCGTACTGGGGGCACAATGAGACCACGACCGCTGCCGGCCCTGCGCATCGTCTTGCTGGCACTTCCCTTGGCGGGATGCTCGGACATGGGAAGACCGCTCCGGCTCGAGCCCGAGGCGGCCCTCTCCGCGGCCACGATCGACTTCGGGACGGTGGCCCAGAGCGATTCCTCCACGCGCTCCCTCACGATCGCGAACAATGGAACGGCGCCCCTCACGGGCGCCGCCACGGTGGCCTGTCCCGAGTACATGGTGACGTCCGGCGGCGGCCCCTTCTCGATCCCGCCGGGGGGTTCGGTCGTCGTGCAAGTGCGCTTCCGGCCCGGCGCCGTCGGTTCCTTCCCCTGCGAGCTCGACCTCGGGCCGCACTGTCCGCGGGTTCCGATGCTCGGGGCGGGGGCGTTCCAGGCGACGGGAGCCCGCGGCATCACGGTGCCCGACTCACTCGATTTCGGCGTGCTCGCGGCCGGCGATACCGCGACCCGCACGTTCCAGATCTTCAGCGTGGGGACCGAGCCGCTCGCCGCGAACGTCGTCGCGGCGTGCGGAGAATTCACGATCCTCTCGGGCGGCGGCCCGGCCATGATTCCGCCCGGGGGCTCGAT
Source organism: Bacteroidota bacterium (assembly GCA_050257045.1). Taxonomy (GTDB): domain Bacteria; phylum Eisenbacteria; class RBG-16-71-46; order SZUA-252; family SZUA-252; genus DASQJL01. The sequence goes on along the minus strand of JBLMWD010000118.1, from coordinate 56,583 downwards.
CACGGTCACGGTGCAGTTCGCGCCGACGACCGGCCTCGCCCACGCGTGCGGCGTCTCGCTCGGCCCCGGGCTCTCCGACTTCTCCGTCGCGGGCTTCGCGACGTCGGTCTCGTTCGTGAACGACGTGCAGCCGATCTTCCAGTTGCATTGCGCCGCATGCCACGTGTTCGGCAATCCCGAGGGCTACTCGGTGCTCCTGACGCAGCCGAGCGGCTATCCGCCCGGCCCGGCCGTCATCCCGTTCAACCTCACGAATTCCGTCCTCTACGGGAAGATCACCAACTCCGGGCAGTACGGACAGCTCATGCCCGAGGGGGGTCCGATGCTCCCGTCGGCCGATATCGCGACGATCCGCGAGTGGATCCTCGAAGGCGCGAGGAACAACTGAGATGAACCGGGCGACCGCCGTCACCATCGCGCTCCTCTCGCTCTGCGGCCTGGCACCGCGCGGCGCGCAGGCGCTGCCGCGCTATGCCGCCCGCTACCAGCAGACGTGCGCGCTCTGTCACGTGAACCCCTCGGGCGACGGGATGCGGACGTCGTACGCGACCCAGAAGCTCATTCCCGACGAGATCGCGTGGCGGCGCGGGAAGCTCCCGCCCCTGAGCGATCTCGACACGGGGCTCGCGCGGAGGATCCAGGTGGGGGCCGACTTTCGCGAGACCTACATCGGCTCGAACCTGGCGGCGGATCATCTGAACTTCTTCCAGATGCAGGCCGACCTCGATCTCGCGTTCCAGCTCGACTCGACCGTGGCCCTCTACTACGACCGCGGCGAGACGGGGAACTACGAGATGTTCGGACTCGACTACCTCCTCCCGGTCCTCTACGTGAAGGCCGGCCGATTCGTGCCCTCCTACGGGTGGCGGTTCGACGACCACACGATGTACGTCCGCGCGGAGCTCGGATTCATGCCGCCCGGCTTCAGCGATGTGGGGCTCGAGGCCGGATTCTCGAAGGGGCCGCTGGACGTGACGGCCGGCGTCGTGAACGGCAGCCGAGGCGCCCTCTTCGACAACGACACGAAGGTGGCGGGGGTGGTGAACGCGCTCTATCGGAAGCGGCTCGGCCCCGCGGCGGCGGCGCTCGGCGCCTCCGGCTACCACCAGCCCGGATTCACGCGCGATTTCGATACATGGGGCGGATACGGCTACCTGACCTGGAGCCGGCTCACGTGGCTCGCCGAGGGGGATTACTTCCAGACCAGGCCCGCAGGCGCCGGGGCGTCGATCGGGTTCGTGACGTCCCACGAGGTCTCCATCCTGCTCCGCCAGGGGCTCGAGCTCCTTGGTACGTACGACTTTCTCGATCCCGACCGGGAGGTGGCCTCCGGCTCGAAATGGCGCTGGGGCGGGGGCGTGTACGTGATGCCCCGCGCGTACGCCACGTTCGAGGCGCTCGTGCGTCACACGGCGTTCGACGACGGCCCGGCCCTGAGCGGAAGGGATTTCACGGAGACGGTCGTCCAGCTCCATCTCCTCTACTGAAGAAGCGAGGCTCGTATGAAACGGCTCTCCATACTCCAGGCGACGGCGCTGATCGCGGCGCTCGCGATCAGCGTCGCTCCGCGCGCCGGCGCGGCCGCGACGTTCGTGGTTCATCCGGGCGGTGACAACAAGGTCGTCTTCGTCTCGCGCGCGCCGATGGAGAAGTTCGAAGGCAAGACGAACCGGATCGAGGGGCGGATCGAGGTCGATCCCGCCCGTCTCGGCGACTCCGCCGCGGTCCATTTCGAGGTCGATCTCGCGAGCCTGGACACCGGAATCGCGAAACGGAACCAGCACATGCGCGAGGACCACCTCGAAACGGCCAAGTACCCCAAGGCCGTCTTCGACGGGGTCGCGCTCCACGCTCCGGGCGCCCTCGAGCCGGGAAAGCCGACGCCGCTCGACGTGGAGGGGACGTTCACGCTCCACGGGGTGAGCCGGAGGATCCGGCTCACCGTCCAGGCCACGTACCTCCCCAAGGAAAAGGCGGGCGAGATCACCTTCCAGACGACATTCCCCGTGGGACTCTCCGACTACCAGATCAGCCGGCCCCAGTTCCTCTTCCTGAAGGTTGCCGATTCGCAGGAAGTGCAGGTGAAGGGAGTTGCTTTCGCCGCTCCGTAGAAGACCCGACGCGCGGGTACTCGCCCTTTTCCCGGCCTTCCTGCAGGTCCAAGAGTACAAAGGTCGGACGTGCGGGAGTGAGGCGGCGACCCATGCCATCACCCCCTCTCCGGCGCAACTCACGACCATGGCGCCGTCTGCACCGGCCGGGCTCCAGTGGTCCGGCGATTGCTTCTCGTGATAGTCAGAAGCCGCGATGTGCGGCGGCGCCGGGAAATCCCGGAGCACACCAGGGCGGCAATGAGGGCAAGTGAGACGTGTCGTCCCCAGCCGTGAGGGACGGACCATCAAGGAGCCTTTTATGAACATCCTGTGGACCATCATCATCGGGTTGATCGTCGGCGCACTCGCCAAGCTGATCATGCCCGGCCGCGACGGTGGCGGCATCTTGATGACGATCGTGCTCGGTATCGCTGGCGCGCTGCTCGCGGGCTGGGCGGGGCATGCGATGGGGCTGTTTGACCGAGGGCAGGGACCCGGCATCATTGCCTCGATCATCGGCGCCGTGGTGTTGCTCGCGATCTACCGCGCCGTCACGCACAATCGGAGTCGTACGCTCCCTGTGTAGCGAGAGCGCTTCGGCGTGAACAGCGACCCCGGCGCGGGTCGGACCTCGGGTCCGGCCCGCGACCGGGGCTCGTCGTTGCTGGTGGTTCGGCGGTGTCCGTGCCGCGCCTCAGCGCGGCCAGAGCCAGCCGAACGTCCCTCCCGTCAGGAGCCCGTAGAAGAGCCCGTCCGCGACGTTCTTCAAGGTCACTCCCCAGCTCCGCTTCATCCAGATCGAACCCGGGATGTCACCGATCGCGTAGCAGAAGAACGCCGTCGCTCCGGCGAAGCGCATCACCTGGCGGTACGAGGCGCCCGGTCCCAGGGCGCGGCCCGTGATGTACGCCGCGAAGATGCCGACGACGATCAGGAAGACGAACCACTGGCCGAGCTCCTTTCCCATGCTCGGGGGAGATCCCTTGGTCACGATCATGAAGACGTGCGGTCCGCGCGTGCGCCGCTCGACGAACGCCGGATCCTTCATCGCGCGCGGCGAGCTCGGGCAGGGGGCCACGTAATTGCCCGGCGGAATCGCCAGCTTCCGCACCGCATCGAGGAACTGCTCCTCGTCGGGGACGCGCTTGAAGTCGCTCTTGTGGTGCGGCAGCACCATGTGCACCAGCCAGCTCGCGAAGAAGACGATGACGGCGGAGACCAGCACCGGAAGCCACAGCGAGGGGATCGATACCATGGGCCCTCCTTGGGGGATCGGTGGACGGGCCGCAGTCTAGGGGCGGGCGCTCCTCGAAATCAACGGGAGCGGCACGGGCCCTGCATTGTATCCGCGCGTGCCGTTCCGCCCCGGGCGCGGCGACGAAAGCCGTTGGCGCGCAACGAGGCGGCGGCCCTGGTTTGTAGTCCGGGGCCTGCAGGTGCGAGCGCAAGTACAACCACCTCGGGGATCCACGTAGCGCGGGCCTCGAGGGATGAGGATAGCTCCCATGAAACGAACCGCTTTCTGGGCCTGGGGAACGATGCTCGGCTCACTCCTCCTGGCCTCGATGACCGGCTGCTCCGCCCAGCGGGCGGAGACCGACTTCAGCTATTCCGGGCACCGCTTCTACAGCCAGCCGGCGATGGTCCGGGTCGCCGACACCGACGTCTACTACGGGCGCGACGCGACCGACTACGACGTCTATCAGTTCCAGGGGACCTGGTATCTGAACGAGAACAACACCTGGTATCGCGCCGACTCGTGGCGCGGGCCGTTCGTCGCCATCGATGCCGACGTGCTGCCGTACGAAGTGACGACCGTCCCGGCTCAGTACCGCCGGAACTGGGTCGCCGTCCGGCCCGACTACCGCGACAGCCGCTACCGCGACCTGCCCCAGGGCTACTGGGCGTCGGGGCGCACGTTCAACCGGAAGCCGGAAATGGCCTATGTCCCCGGTTCGTCGGTCCGGTTCGCCACGCGCGTGAGCGGATTCGACCTCTACCGGCTCCATGGGACGTGGTACCTCGTGGACGACGGCCAGTGGTATCGCTCCACCACGTGGCGCGGCCCGTTCCTGACGATCCGGACGCGCAGCGTGCCGCGCGACATCCTGAATCTCCCCACGTCCTACCGGCATAACTGGTCGAACGCGCCGGCCATGTACCAGCGCGACTCCGACCGCGACCGGTCCATGGGCGATCGCGACCGGCCCACGGGCGACCGTGACGACTACAACCGGTCCTACGGCGTGCGTTACTGGTCGTCGGGCCGGACGTTCACGACGCTGCCGAGCTCGTACATGATCCCCAACACGAGCGTCTACTTCGTCGAGGGGAATTCCGGCTACGACATGTACCGCTTCGGGAACACGTGGTACCTCGTCGACAACGGTGACTGGTATCGCGCCGACACGTGGCAGGGGCCGTTCATCTCGATCCAGACGAGCACGGTGCCGAGCGCGGTCCTGACGATCCCGACCGATTACCGGCACTACTGGGGCCCTGATTCCGATTAGCGAACGGAGCCACCCCGGCAAAACCGAGCCCCGCGGGCCACCCCCCGCGGGGCTCGCTCATTGTTCCGGGTGCTCGTGGCGGTGGTGCAGGTCGGGCACGTGCGGATGCGCGTGCGTCACCGGCGCGTGGACGTGCGGGTGCGTGTGCCGGACCCACGCGGGCAAGCCCGGGTGCAGGTGGTCGTGGTGCCCGTCGTCGTGCCGGTGGCTGTGCGTATGCTCGAGCGCCTCATGGACGTGCGGGTGCTCGTGCCGGGCCGTGAGCATCAGGAAGAGCCCCGTCACCATCAGGCCGCCCGCGGCGAGCTGCGCGGCGCGGATCGATTCGCCGAGAACCGCCCACGCGAGGAGCACGCCGAAGAATCCCGACGTGGCGAAGAGGAGCTGGGAGCGGCTCGCGCCCAGCTGCTGGGCCGCGGAGATGTAGAGGATGATCGAGGCGCCGTACCCCGCGGCGCCGACTCCGAGCGCGAGCGCGGCGGGCGCGGCCGCCGGGAGCCCCTGGCCCAGGATGCTTCCGATCGCGAGGTTCACGCTCCCCGCGACCAGCCCCTTCGCGAGCGTGGTCTGGGCGGGCGTGAAGCCGCCGACGATGGCCGTGAAGTTGTTGTCGAGCCCCCAGCCGATGCAGGCCAGGGCAACGAGGGCGCCGGCCCGGAGTCCCGCCGCGCCCTCGCCGGCGGTCAGCGCGAGTCCGCCTACGAAGACCAGCGCGACCGCCGCCGCGGTGCGGCGATCCAGGTGCTCGCGGAAGAGCAACACGGCAAGGAGGGTGGTCGCGACGACCTCGAGATTGAGCCAGAGCGACACCGAGGCCGCGGGCGCCGCTTTCAGGCCGAGAAGAAGAAGGACCGGGGCGATGCCGCCTCCGAACACGACGGCGCCGAGGAGCAGCAGCCACTGGCGTCGGTCGCCCCATCGCGCTTTCCGGAAGTCGCGGATCGCCATGGGCAGCGCCGTCGCCGCGGCCCCGAGATAGAGCAGGCCCGCGAGCGGCAGCGGATCGAGCCGGCCGAGGAGCGGCTTCGAGAGCGGGGTCGCGGCGCCGAAGAGGGCGGCCGCGATCAGGCACTGGATGACGGGGAGGAGGCGGCCCGCGCGTCGGGTCATACGGTCCGCTCGGTCGGACGTTCGCGCCCGCTCACGGCCGGGTGAGGGGCAAAGGCCACGACCGCACCCCGCGGACCAGCCTGCGCGCGGGGTCGTCCCCCGGCGTACAGCGCCGTGCCACGCCGCTCGACCCGGTCCGACGCGACTCGGGCTGCCTCGGGAGCGGTCCAATCGGCGCCGTCGAAACCATTTCCGTTGCGAGCTTGCGTCGCCGCGCGACCTCTGTCGGAGCTACGTGGCACTCTTCTTGCCGCCTCCGTGTCGGCTCTTACCTGAACGCCCCAGCAATCGGTACCAATCCCGGGATGCTCACGGGCGAACCCTATGCCAGCGACACAACGTGGAGAAGGAGATCGATGATGCGCAAGAGTCTAGGCGTTGTTCTGGTTGTGATCAGCTTGGCGCTCGCCGGTGCGGCGGGGGTGACCTATTCCCGCTACAAGAAGTCGCAGGCCGACCTCGGGCAGGCAACCGCCCAGCAGGAAAGCATGCGGCAGCGGTACGACCAGGCGGTCAACGAGATCGTGTCGATCCAGGACAGCTTGAACGCCATCGCCGTCGGTGAGAACCAGTCGCAGGGGGATATCGAGCTCCACGGTCAGACCATCCACGCCAAGGTCCTCTCCCGCATCACCGCCATCAAGGAGTCGATCGCCCGCACCAAGGAACGGATCAACGATCTCGACGCAAAGTTGAAGCATAACGGGATCCGGATCGCGAGCATGAAGCGGATGATCGAGAGCCTGCGCGAGTCGGCCATCTACAAGGAGCAGAAGATCGCGCAGCTCACGACCCAGATCGACACGCTCCAGACCCGCGTGACCGGCCTCCACTACGAGATCCAGGGACAGCAGGAGCAGCTCGCGAAGAACCAGGAAGACCTCGCCCAGAAGCAGCGCGAGCTCGCGACCATCTTCTACACGATGGGGACGAAGCAGGAGCTCACGAGGGCGGGCGTGGTCCAGCCGAGCGGCGGCGTCCTCGGCGTCGGCAAGTCGCTCAAGGTCTCGGGCATGTTCGAGGAGGCGTCCTTCTCGCCGCTCAACACCGACGAGCAGCAGGTCATCCAGATCCCGGCGAAGAAGGGGAAGGTGCAGGTGCTGAGCGCCCAACCCCCGTCGAGCTATTCGCTGCAGATCGTCGGGAAGGACATGGTCGAGCTCCACATCCTCGACCGGAACGAGTTCCGGAAGATCAAGCACCTCGTGATCCTGAAGGCCTAGCCTCCGGCGATCGATCGTTTCCGAGGACGGGCGGGCGCCTCGTGGGCCCGCCCGTTTTCGTTTTCAGGGGGCGCCTTTCCCGGTCTGGACTTGGGCGCGGAGCGCCTCGATCTGCCCTCTCACATCCTGGCCCGCGTCCGTCGTCTTCGCAAAGCTCGATGCGCGGCCGATCGCCTCGAGGCTCTCGCGCCGGCGTCCCGCGTCGGACAGCCGCGCGGCGTACTGGAGCCAGAGGCCGACGATCGCGTCGCTCAGCCGCGAAGCACTGCGACGGACCGGGCTCCGGTCGCGCTCGGTGAAGACAGGGCCAACGAAGTCGCTCGCCCTCGCGTGCGCGAGACTCACGCGTGCCGCAGTGGTGTCTATCTCGAACGGGTGCGCGGACGGCGAGCACGCGAACGCCGGCCCCACGAGCGTGACGCGGCTCTCGATCCCGGCCGGATAGGTGCTTGGGTCAACCGTGATCGAAATGGCCACCGGCCGCCGATACGCCCCGGGGTCCTTCCCTTCGAGCCATCCTGCGAGCACTCTCGCCCGCATCGGAATCGAATCGGGCGCGGCATCGAGTGAATCCAGATCCGCGTCCGAGAACGGCAGCGGAACGTGAAGGTCGTCCCGCGTCTTCCGCGCGTACCAGGACGCGTCGAGCATCGAGTAGTTCACGACGGCGACGTCCGGTCGGAGCCCGGCGGTCGCCTGGAGCGCCCAGAGGGGGTAGGAATCCATGTCACCGTTCGTGATGAGCACCGTGCTTTCGGGCAGGTCCTGGACCATCCACCGGGCGTAGGCGAGCGATGGGCGGGGAAGGAAACCCGTGTCGATGAGCCGGGCGAGCGCGTGCCGCTCAAGGTCCCGGAGATCGCGCCGTCGAGCGTCCGTATGGACCTGCAGCCAGACGTTGCCGTCCGTGGAATCGCACTCGATCGCCCGGCCCAATTGCGTCCAGGACGAATCGTCGTTCGCGTACGTCCACCCGCCGTTGAACTGGGGTCCGTAGCATTCCGCCAGTGTCTGGTGGGCGAAGCCGTTGCGAGGCGACAGGGCCAGGGCACGCCGCGCGAAATAGGCGGCCTGCCCCATTTCGTTGAGCCGCCGGCAGGTCTGGGCGAGATACGCGTACGTCTCCGGGTTGTTCGTTCCGTTCTCGACGGCGGTCCGCAGCGTGTCGTAGGCGTCGGAGAGGCGACCCTGGAAGAAGGCCGCGAGCCCCGCTGCCGGAATCGAATCGAATCTCGAGCCTGTCTGGAGCGGCGGGTCCCAATCGAAGAAGTCGCCCTCCGCCTTGTACTTGGTGCGCGTGCCGAGTGAATCTGCGACCTCGATCAGCATCGTCCTGCCTGCAAAATGGGGACGCATCGTCGCGGGATCGAGGACGACGCTCTCGGTCTCGGTGCGCGTGACACTTCGCAGGAAGTGGTCTGGAACGGGGCTGACCCCGGGCACGCTGGCCGCGAGAGATCGGAGGTAGCCCTCCATTGCCTTGACCGCTACCGCGCCGCCAACCCGCGAGATCTGTGTGAGCCGGATGAGGCGCCCGCCGGGCCGGGTCGGGCCCTCGTTCTCGACGACCACGTCGAACGGGAGCGTCGTTCCCACCCACGACATGGACCTCGTCCCTTCGATCGCCCCACCGGATGGCACGTCCATCCCGACCCAGTCGCCGACCCAGTTGTTCCAGTCCTGGGCGCTCGACAGCTCCATCTGCGCTTTCATCTGCGGGGTTCGAATCATGGCGAACGCCCGCCGCAGCACGCTCGAGTCGACTACCGCGCCGAGGGTCTGGCGCAAGGCCTCCTCAGCCTGGGCCAGGAATTCCTCGGTGACCTGACATCCCTTGAAATCGCCATCGGGAGAGATCGTGATCGGCGGTTGGCTGGTCGCGAGATTCGCGAACGCGGATAGGAAAGAGAGTCCGCCGGGAGGCCGCCGTCCCGCGACGAGGAAATCCCAGAGTTGGACGTCCTCGGTCCTCAGCTTCAGCTCGCTCGGGTTTGGCGTCGCGAAGACATGCGCCACTTCCTGGTGCACCAATCCGGAACTGTCGTTCTGCGAGATGACGGTCACGCGGACCCGGGCCGGAACGGGCCAGTGAAACGCGAGCGGGGCGGCCGTCCCGGTCGATGCGCCGAACAAGGCAGCGGCGGCGAGAGATGCGAGGCCAGGGATCCCGAGTCGGTGCATGGGGACGCGCTCCCATGGCATGGGCCACGTACGCACGGTGATCGACGGGGGAGTGAAGCGAACGTATCTCCAGGGGAGGCCCATTGCAAGCGTCCGCGAGCCCGGTCCCAATCCCGGGTTGTGTCCCCACGCTCGGGGCGGGCATCATGGAAGCCATGCGCCGTCGTGGCTGGCTCCCTCTCGCCATCGCGATCGCCGTCGGCGCCTCGACGGCGGCGGCCGGGACCGCCCCGCTGGTTCCCGTCGGCGACATCCCGCTGCCGGGGCCTCCCGTCCGATTCGACTACCAGAGCGTCGACACCACGTCGGGCCGGCTCTACATCTCGCACATGAACGCCGGGGAGCTGGTCGTCTTCGACCTCGCCCGGGGCCGGGTCGAGCGCACGATCTCGGGATTGCCGCGGGTGACCGGCGTCTGCGCCGCCCCGGCGCTCGGGAAGGTCTACGCGTCGGTGCCCGGGGATCACGAGGTCGCGGTCATCGACGCGCGCACCCTCGAGGTCAAGGCAAGGGTCGGGAAGATCGGATTCCCCGACGGAATCGCCTACGCTCCCACCGCGCACAAGGTGTTCGTCTCCGACGAATCCGGCGGGGGCGAGACCGTGATCGACGCCTCTACGAACCGGGTGACCGCGACGATTCCGATCGGAGGCGAGGCGGGGAATTCCATCTACGATCCGGTCTCCGACCGCGTCCTCGTGGCCGTGCAGACGCGCGACGAGGTGGTCGCCATCGATCCCCGCGCCGATCGCGTCACCGGCCACTACCCGCTCCAGGGAGCCGCGCATCCGCACGGCATGAGCCTCGATCCCTTCCGGCGGCTCCTGTTCGTCGCCAACGAACGAAACGGGACCCTGCTCACCGTCGACCTTCGCACCTGGAAGACGATCGACACGCACCGCGTCGGGGAGGACCCGGACGTGCTCGCCTTCGACGCGGCCGTCGAGCGGCTCTACGTCGCTTCGGAGTCGGGTGTCGTCTCGGTCTTCTCGGAGCGGGGTGGCCGGCTCGTCCACGACGGCGACGTACGGTTTCCTCATGCGCACACGGTCGCTGTCGACCCGCGCACCCACCGCGTCTACCTGCCGCTTCAGGACGTCGGCGGCCGCCCGCTGCTCCGCGTGATGGCCCCCGGGCCCCTCAATCCCCGCTGAACTGCGCGCTCAGCCGCGCGAGAGCGAGCGCTCCGAGCGACAGGCCGAAATCGCGCAGCGCGATGTCGAAGTAGCCCGGGATGAGGAGCAGGTTCACGATGATCGCCCAGAGCCAGGCCATGACGACGTAGGCGAAGACGCGCGGCCGTACCAGCACGCCGATCCCCGCGACGATCTCGACCACGCCGACCGCGAGCAGGAAGGCGTGCGTGTGCCCGCCGAGAACGCGCGTGACGACGCCGGGCAGGTACTTGCTCCAGTCGACGAGGACGTTGAAGAACTTGTCCAGCCCCGCGAGGATCGGGGCCGCGACGAAGGCGGCCTGGAGAATTCGGTAGGCCTGGTACGAGGGGGCGTCGGTCCGGACGTCGGCCGTGGCGGCGAGCTCCTGCTGGCGCAGGGCGGTGGCGTTGCTCAGGGAATGGGACATGTCGTATCTCCTGGCTGGTTTCGTGATCGGTCCGGGCTCCGGCCCGGCCGGGATCGGAATCGCCGGCTTCGCGGTCGATTCTAAAAGCTATACAGATTAGTATTAGAAATGTGACCGGGAGGTTTCCGGTCCCGGCCGTCCCACGCGGCCGTATATCGGGCGAGGAGTAACGAATGGACCGAGGCAGGACGGAAATCGGCGAGCAGATCGCCCGGATCGCGGCGCTGGAGGAGCCGCTCCGGCGGGAGCTCTACTTCCTCGTCGGACCCGACGGGGAGGTGAGCCGCGACCAGGCGGCCCGGGCGCTGCGGATCTCGCGCGCCCTTGCCGCGTTCCATCTCGACAAGCTGGTCGAGGCGGGCATCCTCGAGGCGTCGTTCCGCCGCCTTTCGGGGCGGAGCGGCCCCGGAGCCGGGCGGCCGAGCAAGGTCTACCGGCGGGCGGACCGCTCGGTGGAGGTCGCGCTGCCCGAGCGGCGCTACGTTCTGGCGGGCCGGCTGCTCCTGCGGGCTCTCGCGGGCGGCGGGTCCCGCGGGAACCGCGAGGCGCTCCTGCGCTCGGCCCGGCAGTGGGGGGAGCGCCTCGGCGCGGAAGCCCGGGAACGCGCGGGGAAGCGCACGGGCCGCGCGCGCCTGCTCGAGCTCGCGATCGAGGCGCTCCGTGAATCGGGCTTCGAGCCGCGGCGCGATCGGTCCGGGACCATCGTCCTCGCGAATTGCCCATTCCACGCGCTCGCGGCCGAGGCGCCGGGCCTCGTCTGCGGCATGAACCAGGCGCTCATCGGAGGCTTGATCGCGGGTCTCGATCTGCCGCGCGCCCGGGCGGAGCTGGACCCCGCTCCGGGCCGCTGCTGCGTCGTGATCAGCGGTACAACGCCTTGATCTTCCCCCAGGTGGTGGCGGCCACGGGCGTCGAGGAGCCCTCGGCAGCGGAAACCGACGTCGTGTAGTCGAAGTCCCCCGAGTCCGCGTCGAGGCTGTTGTCCGCCGCGACCCCGCACACATAGAAGGTCACCGTCCCCGCTCCCTGGGCCGGAGCGGTCCACTGGAAGGACCACGTGACCGGCCCGTCCGCCGTGCCCGCGAACGTGCCGTCGCTCGGCGAATTCACCGTCGTATGCGAGATGTACTGCCTTCCGGTCGAGCCCGTCTGGAGCGTCGTGAACGGGGTCGTGTTCGCGATCGTGCCGGCGGCATTCCCCGCGGCCGTGAGACACGTCAGCTCGAATCCCCACCGTGACTGGCCCGCGCGGGCGAGCGTCACCGAGACGGTGTAGGCCTGGCCCGGGACGTAGGTCGCGGGAACGTTCGTGATCGCGATCGTCCCCACGCCGTCGTTCAGGCCGCCAGTGTGGCAGGAGCAGGTGCCTTCTCCGGGGCCGCCGGTCTTCTTCATGGGCGGAGTGTCGGAATAGGCGACCGCGCCTCGCGCCGGGCCAAAGGCCCAGGCCAGGAACGTGAGGAACGTGACGAGGAACACGACGAGCGCGGAGGGGAGTAGTCGCTGCTTCATGGGGGATACCTCCTCGGACCGGATGCCGTGAACGAGGTCTGCCGATGTCCCCCCGTGCGCGGAGCATCGGCTGGCGGGCGCCAACCCACAATGCGCCCTTGGTAGCACTGAGCCGCGCCCCTCTTGACAAACAATACTGTGTGGTATACAGTATGTGGTACACATGAACCGCGCCCAGAAGACCGACTCTGAGCTGTTCGAGAACCTCCGCCTGGAGCTGCGCCGCGGCACGTTGATCGTCGCCGTGCTCGCCCATCTGCGCGAGGAGCGCTACGGCTACGCCCTCCGGAGGGCGCTGGCCGAGCAGGGCCTCGACATCGAGGAGAACACGCTCTACCCGCTCCTCCGGCGTCTCGAGTCGCAGGGGCTGCTGGAGAGCGAATGGCGGGAGGAGGACAAGCGGAACAAGCGTTTCTACCGGCTCTCGGCGGAAGGAAAGCGGATCCTCGGCCTCCTGTGCGATGAGATGCAGCGGATCCACGCCTCCGTCGTCCGGATCGTGAAGGAGAATCGGTGATGGAATTGCTCGAGCAATACCTGCGCGTCGTCAGAGCCAATCTGCCGAAGGACCAGCGTGACGACATCGTCCGGGAGCTCTCGGACAATCTCCGCTCGCAGATGGAGGACAAGGAGGCGGAGATCGGGCACCCGCTCACGCGCGCCGACCAGGAGGCGATCCTCAAGGCGCACGGGCACCCGATGATCGTGGCGAGCCGGTATCGCGGCGAGCGGGGGACCCTTTCCTTCGGCCGGCAATGGATCGGGCCGGAGCTATTTCCGATCTACGCCAAGGTGCTCACGATCAACGGCATCGTGACCGCCGTCGTGCTGGCCGCGGCGGTCGCCCTGTCGGTCTCGCGGCACGGCCTCGGATCGGTCCTCTCCGCCGTTCTCTGGAACGTCGTGGTCCAGTTCACGCTCGTGACGGCCATCTTCGTCGGCGCACAGATGCGGCTGACGAAGCATCCGGACCAGTGGGATCCCGCGACCGGCGCTCCGTTCCCGGCGCGGGCGGAGGCTCCCCGGGCGCGGGGGCTCGACGCCCTTGCCATCCACGTCGTCGGAAAGGCCTACCCGCGGGTGCCTCGGCTACTCTCGGTGTTCGAGCTGACCATCGGCATCGTCGGCTTCCTCTGGTGGCTTGCCGTGCGACACGTCGTGCGCTCGATCTTCAGCCCCGAGGCGATCGGGTTCCTGCGGATGGGGCCCGCCTGGAACGCGTTCTACACACCGTTCCTGGTCCTCGTGGCCGCGAGCCTGATCCCGTCCCTGGTCAACCTCGTCCGGCCCGGCTGGGCGCGATTCCGCGAGATCGCCCACGCCGCCTTCGGCGGGATGTTCCTCGTGCTGTTCTCGCTCTCGCTCCGCGCGGCGGACTGGATCGTCCTCGCCGATCCCCTCCACGCGGGAGCCGATCAGCGCGCGGTGGCCGCCTCGCTGAACGCGTGGATCGGACGCGTGTGGGTCCTGGTCATCGTGATCGTCGCGTTGACGGTGCTGCTCGGGGTGCGGCGGGTGATTCGGGGCGGGGTCAGCCCGGTGGATCCCCGGAAAGCCGGATCGCCGTGATCACGGCGTGGCCGGCGTGGAAAACGGCCGAGAGCGGATGGACGCCCCGGCTCAGCTCCTCGTCGGTCGCCTCGATCCCGAGCGTCCCCTCGAACGTCCGCACGTAGAGCCGCACGCGCCCGATGCGCGGCCGCGGGGTCTCCTCGACCGGCCGGAATTCGGCGAGCTGCGCCTCGACCGCGTCGAGGAAGGCTTCCGCCGCTTCCCGCACCGACTCGTGCTCTCCCGCCCCGATCACCCCGCCGCCGTTGCTGAAATAGAGGCTCGTCGTCCCCTCGGCGAGGGTCATCAGCGTGGCGATCCCGGTGGGATAGCCGAGCTCCATGAGCGCGCCCCAGACGCGCGGGCGCGCTTCGGTCGGGGCGAGGTCCAGCTCCTCGGCGGTGGCGCGGAGGGCGTGGTCGCGGAGCTGGCGCATGAGGCCGGCCGGATCGGGCATGCGCAGAGCATAGCAGCGGGCGCGCGCGCGATTCCCTTCCGCCGCCGCGTGGGGAGCCATCGAGATACCTCCGGGTGGTCCTTCCGTAGGGGGGGCCACCGCCGGAACCCCTCGCTAGACTCCGACGGGGTGAACCACGGCCTCGAGCGCCGCGCCACATCCTCCGGAGGAGCTCATGATCGAATTCAAGCAGGGCAATCTACGCATTCCCAAGTGGACCCGGCCCGTCTACATGGTCGCGGCGGGGACCAGCGATTTCCGGAAGCGGTATCCGGAGAAGAAGCTGGACGAGCTGGCCATGATGGCGTTCCGGATGATGCTCGAGGAGAACGACCTCAAGCTCGATCCGCTCGAGGTGAAGGGGCTGATCAACTTCGCCTGCTACGGCGAGTTCGCCGATCACTTCCAGGACCAGCTCCTCTGCGAGGCCAAGGTCCACGACTACCTGGGGCTCGATCCGCTCCCGAACGTGGGGATCAAGACGGGCGGCGCGACCGGCGGCTCCACCCTCCTGATGGGCGCGACCACGGTGGCGAGCGGCATGGCCGACTGCACGCTGGTGCTCGGGTGGGAGCGGATGGACGAGGTGAAGACCTGGACGGGGAACTACTACATCGCCTCGGCCGCCTGCAAGGACTTCGAGACGCGCCTCGCGCGGAACTACGCGAGCTACTACGCCCCGATGGCGCGGCGCTTCCAGGAGATGTACCACGTGGACGAGCGCGTGCGCGCCGAGATCGCGGTGAAGAACCGCGGGTACGCCCGCTTCTCGCCCTATGCCCAGCAGGCCGGCAAGCACACGGTCGACGAGGTGCTGAGCGGCGAGATCGTCTCCGACCCGCTCCGCTTCCTCGAATGCTGCGCGATGAGCGTCGGCTCCTCGGCCGTCCTCCTCTGCTCCGAGGAGGTCGCCCACAAGCTCAGCGACCACCCGGTTCGCGTCTACGCCGCGGGCGGCTCGCACACGCTCCGCGCGGGCGACCGGCGGCCGATGCGGATCCTCCTTCTCCCGAACGAGACCGAGGAAGGGTACCGCTCCCTCTACAAGGAGATGGAGAAGGCCGACGGGCGCTGGCCGGGGTTCGAGAGCTTCGGCGCGACGCGCTTCGCCGCCTACATGGCGTACGGGATGGCCGGCGTGAAGAATCCGATCGAGGACCTCGACCTGGTCGAGACGCACGACGCGTTCACGATCTCCGACCTCCAGACCTACGGCGACGTCGGCCTCACGCTCTACGGCAGGGAGCAGGACTACGTCACCTCCGGCGATTGCTACCTCGACAATCCCAAGACCGGAAAGCCGGGCAAGTGCCCGTCGAATCTCTCGGGCGGCCTGCTCGGGACGATGCACGCGGTCGGCGCGACCGGCATCTTCCAGGCGGGCGAGGTCTTCTGGCAGCTGCAGGGGAAATACGACCAGTTCCACGGCGATCCGAAGCTCTGGGAGCGCTACGGCAAGGAGAAACCCGCCGACTGGAAGAGCCTGCAGGTGCAGAACCCGCGGCGCGGAATGGCGATCTCGCACGCGGGCGTCGGCAGCCACGTGGTGTGCACGGTCCTGGAACGTTCCTGGTAGGAGGGCGCGATGGAGACGGTAGCTGCGGGAAAAGGGGTGCAGCTGAAGACCACCCCGTCGAAGATCACCGAAGAGAACGGCTCCTGGATCCTGCACTTTCCGCGATTCGGAGCCGAGGGAACCCATTTCCACACGTACGGGCTCCTCACGCCGTACTTCAAGGGGCTCACCGAGGGGCGCCTCATGGCGACCCGCTGCGTCCATCCCAAGTGCCCGATCTCGAAGGGGAAGGGCGAGCTCTGGCTTCCGCCGCGCGCCGACTGCCCCGACTGCCATCAGCCGATGGCGTGGCAGGAGATCAAGCGGCCCGAGGGATACATCTATACCTACACCTACGTCGAGCGCGGCGGTACGGGGCTCGAGATCGAGTGTCCGTACTACCAGATCGACGTGAAGATCGAGGGGGTCGGCACGATCGTGAAGAGCTACCTCCTCGACCGGCGTCCCATCAAGATCGGCGACAAGGTCCGGGCCGTCTTCCGCACCGGAGCCCAGGCGACCCACACCTGTCTCGACCTCGGCTGGGAGTTGATCTGATCGGGGAGGGGCGTATGACTGCGTGCGGACTCCGTCGCCCTCAGCGCTTCATCGAATGCCGGACGTGCGCGGGCACGCTCGACGTCGTCGTGCCCGGCTGGAGGGATGTCCAGCACGGTTGCGGCATGGAAGTCTGGCAGAACCTCGATGGAAACTATCTCGGCCTGGTGCGGACCCTCTCCGACCTCGGGCTTCCCGATCTCGGTGACGAGCCGGCGGTGCGCCGGCACTGCGGGACGCTGGCCGAGCGCATGGAATCGGAGCTGGTCGAAACGGAGATGCTGGATCATCTCGAGGGGCGCGCGGTCGCGTTCATCTCCAGGCGGGTCGAAGGATCCGCCATTCGGTTCACCGGCGTCCTGATCGTTCCCACGCCCCGGGCGACCTGGGTCTGGACCACGTGCGCCGAGGCGGCGGGCGCGGTCGCATCGCAGTCGGCGGACCCGCCGCTCGCCAAGGTGCGGCGGGAGCTGCGGAACCTGCTCGGAGTGAAGCTGGCCGCCTAGCTACCAGCTCATGCCGCGGTTGTGGAGGGCCTCCTGGGCGTCCAGGAGGCCCATCCGCGCCGCGCGCGTCATCGAGGTCACGCTCTCCTCGACATACCCCGCCTCTCCCGAGATCAGCGCGCGGTTGTAGAACGCCATCGCGTCGGTCGAATCGAGCTCCGTCGCGCGGCGAAGGCACGCGAGCGCGCGGGCCCGGTCGCCGAGGAAGTACGAGACGATGCCCAGGTTGTACTGGACCTTCGCGCTCCGCGGATCGATGGCCGCCGCCCGCTCCAGCACCCGCTTTGCCTCGGCGCGCTTTCCCTCGCGGTCGTACGCCGCGCTCAGGTTGACGTAGGCATCGATATAGTCGGCCGTGGGCGGGAATTCGCGGATGACGTAAGCCCAGAGCGATTCGGACGAGCGCCAGAGGCCGGCTTGCCGCGCCGCGAGGGCGCCGAGCAGGACGAGGACGCACGCCAGCACCGCGCCGAGCGCGACGCGCCGCCACGCGCCCGCGCGCTCCCACACGACGGCGATCCCGAACCCGGCGAGCACGAACAAGGGGATCGTCGCGAGATAGGAATAGCGGTCCGCCACCGGCTGCAACCCCGATCCCACCCCGATCACGTTCGGCGCGAGCACGACCAGGTAGGCGAGCCAGGCCGCGAGGAGTCCCTTCCGGCCGCGTCGCGCGCGCGCGATCGCGAGCAGGGTGATCGCGGCCAGCACGACGCCAGCCGCGAGGCTCCATCCGAGCCGCGCGGAGGGGTAGATCGGGCTCAAGCGCGCCGGCGCCGCCGTCTGGAAGAGCGAGTACGCCAGGGAGTGGAAGGGGAGGAGCGCGCGCGTGACTCCCGTGAGTTGTGCGACCGTGGTCGTCGGTCGGGTATGGGGCGTCATCGCGAGCGTCACGCCGGCGATCGCCGCGGCCACGACGAAGAACGGGATCTTCTCGACCAGGAGCTCCCAGCCCCTCCGTCCGTTCATCCAGTCGAGGAGGAGGAGCACGACGGGGAAGACCACGGCGTTCGCCTTGGAGAGCGCCGCGAGGAAGAAGCACAGGAACGAGACAGTGAGCCAGAGTCCTCTTCGCGGCGCGCCTTCGCGCGCCGCGATATACGCAATCGTGGCCGGCAGGAGGAAGAACGCGCAGAGGAGGTCCTTCCGATCGGAGATCCAGGCGACCGACTCCGCGCGCAGTGGATGGACCGCCCAGAGCAGCGCGGCCGCGCCGGCGCCCCAGAGCGCGGCGGCGTGTCCGCCCGAGGGCTCCGTCGCTCGCGCGCCCGCGCGCGGCCGTCCCCATGCCGAGAGCGCGACACCAAGGAACACGATCCATGCCGCGTTCGCCGCGTGCAGGAGGACGTTCGCCAGGTGGTGCCCGCGCGGGCCCGCGCCCCACGCGATCACGTCGAAGGCGTAGCTCGAGAGGGTGACCGGAATGTAGGCGAAGTAGTAGAAGCGGGTGAAGAACCACGCGAGCGTCTGCGACGAGAGATGCCGCAACGCCGGGTTCTCGTAGACGTAGATGCCATCGTCCCAGTTCACGAACCCGTGGCCGAAGGTCCCGCGGAAGACGAGGAACGCGACGACGCCGGCGACGGCCATGGCGGCCGCGAGGCGCCAGTCGGCGATCTCGACGACGGGCGCCTCGGCCGGTTCCAGGCTCGGCCGGCGCGCCGGGGCCTGCGTTCGACGCTTCGGGCGCGCCGGGCTCACGACCGGAGGTAGGACGCCCCGTTCACGTCCACGATCGCGCCGGTGAGGAACTCCGCGCCTTCCGACGCCAGGAAGAGAACGGTGTAGGCGACCTCCTCGGGGCGGGCCACGCGCCCCAGCGGGCTGTCGCTCCGGATCGCGTCTCCTTCGGGGCCGCCCAGCGCCTCGCTCGCCGCTTCCGTCGCGACCCAGCCCGGGGCGACGACGTAGACGAAGACGCCGTGCGGCGCGAGCGCCTTCGCGAGCGACTGACTCAGCGCGTTCAGCCCGGCCTTGCTCGCCCCGTACGCCGGCATCCGCGGCTCGCCCCGGAAGGCGCCGCGCGAGGAGACGTTCACCACCCGCCCCCCTCCGTGCCCGATCATGTGGTCGGCCGCCCAGTAGGTGAGGTAGGCGGGCCCGAGGAGATTCGTGGCGATGGTGCGCTGGAACGTGTCGCGCCAGGCTTCGTACCCGACGTCCCGCATCGGATGCTCGGGGAAGATGCCCGCGTTGTTCACGAGCACGTGGAGGCCGCCGAGCTGCTCGACGACCGAGCGCACGAGCGGTTCCGCCGCCTCGGGGTCGGCGAGATCCGCCTGCGCGAGCAGGTGCGGGCCGCCGGAGAGACCGGCCAGGGTCCGCTCCGCGGCGGCGCGGTTCGCGTGGTAGTGAACCGCGACGCGGGCGCCTCGGTCGGCGAATTGCCGGGCGACGGCGCGCCCGATCCCGGCCGAGGCGCCGGTCACGAGGACCACGCGACCGGAGAAATCCAGCGGATCGGCGGGCACGATCTCTCTCCAGGACGTGTGAAGGGCGACCGCCGCATCTAACGCGAAACGGCGGCCGATGTCACCTCCTCTATAATCCCGCGATCGCGGCTCGTGCTGGCATGGAGACGGATCGATGGCGCGGAACGGACGTGTGGACGAGGTCGCGTTGAACGCTTCCTATCGGCTCTCGATCGCGCTGGCCCTGCTGATGGCCGCGCAGTCGGTGCTCGGCCTCGCGCTCCCCGGCCAGTATCGGGATCTCGGCTACGTGCGCGAGACCTGGTTCGGCAACGACCTCGTCACGCTGACGGCCTTCCTTCCGGTGCTGGTCCGGGGACTCGTCCTCACCGGCCAGGGCTCGAGCGTCGGACGGCTCCTCTGGATGGGGAGTCTGGGATACGCGGTCTACAACGACGCCTTCTACCTCTTCGGCGCGGCGCTGAATCCGTTCTTCCCGCTCTACGTGCTGGCGTTCCTCGTGTCGTCCCTCGCCCTGGGTCTCGCGCTGTGGGGAACCGGCGCGGACGAGCTGGGCGCGGGGTCCGGCGCGGCGGCGCGGACCGTCGGCGCCTACTTCCTCTTCGTCGCGGCGGGGCTCGTCGTCGTCTGGATCGGGACCTGGGCGGCGCATGTGTTCGCCGGCCGGCCCACCCCGGTTCCTCCCGAGGCATTCCGCCTGATCGCGGCGATGGATCTCACGCTCATGGTTCCGGCGCTCGCGACGAGCGGCGTGCTGCTCTGGCGCCGATCCCCCTGGGGGCTCGTGATCGGAGCCATCGCCGGAGTCCAGGCCTCGCTCTATCTCCTCGTGCTCGCCGTGAACGCGGCCCTGTTCGTGGCGCTCGCCATCACGAAGGCTCCGGGCGAGGTGCCGCTCTGGGGCGCGCTTTGGGCGGTCACGACCGCGGCCACCGTGCTCCTACTCCTGCAGGCGCGCGAGAACCGCTGACCGCTCGTCTCGCGGGCAGGGCGGCACCCCAGTCCTTTCGGCCGAAGTCGGGCCTGTTGGGTGAAGGGGCCGATGCAGCCTATACTGCCGCCCCGTAGCCCCCGCAACCCGGGGGAAAGGAGGCTTTCATGTTCCCGCGTGTCGTCCTGCTGATCGTATTCGCCCTCGCCGCCGTGGCGCCGCCCGCGTCGTCGGCCCCCAAGCATCCCAAGACCAAGGTCTCGGCCAAGCCGCGGCCCTCGAAGGCCGAGGTCACCGGCACCGCGACCTATCGTGGACGGATGACGTTCGCTCCATCGGCCACGTTCGAGGCGACCCTGGAAGAAGTGGCGCGTCCGGATCAGCCCGGGCGGGTCATCGGCCACGACCAGCAGCCCAACTTCGGCCGCACCCCCATCGCGTTCTCGATCCGGTACAACCCGCGCCGCATCGATCCCGCCCGCGCGTACGTGGTGCGCGCGGTGATCCGCGAAGAGGGCCGGGTGCGGCTCTCGAGCGATCGCGCGATTCCCGTGCTGACGCGCGGGCACGGCAGCCGGGCCACGCTCGTGATGAGTTCCGTGGAGTACGAGGCCCAGGGAGGAGAGCGGGGCCACGAGATGGAACGCCGTGGCGACCGCGAGCGCGAGATCGACCGCGACCGCGAGGCCTACCGCGCGCGGGAGAACGAACGCGAACGTTCCCGCGAGAGCGATCGAACGCAGGCCGAGCGCGAGCGCACGCGCGTGAGCGAGCGCGATCGCGGCGGCCGTGCGGCGGAGGAGCAGCGGGCCGCCCTCGAAGGCGCGCGTTGGCGCCCCGTCCAGATCGGCGGGCGGAACGTGAACGGGTCGGGGCAGGAGCCCTGGATCGAGTTCGATCCGCGCTCGAGCCACATCGACGGCTCCGGCGGGTGCAACCGGATCACGGGCGGCTACGAGGTGACCGGGACCAGCCTGCGCATCCACACCCTCGCGTCGACCATGATGTCGTGCCCTTCGATGGACACGGAGCGAGCCTTCCTACGCGCGCTCGACCGTACCCGTACGTATCGCGTCATGGGGCGGGAGCTCGAGCTCTACGACGACACGGGATCGCTGCTCGCGAGACTGGAGGAGCGGGCGAGATAACTCGAGCCCCGCAACGAGAGGGCGCGCGTGGCGCCGGACCTGACAAAAAGTCTGAGTCCGGAAACGGGGACGCACATCTAAGGGTGCAACCATGAGTGTTGCCTCTCCGTAAATCCAAGGGCGCAAATCATGAGTGTCGCCGCTCCGCCGGCGGATCCCCAGTCGCTCACCGGGGTCCTGTCCGAAATCGCCGCGATCGCCTCGGAGACGCTCGAGCTCCAGGAGGTCTTCGGCCGCGTCGCAGCCGCGGTCCGCCAGGTGATTCCGTTCGATCACATGGGCGTGGTCCGGATCGTGGACGGCGATCGTTCGGTGAAGCACGCCGCCACGTTCGAGCCCTGTCCCGGCGCGGCCGCGATGGCGAACGTCGACCCCAAGTTCCCCTGCGGCGAGCCCGCTCCCCTGACGATCTGGTCCGAACGCATGCGTCCCCGGCCCGGTTCCATTCGCCGGATCGACGACGCGCGGCTGGAGCTCGATCCGACGTTCCCGGGCGACGCGGAGATCCTGAAGAACGGCGCCCGGTCCATCCTCTGGGAGCCGTTCCGGAACACCGGCGCGTTCAGCGGCGGTCTCTGGCTCAGCTCGTTCCAGCCCAACACCTTCAACGAAGAGCACCAGGAGCACCTGCGCCCGATCGCCGCCCTTCTCGGCACGGCGGTCGAGCACTGGCGCATCTGGGACGCCGAGCGGCGCCGACGCGACCGCATCGACCGGATCGAGGAGCCGCTCCGGATGCTGGCCCACTCCCTGGACGTGGCCGAGGTCTTCCCGCGCCTGTTCGAGGAGATGCAGCCGATCCTGGCGCACGACCTGATGGTCCTGACCGCGCTCGACACGCGGGCGCACACGATCCGGATCATCGCGCACGCCGGGAGCGCCGACGCGCCGGTGCCGGCGGAGGCGGTCTCGCTCACCACGCAGGAGCAGGAGCGGCGCGTGGACGTCGAGATCATGCACGACATCACGCAGGAGATCCCGCCCAACACCGAGCGCGAAAAGCTCATCCTCTCCTCGGGGATGCGCTCCTGGCTCCGGGTTCCGGTCTACGTCTCGGGCGAGGTGCAGGGCGGGCTGAGCTTCTTCCATCGCGAGCCGTCGAAGTTCCAGCCCGAGGACATCGAGATCGCCTGGCGCCTCGCCGACCGCATCGCCTTGACCCTCTCGCTCACGCGCCTCGCCGAAGAGGCGCGGATCGCCGCGGAGGCGCGCGAGCGGGCCGAGCGGCTCGAGGCCCGAGTGGAAACGCTGGCGCGCGAGCTGGAGTCGCGAAAGCTGAGCCGCGTGGTGGGCGTCTCGCGTTCGTGGAAGGAGACGCTCCGCTCCGTGGGGCGGGTCGCGTCCTCCGACACCAGCGTCCTCATCACCGGCGAATCGGGGACCGGCAAGGAGGTCATCGCCAACCTCATCCATCAGGGCTCGCCGCGGTCGGGGAAGCCCTTCGTCGCGATCAACTGCGCGGCCCTGCCCGAGCAGCTCCTCGAGTCGGAGCTGTTCGGGCACGAGCGCGGCGCCTTCACCGGCGCCTTCGCGACCAAGATCGGCCGGATCGAGCAGGCGGCCGGCGGGACCCTGTTCCTCGACGAGATCACCGAGATGAGCCCGGTGGTCCAGGCGAAGTTCCTCCGCGTGCTCCAGGAGCGCGAATTCCAGCGTCTCGGCGGATCGCGCACGATCCGGGCCGACATCCGCGTGATCGCAGCTACGAACCGCGACCTCATGGCGAGCATCGAGCGCCAGACCTTCCGGGAGGATCTCTACTATCGGCTGAACGTCTTCCAGGTGCCGATCACGCCTCTGCGGGACCGGCCCGAGGACATCCTGCCGCTCGCGGAAGCGTTCCTCGAGGACCTGGGCCGCACGATGGGGCGCCCGGCCGCGGGCATCTCGCGCGACGCGCGCGGCTGGCTGCTCGACTATCCCTGGCCCGGGAACGTCCGGGAGCTTCGGAACGCCATCGAGCGGGCCATCCTCCTCTGCGACGGCGGCCTCGTCACCCGCGACCACCTTCCGACCCCGCCGCGGCGATCCCCCGTGACGAACGGCGCCGAGGCCGACGCGTTCGCGCTCCCCGCGGACGGAATCGATCTCGCCGCCGTCGAGCGCGGCTTCCTCGAGCGCGCGCTCGGCCAGGCGAAGGGGAACAAGACGAAGGCGGCGCGCCTGCTCGGACTGACGCGGGCCCAGCTCTACTCCCGTCTCGAGAAGCACGGAGTTCAGTAGCTCCTCCCCGATTGGCGCGGCGCGGATCGAACGCGACGCGTGGATTCCGACAACCTGTCGATTCCGCCACAGCGCGTCGGACCGCGCCTTCTGTGCATGGGGTCGCGCCCATCGCCGCCAACTGGGGTCCCCGCTTCGTCCTCGCGCGCGCCGAGGCCTTCGCCGTCTTCCTGGCACGCTCATTGAGATGACGTTCCATCAGCGAATCATCGATGAGGCTCGCCGGCATCCGCCGGCTCGAGACGAATCGCCTTTCAACGAGGAGAACGTCATGAAGAGCAGAACCAGGATCGGATGGGCCGCGCTCCTGGCCGCGGCTTCGCTGCTGGGCGTGGCTTCGACGGCCGCCGCCGATGAAGGATGGCGCGGGCGCGCCGAGGTCTCGGCGATGGGCGGCATCCAGGCGCTCAACAAGAACGACACGGCGCTTTCCGATCGCTTCTTCACCATTCCCGCCGTCGTCACGGGGAGCTACCGGCTGACGCCGCTTCTCGCCGTGGACGGCGAGTTCACGTGGATGGTGCCGTTCCGGCAGAGCGTGGACGTCGGGACGGGGACGAAACAAGACCTCAAGACGCCGGACGTGCTCGCCTATCAGGCCGGCCTGCGGGCGAGCTTCCCCAGCGCCTCGGTCACGCCGTACCTGGCGGCCGGCGCGGGCGCGGTCACGTTTCTCTCGGATACCGATGCCGATCGCTATCCCGTGATCACCAGGTCCCAGACCGCCTTCGCCGTCAATTTCGGCGGCGGATTCACCTACGGCTGGAACGAGCGCTGGGGCGTGCGCGTGGACGCCCGCGAGCTGGTGGCGTTTCCTTCGAACGACGCCGCCGGCCTCTCGAGCAACGGCAACGCGGATCCGATCTGGATGGAGCGCGGCACCGCCGGCCTGGTCTATCGCTTCTAACCCTCCCCCAAATCCCACCCCACCCCCGCGCCGGGCTTCCTTTCGAGGGAGCCCGGCGTCCCTCCATCCGGCCGCATGTCTCATCAAGCGCGCCCATGGACGAACGCTCCGCGGCGCGCG
This sequence comes from Bacteroidota bacterium, assembly GCA_050257045.1. Classification (GTDB taxonomy): domain Bacteria; phylum Eisenbacteria; class RBG-16-71-46; order SZUA-252; family SZUA-252; genus DASQJL01. The sequence continues at coordinate 31,979 of JBLMWD010000118.1, read as the reverse complement.
CGGAAATCGACGACCTGTCGATTCTTCGACAACGACCGGAATACCGCGGCGGTTCGCTTTCGATTCATGCGCGTCCGCAACTCGTGGTCGGTCATCGCCCTCGCGTGAACGAGCGCGATCCGCGCCGCCTGGCACGCCGCGTGAGTAAGAGCTCATGCGAAGGAGACGAACATGAGCCAACTGAACGTAGAGCGTGTCATCGGACTTCTGGCGACGGACGAAGCCTTGCGCCGCCGCTTCATCACCGACCCGCGCGCCGCCCTCGACGAGATGGTCGCCAAGGGGATGGAGCTGAATCCCTGCGAGCTGTGGTCGCTCGCACGGCTCGACCCCCGGGAGCTCGCGCGCTTTGCCCGCTCCATCGACGACCGGCTGCAGCGGAGCGATCTGAAAGGGGGTGTCTCATGAAAGTCCATGCGCTCCTGGCCGCGGCCCTGCTGCTCGCTCCGGCGCCCGTCCTGCCGGCGCCCGCCGCGGCGCGGGACCTCACGCTGAACGAGACGATCGAGATGGCCCTCGCGAAGAACGAGGGGCTCGTGATCGAGCGGGAGTCGCTCGCGTCCGCGAAAGCGGCGGTGACGCGCGCGAACGGCGCCTACGACCCGCTGCTCGCGGTGAAGGGCGGGTGGAGCCGCTCCACCGAGCCGCTGACCGTCCTCGGGTATTCGTCGGGTGTGCTCGCGCCCGAGGTCGAGACGCACGACGCCGGCGTTTCGCTGAGCCAGCTCCTTCCCACGGGCGGCGCGCTCTCCCTGCACGCCCTCGGCTCCCGCGAAACGGTGGGGGACAGCGTTTCGTTCCTCTCGCCGGTGTATCAGACCCAGGTCGGGGCCGAGCTGCGCCAGCCGCTCTTCCGCGATCGCGTCACCGACGCGGCGCGGCTCTCGGTGCGCCTCGCGCGGGCCGGCCGCACGGGAGCCGCGGCTTCGCTTCGCCGGGTCGTGACGGAGACCGTGGCGGCGGTCGAGCGGGCGTACTGGAACCTGACCGACACCCAGCTCGAGGTGCGCGTCCGCGATCAGGCCGTGCAGCTCGCGCAGCAGCAGCTGGGCGAGACGCAGAACCGCGTGGACACGGGCGACGTGCCGAAGACGGAGCTCGCGCAGCCGAGGGCCGAGCTGGAGCGGCGCCGCGGAGATCTCCTCGCCTCCAACGAGGCGCATGCCCGGGCGGAGAACGCGCTGAAGCTCCTGATCCTCGACGGCGCGGACGATCCGCTCTGGACCGAGCACCTGAATCCCGTCGAGACGGTGGAGCAGGAGACGGCGCCGGTGGACGTGGAGCGGTCGCTCGAGCGGGCCCTGTCCGAGCGCCCCGAGCTCGAAATGGCGCAGTCGGCCATCGAGCAGCGCCGGGCGGAGCGTGCCTACTACCAGAACGGAATCTGGCCGAGGCTCGACGCCGTCCTCTCCTACGACCGCTACGGCCTCTCCGGATCGGCGGCTCGGGGCGGCGCGATTCCCCCCGAGATCGACGGCGGGTGGGGACGCTCCTGGGACTCGCTCGACCGGGGGGGATACCACGCCGCCCACGTCGGGCTCGAGCTCCAGCTCCCGGTGCTGAACCGCGAGGCGCGCGGCAATGCCGCCATCGCGCGCCACGCCGAGCGTCAGGCCGAGGCGGACGCCGAGCGGGCGCGGAAGACGATCCGCGCCGAGGTGCTCGACGCCGTCGCGGCGGTCGAGACCGCGCGGCAGCGGATCGAGGCGGCTCGCTCGGGGCGCGAGGCGGCCGAGGTGCAGCTCGGCGCCGAGCGCGACCGCTACGAGGCCGGGCTCTCCACCAACTTCCTGATCCTCACGCGGCAGAACGACCTTTCCCGCGCGCGGCTCGACGAGATCTCGGCGCTCACGGACTACCGGACGGCGCGCACCGAGCTCGCGCGCGCGACCGGGCAGCTGATCGAAGAGAACGGCATTCACATCGACGGAACCACCCACTGAGCGGAGGCCCAACATGCGAAGGCGAATGGTCATCACGCTGTCGGTCCTGGTCGTCTTCCTGGCGGCCATCGGCCTGGTGAAGTTTTTCCAGATCCGCGCGGCGATCGCGCAGTTCTCCTCCTTCCAGCCGCCCCCCGAGGCGGTCACCACGGCCGTGGCGCGCGAGGAGGAATGGCCGGCGACGCTCACGTCGGTCGGCTCGGTGACGGCGGTGCACGGCGTCATGGTGAGCGCCGATCTCCCCGGCATCGTCGAGCGGATCACGTTCGATTCCGGACGGCACGTGCACGCGGGCGAGGTGCTCGTCCTGCTCGACACGCGCCAGGAGCGGGCGCAGCTCGCGGCCGCGGAGTCCCAGCGGGACCTCATGCGGCTGAATCTCGAGCGCTCGAACCAGCTCCTCGCGAAGGGCGTGGTCGCCCAGGCGGAGCAGGACCGCGTCGAGGCCGAGGCGAAGCAGGCCGAGGCGCGCGTCGGTGAGATCAAGGCGACGATCGACCGGAAGCAGATCCGGGCGCCCTTCTCCGGCGTGCTCGGGATCCGGCAGGTGAACCTCGGGCAGTACCTCGAGGGCGGCGCCGCCGTGGTGCCGCTCCAGTCGATGGATCCTGTCTACGTCGACTTCGCCCTTCCGCAGGAGGACGTGAAGGCGCTCCACGTCGGCGCGACGGTCGCGGTCTCCGCCGACAGCGCCTCGGGCGCCGAGATCGAGGGGAAGATCACGGCGATCAACTCGGTGGTCGACGAGGCCACCCGAAACGTCCAGGTCCAGGCCACGTTCCACAACGCGGGCGGCCGCCTGCGCCCCGGCATGTACGTCGAGGTGCACGCCCACGTCGGATCGAGCGGGCCCGTGATCTCGATTCCGGCGTCGGCCGTCGCCTACGCTCCGTACGGCAATTCCGTCTTCGTCGTCGGGCCGGAGAAAGCGCCCAACGGCAAGGCCTATACCGGCGTGCAGCAGCGGTTCGTGAAGCTGGGCGCCGGCCGCGGCGATCAGGCGTCGGTCCTGTCGGGGCTCAAACCCGGAGAGGTCGTGGTCACGTCGGGGGTGTTCAAGCTCCGGAACGGCGCCGCGATCTACGTCAACAACTCGATCCGCCCGAGCGACAACCCCGCTCCGAGGCCGGAGGACAGCTGATGCGCTTCACCGATCTGTTCATCCGACGGCCCGTCCTGGCGATGGTCGTCAGTCTGGTCATCCTGATCGCCGGGCTGCAGTCGATCCGCTCCTTGAGCGTGCGGCAGTACCCGCGCAGCGACATCGCGGTGGTCACCGTGACCACCGCATACGTCGGGGCGAATGCCGAGCTCGTGCGCGGGTTCATCACGACCCCGCTCGAGCGCGTGATCGCGAGCGCGGACGGCATCGACTACCTCGAATCCTCCAGCGCCCAGGGCGTGAGCACGATCACCGTGCACCTGAAGCTGAACTACGACACGAACGCCGCGCTCACGCAGATCCAGGCGAAGGTGGCCCAGGTGCGGAACGAGCTGCCGCCCGAGGCCGAGGCGCCGGTGATCGAGCTGGCGACGGCCGACCAGCAGTTCGCGGCGATGTACATCGGGTTCGCGTCGAAGGACCTCGACCAGAACCAGATCACCGACTATCTGACGCGCGTCGTGCAGCCCAAGCTGAGCGCGGTCCAGGGCGTGCAGCGCGCCGAGATCCTCGGCGGCCGCACGTTCGCGATGCGCGTCTGGCTCAAGCCCGACCAGATGGCCGCGCGCGGCATCGCGCCTTCCGAGGTGCGGGACGCGCTCGCCCAGAACAACTACCTCTCCACGCTCGGCCGGACCAAGGGCGGGATGGTTTCGGTGAACCTCGTGGCCAACACCGATCTCCAGACCCCCGAGGAGTTCCGCCGCCTCGTCGTGAAGGAGCACAACGGCGACGTCGTGCGCCTCGGCGACATCGCCGACGTCGTGCTCGGCGCGGAGAACTACGACCAGGACGTCCGCTTCGACGGGCAGGGTGCCACGTTCATGGGAATCTGGGTGCTCCCGGGCGCGAACACGCTCGAGGTGGTGCGGCGCGTCCGTGAGGCGCTCCCCGCGCTGCAGGCGCAGCTTCCGACCGGCATGAAGCTCGGGGTTCCCTACGACTCGACGGAATACATCGAGAGCGCGATCCGCGAGGTGCTGAAGACCCTGACCGAGACGCTCCTCATCGTCATCCTGGTCATCTTCCTCTTCCTCGGATCGGTGCGGGCGGTGATCATCCCCGTGATCGCGATCCCGATCTCCCTCATCGGGGCCGTCTTCCTCATGCAGGTGGCGGGATTCACGATCAACCTCCTCACGCTGCTCGCCATCGTGCTCTCGGTCGGGCTCGTCGTGGACGACGCGATCGTCATGGTCGAGAACATGGAGCGGCACCTGCACGAGGGGAAGCACCCGTTGCAGGCCGCCCTCGCGGCCGCCCGCGAGCTGGTGGGCCCGATCATCGCCATGACGATCACGCTCGCCGCGGTCTACACGCCGGTCGCGATCCAGGGCGGGCTCACCGGATCGCTCTTCCGCGAGTTCGCGTTCACGCTCGCCGGGGCGGTCCTCGTCTCGGGCGTCGTCGCGCTCACGCTCTCGCCGATGATGGGATCGAAGCTCCTCCGGGCGGGGGACACCGAGCGGGGGTTCGCGGGAATGATCAACCGTCACTTCACCGTCGTGCGCGAGAAGTACCGGGGGATGCTGGGAAACACGCTCGGGTACCGTCCTGCGGTCTATGCGGTCTGGGCGTTCGTGGTGCTCCTGATCCCGATCTTCTACATGTTCTCGCAGCACGAGCTGGCGCCCAAGGAGGACCAGAGCGTCGTCTTCGGCGTGGTCCAGGCCTCCGCCAACTCGACCCTCGATCAGACGAAGCTCTACGCCTCGCAGATCGAGAAGGTTTACCGCTCGTTCCCGGAGCGGAAGAACACGTTCCAGCTGATCTCGCCGACGAACGGCTTCGGCGGCATGGTCACGAAACCGTGGGGCGAGCGGACGAAGAGCACGCAGCAGCTCCAGCTCGAAGCGTCGGCCAAGCTCTCGAAGATCCCGGGGATCCGCGTGATCTCGCTCGTCCCCCCGGCGCTCCCCGGCGGAGGGGACTTCCCGGTCGACTTCGTGGTCGCCTCGACCGCGGAGCCTCAGCAGCTGCTGGAGTTCAGCAACCAGCTCGTCCAGAAGGCGTACGCGAGCGGGCTCTTCATGTTCGCCGACGCCGACCTCAAGTTCGACCAGCCGCAGGCGGAGGTGGTCTTCAATCGCGACCAGGTGCGCTCGCAGGGCGTGCCGTTGAGCCAGGCCGGGCGCGACCTCTCGACGCTCCTCGGCGGCAACTACGTCAACCGGTTCAGCATCCAGGGGCGGAGCTACAAGGTGATTCCGCAGGTGAAGCGGAGCGAGCGGCTCACCCCCGACCAGCTCCGGGACATCTACGTGACCGGTACGGACGGGAAGCTCGTGCCCCTCTCCACCTTCGCCACGCTCCGATCGAGCACCGAGCCTCGCGAGCTGAAGCGCTTCCAGCAGCTCAACGCGGTGCGCATCCAGGGCGTGATCCCGCCGGGCGTCTCGCTCGACCAGGCGCTCGGGTACCTCGAGAAGGAAGCGGCGAAGATCCTGCCGCAGGGCTACACGATCGACTACGCGGGCGAGTCGCGGCAGCTTCGCACGGAGGGGAGCCGGTTCCTCGGCATCTTCCTCCTCTCCGCCATCCTGATCTTCCTCGTGCTCGCGGCACAGTTCGAGAGCTTCCGGGATCCGTTCGTGATCCTCGCGGGCTCGGCACCGCTGGCAATCTCGGGGGCGCTCTTCTTCTCGTTCCTGGGGTTCACGTCGCTGAACATCTACAGCCAGGTGGGGTTGATCACGCTCGTCGGGCTCGTGGCGAAGAACGGGATCCTGATCGTCCAGTTCGCGAACCATCTTCGCGAGACCGGGATGGACAAGCTCCAGGCCGTGATCGAGGCGTCGGCGACCCGGCTGCGACCGATCCTCATGACGACCGCGGCCACGGTGTTCGGCCATCTTCCGCTCGTGTTCGCGCACGGGCCCGGAGCCGGCGCCCGGAACAGCATCGGGATCATGCTCGTGAGCGGCATGATCATCGGGACCGCCTTCACGCTGTTCGTCGTGCCGGCGATCTACATGCTGGTCGCGCACGCGAAGGAGCGCGTCGCGGCGACGGAGTCGGCGGAGCCCGATGCGGCGGCCGTCGAAGTCGCCCGCGAGGGGGCACTGGTTTCCTGAGGCAAGAGCCGCACGAAGGCGGCGGGAGTGCTCGCTTGCGGCGGTCGGACGAAGAGCCGCGTGGCCTTGATGGCACGCGGCTCGTCTCGCCTGAAGCGGATCTCGAGCGGGGATTCGCTCTTTCCCGAGCCGTTCCCACCGGCTACGCTCCCGACCCATGCCGGTCTGCCCATCCTGCCAGCGAGAGGTTACGTCTCCGGGCCGCTTCTGCCCGGAATGCGGCGCCGCGTGGCCGGCGGTCGGTACGGTCGGGGGAGCCACCGCGGCGCTCGACGTCACGGCTCCGGACTCCCGCCCGTCATCCTCCTCCTCGCTGCACGGGCGCTTCGACCCCGGCACGCGGCTCGGCTCGCGCTATCGGGTCGTGGGACTCCTCGGGCGGGGCGGCATGGGGGAGGTCTACCGAGCCGATGATCTCGAGCTGAGCCAGCCGGTGGCCCTCAAGTTCCTCCCCGAACGGGTGGCGCGGAACGCGGCCGATCTCGCGCGGCTCCGCCGGGAGGTTCGCGTCGCGCGCTCCATCGCGCATCCGAACGTCTGCCGCACCTACGACATCGCCGAGGCGGACGGCCAGGTCTTCGTGGTGATGGAGTACGTGGACGGGGAGGATCTGGCCTCGGTGCTTCGCCGGCTGGGGCGCCCGACCCCGGACAAGGCGCTCGAGATCGCGCGCCAGCTCTGCCTGGGTCTCGGCGCCGCCCATGAGAGCGGCGTGCTCCACCGCGATCTCAAGCCGGCCAACATCATGATCGACGGACGCGGGCGCGTCCGGATCACCGACTTCGGCCTGGCGGGGACCGAGGAGGAGCTCGCGGAGGAGGGCGGCGCCGCGGGCACGCCCGGGTACATGGCTCCGGAGCAGGCGCGGTCGGGATCCGCGTCCGCACAGAGCGACATCTACTCGCTGGGTCTCGTCCTCTACGAGCTGTTCACGGGGAAGCGCGCGACCGGCGTGACGCCGCAGCCGGATCCGTCGCGACCCGGCAGCGACAGCTCCGTTCGCACGCCGTCGAGCCTGGTGGGAGGCGTCGACCCCGCCGTGGAGCGCGTGATCCTCCGCTGCCTCGAGCGGGATCCGGCCCGCCGCCCGCAGTCGGCGTACGCGGTCTACGGCGCGCTCCCCGGAGGCGATCCGCTGGCCGCCGCGGTCGCGGCGGGGGAGACCCCCTCGCCGGAGCTCGTGGCGAACGCCGGCGTCGAGGGGAGTGTCCGGCCCCTGCACGCCGGAGCCGCGATCCTGTTCACCGTCGCCGCGCTCGTCGTCATCTCGGCGCTGAACCGGCCGCTCTTCGCGGGACTGGATCGCTCGCCTCAGGTCCTCTCCGTGCGCGCGGAGGAGATCCTGAACCAGACCACCGGAGCGCCGCCGCCCCGGTTTTCGAGTCAGAGCTTTCGCTACGCGCCCGCGCCGGCCGACTCGGCCCGCGGTGCGGCCGCGCGGCCCCCGCGGGCCCCGGCCAAGCAGTTCTGGCGTCGCTGGAGCCCCCTTCCTCTGGAGAAGGCCGACATCCACGATCCAAGCTCTTCGCTCGACGATCCGCCCCAGACCTACCCCGGCAGCGCCAGCGTCGCGCTCGACCCCACCGGCCGGCTCATCGCCCTGAGCGTCGTTCCGGACTCCGTGTTGAATTCCGCAGTGCCGACCGCCGCAGACTTCGCCGGGTTCCTCCGGGCGGCTGGACGCGATCCCGAGAAGGCCGCCGCGATCCCTCCGCCGCGCTTCGGCGGCATGCACGGCGATACGACCGCCGCCTGGCGAGTTTCGCCCGCGGGAGCGCCCGAGACGACGGTCGTTGCGGCCGCGCTCCACGGCCGGGTGATCGAGCTGGACACCTACGCGGGCCGGACGGCGCTCGGTGGCCTCGGCGTCCGGGTCCATCGGGATGTCGTGACGGACACGTCCCAGGGGTGGGTCCTCATCCTCATGCTCTACGTCGTTCCGTTGGTCGGGAGCATCCTGCTCGCGATCCGGAATTTCCGCGCCGGCCGCGTGGACATGCGCGGGGCCGTGGTGGTCGGCGTGGCGACTGCGGCTTTCTACCTGATGAACTACCTCTTCACCGTGAACCTCGGGGAGCTCGGGTTCCGTCGCGTGCTCGGCGCGGTCGCCGGTCAGGCGCCCCTGGGACACGCACTGCTTCATGGCGTGGTGCTCGCCCTGGCCTATCTCGCGATCGAGCCCTACATCCGGCGCCTCTGGCCGCGCGTCCTCGTCTCCTGGGCCCGTCTGGTGTCGGGGCGCGTCCGAGATCCCATCGTGGGCCGCGACGTCCTGATCGGCTGCGCCCTCGGGGAGTTCGGCGCTCTGTGGGATCAGGGCTATCAGCATCTCGCGCGTCACCTCGGCCTCATGGCCCACCCGGCCGCCGTTCCTCCGAACACCCTCGATGCGATCGTCAGCGCGAACGCCGCGCTCGCGACGATCTCGGTGAGCGCGGCGCTCGGGATCTTCCGCGCGACGATCTCCTTCACGCTCCTCGTGATCTTCCGATTCCTGCTGCGGAGCAATCGGGCGGCCGTCGTGGCGACGGTGCTCCTCTTCTCGTCGGCCTTCGTCACCTACGGTGAGCGGTCGGTATGGCTGGAGCTCGGGACGAACATCGCGCTGAACAGCATTTTTCTCGCATTCATCCTTCGCTACGGCTTCGTCGTGACGATCGCGGCGCTCTTCACCGGTCTCTTGATGAGCCTTCTGCCCTGGACGACCGATCTTTCCACCTGGTTCGCGCCCCAGGTCGTTCTGGGCTGGGCGGCGATGGCCGCCTTGCTCACGTATGGATTCCTCACGGCCGTGGCGGGGCGGTCGCTCTTCCGCGATCCGCTCAGCGATCCCGTGGGAGTCGCCCCGCGCCCGGTGCGGTAGGTTTCCGGCATGCCGCTCCACCTGCGCGACTCGGGCGAAAAGACCGATTCGGCCGCGCTGAATCGGTCGGACGCGATACGCGGCCTCGACCTCGCCACGATCATCGGAATCGGCGCGCTGGCCTACGCGCTCGCGAACGTCGTCCACGAGGGGCTGGGGCACGGCGGCGCGTGCCTGCTCGTCGGCGCGCGCCCCACGATGTTCAACGCGATCTTCTTCAACTACGACGAAGCGACGGCCGGCGCCCTCGCGCGGCGGATCATCGCCGCGGCAGGAAGCGTCGCGAACGTCCTCGTCGGCCTGCTGCTCTTCGGCGTGCTCCGGAGCCCAAGGCACCTCTCGCCGCGATGGCGGTACTTCCTCTGGCTCTTCGGCGCGGTGAGCCTGCTGACGCCGTTCGGCTATCTCCTCTATTCCGGAGTCGGGGGCGTCGGGGACTGGGCCAAGGTGATCGACGGAGCGCGGCCGGCCGCCGTCTTCCGCCTGCTCCTGATCGTCAGCGGGGCCTGGCTCTACTTCGTCGTCGCACCACGCATGCTGATGCCGCCGCTCGACGCGTTTCTCGGCCGGGAGCCGGCGGTCCGGGAGGCGCGGGCGCGGCGCCTGATGCTCGTGCCTTACTTCGCGGGGAGCTGCACGCTGGTCGCCGCCGGCCTGCTCAATCCGCTGGGCGTCCAGGTCGTGCTGATCTCGGCAGCGGCTGCTGGTTTTGGAGGGACCTCGTTCCTCGCGTGGTATCGCCCCCGGGCGCCGCTGCCGGCGACGGGGACGCCGCTGGACGTCGAGCGAAGCACCCCGTGGATTGCCGCGGCGATCCTCGCGATGATCCTCTTCGTGTTCGTTCTCGGTCCGGGAATCGGCCGCGTGTAAGGCGGAGCTAGGGACCGACGAGCCGGAGATCGACGACGACCGCGTAATGGTCGGATGGCAGTGTCCGCCCGACCCGTTTTCCCGTGACGATCACGCTGTCCACGACACACGGGGCGCGCACGAGGACGTAGTCGATCCTGGGGCCGGGGAGGCCGAGGCCCCAGTGGAAGGTGACCCCGCCGCCGGTCCGCGCCCGCCCATGGGCGAACGCGTCCTCGAACGCCGGCACGCCCGGGCTCCCGTTCGTCGTCAGGGCATGGACCAGCGTGCTGAACGGCATGGTGTTGAAGTCGCCGGCCAGGATCTGCGGGCCGCCGTCCCACTGCCCGCCCGCGATGCGGAGCAGCGTTTCGGCCGTGCTCCGGGCGGTCCATGGCATGTGCCCCAGATGGGTGTTGAAGACGTCCAGCGTTCTTCCGTCCGGCAGCTCGATCCGTACCCAGTTCACGACGTGCGGCGTGGGCGACCGGCCCGCGCCTCCCCGGTAGGGAGTCGCGCCTCTGCCGACCCCTCGTCCGAGAGGGAGCGACCCGCTGCCGACCGGCATGCCGAACCCGCTTCGCACCAGGATCGGGCAATTCTCCCCGCGTCCGTAGAAATCGCCCAGGATGAACTTCAGCACCCCTGCCACGGGCGCGGCCCATCGCGGGAGCCGCGTGCCGCCGCTCAGGCGGCCGGAGAAGAACTGGTATTCCGGTAGATCGCGCGCGAGGTCGTGGAGCTGCCGTGGAGAGACCTCCTGGAGGCAGACCACGTCGGCGTGCGCGGAGCGGATCACCCCGGCCACGAGCGGGCCCCGGACGGTCCACGGGGGCATGAGCGTCCGGACCGCCTCGTGCAGGATGTTGTAGGTCATGACGCGAACCGTCGCCTGCGGGGCGGAAACGGACGGGGGAGATGCGGCCATCACCGGCGCGCCCGCGAGAACGAGACACGCCGCGGCCGGGGAGAGGCGCCGGCCGGGTCCGAGCCGCGCGAGCGCGCTTGAAAGAACCCGCCACACAGGGTGATCCTACGATGCGGCCCCGGCATTGTCGCGGAGCTTTGCCCGGAACGCTGGTCCGGCGATACTCGATGCCGTTCCGTTGCCTGGAGGTTTGCCCGTGATGCTGATGACCATCCTGGAGGCGCAGATCGCGCCCGGTCGCGAGAGCGATCTCACGGCCGCGTACGCGGCCGCTGCGGCGAGGACCCTGCCGCCCGGGCTCATCCGCACGGAGCTGCTCCGTGACGCGCGCGACCCCACGCGCTGGCGCATCCAGACCCTCTGGCAGGACCGCGCGGCGCTGGAGGCGATGCGCGGCGCCGGAACTCCGGCCGGCGTGCTCATGTTCCGCGCCGCCGGCGCCGAGCCCACGCTCTCGATTCACGAGGTGGTGGACCGCATCGAATTCCGGCCCCAGGCGGGCTAGAACGCCCGCCTCGGCCGGCTCGAGCCGCTCGTCACAGCGTTGACGGGGCGGCGTAGATGACGTAGAATAGTCGTCTTCGCCTTCCGATTGCCGTCAAGCCAGGGACCAACGTGCTCCGCACAACGCGCTCCTCCCGATCGGCTCTGGTCACCCCACTCTTCCTTGCTGCCCTGTGCCTGCTCCGACCGGCTTCGAGCCTGGCCCAGACCGACCATCCGCGCGTTCACGTGCGGAACCCGATCGCCGGCGTGGTTCGGGACGTGAAGCCGGCCGTGCTCGCCGGCACGGCGGTCGTGAACTTCGAAGAGCTGTCGCATCACCAGGCTCCCCCCGGGCAGCAGCAGAAGGCGCTCCTCCTCCCCGAGGTGGAAGAGCCCGCCGAGCCGGTCGTGCCGCTCGCGCCCGGCACCGAGGCGCCGGTCGTCACGCAAGCCACGTCGCCGGCCCCCACGTCGAGCTTCATGGGTCTCGACGACATCCCGATGGTGGACTCCCTCTACATCGTGATTCCGCCTGACGTGGGGGGCGCGGTCGGACCGAACAAGGTGATGTCGGGGCACAACAACAATTACCGGATCTTCGACAAATCGACCGGTGCGGTGGTCAGCACGGTGGGCACCGCGACGTTCTGGGCGCCGTCCGGGGAGACGGCCCTCAACGGCCTGACCGATCCGCGCACGCTCTACGATCCCTACAACAACTGCTGGATCGCAGTCATGCAGACGGTCACGACGGGAGCCGGCAACATCCTGGTGGGCGTCTCCCAGACAAGCGACCCCAACGGGTTGTGGTTCCTCTACCGCTTCGCGACGGGCGCCACGATCGACTTCCCGAACGTCGGCTTCAACAAGAACTGGATCGCGGTCGCCATCAATCAATACAGCCGCGGCGGCACCTTCTCGAGCGGCATCACGCTCGTCGTGAACTACCCGCTGGCCCGCACCGGCACGGGGAGCGGGGTGATCATCACCCAGCAAAAGGGCACCCACTTCGCCAGCTCGCCCTGCATCACCTATTCGGCCACGGAGGACACGCTGTTTGTCCCGACCCACTTGAGCAGCTCGGGCGGCACCTACTCGTTCGACACGATCACCGGCACGCCCTCGGCGCCCGTCTACACGGCGAGCGGCGCCCTCACGCGTCCGGGCGGCGGCTGGGCACAGCCCGGCGGGAACATCCTTCCCCAGTCCGCGCCGAACTCGGGCGCGAGCGCCTGCGGCGCCACACCCTGTCCGATCGAGAGCCAGGACTCGCAGATCCGGTCCGCTCCGGTCTACCGGAGCGGCTTCGTCTACTACGCGCAGACGATCGGCCTGCCTGCATCCGGCTTGACGCACACGTCGGTGCAGTGGACCAAGCTCAGCACGCAGGGGGGCGCCGTCAGTGGCGGCGGCTTCGTCGATGGCGGGCAGATCGACGATCCGACGGCCACGTCGACGAACGGTGGGAAGTGGTATTCGTACACGCACCTCGCGGTCAACGCGACCGGCGACTTCCTGATCGGCTATTCCCAGTTCTCCTCGGCCCAGCACCCGTCCTCCGGGTACTCGATGCACCTCGCCGGGGACGCGGCCGGGTCGGTCCGGGACCCCTTCATCTACAAACCGGGCGAGGACTACTACCACAAGACGTTCAGCACCACGACCGGGCGGAACCGGTGGGGCGATTTCAGCGCGGCGCAGGTGGACCCGACCGACGACCAGACGCTCTGGACCCTCCAGGAATATGGAAAGACGCGCCCCGGGACGAACGACGGCAACACCGGCGCCAATTCCAGCCGATGGAGCACCTACTGGGTGAGCGTCGGATCGGCGCCGCTGCCCACGGTGGTGATCGGCGCCGGGCCGAGTCTGGCCGAAGGGAACAGCGGGTTCACGGCCTTCCAGTTCCCGGTGACGCTCTCGGCCGCGAGCGGCCAGAACGTCACGGTCCAGTACCAGACCTCGGACGGGACGGCCACGGTGGCGAACAACGACTATCAGGCCGCATCCGGCTCGATCACGATCCTGGCCGGATCCACGAGCGGCGTCATCACCGTGAACGTGGTCGGCGACACGAACGTCGAGCCGAACGAGACCTTCAACGTCACGCTGACCGGGGCGACCAACGCGACGCTGGGGACCCCGATCACGGCGACCGCCACGATCCTCAATGACGACCTCTATACCATCCTCGCGTCCGCCGGTCCGTACGGCACCATCACTCCGAGCGGCACGGTGAACGTCGTTCCCGGCGCGAACCAATCGTTCACGATCGCGGCGAATCCGTGCAGCCACATCGTGGACGTGCTGGTGGATGGGGGCTCGGTCGGAACGGTCGGGACCTTCACGTTCACGAGCGTCGCCGGCAACCATACGATCGCGGCCAGCTTCGCGCCGGACCAGAGCGCGTCGGTGGGGAACGTCATCCAGCTCGAGGGGAATTCGGGCACCACCGCGTTCGATTTCCCGGTCAGCCTCTCGGGACCCTGCTCGATCCCGGTCGACGTGGTCTGGAAGACGAGCGACGGCACCGCCACGGTCGCGAACAACGACTTTCTCCCCGACTCGACCGTCATGACGTTCGCGCCCGGCGCGGTGACCGGAACCATCACCGTCCAGGTGGTCGGCGACACGACGCCCGAGGACTCGGAGGACTTCCATGTGAACCTCCTGGGCTCGCAGCAGGCGGGGGTCGCCCAGGCGCAGGGTACCGGCACCATCCTCAACGACGACTCGGTCACCGGCGTGGATATCGCGGCGATCCACGAGGTCTCGATGACGGTACGGGCCCCGGTCGGAGGAGCTGTCTCGTTCCGGATCGCCTTGCCGGCGTCGGCGCAGACGGAGCTCTCGATCTACGACGTCGCCGGACGCCGCGTCGCGCACCTCGTCGACGGCGTCCTCTCCGCCGGGTACCACACGGTACCGCTGAGCAGCGGACGCGCCGCCCTGGGTTCCGGCGTCTACTTCGCGAAGTTCCGCGCGGCGGGCAAGACCCTCACCACGAGATTCGTCGTCCTCCACTGACGAGGCACCCGTCCCGAGCACGTGTCCTGACCTATCGCCGGCGTGGGCCCGTACTCCCGATGGACCGCTTCCGCGCCCGAGGCCCGGGGAGTACGATCGAACCATGCCACTTCGCTACGAGATCGACGACGAGCACCGCGTCGTGATCATGACCGGACACGGCGTCGTGACCGACACCGAGGTCTTCGAGTACAAGCAGAGCGTGTGGTCGCTTCCTCGCGTGACGGGGTACGACGAGCTGGTCGACATGACCGGCGTCGAGCGCGTCGACGTGCCATCCACCGAGCGGCTCCGCGAACTGGCCCGGCTCTCGGCGGCCATGGATGTTCAGACACCATCGCGGCTCGCGATCGTCGCCGATGACCCGGTCACGTTCGGCATCGCGCGGATGTACGAGTTGTTCCGGAGGCTCGACCGGCGGAGCACGAAGACGCTGTCCGTGTTCCGCACGGTGGACGAGGCGCTCGAGTGGCTGAAGCCGCGCCGGTCCAGCCGCAAGCGTCGAAGCGGCGCCGCCAATCACGCGCTCGGCAAGCCCGACTCGGGAGGCGAGCACTAGCCCGACGCGCGGTGGAACTCACGCCGACCGAAGCCCGTAGTCCCGAGTACGGGAGCCGTACTCGATGACCCGGGGGAGGAGGCGGGATGTCCATCGCGGGCGTGGATTGGTTCGAGGGCTGCTGGCTGGCGGTCGTCGAGGGCGCGGGCGGCGTTGACGTCGACATCAGGCGCGCCGCGTCCTTCGCCGAGCTCGCGCGCGATTCCGATCTGGAGATCGCGGTCGTCGACATTCCGATCGGCCTTTCCGACCGGGGCGTTCGCGCCTGCGATCTCCAGGCGCGTCGAATGATCCGACCCCGAAGCAGCTCCGTCTTTCCGGCTCCGATCCGACCCATGCTCGTCGCCCAGAGCCGGGCCGAGGCCAGCGCGATCCGCTACGCCATCGATGGGAAGCGCTGCTCGGCGCAGGCGTTCGCCATCATCCCGATCGTCGCCGACGTCGATCGGTCCATGACTGTGGATCTCCAGACGCGCTTCCGGGAGGGGCACCCCGAGGTCTCGTTCGCCGAGATGAACGGACGCGCCGGTCTCCTCTGGTCGAAGCGAACGCCTCCAGGTCAGCGGGAGCGGATCGAGCTCCTGGAACCCTTCTATCCCGACCTGCGGTCAATCGTCGATGCGTTCGAACCGCGCCGGGCGCGAGTCGACCTGCTCGATGCATTCGCCATGCTCTGGTCGGCTCGGCGGGCCCAGTCCGGGCGCGCTCGGTCGATCCCGGATCTTCCGGAATACGATCCGAGAGGGCTCCGGATGGAGATGGTTCTGTAGGCCCGGATCCGCGTTCCGCCGTCAATGCCCGGGATGGGACGTGATGGCGATCTCTCCCGCCTCGAGCAGCGACTTCAGATTGGAGGCGATGCGCGGCCAACCCTGGGACACGGCCGTGATGAACCTGGAATCCGGCCGGTCGATCTCGTGGACGATCGTGAGCTTCACCGCGTCGTCCACGGGCTCGAGCGTGATCGTGCAGCGGCTCTTGCCTTCGGCCTTGAGCTCGGGCTTCCACTCGTTCTGCCAGCGGATGACCATGCGTCGCGGCGGATCGATCTCGAGGATCTCGCCCGAGTCCATCAGGCTTCCGTCGGATCCGACCATCTTCCAGGGAGAGCCTTTCTTCCAGTCGCACTCGACGGTGGTCCCGAACCAGTACTGGCGGATGAACTCCGGCTCGGTCAGCGCCTTCCACAGCCTGGCGGGAGTGGTGCGGATGTAGGTGACGTAGACGAACTGGCTTCGATTGGGTGCGTTCATGGCGTTCTCCGTTTCGGGGCGGGGGAGCCCTCGCGGTCTCCTTCCAGTCGGCGTTTCAGGTCGCGCAGAGCCTTGAGGCGCGGGCGCTCGAACTTGCGAATCCAGCGGTCGTAAATCTCCTGCAGCGGCACCGGATTCAGGAAATGCAGCTTCTCCCTCCCGCGCCACTGCACCGCGATCAGGTTCGCCGCCTCGAGCACGCCCAGGTGCTGGGTCACACCCTGCCGTGTCATGTCCAGGTGCCGGCACAGCTCGCTCAACGTCTGGCCGTCGTGGGCGTGAAGACGGTCCATGAGCTTCCGGCGGCCCGGATCGGCCAGCGCCTTGAAGAGCAGGTCCGCGTCGCTCATGACGAGGAGAATAGGCAAGGAGATGCTTGCATGTCAAGCCGCAAGACATGCCTTGAGCCGCGCCGCGCTCGAGTGGACGTCGTTGACGCCGGTGAGTATCCTCTTCTCGGGAGGTACCGCCATGCCGAACGACGAAATCGCCGAATTCATTGATCTCTGGGAGAACGAGTCGGCCCTCACGAAGGCGCTTCTCGAGACCATTCCCGACGACAAGCTCGACTTCCGACCCGATCCGCACGCGCGCTCGATCGGCGAGCTGGCCTGGCACATCGCCCAGCTCGAGGCGATCTTCTCGAACATGGCGCGGGAGCGGACGTTTGGGGGATCGAAGCCCTCGGGTCTCGAGCGTCCGCCAACCGTTCCGGAGCTTGCGTCGGGTTATGCGCGAATCCACCGCGAGTCGGTGGAGCGCGTGCGCGGACTACACACCGAGGACCTCGACCGCGAATTCCCGTTCTTCGACCGGCAGATCAGCGTCCGCAACGTGCTCCGCTTCCCGCTGCTCCATCACGAAATCCATCACCGCGGGCAGCTCATGATGATGATCCGGCAAGCCGGAGGCGTTCCGTCGCGTGTCTATGGCCCCAATCGCGAGGAGATGCCGGTCGGCCGCTGACGGGCTCCCCGCCATGGACCTCACATCGCTTCCACGGGAGCTTCGTCCGTTCATGGACGAGGAGGGCCGGCTGAAACAGTGGCCGGTCAAACAGAAGATTCAGCGGATGGCGATCGATTATCTCTCCAGCCGACTCGTTCGCGGGCGCGAATACACCGAGCGCGAGGTGAACGAGCTGCTCCTCGACTGGCACACGTTCGGCGATTGGGCGCTGCTCCGGCGCCTGCTCTGCGACTGGGGGTACATGACGCGCGAGCGCGACGGAACGCGCTACCGGTTGCTGCCCACTCCCCCGAGCTTGCCCTAGCCACTCACGTCCCCGCGCGGTCAAACGGCCACGAGATTTCCGATTGACATATTCCTATATGGGAATATGATTCGTGCATGCCTCGATTCGTCACGCGCACCAACGTGTTCACCGCGGTGGCCGAGCCACATCGACGCGCCATACTCGACCTCCTCGCGTCCCGGGAGCGCCCCGTGACGGAGGTCGTGGAAGCGCTCCGACTGGCCCAACCCTCGGTGTCCAAGCACCTCAAGGTGCTTCGTGAAGTGGGTCTGGTGGAGGTCCGGAGGGACGGACGTCGAATGCTCTACCGCACGAACGCCCACGCCATCCGGCCGATCCACGACTGGGCGGGAGCCTTCGAGCGCTACTGGACGCATCAACTTCAACGGATCAAGGAACGCGCTGAATCCAAGTAAGGAGGAGTGACATGGTACTGCCCGCATCGACCGCGAACGAGATGTTCGTGCGCATCACCAAGGAAGTCCGCGTCAAGGCATCGCTCGAGGCCACATTCGAAGCGCTCCTGGAAGAGCTCGGCCCCTATCATCAGGTGGCCGACGATCGGCCGCTGCCCATGAAGCTCGAGGCCTGGCCCGGCGGCCGCTGGTATCGCGACCTCGGGGACCAGAACGGGCACTTCTGGGGGCATGTCCAGGCCATCAAGCGCCCGACGCTCCTCGAGATCACGGGGCCGCTGTTCATGTCGAACGCCGCCGCTTCGAACATCCAGTACCGCCTGACCGCGGTCGACGGGGGGACGTTGATCGCCTTTGTCCACAGCGCCATGGGTCTCATTCCGGAAGAGCATCGAACCGGAATGGAGAGCGGCTGGTCGTATTCCATCGAGCGGGTTCGGGCACGGGCCGAGGCCGCGAGCAGGAAGTAGTCGTCCGCGACGTTCCAGAAGGAGCCAGTCCCATGAAACAGCAAGAGTCTCTCTCACAGCACTTCGGGCTGATGTATCAAACGGCGAGCGCGAATCTGAGCGGTGTCACCCACGAGCAGTCGCTCGCTCAGCCCGCCCCGGGCGGGAACTGCGCCAATTGGATCCTGGGTCATCTCACCAACGTTCAGAACGGCATCATGGGCCTGATCGGCGAGAAACCGGTGTGGGAGAGCGAGCAGCTCCGACGCGCGGGGTTCGAGCCCATCACCGGGCCCTCGAAGGCCATCGACTGGGACACGCTGCGGGAACGATTCCTGGGATCCAAGGAGCGTTGCCTCGCGGCCGTGTCTCGCCTGTCCGACCAGGCGCTTGCCGAAGCGGTGCCGCACCCCTTCGGAGGCACGTGCAGCCGGGCGGAGCTTCTCAACACACTGGCGTTCCACCAGACCTATCACGCCGGCCAGCTCGCGCTCGCGCGGCGCGTCGCCGGGCTGGAAGGAGTCATCAAGGGTCCCGGTCAAGCGAAAGCGGTCGTGGCGGGGTAGAGGAGTGGCCCTCGTCCGAAGATTGTTCGACGCCTTCGGAGCCTCTGGCTTCGAAGGCGTTTTCATTCTGATCCTGCTGGCCCTGCCCCAGTCGGCTCGCGCCTCGGAGTTCTCGCAGACGGATGTCGTGCGTGTCGTTCTCACCGATGGCGACACGCTTCAGGCTGCCCGCGTCCGCCCGGCCCCATTCGACATGGTCGCCGTCGAGATGTCCGATTCCCAGATCCGCTACCTCCCGTCGAACCGGGTCCGGGCCGTGCTGGATTCGCGGGGTGTCGATCACACCAAAGCACTGTTGGAACAGAGAGAGACCATTGCATCACCTCTGGATCTCGAAGCGAACGGACGGGGAGAGTTCTCCGGCGAAGATCGGACGAGCCAACGACGCATACACGCACTGACGTGGCGGGGGCGTCCGCTCGCGGAGACCCCCTCCTTCATGATCACGGAGTTCGGCGTCCTCGCGCGGCTCGACGATTATCCCTACATCGGCGGCGATTCGCGCGTCGCAGTCTCGTTCGATCTGGGCTGGATGAAGAACATCTCCGAGCACGGCGCGGTTGGGTTCAGCGGATATGCCCTGGTCTCCGATCCCACGACGAGGCTGGGCATTCGGGCGCGCTACCGGCGATGGCTCTCCCGGAAGACGTCGATCGACGTGTCGCCTGGCGTGCTGCTCGGCGGAGAGGACAGCGCTATCGAGTACGACCCGCCAGGGTTCGTTCTGGGGGCCACGGTGAACGCGGGAGACCTCGTGGCCCTGACGGTCGACGCGGAGTACGCCAGGAACGTTGCCCTCGTCCACGATACGCCGCCATTACAGTGGGCAAAGAAGACCGACGTCGCATGGCGCGCCGGCGCCAAGCTCGGCTCGGGCCTGGGCCTTCTGGGGGCCGCCGGTCTCTTTGGGCTCGTCCTTTTACATCGGTCTGAGCGGCGGGTTCGATTGAGCATGCTCTTCACATCAGAGAAGATGGGCGTCGGCGCAGTTACCTAGGCGCATTAGCCCTCGCGCTTCATGCGCTCCCGGCGGGCAAGCTCGCCCTCGCTGGGGGACTCGAGCGTCGTGCCGCCAATCCTGATCTCACCCTCTCGCTCGTAATGTCCGACGATCACGCCCTTGGGAGAGACGCGGGATCGGGTCAGCTTGAACGAATGCGGCGCCGAGCCATCGGCGAACAGCCTCTTGCCGCCGCCAAGCACGACCGGCACCGTGAAGATGCTCATCGCGTCGACCAGGTCATTGGCGAGCAGCGCGTGGACGAGCTCGGTACTGCCCTGGGTGACGAGGTTCGGGCCGTCTTCCTTCTTCAGGCGCTTCACGTCGGCAATATCGCGCAGGAGCACCGAGCCGGGCCATCTCGTATCGACCTCACCTGAGCGCGAAACCGCGTACTTCTTGACCTCGTTGAACAGCTTGGCGATGCCGCCATGAGGAGCGTCCTCGTCCTGGTAGGGCCAGTACCCGGCGAAGATCTCGTAGGTCTTGCGGCCGAGCAGGAGGTCGAAGTTCCTGAAGACGCGCCCCAGCTCTTCAAAGGACTCTTGATCGAAAAAGGGCATCGCCCAGCCGCCGAACTTGAAGCCCTTGGTCGGATCCTCGGTCGGTCCGCCGGGCGCTTGCATGACGCCATCCAAGGAAACCTGGGCGCCAACGATGATCTTCCGCATGGGTCATTCTCCTTGTCTGGGTCCAGGACGAACGGGCGGCTTCGAGCCATTGCCGGGCATGCGTCATCCGGGCACTCGGCGATCGGTTACACTGCGGCATCGGTGGAGGGGTGCGCGAGTGGCTTATGCGGGCGGTCTTGAAAACCGCTGTGCCGCAAGGCACCGTGGGTTCGAATCCTACCCCCTCCGCCATGTCCGACGAGAACCCGATGCGGAGTGACAAAGTCCTCGCCGTCCTGACATGTCTTGAACAGGCAGGGATCGCGTTTTGGGTCGACGGTGGCTGGGGAGTCGACGCGCTCCCTGCCGAGGAGACGCGGCCCCAATGCTGATCGGGATCGTCGCGGACATCCACGACGCCGTGCAGCCGCTGGCGCGTGCGTTGGCCATCCTGAGGGAGCGCGGCGCGCAGCGCATCGTAACGCTTGGCGATGCGTTCGAGACCATCGAGCCGGGTTCTCCAGGGCCGGGGGTCGCCCGCCTGCTGGCCGGTGTCGAAGCGGCCGGCGTTTGGGGAAACCACGACTACGCGCTCAGCCACGACGTGCCGAACGAGGTCCGGAAACAAGCCGACCCGGCGCTTCTGGCCTTCTCGACTCGACTCCAGCCGCAGCTCGTCGTGGAAGGGTGCCGGTTCTGTCACATCGAGCCGTGGAAGGACCCGTTCGACCTGATGGACCTCTGGTCGTTCGACAGCTTCCCCGAAACGCCGCCGGATCGATATCTGGTCCTGGTGCCGGCCGTCCTGCGCGGCTCGTGCGCTCTGTTCGACACCGAACGATCCGAGTTGACGATGATCCGATGCGCTTGAGCGCGGAAACGCCTCGCGGCTCCGGCACGCATGGGACGGCATGACGAATCCGACGGTGATCGTGATTCCGGTGCCGGCCGCGGACCACCTCGTGTCGCCGTACCGGCTCCGTTTCGATCCATCGGGCGGCGAAGGGATGCCGGCCCACATCACGCTGCTCTATCCCTTCCTCACGCGGGACCGGATCTCGGCGGACACGCTCGACGCGCTCGTTGCGATCGCATCGGGCGAGCCTGCGTTCTCCTTCGAGCTGGCCGAGATTCGAGCCTTTCGGGCGGATCACAATGCGGCGCTCTATCTGGCACCCGTTCCGGAGTCGCCGTTCGTCCGGCTGATCGAAGCAATCGCCGTGCGCTGGCCCGAGATGCCACCGTACGGCGGAATCTACGGTCGCGTCGTTCCGCACCTCACGGTCGGCATGCTCGACCTGGGCGCCCCGGAAGAGCTCATTCGCCGGGAACTGGAGCCCCGCCTGCCGATCGGGGCCCGGGCCGAGGAGGTCTGGATCATGGCTCGAAACGAGGTGGGGCGATGGGTTAAGGTCTCCTGCACAAAGCTCGGCCCGGCCAGCCCATCGACACACGCAGCGAAGGAGTGATCTCGATGAAGATGTCACCGTCCGCGAAGCTCTTGCTTCTGCTGGCCGCGGCCCTGGCCATGGTCGCCGCCCCCGGAATCCAGACCACTGCCCGGGCCGTCGCAGCCGCCGCTCCAGCCGCGACAGCAGCCGCACCGCAGAAGGCCGATGCGCCTCAACATGCTTCCCTCGACCCGCTCTCGTTCCTCATCGGGGACTGGGAAGCCGCCGGCCAGGGGCAGCCGGGGCAGGGGACGGGACACTCGGTCTTTCACCAGGATCTCCAGCGGCGCGTCATGATTCGGAACAGCTTCGCGGAGTATCCGGCGGCGGCCGACCGGCCGGCGTCGCGGCACGACGACCTCATGGTGATCTACGCGGACGGCGCGGCGCTCAAGGCGCACTACTACGACAGCGAAGGACACGTGATCCGCTATGCGATCGCGACGCCCTCCACCGGCGCGGCGGTGTTCACGAGCGATCCCATGACCGGAGCGCCGCGCTACCGTCTGAGCTATGCACTGAAGGGCGACGTGCTCGAGGGGACGTTCGAGATCGCGCCGCCGGGGAAGCCGGACGCGTTCCAGCGCTACCTTTCCTGGCAGTCCCACAAGGCGGCGAAGAGCTGATGATCCGCGCCCGCGCGCCTCGGATGGCCGTGCTCGCCGCGACGGCGTTCCTCTTCGCCTCGTCCGGCTGTGGGCGCCACGACGAGCCGGCCACGACGACGGGCCAGCCGCAGGCAGTGCAGCCGGCGGACACCGTCCATATCGACGTGGGCGAAGGCACGACGCCGCAGGACGCGGTCGCGCTCATCCGCGCCTACTATCAGGCCATCAACAACAACCGCTTCCAGGACGCGTATCAGATGTGGGAAGGGAAAGGCGCTGCGAGCGGGAAACCCTACCTCGCGTTCCTGAACGGCTACGCGCAGGCGGATCGGTTCGACGTGAAGCCAGGGCAGCCGGGGGCCGTCGTCGTGTCGGGGACGACGCAGATGATTGCCGTTCCGGTCGAGGTCATGGCGACGCGGTCGAACAAGACCGACCGGTACGGTGGGACGATCACGCTTCGTCGGAGCATGGAGCGGAACGCGGCGGCGGACCTCAGACGCTGGCACATCTTCAAATTGGATCTCAAGCCGGCGGCGTGAGAAGGCTGTGACCCGTCATTTCGCCCTTACGTTCCGGCTGCTTCTCGCAGCTGCGGCGATGATTCTAAGCGGAGCCGGCTGCGCTGCGACCCACACCGTGGCACGCGACCTCACGGTGATGAACCAGCCCGACACCTTCTCGCTCCACATCGGCGCCGTCGAGGGCTTCTCGCGCCGCCTCGACTACAAGTGGGAGAACTCCGGCACGAAGGCGCTCGTGCGCCAGGCCTCGACGATCACCGCGGGCGGGGCTCGCCTCGAAGTGCGCGACGCGGGGGGCCGGCTCGTCCACGAGAAGAGCCTCGCCGAAGTCGGCTCGTATCCGACCGCGGAGGGGAAGCCGGGCGCGTGGCGGGTCACCCTGCTCCTGAGCCGAGCGACGGGTTCGGTCACGTTCGAGCTCGCCAAGAGATGACGACCCCGGCCGAGCACCTCGAGATCGTCGACGCGATCACCGCGCTCTTCGTCGGCACCGACGAAAAGGACTGGGCCGCGGTCCGCGCCTGTTTCACCGACCAGGTCCTCTTCGACATGTCGACGCTCTCGGGCCTCCCCGAGGCCAGGGTCCCCGCGGACACAATCGTGGAGCGGTGGAAGGAAGGCCTCGCCGCGATGCAGGCGGTCCATCATCAGGTGGGGAACTTCCGCGTGAACGCCTCGGCCGTCGAGGCGGACGCCTCCTGCTACGGGATCGCCTACCACTACCGCCCGAACTTCTCGGGGCGGAACACGCGCGTGTTCGTGGGGACGTACGATTTCCACCTCGTGCGCGAGCCGGCCGGCGGGTGGCGGATCGACGGCTTCCGGTTCCACTCGAAGTTCGTCGACGGCAACCTGGAGCTCGAGAAGTTCTAGACGGAGCGCCGGGCGCGCCTCGCCCGCCGCAGCGATTCGCGCCGTCCGGCGTCGCAGGCGCGCGCCGGCGTGCAACCCGCCCCGCAAACCCGGAAAATCCGGCCTCCTGCAACGCGTTCGCATGCCCCCGCTGGCCGTGTGCGGCCATCCCGCTCGAGGCGCTAATCCCCAAGCTCCAACGTCCGATAGATCAAGAGTCCGCTCGGGGGAGCGGCACCGTCCCCTGCCGTAGCCGGCCCACGGCGCTCGACCGCCGCGGCCGGGCCGTAGCGCCGAAGGAGGAACCCGATGAACGGAGCCCTCAGGACCAGCGTTTCGCTCCTGCTCGTCATCGGACTCGCGGGATGCGTGTCCACGTCGCGCTTCAACAAGCTCAAGGCAGAGCAGTCGATGCTCGAGGGCGAGAAATCGGCGCTCCAGAAGAAGACCGACCAGCTCGCGCAGGACAACACCAGGCTGAAGTCGGAGATCGACGGGCTCCAGGCCTCCGCGCAGGCGCTCACCGCGGAGCGCGACTCGCTCCGGAAGAGCCACGACGAGACGGTCTCCCATTACGACGACGTCGTGAGCCAGCTCTCCCAGGAAGTGAACAAGGGGAATCTCCAGATCCGGCAGTACAAGAACATGCTCACGGTGGACGTGGCGGAGAAGATCTTCTTCGACCTCGGGAGCGCCACGATCAAGCCGAGCGGAAGGGACGTTCTGAAGAAGGTGGGCGCCGCGATGGCCAACTATCCCGACAAGGTGATCCGCGTCGTGGGCCACACCGACAACGTCCCGCTCAAGGGCCGCATCACCAACTGGGAGCTCTCGGCGATGCGCGCGACCCACGTCGTGCGGTTCCTGCAGGACGCGTGCGGCATCGATCCGCACCGCCTCGTCGCCGCGGGCCGCAGCGAATACCAGCCGGTCGCGCCCAACGACACGCCGGAGAACCGGCAGAAGAACCGGCGCATCGAGATCACGCTCATGGACAAGAACCTCGCCGACACGATGGGCGAACAGGCCGCGTCGGCGCAGTAGAACAAAGGGCCGCGCCCCGTCCTCGCGGGCTCGTCGAACCCCCCACGCGGGTCCGTCCACCGGCGCGGGAGCGCGGCCCACAACCATCTGGAACCGCCCGAGCGCGCTGTGTAGGCTCCCTCCTCATGGCGCGCTCGTCGTTCTCCATCCGCGCGGCCGCGCTTCCGGCCGCCGCGCTCGCGGTGTCCCTCCTGTTCCCGGCCTGCCAGCGCTCCGGCGACCGGAACGCCCAGGCGCCCGACTCCGCGGCCGTGGCGCGCGCCGACTCGGTCGCCGTCCGGAACGTCGTCCTCGACTTCGGCAACCGGATGAAGCTGGTGCCGCTGCTTGCGCCCGACAGCGCGGCCGCAGCGGCCATACGCCGGCAGTACGGGACCCTCGTGGCGCCCGAGCTGGTCCGGAGCTGGACGCGCGACCCGCGCAAGGCGCCGGGGCGTCTCACGTCGAGTCCGTGGCCCGACCGCATCGAGATCCAGAACATCGCGCGGAAGTCGGCGCGCGTCTTCCTCGTGGATGGGCTCATCGCGGAACGGACGAGCGCCGGCGCGGCGCCGCCGGTCCCCGTGCGCCTCGCGGTCTGGAAGACGACCGGCGCCTGGCGCATCACCGAATACGATCAGGGATCCCCCGGCGCCGTCGTCGCGGCGGAGGGCGATCCCGCGCTCGATCCGCAGCACGCGGCCGACGTGCTGCGCGCCTACTACGACCTGCTCCGCGCCGGGCGCTACCAGCAGGCGTACGAGAAGTGGGAGGCGGGAGGGACGGCGAGCGGCGGAAGCCTCATCGAATTCGTGAACCGGAACGCCCAGACGAAGGTGCAGGAGTTCACGATCGGCGCGCCCGGTCCGATGGGCGCGGCCGCGGGCTCGCGGTACGTGGAGGTCCCCGTCCACGTCGTCTCCCTCGGCCGGAAGGGGGCGCGGGAAGCCTGGTCCGGAACCTACACGCTCCGCCGCGCCGTCGTGGACGGCGCGACGCCGGAGCAGCGCGCGTGGCACATCTATTCCTCGAACCTCAAGAAGGAGCCGGCCTAGAACAGCGTGTAGATGAACGGCGCGACCGCCGTCGTGCTCAGCACGATCAGCGCGCCGACCAGAACGAGCACCACGATCAGCGGCAGCAGCCACTCAGCGCGGCGGCGGAGTCGTGATAGAACGCCGAAATGCCTAGGATGCGTTCCATAAAGGGCAACCATGATACGATGCGCGGCCATGGCTCCTCAACGGTCCG
The DNA here is from genome assembly GCA_050257045.1 of Bacteroidota bacterium. GTDB lineage: Bacteria > Eisenbacteria > RBG-16-71-46 > SZUA-252 > SZUA-252 > DASQJL01. The sequence goes on along the minus strand of JBLMWD010000118.1, from coordinate 5,829 downwards.
CAGGGACCGGTGCCCGCTCCGGCACGGCCGGCTTCGGCGCGCGCCTCGTCCTCCTCGGCGTGTCGCTCCTGGTCGCGCTCCTCCTTCTGGAGGGCGCCGTGCGGGTCCGGCAGTGGATGCGCTACGGAACGACCCAGGCGGACGCCGTGGAGCTCGTCACCGACCCCGCGACCGGCCTCCGGTTCGCCAGGCCGCACATGGACACGGGACGGATCCAGACCAACTCGCTCGGCTTCCGGAGCCCGGAGCTCGAGACGCCCAAGCCGCGCGGGCGGGTCCGCCTCGCCTTCCTCGGCGGATCCACGACGTTCTGCGCCGAGGTTTCGAGCAACGCCGTGACCTGGCCGTCCCTCGTCATGAAAAAGCTCGAGGCGCGCTACTCCGACGTCTCGTTCGACTACGTGAACGCCGCCGAGCCCGGCTACGGCGTCGCCTCCTCGCTCAAGAACTACCGGCTCCGCGTCGCGCGGCTCACTCCGGACTTTGTCCTCTACTACGAGGCGAGCAACGATTTCAGCATGGACACCCGGGATCTGGCGCGCCGGCGCGGGCTCTTCCGCGACGAGGCGGAGAGCCCGAGCTCGCTCGCGCGCATCTCCTCCGCGTGGGGGCTCATCGAGAAGAACCTGACCTATCGCCGCCGCGTGGCGGAGAGCCGGACCGGGCGCCGCCTCGACTACGACGCCGACTCGCTTGCCCGCGGTTTCGAGTCGCGCCTCGTCGAGCTGATTCAGACGGCGCGCGAGACGGCGCCGCTGTGCGCGCTCGCCACCTTCTCCCACAAGGTGCGCCGCGACCAGCCGCCCGCGGTCCAGCTCCAGGCGTGCACGTCGAGCCTCTACGACTCGCCGTACATGTCGGTCGCGGGGCTCCTCGACGGGTGGGACGCCTACAACCGCGCCATCGCGGGCGCGGCGCGGGAGACGGGCGCGATGCTGATCACCGGGGACGAGACGATCCCGGGGGACGACCTGCACTTCGCCGATTCGGTCCATTTCAAGGACGCCGGCTCGGTGCTCCAGGCGGAGCGGATCGCGAACGCGCTCATCGCCTCGCCCGAGTTCAACCGCCTCCTCGCATCCAGGCGCGGCGCGGCGCGCGCCGCCACCTCCTAGGCCGCGCCGGCGAACATCATGGGCCGGCAGCGGGATCACGCGGGCGTCTGGTTCCCGCCGCCCCTCCTCTACGCGATCCCGTTCGCGGCCGGGATGGCGCTGCACCACGTCGTGGGCCACGACCGGATCCCGGCCGCCGTGCTCGCGTGGGCGAAGCCGCTCGGGATCGCGCTCGGCGCCTTCGCCCTCCTCGTGGCGCTCCTCGCCGAGGTCTGGTTCGCGCGCGCCGGCACCTCGCCGCTCCCGATCCGCCCCTCCACGGCGGTGGTCACGGGCGGTCCCTACCGCTTCACGCGCAATCCCATGTACGTGGCACTGGCCCTGCTCTACCTGGGACTTCCTCCCCTTCTGGGATACGCCTGGCCGTATCTCTTCTTCCCGGCGGCGGTCCTCGCCGTGAATGCCTTTGTAATTCCGCGGGAAGAGCGCTATCTGGAGGAGAAGTTCGGGGAGCCGTATCGCGCCTACCGCGGGACCGTCCGGCGGTGGCTCTGAGGCGGCGGTCCGGGGAGCCTGACGCCATGTCCACCACCGAGCCGCTCCGCGGGAGCGGCGTCTACATCCGCGGGATGCGGTCGAGCCTCATCGGCCTGGGGGTGAATCTCACCCTCGCGACGGGGAAGCTGGTGGCCGGGCTCGTCGGGACCTCCTACGCCCTCATCGCCGACGCCATCGAGTCGCTCGGCGACGTCGTCGGCTCGCTCATCGTCTGGCGCGGGCTCCAGATCGCGAGCCGGCCCCCGGATCACAACCACCCCTACGGTCACGGCAAGGCCGAGCCGATCGCCGCGGCGCTCGTCTCCGTGATGCTCGTCGGAGCGGGGATCGGGATCGCCGTCGAGGCGACGCGCGAGATCGCCTCGCCGCACCGCGCCCCCAAGGCGTTCACGCTCGCGGTAGTCCTCGGCGTGGTGGCGATCAAGGAACTCATGTTCCGGTTCGTGCACCGGGTGGGGAGCGAGACGGGGAGCCACGCGGTGCGGACCGACGCCTGGCACCACCGGAGCGACGCCATCACGTCGATGGCGGCGGCGGTGGGGATCACGATCGCCCTGGTCGGCGGCCGCGGCTGGGAGACGGCGGACGCTTGGGCCGCCCTCTTCGCGAGCGCGATCATCATCACGACCGGCTGGCGGATGATCCGCCCCGCCGTCGAGGAGCTGATGGACCAGAGCCCCGCCTCGGGGCTCGTGGAGGAGACGATCCACGTCGCCGAGGCGCGCCCCGGCGTCTACCGGATCGAGAAGCTGCTCTTACGGAAGATGGGTCTCTATTTCGTGGGGGACATGCACCTCGAGGTGCACCCCGAGATGACGGTGCGCGAGAGCCACGCCCTCGCCCACGACGTGAAGGAGGACGTGCAGCGGCGCTTCCCGCAGATCATCGAGATGACGATCCACGTCGAGCCGGCGCGGGATCTCGCCATGGCCCAGCCTCCGGCCCCCGGGCCGGCCCCCTGAGCCCGCCGCCCCTCCGGACAACGCCAAGGGCGGCGCCATCTTGACCTCGCGGGCCGGCGCCGGTACGATCATCCGGCTCCTGGACCGAGGACAGCTTGGGGGAGAGGTGGCCGAGTGGCTGAAGGCAGCCGCCTGCTAAGCGGTTGACTGGGTAAAACCGGTCCGGAGGTTCGAATCCTCTCCTCTCCGCCATTCTCGGCCGTACGGCAGCCGAGCGCGGGCCCATAGCTCAACTGGATAGAGTGTCTGACTACGGATCAGAAGGTTGGGGGTTCAAATCCTCCTGGGCCCGCCACACACGCGGATCCGCCGCGCGCCATGCCGGTGCTCGTTTCGAAGGACCGTGCCATGAAACCACGTAGCTGGCTCCACCCGGCCGTGCCGGTCGCCCTGCTCCTCCTCGTTCTTCCCGTCCTCGCCCAAGGCGCCGCGTTGCGCGTCGCGGTCTTTCCCGCCGCCAACGCCTCCCAGGAGGTGGGCGCCGCCAGGATCATCGAGGACATCCTCCGGACCGAGCTGAAGAAGGTCGAGGCGACGCGCGCCACGTTCCTCTATCCCGCCGACGTCGAGCGCCTCCTCGACAACGCCAGCCAGACGGACCGCATCGAGCGGCTCAACGACCGTTTCTCGAACGTAGCCCAGCTCGATTCGACGGCGGCGGCGGGACTCGACACGGTCCTCACGGTCGACGCGATCCTTCTCGTGAAGGTCGGGGAATGGGAGAACCATCGCGTTCCGGTCATCGGGGCGGGGCAGTCGAGCGCCACGGTCGGCCTCTCGTTCGCCCTCTACGACGCGCGCACGCTGAAGCTCCTCTGGACGAAGTCGCCCCGCGAGCAGCGGTTCTCGCGCGAGCTCGACGCCTCGAGCGCGAACGTGAACTACGACGAGACCGGCTTGATCCAGCGGAAGGCCGACAACGCGCCGCCGCGCTACGAGATCGTGGCCGGGGACCTCGTCCGGGACGCGTTCAAGAAGTTCCCGCGCGGCTGACGCCTTCGTGAGGTCCGCGGGCGCCGACGACGAGCGCTTCCTCGAGGCCGCGCTCGCGGAGGCGCGCGCCGCCGAAGACGAAGGGGAGGTCCCGATCGGCGCCGTCGTGACGCTGCGCGGCCGCGTCATCGGCCGCGGCCGGAACCGCGTCGAGGCGACCCAGGACGCCACCGCCCACGCCGAGATCATTGCGATCGGCGCCGCCTCCCAGACGCTGAAGAGCTGGCGCCTCGACGACGCGGTCCTCTACGTCACCCTCGAGCCGTGCCACATGTGCGCGGGCGCCATCGTCCTCGCGCGTATCGCGCGGCTCGTCTACGGCGCGCGCGATCCGAAGGCGGGCGCGTGCGGCTCGCTCGCCATGGTGCCGCAGGATCTCCGCCTCAATCACCGCGTGGAAGTCGTGCCGGGCGTGCTCGCCGATGAGTGCGGCGCGCTGCTCGCGCAGTTCTTCCAGAAGCGGCGCTTTCCGGCGAACAACCGCCTGGAAAACGGCCACTGATTCGCGTAATCTCCCCCGCGGAGAGATGCGAGAGTGGCTGAATCGGGCGGTCTCGAAAACCGCTATACGGGTAACCGTATCGAGGGTTCGAATCCCTCTCTCTCCGCCATTTTGACGCCCGTCGCGCGAGGGAGCGCGCGTGCGCCCGGTAACCCGGTAAGCTCCCCGGAGAGATGTCCGAGTGGCTGAAGGAGCACGGTTGGAAACCGTGTAAGCATGCAAGTGCTTCGAGGGTTCGAATCCCTCTCTCTCCGCCAGTTGTGCATTGGAAAGCCGATACGTGGGGATGTAGCTCAGTTGGGAGAGCGCCTCGTTCGCAACGAGGAGGTCACCGGTTCGATCCCGGTCATCTCCACCATGTTTCGCCCAGGAGTTGCCCGCCGGAGGACGTAGGCTCCGGATCGCGGGCTCGGGAAGTGGCCTCCTCGCGGCCCGGCGTTGACGATCAGTTCCCGCGCAATCCAGAGTCACGAACCCCGCCAGGACCGGAAGGTAGCAGCGGTCAGTGATCGACAGGATGTGCCGCGGGTCCGACTGGTCCGAGCCGGGACCGGGGGGGCCGTTTCCGATCCCGTCCGCGCCGAACCAGGAGCCATCGGTGAACCACCTGGCACTCGCCCGCAAGTACCGCCCGCAGCGCTTCTCCGACCTCGTCGGCCAGGACCCCGTCCGCACCACGCTCGAGCGCGCCGTCGCCACGGACCGCGTGGCGCACGCGTACCTGTTCGCGGGGCCGCGCGGGAGCGGGAAGACGACGACCGCGCGCCTCATCGCGAAGGCGCTGAACTGCGAGCGCCGGAAGGACGGCGAATCGGAGCCCTGCAACGAATGCCGCTCCTGCCTCGAGATCACGGCCGGGAACTCGCTCGACGTCCTCGAGATCGACGGCGCCTCGAACCGCGGGATCGAGGAGATCCGGAATCTCCGTGAGAACGTGAAGTACGCCCCCTCGGGTGGGAAGTCGAAGGTCTACATCATCGACGAGGCGCACCAGCTCACCGACTTCGCATGGAACGCGCTGTTGAAGACGCTCGAGGAGCCGCCGGCGCACGTCCGCTTCGTCTTCGCCACCACCGAGCCGCTCGAGGTGCCCGACACCATCGCCTCGCGCTGCCAGGTCTTCGAGTTCCGCCGGCTCCGGAGCGAGGAGCTGATCGCGCACCTCGACCGGATCGCCGCGGCGGAGCGCGTGAAGCTCGATCCCGAGGCCGCCGCGCTCATCGCGCGCGCCTCCGAGGGGTCGGTGCGCGACGCCCTCTCGCGGCTCGACCAGGCGCTCGCGGTCTCGCCCGAAGGGGTCACGGCGGACGCCGTGGCGCGGGCGCTCGGCCTCGGCGGCCTCGATCCCTTCTTCGAGCTGGGCGACGCGATCGCGGCGCGCGACCCGAAGCTGGCGCTCGAGACGCTCGACCGGCTCTACGACGGCGGGATGGACGTGGAGGAGATCGCGGACGGGCTCGCGCACCACCTCCGCCAGCTGATGCTCCTCGCGGTCGACCGCTCCCTCGAGAAGCTGGTCGACGCGGCGCCCGCGGACCGCGAGCGTTACGCGGCGCAGGCGGCGAAGTTCCACGCGAACGACCTGAGCGCGATGCTCGCGCTCCTGCTCGAGAGCCGCGGGGACCTCCGCCGCGCGGAGACCCCGCGGGCGCTCCTCGAGGTGGCTCTCCTCGAGCTCTGCACGCTTCCTTCGGCTTCGTCGATCGACGAGCTGCTCCGGAGGCTCGCTTCGCTGGAGTCGCGGCTCTCGGGCGGTGGA
>JBLMWD010000117.1:0-9395 GCA_050257045.1 Bacteroidota bacterium | reverse complement strand
GGCGGCCACCAGACCGTGCGCATCATCCACGGCAAGGGGAAGGGGATCCTCCGCGAGCAGGTGAAGCGCTTCCTCGCGCACCATCAGCTCGTGAAGGAGTTCCGCCTCGGCGAGATGTTCGAGGGAGGGACCGGCGTGACCATCGTGACGCTGGACTCGTGAGCGTGCAGACGCCGAGCGAGGTGAAGGAGCAGGTCCGCGAGGCCAGCGACATCGTCACGATCATCGGCGAGAAGGTGGCGCTCCGGCGGGCGGGCCGGTCGTGGAAGGGGCTCTGCCCGTTCCACACCGAGCGGACGCCGTCGTTCACGGTGAATCCCGACCGCCAGGTCTGGCACTGCTTCGGCTGCGGGAAGGGAGGCGACGTCTTCGCCTGGGTGACCGAGACCGAGAAGGTGGCCTTCCCCGACGCGCTCCGGATGCTCGCCGAGCGCGCCGGGATCGAGCTGCCGAAACAGACCCGCGGTCCGGGCGACGCCGCGCGGGAGCGGCTCTACCAGGCGAACGCCCTCGCGAACGACTACTTCCGCGCGAGCCTCGCCTCTCCGGCGGGAGCCGAGGCGCGCGCCTATCTCGCCGGGCGCGGCTTCGACGAGGCCTCGCTCGAGGCGTTCCGGGTCGGCTGGGCGCCCGCGGCGTGGGACGGGCTCGTCACCACGCTCGGGAAGCTCCTCCCCGCGGCCGTGATCGAGGAGGCGGGGCTCGCGCTCCGGCGGGGCGATGGGAGCCGCTACGACCGGTTCCGGAACCGGATCACGTTCCCGGTCACGGAAGCGGGCGGGAAGGTGGCCGGGTTCGGCGCGCGCGCGATCGCGCCGGCCGACCAGCCGAAGTACCTGAATTCGCCCGAGACGGCGGTCTACCGGAAGGGAAGCCTCCTCTTCGGCCTGCCGCAGGCGCGGGCGGCGATCCGGGAGAAGAAGCAGGCGCTGATCGCGGAGGGATATCTGGACGTCATGCGGCTCCACGCCTGCGGCTTCTCGAACGCGGTCGCGACGAGCGGCACGGCGCTCACGTTCGAGCAGGCGCGGCTCCTCGCGCGGCTCGAGGCCGAGGCGGTGCTGGTCTACGACGGGGACGATGCCGGGGTGCGCGCCGCGGACCGGGGGCTCGAGCCGCTCATGCGGGCCGGGCTCGCGGTCCGGGTGCTCCTCCTCCCGCCCGGGGAGGACCCCGATTCCTTCCTTCGGAAGGAGAGCGCGGCGGCCTTTTCGGCGCTCCTCGAGCGGGCCGTCGACGCGGCCGGCTTCCTGTCCGGCGCCACCCTCGCCACGGGCGGCGAGAACCCTTCGACCGAGGCGAGGGTACGAAGGTACGTGGAAGTGGTCGGCAAGGTGGAGGATCCCATCCGCCGGAGGCTCCTGGTCCGGCGCGGGGCCGAGGCGTTCGCCCTGGAGGAGACGGTGCTGCTCGAGGCCCTGGGCCGGAAACGAGAGCCGGGCCGCCCCGGATCGCGCGGCGCCAAAGGCGCTTCCGCGGCCGCGGCCGGCGCGGAGACCACCGCTCCTGGGGAGCCCTCTGGGCCCTCCGGGCCCCCGGCCGACGCCGGGATGCCGGCGGTCGCGGCGGCTCCCGGCGAGCCGGGCTGGATCGCTCCGGACCCCGCGGAATCCGAACTGGCGGCGCGCGTTCTGACCGAGGACGCCGCTCTGGGCGAGGCGGTCGCGCAGGGGGGGGTCGACTGCTTCCGACACCAGGGGCTCCGGGCCCTGCTCGCCCCCTGGATCGCCGAGGCGCGGGTCCCGCTCTACCAGGAGCTCCAGGACCTCCTTGCCGAGTCGGGGCTCGCCCGGGCCATTCTCTACGACCATCCGGTTTCGGAGGCATCGCAGTCACCCGAGGCTTCGCGCCGGGGAGCGCGAGCCCTGATCGAGCGCCTGGAGGAGCGGCGGATTCGCGCCAGCATCCAGGAGCTCGACCGGGCCATACGCCAGGCGGAGCGGTCCCACGATGAGGGGTCGCTCGGACGCCTGGTGGCCGAGCGCCGGGATCTGGCATCTAAGTTACACAGCCGTAGCCATCCGGCCGTTTTCTAGAGGAGAGCGCGCGTGCCCACGAAACGCAAAGCCGAAGGGTTGAAGCGGGAGAAGGTGGATCGTCTTCTCGACCTGAAGTCGCTGGCCGGGAAGCAGCACTACCTGCTCCACGACCAGATCGAGACCTTCCTGGACGAGAGCGCCTCGGTCGAGGACATGGACGAGGTCTACATCGCCCTGAACGACCTCAAGGTCGACGTCTTCGACACCCACGAGGAGGCGCAGCAGAAGCTCCGCCTGAAGCGCCGCGAGGAGAAGCGTCCGCCCGAGAAGCAGACGCTCCCGCACCCGGTCCGATACGACGATCCCGTGCGCATGTACCTGCGCGAGATGGGGCGCGTCCCGCTCCTCGACCGCGAGGGCGAGGTGGAGATCGCCAAGAGGATCAAGGCGGGGGAGAAGCAGATCTGCACGGCGCTCTTCCGCTCGACGCCCATTCTCAAGGAGATCATCTCCTACGGCACCCGGCTCAAGCAGGGGAAGATGCGCGTCGAGGACCTGACGCAGATCGACTTCGGCAACTGGAATCCCGAGTTCTCGCCGAAGCGGGAGCGGACGCGCGCCCTGAAGGGGCTCGACAAGATCCGCCTCCTGCACGGAAAGCTCGCGAAGATCCAGGAGAAGCCGACGGGCCGCCTCTCTGAGGCCCTCAAGACGGCGCACCAGGGGAAGCTGCGCGTCGCCGACGAGGAACTCATGGGCGAGCTCTTCACGCTCAACCTGAACACGCGGCTCATCGAACGCCTCGCCGAGCGGATCAAGGACTACTCGCACCAGATCGATCTCGTCGAGAGCGAGTTCACCGATCTCGAGCGCCGCTGGGGCCGCAACGGGGACGAGATCGCCGACCTGGCCAAGCGCTCCAAGAAGAGCAAGAAGGAGGCGAAGCAGGTCGAGAAGGAGAGCGGCCTCACCGCCGAGCGCTTCGAGGAGTACGACCGGGCGAGCAAGAACGCGCGCCGCAAGGTCCGGAAGATCGAGGAAGAGGCGAAGATGACGCGCGAGCAGGTGAAGGAGGTCGCGCGCGAGATCCGCTCCGGCGAGATCGCCCGGGACAAGGCGAAGCGGGAGATGATCGAGGCGAACGTCCGGCTCGTGATCTCGATCGCCAAGCGCTACACGAACCGCGGGCTCGAGTTCCTCGATCTGATCCAGGAGGGGAACAGCGGCCTCATGCGCGCCGTCGACAAGTTCGACTATCGGAAGGGGTACAAGTTCTCGACGTACGCCACCTGGTGGATCCGACAGGCGATCACGCGCGCGATCGCCGACCAGGCGCGGACAATCCGCGTCCCGGTGCACATGATCGAGGCCATCAACAAGGTCGTGCGCACGTCGCGGCGCCTGGTGCAGGAGCTGGGGCGGGAGCCGACCCCCGAGGAGGTGGCGGCCAAGCTCGCCCTCCCCGTCGACAAGATCAAGAGCGTGCTCAAGGCCGCGCAGGAGCCGATCTCGCTCGACCGGCCCATCGGCGAGGACGACGACTCGAGCCTCGGCGACTTCATCGAGGACACGAGCGTGGTCTCGCCCGCGCAGGCCGCCGCGTTCTCCATGCTGAAGGACGAGGTGAACGAGGTGCTCGAGACCCTCTCCAAGCGGGAGGCCAAGGTGATCCGCCTCCGGTTCGGGCTGACGGAGGATGGCTGCCCGCGCACGCTGGAGGAGGTGGGCGCCACGTTCAACGTGACGCGCGAGCGCATCCGCCAGATCGAGGCGAAGGCGCTCCGGAAGCTGCGCCATCCCACGCGCAGCCGCCGCCTCAAGGGCTACGTGGAGATGATGTGAGGGGAAGCGGTACGGCCACGGCCGCTTCCTTGACCCTTCCGCGCGGGCTCTGGTACCCTCCGGCGCTCGGGTCCATATCCGGAACGACGAAGTGCAACCGGGCCCATAGCTCAGCTGGTGAGAGCGCCCGGCTCATAACCGGTCGGACCTTGGTTCGAGTCCAAGTGGGCCCACTTGCCCTTTTCTCGCCCAGTCTTCATCGCGCGGACCCGTACGGGGCCGCGTTCCCGTGTTCCATCGGGGCGGTTAGCTCAGTTGGGAGAGCGCTGGTATCACAAGCCAGAGGTCGCAGGTTCAATCCCTGCACCGCCCACCATTCCGGGTCCCGGATGGCGCCCGCACTCGGGGGCCGCGACGCGAGTCGCCCGGCCCCGTCGCCCCGAACGGGGAGCGCGCTCCGGCGCGCTCCCCGTTCTCGTTTCCACCCCTCGCCGCGAAAGGACCGCCGTGCTCCCTGAGCTGGAAGCGCTTCTCGAGCTGCAGCGCCGCGACACCCTTCTCCTCGAGGCCCGCCGCCGGAAGGACGAGATCCCCGCGCGCCGCGAGGCGCTCCGCGGCGCCCTGGCCGCGGCGCAGGCCGCCCTCGACCAGTCGAAGAAGGCGCTGGACGCCGCGCGCCACGACCGGCGCGCGTTCGAGAAGGAGGCCGAGAGCTTCCAGTCGGAGGTGGGGAAGCTGGAGCGCCAGCTCCTGGACGTGAAGACGAACCACGAATACACGGCGATGCGCCACCAGATCGAAGGGGTCAAGCAGAAGCGCTCCGACGTGGAGACGAAGATCCTCGAGAACTACGAGAAGGAGGAGGCGCTCGCCGGCGCGGTCAAGGCGACCGAAAAGCGCGTGGCCGAGGAGCAGGCGCGGCTGAAGCAGGGGGAGGCGGCGATCGACCGGGAGGCGGCCGAGCTCGACGAGTCGCTCGGGGCCCTGACCCAGGAGCGGGACGCGGTGCGTCCGCGGGTGCCCGCGCCGGTCCTCTCGCGGTACGATCGTCTGGCGGGGGCCCGCGAGGGCGTCGCGGTCACCGAGGTGCGCAAGGGGGCCTGCGGCGCCTGTTTCCGGGCGCTCACCCCGCACGCGATGCAGGAGATCCGCCGGGGCGAAGCGATCATGATCTGCGAAGCCTGCGGCCGCATCTTAATCTACAACGAAGCCAGCGCCGCCCAGGCCTAACCCCGAGGGTCGTCGTCATCGGATCGCTCCGCCACCTCCTTCCCTATCTACGCCGCCACAAGATCGCGCTCGTCTTCGGGACGATCTCGATCGTCCTGACCACGATCTTCCAGGTCTGGACGCCGTGGCTCGTCCGGCGCGCCGTGGATCACCTCCAGCACGGCGTGACCCGCGCGGTCCTGGCGCAGGATTCGGGGCTCATCCTCCTCGCCGTCGCGCTCCAGGGCGTCTTCCTCTTCACGATGCGGATGTCGCTGATCAAGGCGTCCCGGCGCATGGAGTACGAGCTGCGGAACGACCTCTTCGACCACTTCACGCGGCTTCCGGCCGAGACCTACCGGACGCGGAAGGTCGGGGACCTCCTCTCGCGCGCCACGAATGATCTCGACGCGGTCCGGAATTTTCTCGGGCCCGGGCTCATGTACTTCGGGAATACGATCGCCACGTTCGTCATGGCGGTGGCGCTCATGTGCCGGATCGACCTCCGGCTCACCCTGCTCTCCCTGATCCCGCTCCCGATCCTCTCGTTCACGGTCGCCCGTCTCGGCGCGAGCCTCCACCACCACTACGAGGGCATCCAGGCCTCGTTCGCCTCGCTCACCGCGAAGGCCCAGGAGACGCTCGCCGGGATCCGCGTGGTGAAGGCGCACGTGGAGGAGGAGGGGGAGTACCGCGCGTTCGCGGCGATCCACGACGACTACCTCGAGAAGAACCGCGCGATGATCCGGCTCTGGTCGGGGATGTGGCCGCTGTTGTCGCTCCTCGGAGGGATCGCGTCGGCGATCGTGCTCGGCGTGGGGGGCGCGGCCGTCGTGCGCGGTCAGATCACGCTCGGCGAGATGGTCGCGTTCCAGATCTACCTCGCCATGCTCATCTGGCCGATGATCTCGCTCGGCTGGGTCTCGAACCTCTTCCAGCGCGGCTCGGCATCGATGGGACGCATCCAGGCGATCCTCGAGCTGCCGGCGGAGGAGGATGTGGAGACGGCCGCGCCGTCCGGCACGGCCGAGGGGAACGGCTCCCTTCCCGCCGGAACACCGGTCATCGAGCTCGAGAACCTGGCCTTCCACTACCCCGGCACGGACCGGGACGTGATCCACGGGCTGAACCTGACGATCCGGGCCGGCGAAACCGTCGCGATCGTGGGACGGACCGGCGCCGGGAAGACGACGCTCCTGAACCTCCTCGCGCGGCTCTATGAGCCGACGGCCGGGACGATCCGCTTCGAGGGACGCCCGGCCCTGGAGTGGCCGCGCGGCCCGCTCCGGCGCCGGCTCGGGATCGTGCCGCAGGAGACGTTCCTCTTCTCCGACACGATCCGCGCGAACGTCGGGTTCGGCTTCAAAGACGGCGCGCCGGCCCCCGACGTGGATGCCGCGGTGCGGCGGGCCGGCCTTTCGTCCGACCTCGGCCAGTTCCCGCAGGGTCTCGAAACGCTCATCGGGGAGCGCGGCATCACCCTCTCGGGTGGGCAGAAGCAGCGTGTGGCCCTCGCCCGCGCGCTCGCGTTGGACCGCGGCGTGCTGCTGCTCGACGACGCCTTCGCGAGCGTCGATCCCGGCACCGAGGAGGAGATCCTCGACTCGCTCTTCCGCGGCGGGGGTCGGGCGACGGTGGTCCTCGCGACGCACCGGCGCTCGGCGCTCCTTCGGGTCGACCGGATCGTCGTGCTCGACGAGGGGCGCATCGTCGCCTCGGGGACGCACGAGGAGCTGATCGCGCGCGGGGGCCTCTACGCCGATCTCTACCACCTCGAAGAGGTGGTCGAAGAGCTGGAGGCGCTCTAATGGCCGGTCCCTGGGGCTCGGCGGCGGACGACGTCGAGGCGCAGGGCGCGATCTACGATCGCCGCCTCGCGGGCCGGCTCCTCCACTTCCTGAAGCCGTACAAGAAGGAGATCGGGCTCTCGATCCTGCTGCTCGGGGTGATCTCCCTCCTCGAGGCGGCGGGGCCGTTCCTCACGAAGATCGCGATCGACACGTACGTGAAGCCGGCCTCGGGACACGGGGGCATGAGGACCGACGCGGTGCGCGGGCTCCTCTTCATCGCGGGCGCCTACGTCGCGGTGCTCGCGGTCGGCTTCGTCCTCCGCTACGTCCAGTCGTACACCATGGCGATGGTCGGGCAGCGCGCGATGCAGGACCTGCGCCTCACGATCTTCCGCCATCTGGAGACCCTCACCCCCACGTATTTCGACACGCGTCCCGTCGGCCGCATCCTCACGCGGGTGACCCAGGACGTGGCGGTGCTGAACGAGCTCTTCGCGCAAGGGGTGGTGGCCGTGATCGGCGACCTCTTCATGCTCGCCGCGATCGTCTTCGCGATGTTCTGGATGAGCTGGAAGCTCGCGCTCGTCACGATGACGACGGTCGTCCTGCTGGTCATCGCGACCGCGATCTTCCGGTCCAAGGTGCGGGTCTCGTACCGAAAGGTGCGGACCCGGCTCGCGCGGCTGAACGCCTTCCTGCAGGAGCACCTCCAGGGCCTCGACGTCCTCAAGTTCTTCAACGTGGAGCGGAAGCAGACCGCGAAGTTCGACGACGCGAACCGGTCGCACTACGAGGCCCACGTCCAGAACATGTTCTATTACGCCGTCTTCTTCCCGGTGGTCGAGGTGATCGGCGCGATCGCGCTCGCCCTGATCCTCTGGTACGGCGGGAGCGGCATCCTGGCCGGGACGATCACGTTCGGCGTCGTCGTCGCCTTCATCCAGTACTCCGACCGCTTCTATCAGCCGGTGCGCGACCTGAGCGAGAAGTACAACGTCTTCCAGGCGGCGATGGTCTCGTCGGAGCGGATCTTCGACCTCCTCGATACGCAGCCGGCGGTGCCCGAGCCGGCGGCGCCGGAGGGGCTCGGCCGGCTCCGCGGCGAGGTGGAGTTCGACCATGTCTGGTTCGCCTACAAGGACGAGGAGTTCGTCCTGCGCGACGTGTCGTTCCGGATCCGGCCCGGCGAGAAGGTCGCCATCGTCGGCGCGACCGGGGCGGGGAAGTCGTCGATCGCGAACCTCCTCACACGCTTCTACGAGTTCCAGCGCGGGACGATCCGCGTCGACGGGCGCGACATCCGCTCGATCGAGGGGAAGGATCTCCGCCGCCAGATCGGGCTCGTGCTCCAGGACGTCTTCCTCTTCTCGGGCACGGTGCGGGAGAACATCGCCTTCGGCGCGCGGGAGCGCTCGGACGGCTCGGTGGATCGCGCGCTCGCCGAGGTGGGCGGCTCGCGGATCCAGGCGCGGCTTCCGGGGGGTCTCGACGAGGAGGTCGGCGAGCGGGGCGCCTACTTCTCGATGGGCGAGCGGCAGATCCTCGCCTTCGCGCGCGCGCTCCACTACGACCCGAGCATCCTGATCCTCGACGAGGCGACCTCGAGCGTCGACGTGGAGACCGAGCGGATCGTGCAGGCCGCGCTGAAGCGGCTCCTCGAGGCGCGGACGTCGCTCGTGATCGCGCACCGGCTCTCCACGATCCTCGACGCCGACCGGATCCTCGTCCTGCACAAGGGAGAGCTCCGCGAACAGGGGACACACGCCGAGCTGCTCGCGAAGGGCGGCATCTACGCGCGCCTCTACGAGCTCCAGTACAAGAAGGAAGGCGCGAGGTCGCTCCTCGAGGTGAGCGACGAGGAGCGCGAGGCACGCGCGCGCCGCGCGGCCGAGCGGGCGGAAGCGGTGGCGGCCGAAGGAGACGACGCGTGACCTCCGCAGGGCGGCACGCGCCGGGCGAGATCCGCGTCCGGCGCATGACCGAGGCGGACGCCGAGCCGGTGAACGAGCTCGTGTCGCAGCTCGGCTACCCGGACGACATCGGGAAGACCGAGACCGCGATCCGCGCGGTCCTCGGCTCCGAGGTCGGCGACGCGTTCGTGGCCGAGGACGGGGACGGCCGCGTGATCGGCTGGGCCCACGTCTTCATGGTGCCGCACATCGAGTCGGGCCCGAACGCCGAACTGGGCGGGCTCGTGGTCGACGAGAAGTACCGCGGCGGGGGCGTCGGGCGCGCGCTCGTGGACCACGTGATGGCCTGGGCGCGCGAGCGGGGCGCCGCGGAGCTCACGCTCCGCTCCAACATCGTTCGCAACGGGGCGCACAAGTTCTACCAGCACCTCGGATTCGACGTGCAGAAGACCCAGCACAAGTTCCGGAAGCGAATCGATTAGCTGAGCCAGCGATCGACCGGGGAGAACCGCGATGACTCCGAGCAGCACTCCGGCTCAGCCCGGCAGACCGACGCCGGAAGGGGAGCCGCCGCCCGAATGGGCGATGCGCACCTACGTCCTCGCGCTCCTGTTCACCGGCCCCCATCCCGAGAAGGATGCGCAGAAGGCGGACGAGCTCTTCCGCGGCCATATGGCGAACAGCGCGAAGATGTACGAGGCGGGGAAGCTTCTGCTCGCCGGGCC
>JBLMWD010000116.1:0-42905 GCA_050257045.1 Bacteroidota bacterium | reverse complement strand
CGGTGACCGCCGTGGAGTGCGACGTCGCCGCCTCGGCCGACTCGGCCGCGGCCGCGGCGGCCGGCACGCTCGTGGCGGCGCGCGGCGGGGGGACCTGGTGATGTTTCCGGTGCGAGCCCTCCGCCCTGGTCGTCCCGGTCGTGGACAGGCCCAGGGCAGCCCCCACGGTGATCATCGATAGCAGAATCCAACGACCACGCGCGCTCATCGCTCTCCTTCGGATCCCACCCGTTTTGCCGGGGGTGATCTTACACCCAGGGAGTTATACTCGCGCCCTCATGCACAGAGCCCGTCGTCATTGGGCGGCCAACGTTCTCGTGGCCGTCCTCGCCGCGTTTGCCACCGCCATCGCGCGCTCGTACCTGAGCTCGATGTTGGACGCCCGGGTCTCGGTCCTTGTCTTCCTCCCCGCCATCGCGTTCTCGGCCTGGCTCGGCGGATTCGTCCCCGGGATGGCCGCGACGATCCTGAGCGCGGTCGTCTACGTCGCCTGGCCCGGGCCGGGCCCTCGCCCCCCGTCGATCGGGGCCCCGCTCGAGGAGATCCGCATCGCCATGCTCCTCGGCACCGGCATCCTGATCAGCTCGCTCTACGGCCGGCTCCGCCTGACGCGCCACCGGCTGGAGGCGCGCTTCGATCGGGCGCAGCTCATGCTCGAGGCGGCGCGGCGCCTCTCGGGGACGCTCGTGGCGAGGGAGATCCATGATGGGCTGCGCGAGCTGGCCGCTCGCGCGCTCCCCCTCGACGGCATGGTCATCTCCTCGTACGACTCCGACACGCGGGTCGTCCGCTGCGTCTATGGATGGGTGAACGGGCACCTCTTCGACCACACGTCGCTCCCCCCGCTCACGATCGATCTCGAGGGGGAGGGGATGCAGACCGAGGTGATCCGGAGCGGGAAGGGCCGGATCTACGCCGATGTGCGGGCGCGCGTCCGCCGGCCGGGGCGTTACTTCGACGTCGATCCGCAAGGCAAGGTGCGCGACCTCTCACGTCCCGACACGCCGCCCACGGGCTCGCGCTGCGCGCTCATGGTGCCGCTCAAGCTCGAGGGGCGCGTGGTCGGGGTGGTGCAGGTGATGAGCGACACGCGGGGCGTGTATGGCCGGGAGCAGCTCGAAATCCTGGAAACGATCGTCGCGCCGATCGCGGTCGCGCTCCAGAACGCCGAGCTCTACGCTCGCGCGAAGCGGGAAATCGAGGAGCGGCTCAAGGTGGAGCGGATGCTCACGGTGAGCGAGGAGCGGCTCCTCGAGGCGGACCGGCGTAAGGACGAGTTCCTCGCCACCCTCGCGCACGAGCTCCGGAACCCGCTCGCGCCGATCCTGAACGCGGTGGCGCTCCTCCGCGGCTCCGAGTCGGAGCCCGAGCGGATCGGCTGGTCGCGGGAGGTGATCGAGCGGCAGGTGGGCCACATGGCCCGCCTCCTCGACGATCTCCTCGACGTGAGCCGCGTGAGCCGCGGCCGGCTCTGGCTGCGCGCCGAGCCGGTCGACCTGAGCGACGTCGTGCGCCACGCGGTCGAGGCGAGCCAGCCCTTGATCGACGCGGGGCGCCACCACCTCACGGTCGCGCTGCCGCACGATCCGATCACGCTCGAGGCCGACCCGACGCGCCTCGCGCAGGTCTTCTCGAACCTGTTGAACAACGCGGCGCGGTACAGCGAGACCGGGAGCGCGATCCACCTGAGCGCCGAGCGTGAGGACGGCGAAGCGGTCGTCCGGGTCGTGGACCACGGAATCGGCATCTCGGCGACGAATCTCCCGCGGATCTTCGAGGCGTTCCTCCAGATCGACCATTCGCTCGAGCGCTCGCAGGGGGGGCTCGGGATCGGGCTCACTCTGGTGAGGCAGATCGTGGAGATGCACGGCGGGCACGTGGAGGCGCACAGCGACGGGCTCGGGAAGGGGAGCGTCTTCACGGTGCGGCTCCCGCTCCCGGTGGTCGCCCCCGAGGTGCCGCCCGCGCGCGTGCGCGGCGGAGAGGCCCGCTCGGGCAGGAGCGATCCGGCGTCGAGCGGCGCCGGTTCGGCGGAAGCCGAGCCCGCCGGGTGCGGCCCGAAGCGCCGGATCCTGATCGCCGACGACCTCGAGGACAGCGCGGAGAGCCTGGCCCTCCTCCTGATCCGCCAGGGACACGAGGTGCGGACGGCCCACGACGGCGCCGAGGCGGTCGGCGTCGCGCGGTCGTTCCTGCCGGACGTGGTCCTCCTCGACATCGCGATGCCGAAGTTGAACGGCTACGAGGCGGCGCGCCGGATCCTCGACGAGCAACAGGGCCGTCGCCCCGTGCTGATCGCGCTCACCGGCTGGGGGCACGAGGAGAACCGCATGCGCACGCGCGAGGCGGGCTTCGACCACCATCTGGTGAAGCCCGTCGAGCCCGAGGCGCTGACCCGGCTCCTTTCCACGGTCGAGGTCTAGGCGGCGCGGCAACGTCGCCGCGGCCGCGCTTCCGTCAATCCGACTCCTCGTGTGGCGCCGGCGCCGCGGTCTCGGCTTCGTCGCCGAAGTGCCCGTGCGTCGGGTGCGCCGTGGCCCCGTAGAGTCGCTCGGCGTAGTGGATGTAGGTCACATAGGCGGCGACGTACCTCCGGCCCGCCTCGAGATCCTTCGCGTCATATCCCTTCAGCGATCTCACCTTCTCGAACTGCTCGCGCAGCCCGTCGCCGGTTGCGGTGGTGAGGAGCGTGACGAGCGGAGCGACGTCGCCGCTGGTGAGCGCCTTGTCCGCGGCCGGGATGGCGGGGCCGAGATCGCGGCCCGCGGGCTTGAGCCCGGTGTAGGGCGCGCCCTCGCCGGCGCGGTGCACGCGCACGATCGTCTCGAAGAACCAGGTGTCCGCCAGGTCCTTCGCTTCGGGTCCGAGCTTCCGGAGCTTCCGCGCACGGTCGAAGGCCGTACGGACTTCGGCCTCGTCCTTCGGTTGAACCCAGATCAAGACGAGGTTGGGATTGCCGGTGTCGAGCGCCTGCCGGGCGGCGGTCACGACGGGGCCGTCGAGTCCGTCGCAGTGCGCGAGCGCCGGACGTGGTGCGACCCAGAGGAGAAGGGCGGGAAGGAGGAGCAGCAGGAACCGCGGGGCCATGCGCGACATGGGATATACCTCGTTCCTTGGGCCGGGAATGGAAACGGCCCTGCCGTGCGCGCGGTTCGACCTGATCCTACACCCGGGGGCGCCTTCAGTGCCGGATCAATTTGAAGGCGTGGCCGCCCTTACCGGAACGGAAGAACGTGACGATCCAGGCCATCGCGAGCGGCTCGAGATAGCGCGAGCTCTGGATCCCGCCGATGTCGACCACGTCGGGCCAGCCGAAGGCCTCGAGCACCTGCCGGGTCTCCTTCTTCGCGGCTTCGTCATTCCCGGCGATGAACATCGTGGGCGGGCCGTCGGCGAACTTCGGACGAAACATGTCCGCGTTCCCGACGATGTTGAACGCCTTCACCACGCGTGACTGAGGAAGCCAGCCCTGCACGCGCTCCCCGGCCGAGTCGTTCCCGTTCACCGCGAGCGTCGGCGGCTGGTTGGGGGCGCTGAAGTCGAGCGGGTTGGTCGTGTCGATCACGACCTTTCCCGCGAGATTCTTCGGCTCGGCGAGGCGGATCGCGTTCTCGGTACCGCTCCAGGCGGTCGCGAGGACCGCGAGCTCGGCGTGCGCGGCCGCCTCGGCGAAGGTGCCGGAGCGGGTCTTCCCGCCAGCCTTCTTGCGCCATTCCTTCACGTCGTCCCGCTCCGGCTCGCGGCTTCCCATCATGACGTCGTGTCCGAGCGTGGCGAACCCGATTCCCAGCGCTTTTCCGACGCTCCCCGTGCCCAGGATCCCGATCTTCATCCGTCTTTCCCTCCGGTTCGACCCTGTGTCCCAAGGTTCAAAGGTACGTTCCCCTTAGACGGGGGCTGCGGCGCCGCGATTCCGGGCGGCTCCCCCTCTTCTTCCAGTCCTGGCGCAAGATGCGGGCGCGCGCGTATCCCGTGGCGTCTACCCGCCACAATGGCCTGAAATGTGCACGGGAGGTCTCCTCGCATTTTGGCGCCCGGCGTACGTGGGCGTTTCTACGGACAAAGACAGCGAGGAGTGCGATGCACTGGATTCGCGTCACCGGCTTGGCGGCCATCCTTTCCCTGGCGCTCCCCGCGTGCGGCAGCTCCGCGCCGGCGCCGCTCGACGTCGCCCAGCAGGTCGGGACGCACCTCGCGTCGCTCGAGCGCGGCAACGCCACGATTCGAGGGGAGCGTCTCTGGGAGCCGAAGACCCTGGCGCGCTTCTACCGCGCGCGTCAGTCCCGCGCCGCCTGGAGCGGACGCGAGGCCGAAGACATCGTCCAGGCGATCCGCGGGATCACGCGCGACGGCCTGAACCCCTCCGACTATCACTTGAACGCCATCGAGCGGCTGATGGCCGCGCGCAACGAGGGCTCCAGTCCCGGGCTCGAGGGGGACCTCGACATCCTCCTCTCCGACGCGGTCGCGGCGATGATCGACCACGTCCGCTACGGCCGGGTACAGCCGGTGTCGCTGAACCCGACCTGGAATGTGGATCCGCGCGACGGAGCGCCGCCGCTGGAGCGGAAGCTCGAGGAGGTGCGCTCGGCGCCCGACCTCTCCGCGGCGATCGAGGCGCAGCGCCCCGACCACTTCATCTACAAGGGGCTCGTGCACGAGCTGGCCCGCCTGCGCGACATCGACGACCAGGGCGGATGGCCGACCGTCTCGGCCGGACGCGCGCTCGCGCCCGGGATGCACAGCGACCGGATCCCCGACGTGCGCCGCCGGCTGGAGGCGAGCGGGGACTTCCATGGGAGCCCGGGGAGCGACGCCACGTACTACTCGCCGAGCCTCGCCGACGCGGTGCGCCGGTTCCAGGCCGCGCACCGGTTGAACCCCGACGGCATCATCGGACCGACCACGGTGGAAGCGATGAACGGGAGCGTGAAGGATCGTGAGGACCAGGTTCGCGCGAATCTCGAGCGCACGCGGTGGATCCTGAGCGGGCTGGGCGACGAGTTTCTCCTCGTGAATATCCCCGCGTACAAGGCCTACTTGATCCGCGGGCGGCGGCCGATCTGGGAGGCGCGCACGCAGGTCGGCGACGAGTACATGAAGACGCCGAGCTTCCGCTCCACGATGCGGACGATCGTCTTCAATCCCGACTGGGTCGTGCCGACCTCGATCGCGCGCTACGAGGTGCTCGACGCGATGCGGAACGGCGACAACAAGCTCATGGAGTGGGGGCTCCGTGTCTACGACAAGCGTGGTCACGAGGTCAATCCCGCGAGCGTGAACTGGGACGCGCCGCCGGAGCGCTTCCCCTACACGCTGCGCCAGCTTCCGGGGTCGCGGAATCCGCTCGGGAGGGTGAAGTTCCTCTTCCCGAACAAGTACTCGATCTACCTCCACGACACGCCGAGCAAGAGCCTCTTCGCGGCGCAGGACCGCTCCTTCAGCCACGGCTGCATCCGTGTCGAGAACGCGCTCCAGCTTGCGGATCTGCTGCTGCAGGACCAGCGCGGGTTCGGCGGGATCCAGAACGCGCTCGCGTCGGGGCGGACCCAGAGCGTCCAGCTCCAGCACCCGATCCCCGTGGTGATCGTCTACTGGACGGTGAGCGTGGGAGCGGCGGGGAACGTGAGCTACTCGGACGACGTCTATCACCTGGATCGGCCCCTGTCGGACGCGCTCGGGCGCAGGCGATAGACCCGCGAGCGGCCGGGCTCGGGCGCTGCCCCGCGAGCAGCCGGGCTCGGTCGCTGCCCCGCGAGCAGCCGGGCTCGGCCGCGGCCCCGCGACCTCGCGCTACAGCAGGGCGGCCCGGGAGCCGATAACTCGGGCATGTCCCGGGTTCCCCTGAAACAGCTCGTCGGCATTCCCTTGAACGTCGTCCTGTTCCTGCTCCTCATGGTCATGGCGTGGGGGAGCTGGGGCGGATTCTTCGCGCACCCCGTGCGGGTCGGCGTGGTGGTGATCCATCTCCTCATGATGCCGGTAATGACGTTGTACACGGCCGGCCGGAGCCGCGGCGTGAAGCACGCGCCCGACTGGCGGCCCTTCTTTCCGCTCTTGATGGCGCATTCGCTCTTCACCGCGTGGGTCCTGCCGTACATGGACGCGCGCGGCATCTGGGTGCTCCCGGGCGGGGACGCGCTCCGGTGGACCGGGCTCGTCGTGCTGGCGGCGGGAGCCGCCCTCCGCGTCGGGCCCATGCTCGCACTCGGCGACCGCTTCGCCTCGGTCGCCGCGATCCAGGAAGGGCATGCGCTCCAGACATCGGGCATCTACGGCGTCGTGCGGCACCCGTCCTACGTCGGCATCCTCCTCATGGACGTCGGATTCGCCGGGGTCTTCCGGAGCGCGGTTGCCGTGGCCCTCCTTCCGGTCGTCTTCTGGATGTTCAAGCGGCGCATGGACGTCGAAGAGCAGCTCCTCGTCGAGGAGTTCGGCGACCACTATCGTGGCTACATGGGGCGGACGGCTCGTCTCGTGCCGGGGGTGTACTAGAGTCTCCGGCCCGCCGTCCCCGGGCCTGCCTGGCAAACCTCTGTTCCCCGATCCGCCGTCCACGGACCTGCCCGGCAAACCTTTGTTCCCCGATCCGCTCGAATCCTCCACAATGTCACGGGGGGCAGGACGAACGTCCGCGCCCCTGTTTCGTATCGGCGAACCACTCGAGGCGCGACGCCGAGGCGACTCGCGCCGAGGAGGACATATGAGAATCCCGCGTCCCCGATTCGCGGCGTACGGCGCCGTTCTTCTGCTGTCCCTGTTCGTTACTGCCCGAGCGGCTTCCGCGGACCCAGGCACGGCCGCGGCCGCGGACCCAGGCACGGCCGCGGCCGCGGACCATGTGATCACCGGCGAGGAGATCCAGTCGCGGCTCGACCAGAAGGTCCACTCCGATGAGGCGGACCGCCAGGCGATCCGCGACCTCCTCTCGCGTCCCGAGGTCCGTCACATCGCGGGCTCGGCGGGGCTCAGCCTCGAGCGCGCGAATGCCGCGGTCGCGACCCTCTCCGGCCCCGAGCTCGCGCGTCTCGCGACACAGGCGCGGGAAGCGGACTCGGCGATCGTCGGCGGCAAGACGGTCACGATGACGTGGACGATGGTGATCATCCTCGTGGTCGCGCTGGTCGTACTGATCTCGGTCCTCTGATCGCTTCGATCCGTTTCATGATTCGAACGACGGCGGCCGGCGCGTTCCTCGCGTCGGCCGCCCTCTCGATCGCGGTCGCGGCCACGGGCGCACCTGCCGGCGCCACGTCCACACCGTCGCCCGCCGTCCGACTCCTCGACGTTCCGTTCGTGCCGCAGAGCGAGCAGCTCTGCGGGGGAGCCGCGCTCGCCATGGTGCTCCGATACTGGGGCGAGCCGCGGGTTCGGGCGGAGGACTTCGCCGCGCTCGCCGTCCCTGGCGAGAAGGGGATCCGCGCCGATTCGCTCGTTGCGGCCGCGCGCGCGCGGGGCTGGTCGGCGTTCCCGATGCAGGCCGACGATGCGAGCCTGCGCGACCATCTCGAGCGCGGCCGCCCCCTGGTCGTGCTCCTCGATCGCGGCGGCCCCGTCCGCCACTTCGTCGTCCTCCTCGCCTCGACCCCGCAGGGAGTGATCCTGCACGATCCCGCCGACGGGCCGTTCCGCACCGAGAAGCTCGACGACTTCGACCGCGAGTGGAGCGCGGCCGGCCACTGGGCGCTGCTCCTCTTGCCGCCGCAGGGCCGCGAGCGGCTCACCGATCCCTCCAAGGTGGCGCTCGAGGAGAGCCGCGGGGGCGCTCCGGCGCCGCCCCCACCCGATACCACCTCCCTGGACACGCCGGTGATTCCGGAGGTGGAGGCGACCGGCGCCACGATCGCGGGATGCGACGGCATGGTCGCCGAGGGAATCCGCCGGGCGCGACGCGGGGCGGACCAGGAAGCGGCGGGACTTCTCATGACCGCCTCGACGCTCTGTCCGACGTCGCCCACGCCGGTCCGCGAGCTCGCGGGGCTTCGATTCCGCGAGAAGCAGTACGACGCGGCCTCCGAGCTCGCCGAGCGCGCGCTCGTGCTCGACCCCAAGGACACGTACAGCTGGAAGCTCCTCGCCGGGAGCCGCTACATGGGCGGCGACGTGCGCGATGCGCTCGACGCATGGAACCGGGTCTCGGAGCCGAAAACGACCGAGCTCGTGCGGGTGGATGGGCTCAAGCGGACGCGCTACTCGGTCGTGGTCGACGAGATGGATCTCCAGCCAGACTACCTCTTCACGTGGGACGAGTACCGGCACGCACAGCGCCGCCTCGAGGAGATTCCTGCGGCGTCCCGCACCGATATCGAGCTGCAGCCCTTAGCGAAGGAGGGGGAGGCGCAGGTCCGCGTCGGGTTGGCGGAGCGGCCGCTCCTCTTCGACGGTCCGCTCGATCTCGCGGTCGTGGCTGCCGACGCGGTGTCGAGCAGCGAGGTCGAGCTTCGCCTCTCGAACGCCCTCCGTCTCGGAGAGGTCTGGACCGCGGCCTATCGGTTCCAGCAGAACCGGCCGCGCGCGCTCCTCGCGCTGGACGCCCCCGCGTTGACGGGCGGTCCGGGAGTATGGCGGCTCGAAGGGCTCTGGGAACGCCAGGCGTACACGATGACAGCCTCGATCCACGATCCACTCGTGCGGGAGGAGCGCCGGCGGGGCGCGGTGGGCTACGGCGACTGGCTCGCGCCCGATTGGCGATTCGGTGTGCTGGGTGGCTTCGATCGCTTCGGCGCGGTTTCGGGCGGGGGACGGATGTTCCCGACGCTGGGTGCTTCGGTCGAGGTCCGCACCGCGAGCGACCACCTCTCCTTGACCGCATCCGGCGCCGGATGGGCGCGAGGAGGGGAGCATCCCTTCCGCGCGGGCGACGTTCTCGCGCGCTGGGGATCGGATCAGTTCGACTCGGGCGACTGGCTCGTCGACGCGGGCGCCTCCGCGGCCTCGCGCCGCTCGCCGCTCGCGCTCTGGCCCGGCGCGGGGAGCGGCACCGGTCGCGATCCGCTGCTGCGGGCGCACCCGCTCCTCGAGGAAGGGATCATCGACGGGCTCGTCTTCGGCCGGCGACTCGTTTATGCGAATGCCGAGCGGCGGATCTTCCCGTGGGAGGTGAAGCCGGTGCGCATCGGGCTGGCTGCGTTCCTCGATACGGCGAAGGCGTGGGATCCGCTCGTGCCGCGCGACATTCCGTGGCAGTTCGACGTGGGTGGCGGGGTCCGGCTCGCGAGCCTCTCGGGGCTCGGTGAGCTGAGGATCGACTTTGCCTACGGGCTGCAGGATCAGAAAACGGCGTTGTCCGCGGGGCTCAGCACGCGGTAACGACGGCGCCTCAACTCCCTCCCAGCCGCCTCCAAAACCACCGGTATTCGTCGGTATCCTGTTTCCAGTTCGGCGGCAGCGCCGTCGCCCGCTTGAGCGTGAAGTGGCGCGGCATATCCCAGCTCTCCCGCCACTCCCAGTTCGCGGTGAAGTAGGCGAGCTCGAAGCCGAGCCGCCGTGCGTTCCGGTACGCCTGCCCGCGCCAGTCCGAATCATCGACCGCGGTTTCGATCGTCGCGCGCGCGCATCCTTCCTCCGCGGCGTCGCGCAGCTGGCGCGCGACCAGGGCCGAGTGGATCCCGCGACCCCGCGCTTCGGGGACGACGGCCGCGATCTCGAGGGAGGCGAGCCGGCCGACACGGAACCAGGCCGCGGCGCCCACGACGCGTCCCTTCCGCCGATCGATCGCGAGGTAGTGGCGCCATCCCCGCCGCCCGATGAAGAGCTCGAACCAGGGGACTGTCGTGACGGGATAGCAGCACGCGCGCTGGACCACCTGGCCGAAGACCGAGTAGGGGAGGCGTGAGGTCCCGGTCTCGACGATCTCCACGCGGCGACTCGCGGCGCGCGCATGCGGATCGTCCACCGGCTCCATCCCACGGACGAGGCGCGCCCACGGCGACGCTTGCCGGAAGCCGTGCTCGCGCAGCCAGTCGCCGATGCCCTCGGGCTCGGCGGTCGGGGTGACCTGGACGTAGAACGCCGGCACGCCCGCGTCCCGGTAGACCTGGATCAGGTACGGGATGAGGGACGGATCCGCGGGGACCACCTGGCCGATCCCGATCGCCCGGTTGAAGAGAGGCGCGTCGACTTCGGAGGCGACCGCGACGAGCATGCCGCCGATGTGGTGGAGGCGGAGGCCGAGGTCGCGATCGGCCCAGGTTTCCTCGGTGGAGAACCACGCGGGCCACGACTGGAGCCCGCATCGCTCGAGAGGGCGGATCGCGCTGCGCTGGAGGGTAGCGTCCATGACGTGAAGCCTCGATGCGTGGGGCCGGTCCGTGGGGAGCAGCGGGACCGACTCGGTCAGCTGAGCGTCAGCGAAAGCGGAGTGTCACCCGAGACTGTAGACCCGCTTCGAGCCCCGACGCTACCCTTTCCTGATGCCGCCGACGCTCTACACGATCGGGTACGAGAAGCGGACGCAGGAGGAGTTCTTCGGAATCCTCGCCCGCGCGAAGATCGGCGTCCTGATGGACGTGCGGGACGTGGCCTGGAGCCACAAACCGGGATTTGCGAAGGGCGCCCTCGCCGAGACCACGGCAACCGCGGGGATGGAGTACGTGCACGCCCAGTTCGCGGGGAATCCGAAGCGGCTCCGGGAAACGGAGAGCTCGCTCGAAGGGCTGCTCGACGCCTACGGGCGCCACCTCGACGCCCATCCCGAGATCCTCGACGAGTTCACCGCGATGGTGCGGAGCTACGAGAAGGCGGAAAAGCGCGTCTGCATCATGTGCTTCGAGCGCGATCCCGCCGACTGCCATCGGGGCGTGCTCGCCGCGCGGTGGAAGAAGCGGCGGCGGGGGAAGGTGGAGCACCTGGGGGTCTAGGCGTCAGCTCGGGCGAGATTGGCCGAGCCGAACGGCGTCCAGGCACTTGTTCCGAGCGGGGGACTCGTTCTGGGGCGAGTTGCGGGAGTCGCACCGAACTCGTCCCGGGACGAGTCGAACATGCGCCAGCGCAAGTTCGCGTTTTCTCGCGCAGCCGATCTTTCTTTCTACGTTACTGCAGCTTACCCAGTTTGATGGATCGAACCGAACTCGTCCCAGGACGAGTTCGATCGTGTGCGCAATTGGCACATGCCCCGGGGCATGTTGCGGCGAACTCGTCCTAGGACGAGTCCGCGGCCCGGGCCCGAACGACCCTCAGGCCACCGACCCGGTCCCGAACGACCCTCAGGCCACCGCTCCGTTCCACTCCCAGTTCTCCCGGAAGTACGCGAGCTCGAAACCCATCCGCCTCGCGTTCCGGAACGACTGGGCCCGCCCCTGGCCCTTCTCCGCCGAGGTCTCCATGGTGAAGACCCTGCATCCCGCGGCCTCGGCATCCTGGATCCGGCGCGCGATCAGGGCGCTGTGGATGCCGCGGTTCTGCGCCTCGGGAAGGACCACACCCAGTTCGAAGGACGCCCAGTCGCCGTTCACGAAGAGCGCGGCCGCGCCGACCGGCTTGTCCCCCTCGTAGGCGAGATAGGCGCGCCAGCGCGCCAGCTCGACCAGCCCGGCGAACCACTCCGCTGTCTCCGGCGGGTACTCGAAGGCGGTCTGGACGATCATCCCCCAGACGCGGGCGAGATCCTTGTCGGCCGGCGGGATCAGCTCGATCTTCGGCGCGAACTCGATCTCGCGCGCGGGGCCGGTTCCGCGCCGGAGCTTGGCCCACGGCTCGATCATCTCGAAGCCGCGCTCCTTGAGCCACGTCGTGAGCGCTTTCGGCTCCGCGACCGGGCTCACCTGCATGAAGAACCGGTGCACCCCGGAGTTGATGTAGGTCTGGAGGATGCGGTCGACGATGGCGGGGCTCACCGGCTCCTCGTTCCCGAGCCCGAGCACCCGGTTGAACAGAAGGTGGTCGAGCTTGGAGGAGATGGCGAGCTGCGCGCCGTAGAGGTTCTCGAATCGGATCCCGAGGCTATCGCTGAGCGCCGGACCGACCGCCATGAACCACGTGCGCCAGCAGGACATCTCATGGCGCTCGAGGAGGCGGATCTGGTCGGCGGGAATGGACGGCTCGAACATGGTCGAAACGGCTCCTGTGATCGGGGAGTTCGCCGGCCGAGGGGTTCCCCCGCATCCAGCCGGTCGCGCCAACGATGAGTGCGAGCTCGAGGTCGCCTCGCACACGCGGCGCGGAGCGTACACCGCCCCGCGCCGCGCCACAGCAGCGTTGTTTCGTTTCGGGTCTACGGCGTGATCGTGACCCGCTTGCCAATCACGTCGAACTGTCTGGCCATGTTGACGCTCGTCATGGATGGCGACGGTGCGGCGAGGTGAAGCTGTTCCTCAACCCTCCGTCCGGTAACTCAGCACGGCCCAGTAGATCCAGAGGGCGACGCAGATGCCGAGCCCCGCGGCTGCGCTCCAAAAGGAGAGCAGCGTGGCGGCGACATAGACCGCGAGCCCAAACCGGTAGGCGCCCCAGATCCGGGCGATGGCGTCGGGCGAAACGTGGGCATGCAGGAGCCGGCGCCGGTTCGCCGTCCACCACCAGAGGTGGAACGTGATCGACACCACGACGAACGTCCCGCAATAGAAGGCGGCGGCCGCGCGCTCGCCGGCGTGCCCGAGGTATTCGGCGAGGACGGCGGTGGGGAAGGGGACGAACGTGACGAGGAGGAGCATGAACCCGTTCACGTACAGAAACGGCGTATCGACGCGTCGGATCATGCGAAAGAGGCCGTGGTGGCTGATCCACATGATGAGGATGGCGGCGAAGGATCCCACGAACGCGACGAAGGAGGGCCAGAGCTCGCGGAGCGCGGCCCAGACCTGGGCGCCCGTGGCCGCGGGGCCAAGCCGCGGGACCTTGAACTCGAGGACGAGGAGCGTGATCGCGATCGCGAAGACGCCGTCGCTGAAGGCTTCGACGCGGGCGGTGTCGCGCCCGGTGGATTCGGCCACGCCGGTCAGGACGACGCGCGGCTGAGCGCGACGGCCCCGATCGTGAAGGTCACGATGCCCGCGGCGACGAGGATCCCGAGCGGCAGGGCCATCTCGGCCCAGCCGAAGCCGCGCCAGACGGCGCCTTCCACGCCGAGGATCGCCCACTTCACGAGGCTGAAGTTGCTCACGCGCTGCATCCAGACTGGCATCGCGATCAAGGGGACCATGCCGCCGCCCGTCATCGAAAGGACGAGCATCACCGCCCATCCCGCGCCGGAGACGCTCTGCGGCGTCTTTCCGATCGAGGCGATCAGCATCATGAGCCCGGTGAAACAGAACGCCGCCGCGGCGAGCGCGGCCGCGAGCTCGAGCGGATTCTGGAAACGGATGTGGAACAGCAGCCGCCCGATCAGGAGGAGCACCGCCGTCGACACGAGGCAGCCGAGGAAGCAGGCGAGCGCCTTTCCGGCGAGGACCTGGGCGCGGCTCACCGGCGCGAGCCGGAGCCGGAGGAAGGTGCCGGTGAGCCGCTCGTAGACGATCGAGATCACGAACGACATGCAGGTCCCGATGAGCCCCCATGCGAGGGCCGACGGGAAGGTCCATTCGAAGGAGCTGCGCGGCGTGTCGCTGCTCTCGGCGACTTCGACCATGCGGATGCGGGGGCCGGATTGCGCCGCGCGGGCGCTATCGGCCCCGCCCGTGCCGGCGCGGCCAGCAGCGCCACCTACGCGGCCGGCAGCGCCGCCTACGCCGCCGCCGGCCCCCCCCGCGCCCACCGACGCCGCGGCCCGGATGCTGTCCGCGACCGCCGTCGTGTCGGCGCCTCTCGCGAGGGTACCCTCGGCCGGCGCCTCCAGCGAATCGAGCGTCGTCATGAACGACCCGAGCGTGCGGAGCACGCGCGAAGTGCGGGCGCGGTGCTCGGGCGTGCCGGTCGTGTCGGCCTCGAGCTTCGCGAGCTGCCGGTCGATCATCGAGCGCCCCGGCCCCGTCCTCCCGAACGACTCCCGCATGTTCAGGAAGATGGCCTGGGTCACGAGGCCGCGCAGCATGTCGGCGGTCGCCGCCTGCCGCGGGTCGATCCCGATCTCGATTCCCGACGTGCTGTCGCCGCCGAACCCGAAATTCTCGCTCATCCCCGGGCGCAAGGCCACGTAGGCGGCGAGGTCGCCGTGGCGGACGGCGGCGGTTGCGGAGTCGAGGGTGGTTTCACGGACGCGCAGCGCTTCGGTCTGCTCGAGGCGGGAGACCAGTGTCCGTGAGTAATCGGTCCGGTCCATGTCGACGACGGCGATCGGGAGACTGCCCCGACCGCCGCCGCCGGAGAAGATGGCGCCGAAGAAGAGCGCCATCAGTATCGGAAAGCCCAGCACCCAGAAGAGCGCCGCTCGGTTCCGGATGAGGAGCTTCAGATCTTTACGGGCGATCGTGAGGAGAGCCTTCACCGGCGGCTCACCCCTATGACCCGATCACGTCCACCACCCCACGCCCACCACCCGGTGACCCTCAATCCCTCAACGATCGCCCAGTCAAATGCAGGAATACGGCCTCCAGATTCGCGCGCCGGATCGAAACGTTGGCGAACTGGCCGGCGGCGGTCGCACGCTCGAGAACGTGCACCGGCTGGTCGGTCTGGATCCGCCACGTCCCCTTGTCCCACGCGCCGCCCAGCCCTTCGAGACCGCGCGGACGCGTGGCAAACTCGATCTCCACGGTCGACAGGCCGCCGTGCTCGCGGGTCAGCGCGTTCACGGTGTCGAGCGCCAGGATCTTGCCGTGGTCCATGATCGCGACCCGGTCGCAGAGGCGCTCGGCTTCCTCCATGTAGTGCGTGGTGTACAAGATGGTGCGTCCCTGGAGCTTCAGATGGTCGATGTTCTCGAAGAGGAGGTTCCGCGACTGCGGATCGACGCCGGCGGTGGGTTCGTCGAGGACCACGACCGGCGGATCGTGCAGCAGTCCGCAGACCAGATTGAGCCGCCGCTGCATGCCGCCGCTATAGCCGTGGACGCGGTCCTTCCGCCGGTCGGCGAGTCCCGAGAATCCGAGCGCCCAGTCCACGCGCTCGCGAAGGGCGCGTCCCGACAACCCGTAGAGGCGTCCGAAGAAGACGAGGTTCTCCTCGCCGGAGAGATCCTCGTAGAGCGAGAGAGCCTGCGGCGCGACGCCGACCCGCCGGCGCACCACCGCGCGTGTGGGATCGGCCTCGCCGTCGAGACGCACGGTTCCCGCGTCGGGGCGGAGCATTCCCACGATCATGCCGATGGTGGTGGTCTTGCCGGCGCCATTCGGCCCGAGGAGGCCGAAGGTCTCGCCCGAGCGTATCTCGAACGTGACGCCGTCGACGGCGAGGAGATCGCCGTACGATTTCCGCAGTCCTTCCACGCGGATGGCGCTCACGAAACCCCCCGGCACGGTCGCTGGCGCGCACTTGGCGTCAATGGCCCGCGAAGTATTGCGCAACTCTTCGCGCGGTCCAAATGAAAATCATCGCGCGCGACGAGAATTTTTTCGGCGGTGCGATGGAAGCGAGCGCGCCAAGGAGAAAACGCACGCGGGAATCAGAATCGCACGCGTCTCAGCGCGCGTTCGACGTCACGCCGAGGTAATTGTCGCGGAAGTACGCGATCCGGAATCCGAGCCGCGTGACATTGTGGAAGGAGGGCGCGGGCTTGTCGGGGTTGTCTTCCGCGGTTTCGACGGAGAGCCAACGGCAGCCCATCGCGCGCGCGTCGTCGATCCGCCGCGCGATGAGCGCGCTCTGGACGCCGCGGCCCCGCGCGCGCGGGAGCGTGGCGGCGAAGCCGAGCGACGCCCACTCGCCGCGCACGAAGAGGGACGCCGTGCCGACCGGTTCGGAGCCGTCGAAGGCCATGTAGTGGCGCCAGTTCTTCCGGCCGACGAGCGCGGCGATCCACGGCTCGAGACCCGGGTCCATGCCGAATACTTGGCGCAGGACGCCGGAGAAGGCGGCGGCGTGCTCGGGCCCGATCTCCTCGATGCGTGCGTCGGTCGTGACGCTGGCGACCGGCTCGACACCGCGCTCGAGCTTGGCCCAGCGGTTGAAGCGCGTAAGTCCGCGGGCGAGGAGCCAGTCGCGCGCCTCCGCCGGCTCGGCCGCCGGGGAGAGCGGCACGAAGAAGCGCGGCACGCCAGCCGCGCGGTAGCGCACGACGATCCCGTCGAGCTGCGCCTCGGTCACCGGCTTCTCGAGCCCGATGCCCATCGCGCGGTTCATCATCAGGACGTCGACCCGGCTCGCGATGAGGAGGACCGCTCCCTCCGCAGTCTCCGCGGAAAGCCCATACCGGGCCGCGACCTCGGGGGGCGCCGCGTCGAACCAGTCGCGGAAGTAGTCGCGCTCCATCCGCTCGTGGTGCCGCACCTGGTCGAGTGAGACTTGCGCCGATTCCATGGTTCGGAGAGTATCCCCGGCATGCTCATGACCGCCAAGCCCTTGAATCGCGCGCCGAGCGTCGTCTCCGCCGTGTTCCTCGGGTTGATCCTGGTCCTCGCGCCCGCTCCCGCCCGCGCCGACCATCCCTCCGTCGGACTCGGCTCGGGCGTCGCCGGTCCGATCATCACGATCCCCGCCTCGACGCTCCCGGCGGGGAAGTGGGCCGCCAGCGCGCGGGTCGAATGGATCTCCTTTCGCACCTTTTCCGACTCCCAGCTCGTGCGCTTCGCCGAGAACGGGATCGAGGCGCACAGCACGGCGAGCGTGGCGAGCCCATCGCTCTCGGTCGCCTACGGCGTCACGCGGACGTTCACGCTGGGGGCGCGTCTCCCGTACGTGGCGCGCCGCGACGTCCGGGAAGGGCACCTCGAGGGGACGATCGGCGAGGTGCACCATCACGGCGACTCGCGCGGCGTGGGCGATCTGACCGTGATGGGGGAATTCCTCGTCTGGGAGCAGGAGCGCGCGAAGATCGCCGTCATCACGGGCGTCAAGGCGCCGACCGGGCGCACGACGGCCGGCGGCGCCGACCGCCTCGAGACCGAGCACCAGCCCGGATCGGGGTCGTGGGACTGGCTCGAGGGGATCTGCTGGTCGGGGCAGGTCGGGTTCGGGTCGATCGACGCGAACATGCTCACCACGTTCGCGAGCCAGGGGGCGCAGGAGACGAATCTCGGGACCCTGTTCACCTACAACGCCTCGATCTCGGCGAAGGTGGCTGGGGGGCACACGCACTCGCATGGCCCCGGGGCAGAGGGAGGCGTCGGCGCCGACCTGATCCTCGAATTGAACGGAGAAGCGCGGACCCGACAGAAGATCGCGGGGGTGCGGGATCCGAACAGCGGCGGGAACCTGGTCTATCTCTCGCCCGGGGTCCGGTTCGGGCCGGAGCAGTGGAGCGCGAGCTTCTCGTTCGGCGTGCCGATTCTCCAGAACCTGAACGGCACGCAGCATGAGACCGACTGGCGGATACTGGTCGGGGTCGGGACGTCGTTCTAGGGCACCAGCACCACCCGGCTCGACCGCTCGGTCGCTCCGACCACCGTTCTCACGAAGTAGATCCCGCCCGCCGCCGGGGAGCCGTCCTCGCGGCGGCAGTCCCACGCGATCCGATGTGGTCCGCCGGTCATCGGTGAATCCACGAGCTTCCGGATGAG
This sequence comes from Bacteroidota bacterium, assembly GCA_050257045.1. Taxonomy (GTDB): domain Bacteria; phylum Eisenbacteria; class RBG-16-71-46; order SZUA-252; family SZUA-252; genus DASQJL01. The sequence goes on along the minus strand of JBLMWD010000116.1, from coordinate 25,377 downwards.
CCGGCCGCGCACGTCGTGCACCGTGATCGTCACGCGCGTTCCGTCCGACGGCACCTCGACGAACACTCCCGACCCGCTGGAGCGCCGCGCCGGGTTCGGCGCGACGTAGGGCAAGGCATGCTCGGGCGGGATGCACGCGACCGCCATCATCCGCGCGCCGTCCTGCATCGTCCCCGTCAGGTTCACGATCACGCCGTAGACGCCGCGCGGCTCGAGGACTGGATCGAGATCCCCGCGTCGGAAACGAAAGGCGCGGTCGGGATGGCCGTCCGGACCCGTGTCGTGACATTCGCAGACGCTCGTCGACCAGCCGGCCGTCGTGCCTTCCGCGTCCTGGAGCGCCGGGTCGAAGGAGACCGGCGGGATGCCGTTCAGCCGGACCGACGTCGGTACGATCTGGCCGGGATCGAATCCCATGTCGCCGAGCACGACGACGGTCACGAGCGCGTTCGGATCAGTCGGGAGCACGTTGGGACAGGTGCCGGGCACGAGATCGACGTGCGCGAGCGTGCGCCGCGCAATGTAGCCGAAGACGTCGACGCGTCCGACATACCCGTAGTTGCCTCCAGGAGATGCATAACTGTACTGCGAGGCCGAGATCATCACGTCGTCGTTGCCATCCCCATCCACGTCGCCGCCGCCGGCGAGGAACGACCCCTCGGTCGGAATCGCGGGATCGGGTCCGGCGGTGAGGATCGGATCGCCGGTCTTCCCTGAGTAGACGATGGCGGCGCCGGTCGCCCCGAGCGGACCGTGCGCATCGGCCGATCCGACCGCGAAGTCGGGCGTGGCGTCGTTGTCAAGGAGCCCCACGCCGGCAAGCGAGGCGCCCCAGTGGTCGACGTCGGCCGTCCCCTCCACGCGGTAAAGCTCCTGGCCGGTGGCACCGGAATAGACCCAGGCCGCGCCGTTGTCCGTGAGTCCGCTCTCGTCGCGCCAGGGCGCGGAGGCCGCCCAGTCGGGCTTGCCGTCGCCGTCCATGTCGCCGACGCCTGCGACCATGTACCCCATTCCGTCCTGGAGCTGGTTCGAGACGACGCCGATGATCCGCTGGCCGCGCCTCGGGGAGTAGACCTGGACCGACCCCGGCTGGCTCGCGTCCCCGAGCGAGGGGGCACCGATCACGACGTCGGAGAGTCCGTCGCCATCGAGGTCCCCGATGGCCGCCACCGAAAATCCGAAGTACTGGCCGCTGAATTGGCCCTGGATCTGGCGGATCACCGATCCGTCCGCCCCGCTCAGCACGTACACCGTCCCTCGATCGACGTACGGCGAGCCGACGGCAAAGTCAGGAATGCTGTCGCCATCCGCGTCGCCGATGCCGGCCATGATGAGCCCGAACTTGGACTCGGGGCTTGGCCCGATCACTTCGTACAGCTTCGCGTCGGTGGCGCCGGACATCACCCAGATCGATCCCATGTGGTTGAACAGGAGCGGCGCGGCGACCGCGTAGTCGGGGATCGAATCGCGGTTTACGTCGCCGAGCGTGGCGACCCACGCCCGCTGCTCTCCGGGCGACGTGCCGTCGACGCGATGGATGAGCGCTCCCGTCCGTCCCGAGTAGAGAAGCGCCGAGCCGGCCGCCGCGATGCCGTTCGGGCTCGCGTAGGGAACACCGATCAGATAGTCGGCGCATCCGTCGCGGTCGACGTCGCCGACGATCGCCGTCGTCTTGCCGAGCATCTGTCCGCCGCTCGAGCCGATGACGGTCGCGATGGGCGGGGGAGCCTGGGCGCGCGCGGAGGTCGCCGTGAGCGTCACGGGCGCGACGAAGCTCAGCGCGCACGCGATCGGCGCGACGAGAGCCGGCCTGATGCGGACCATGGAAGACAACCTCGCTTTGGGGGAGCGATTCGACTGCGTGCGGCCGGGGCCGGATCGATGCACGGCCGGGCGGGGGGACCGTTCGCCGAACGCGCCATGTTCGCGGCGCGCCTCGCGGTACGTCGGGAGAATAGCACCGCGGATGTGGCGCTACGCTTCTTTTTGGGGGCGCCTGCCTTCGCCGTCGTGGAGGCGTCGCACCATCCCGCCGGACCCGCTACTCCTCTTCTTTCACCGGGGCGTAGAACGAGACCCCGCGCACGTTCTCGTCGACCTGGAGCCGCTGGTGCACCGACGGGAAGGCCCGGGCGCGGCAGTCGAGCCGCTCGCACAGTCGGCAGGTGATCCCCACGGGCGTCGAGGCCGCCGGATTCTCCAGGTCGTAGCCGTCCGCGTACACGAGCTTCCGGGCCGACTCCACGTCGCACGAGAGCTGGAGGGAGTAGAGGACGTCGGGGGCGCGGTAGCCGCCCCGGTGCTTCCGCACCGTGCGCGCGACCGAGAAGAACGCCGTGCCGTCGGGGAGACGCGAGAGCTGCGTGTGGATCACGCCCGGCTGGAGAAACGCGGTGTGCACGTTCCAGAGCGGGCAGAGACCGCCGAAGCGGGGGAGGCGGATCCCCGTCGCGCTGAACTTCTTCGAGATGTTCCCGGCGAGGTCGATCCGCACCATGTCGAACGGCACTCCCTTCGCCCCCTTCCGGTTCAGCGTCGTGAGGCGGTGGCAGACCTGTTCGTACGAGACGCGGAAGCGATGCCCCAGGAGATCGAGGTCGTAGCGGAGCGTCTCGGCCGCGCGCTGGAACTCGTCGTACGGCGTGAGCACGGCGGCCGCGAAGTAGTTGGCGAGCGCCACGCGGCAGAGGGAGCGGGCTTCGTCCGACGTGAGGGTGGGCTCCCGCGACATCAGGTCGAGCGTGTCCGAGCAGGTGAGGAGCCCGAGCTGGTAGGCGAGCTGGAAGTTCCGCGACCCGCGCCGGAGCACCTCCGAGATCCAGAGCTCGCGCCGCTCGGGGTCGTACCGGCGCACGGCCGACTTCATCTCTCCGACGGTGAGGACCCGCACGCGCACCTTGTGCCGCTTCGTGAGGTACTCCGCGAGAGCGCCAAAGAGGTCCTCGGTGTCGAGCCGCGCGTCCTTCCAGAGGCGCTCGGCCTCGGCCTCCAGCTCGGGGAAGTGATTCTGATGCCGCTGGATCAGGTCGGAGACCTGCTCCGACGAGGGGCCGCTCCGGTCGATGCCGGCAAGGTCCTGCCGGTCAACGACCTCCTCGGCGAGCATCTCGGCCGATCCGCGCGCCGAAGCGTATGCGTGGTGGAGGTGGAGCACCGCGCGCGCCACCTCGGGCGTCGTCGCGACGAATTCGCGCACGTCGCGCTCGGTGACCGGCTGCGACTCGAAGAGGGGGTCGCCGAAAGCCTCCATGAGATCGGCGGAGAGCTGCGAGTCCTCACCGCCGGCGAAAGCGCGAAGGTCGATCTCAAAGTGCTGCGCCAGGGCGAGGAGGAGATTGGCGCTGAGGGGGCGGCGATCGTGCTCGATGAGATTGAGGTACGAGGCGGAGATACCGAGGCGAGTGGCCATCGCGGCCTGCGATAGCCCCTCGCGGGCGCGAAGCGCCCGTATGCGCTTTCCCAACCCGTGCGCCATCAAGCTACTTTACAGTATTTACAACTTTACTGCCAAGTGCAGACTTTTGTTATCAGCTTAACTTTAAGCGCGACAAATATTTATTGACATTTTCACCGAAGCTGGCTATTCTAGTGAATGTAGTCAACCGAGGGGTGGGACGGTGACGACAGCGTCCCGCCCCTTTGTGTACCGAGCAGGAGGTGCCACGTGGCGACCACGACCGTATCGACCCCAGCGCGGACCGACGGCCTCGAAGTTCGAGGCCCGATGCGCCCGCTCTACGACGAGATCCTCACGTCCGAGGCGCTCGCCTTTCTGGAACGGCTCACCCGGGAGTTCCGTCCCCGCTTCGAGGGCGCCATCGAGCATCGCGCCGCCAAGCTGGCGCGCATCGCCGCGGGGGAGAAGCTCGATTTCCTCTCGTTCCACCCTGGACCCTGGAAGGTCGCGCCGATCCCGGCCGACCTCATGAAGCGCGCGGTCGAGATCACCGGTCCCGTCGACCGGAAGATGGTCATCAACGCGCTGAACTCGGGGGCCGACTGCTTCATGGCGGACTTCGAGGACTCGAACTCGCCGACCTGGGACAACAACGTCCAGGGGCAGCTCAACCTGCGCGACGCCGTGCGGCGGAAGATTGCGTTCGAAGATCCCGCGAGCGGGAAGTCCTACCAGCTGAACGAGCGCATCGCCACGCTCCTCGTCCGACCGCGCGGGATCCATCTCCCCGAGAAGCACGTGCTCGTTGACGGCGCGCCGATGCCCGGCTGCCTCTTCGACTTCGGCCTCTACTTCTTCCACAACGCGCGCGAGCTCCTTGCGCGCGGCACCGGCCCCTACTTCTATCTTCCCAAGCTCGAGTCGCACCACGAGGCGGCGATCTGGAACGACGTCTTCCTCTTCGCCCAGGACGCGCTCGGCATCCCGCGAGGGACGATCCGTGCGACGGTGCTCATCGAGACCCTCCCGGCCGCCTTCGAGATGGACGAGATCCTCTACGTGCTGCGCCAGCACGCGGGCGGACTCAACTGCGGCCGCTGGGACTACATCTTCTCTTTCATCAAGACGCGCGCGCACGACCCGGAGGCGATCCTCCCCGACCGCTCCCAGGTCACGATGGACAAGTCGTTCCTCCGCGCCTACACGCAGCTGGCCGTGAAGACCTGCCATCACCGTGGCATCCACGCCATGGGCGGGATGGCGGCTCAGATCCCGATCAAGAACGACCCCGAGGCGAACGACCGCGCGCTGGAGAAGGTGCGCGCCGACAAGCTGCGCGAGGTGACCGACGGGCACGACGGCACGTGGGTCGCACATCCGGGTCTCGTCCCGATCGCGCGCGAGATCTTCGAGGCGCAGATGAAGGGGCCGAACCAGATCGATCGCCTCCGCGAGGACGTGAACGTGGTTGCGGCCGACCTCCTTCGCGTGCCGGAGGGAACGCGCACGGAGGACGGCCTGCGGCTCAACGCGCGGGTCGGAATCCAGTATCTCGCGGCCTGGCTCTCGGGGAACGGATGCGTGCCGCTGTACAACCTCATGGAAGACGCGGCCACGGCCGAGATCTCGCGCACGCAGGTCTGGCAGTGGATCCGACACGGCGTCGCATTGGAGGATGGTCGCTCCGTCACGCCCGACCTCTTCCAGCGTGTCGTGGACGACGAGATGAAGCGGACCGCCGGCGACGTCGGGCCTGAGCGGATCCGAAACGGACATTTTGACGAAGCGCGGGCGCTCTTCACGCGGCTCTCCACCGCCGAGGCGCTCGAGCCTTTCCTGACCCTTCCCGCCTACGCCCTTCTGGACCGGGATTGACCGCGCGAACGCGCCGAGGAGAACCGACATGAAATCGCGGATCAAGCAGACCGAAACCCAGGACCGCTGGACGGGGATCATCCGTCCCTACACCGACCGGGACGTGGCCGCGCTGCGCGGCACCGTCCAGATCGAGCACACGCTCGCCCGCCGGGGCGCCGAGCGGCTCTGGTCGCTCCTCCACTCCGAGGACTACGTGGCCGCCCTGGGCGCGCTCACAGGGAACCAGGCGGTGCAGCAGGTGAAGGCCGGGCTCCAGGCGATCTACCTGAGCGGCTGGCAGGTCGCGGCCGACGCGAACCTCGCGGGGCAGACCTATCCCGACCAGAGCCTCTATCCCGCGAACAGCGTCCCGAGCGTGGTGCGGCGCCTGAACCAGGCGCTCCTGCGCGCCGATCAGATCGAGACGGCGGAGCGGATGCGCGCCGCCGAGACGAACGGGCACGCGAGCGCGAACGGGCACGCGAGCGCGAACGGGCACGCGACCGCGAACGGGCACGGCTCCGCGAAGGGGAACGCTCCCGTGGCGGGCGCCTCCGCCAACGGCAGCTCGCCCGGCGCCCGGAACAAGCCTGCGGCAGACGCCCTGCGAAGCGGACCGCGCCACTGGATGGTGCCGATCGTGGCCGACGCCGAGGCCGGATTCGGCGGACCGCTCAACGCCTTCGAGCTGATGAAGGGGATGATCGAGGCGGGGGCGGCCGGCGTCCACTTCGAGGACCAGCTCTCGAGCGAGAAGAAGTGCGGCCACCTCGGCGGGAAGGTGCTCGTCCCGACCGGCCACTTCATCCGCACGCTGGTCGCCGCGCGGCTCGCGGCCGACGTGATGGACGTCCCGACCCTGGTCGTCGCCCGCACCGACGCCGACAGCGCGCGTCTCGTGACGAGCGACATCGACCCGCGCGACCACGAGTTCCTCACGGGCGAGCGGACGCCCGAAGGGTTCTACCGGATGCGCGGCGGCCTCGAGTGCGCGATCGCGCGCGCGAAGGCCTACGCGCCCTACGCCGACCTCCTCTGGTGCGAGACGTCGACGCCGGACCTGGACGAGGCGCGCGCCTTCGCCGAGGGTGTGCACGCCGAGCACCCCGGGAAGCTCCTCGCGTACAACTGCTCCCCCTCGTTCAACTGGAAGAAGAACCTCGACGACGCGACGATCGCGAAGTTCCAGCGGGAGCTCGCCGCCATGGGCTACAAGTTCCAGTTCGTCACGCTGGCCGGCTTCCACGCCCTGAACCTCTCGATGTTCGAGCTGGCGCGGGCCTACCGCGAGCGCGGCATGGCCGGCTACGTGGAGCTCCAGGAAGCGGAGTTCTCGGCCGAGGCGCAGGGCTACAGCGCCACGCGCCACCAGCGCGAGGTCGGGACCGGGTACTTCGACGAAGTGATGCAGGTGATCGCCGCCGGCAACGATTGCGCGACGCTGGCCCTTCGGGAATCGACGGAGGCCGCGCAGTTCCGGGCGTAGGCGTCCGGCGGCTTTAGAAACACGTTCGGGGCCGGCATGGCGCGCCGGCCCCGATTCGTTTGCGGGATGGTCCCGATCCGTTACCCCGTCCCGCCGAGTCCGCGCCGGATCAGCGCATGAGCGCCATCCTCCGGCTCTCGACGTATCCCGGGGCTTCCAGGCGGTAGAAGTAGACGCCCGAGGCGGCCGCGTGTCCCCGCGCGTCGGTCCCGAGCCAGGCCGCGCGATGATTCCCCGCGGGAAGGTCCCGGTCGATCAGCGTCGCGACAAGCCGTCCGGCCGCGTCGAACACGCGCAGGCGCACCCGGCCGGCGCGCGCCGTCTCGAAGGCGATCGCCGTGCGCGGGTTGAAGGGGTTCGGGGCGTTCTGCCGGAGCGCGTTCCGGAACGAGGGCTGAGGCGAGCCGACGCCGGTCGCGAACTCGGGGATCTCCGCGTTCATCGACGCGACGATCTGGTCCTGCGTGCGGCAGACGTTCCAGACGCGCACCTCGTCGAGGCCTCCGGCCCGCGGCGGGACTCCGGGGGGAAGTCCCAGGCCGGCCCGGATCGCGCCCCCGTGCACGACGCACGCCTTCCCTCCTTGATTGCCCGAGATCTCGAGATTTCCGTCGACGTAGAGGTTCATCGCCGTCCCGTCGGTCGTGAAGGCGACGTGATGCCACGCGCCGCCGGTGACCGTGGCCGTCGACCGGAGATTCCACCCGCTCCCGCCGGCGACCGACATCCCGAACCACGCCCTTCCGTCGCCCCCGACTCCGACGAGCCAGGAGTTCTCGCCGCTCGGGTCGCTCGCACTGAAGAGCGCCGCGTCGGCGCCGGTCGCCGCTCCGGGATTCGTCCAGAGCTCGACGGTCCACGGCCCCTGCACGTCGTGCGCCGTCGTCGCGGTCCCCTGCAGCCCGTCCGAGCCCGTTCCTGAAGCGGCCAACCCATCCCCGAGCCGGGCGGGCCCGTAGCCGGGAGAGCCGACCGGAGCGAGATCGGCCGCTCCGAGCTCGTCCGACCCGTCGTCGTTCAGCTTCCAGTAGGAGACGGGGCCGGAGGCGACGTGGATCTCGGTTCCGGCCGTTCCCACCAGCGCGTTGGCCGCCGTGAACGTCACGCCGAAGGTCCCGCTCGTGCCCGGCCCCGGCGTCCAGGTGAAGGTCCCGCTCGTGTGGTCCGCCGACGAGGTGAACGTCGCATTGTTGCCGGCCGGGAGCGAGGCCAGGTCGGCCGTGAGGGAGGCGATCGCATCCTGGTCGGGATCGGACGCCGAGACCTGGATCGAGACCGCCTGCCCGGGCGTCGCGCTCACGTGAGCGGGTGCGACCACCTCGGGCTGGTAGTCGGTCGCGAACGTCGCGCCGCCGGTCGAGGTCGTGTTGGTGGAGAGGGTGTCGGTGCCGCTGCCGGTCACGTCGAGCGTGACCGTGCCGCCGGAGGTCACCGAGAGATCGCCGGTCACGCTGATGACCGGCCCCTTCGTGGCCTGTCCCGGGGCCAGGGCGGCGTCGGCGGGTCCCGGCGGCGCTCCCGAAATTGAAGTCGCGCGAACGCCGGACGGCGATCCCGGACGCGGAGCCGCGCCGGGGGCAGAGGGAGCCACAGTGACGACGACGCTGTCACGGCTGACCTCGCCAAGCTTGTTCGCCGCGCGGAACCGGACGACGTGCGTGCCGACGTCCTGGTCGGTGGTCTTCCAGAGAAAGAGCCCCGAGGCCTTCGTCGAGGCGTCGGCCACGTGGATCGTGGCCTGCGCGGAGCCGGCGAGGGCGTTCGAGGCGGTGAACGTGACGGGGTAGTCGCCGGTCTGCCGCGTTGACGGCGTGAAGGTCACCGTTCCCGACGTCTGGTCGGCGCTCGTCGTGAACGACGCGCCCGGAGGGAGCCCCGACGCCGTGAGCGAGGCGATCGGATCTCCGTCCAGGTCGGCGGCGGTCACGATCCAGGAGAGCCGGCCTCCCACTTCGACGATGGGGCTCGGCGGCCATCGCAGCGACGGCGCGAGGTCCGGAATGGGTGGCGGCGGCGTGTTGGCGAGCACCTGGATCGCCTGCTCCTGGGAATCGGCCACGACGAGATCGCGGTCCCCGTCCTGGTCGAGGTCGGCGATCGCGAGGCCGCGCGGCTCCGCGCCGGTCCCGACCGGCTCGGGCGGGGCGAAGTCACCGGCGTACGAGAGCCCGCGCAGGAACGACACCGTGTTCTGGCCGGGATTGGAGACCACGAGGTCGGGGTGCCCGTCGGCGTCGAGGTCGGCCGCCGCGATCGCGGACGGCGCGTTCCCGCAGGGGAAGTTGCCGACGCTGTAGAAGAACCCGCCGGGATCGCTCGCGAAGACGGCCACCGCGGAGACGTCCGGGCAGAGGACGGCGAGGTCGAGCCGGCCGTCTCCGGTCCAGTCGCCCGTCGCGATGGCGCGGGGCGCCGAGGGGGTGGCGACGGCGGTCGCGACCGTGAACGCGCCGGTCCCGTCACCCACGTAGAGGACGACGTCTCCTCCTTCCTCGGCGATCGCGAGGTCGACGTTCGTGTCGCCGACCAGGTCCGTCGCAGCAACCGCGACCGGCACGCCTTCCGTCACGAGCAGGTTCGGGCCGATGAAACCGCTGCGCCCGCCCTGGAGATAAATCGAGACGGTGCCGTCGGTCCCGTTCGGCACGACGAGGTCCGCCCTGCCGTCCCGGTTCAGGTCCCGCGCGACCACGCCGCGCGGATCACTTCCGGCCGAAAGGCTGATCCAGCTCGGGAAGGCGCCGGTCCCATCGTTCCGGAGCACCTTGAGATTGCCGGGAGGCGGCGCCGAGAGCGCCGCGGCGATGTCGCTGTCGGCGTCGCCGTCCAGGTCGGCGAGGGCCACCGACGTGACCGGTCCGCCCGCGTCCCAGAGGTTGGGTGGGCCCGGATCGGGAACCAGATTCCCGGGGATCACCTGCACGCCCCCCGCGGCCTCGTCCGAGACCACCGCGTCAGGGAGGGCGTCGCCGTTCAGCTCGCCGATCGCGACCGCCCGCGGCGATCCGCCGGCCGCGGCAGCGATGTTCGCCCCGAACGTACCGTCGCCGTGGCCGAGAAGGACGGAGGCGACCCCGGAGGAGCAGGGGACGACGAGGTCGGGGGTCTGGTCCCCGGCGAGGCGCGCCGAGAGGATGCCCACCGGCCCGCTTCCCGCCTTGAAGGGAAGCGGCGCCGCGAAGGCGCCCATCCCGTTGCCGAGGAAGACGGCGCCGCTCGGAAGACCGCCGCCGGAGTAGGCGAGATCCGCGCGGCCATCGCCGTTCACGTCGGCCGCGGTGAGCGCGGTGCCGTAGGCGGGCGCGATCGAGTTCGGAGAGACGAACGTCCCTTCGCCCGTGCTGTGGAAGAACGAGATGGTGCCCGACCCGGGGGAGATCGCCGCGATGTCGGGATACACATCGTCGTCAATGCGCGCGCAGACCACGTCCCAGGCCGGGGAAGCATCGCCGAGACCCATTTCCAGACCGGGCCCGAACGCGCCGCTGCCGTCTCCGAAGTGGACCGCGAGCACCGGGGCGACGCGCGAGGCGACCACCACGTCCGGATTCCCATCGAGGTTGGGATCGCCGATCGCGACGGCGCACGGACCGGGCGCCGTGGTCACCAGGCTCGCCGGCGCCCCCAGCGCGCCGTCGCCGCGTCCGAGGTAGACCGAGAACAGCCCCGGGCCGTAGCTCGCCGCCACCACGTCCAGGATCCCGTCGTGATTCATGTCGGCGATCGCCGCGTCGAGTGGGTCGGGGGCTACCGAGCTGGGCGGCACGACGGTCCACGCCCCGCCGCGGTTCAGGATGACCTGGAGTGCGTCCTCCATCCGGCGCGTGATCACCAGGTCGGGGAAGCCGTCGCCGTCCATGTCGCCGGCCGAGAGGGACGTGGGCTCGGAGCTCGGGAAGGTGGCGATCGTGGTGGGCGGGCCGAGCCTTCCGTCGGCCAGGCCGAGCTGGATCACGACGGTGCACGGCTCGACTCCGTGCAGGGCGAGGGCGACGTCCGGCCGCCCATCGCCGTTGAAGTCCGCCGTGGCCGCGGCCGCGGGGAGGTCGAGGCCGGTCTCGTAGGCGGCGAAGGGAGCGGGAAAACGATCGCTCAACGCCTGAGCGGAGACGGGAACGAGCCAGGCGAGCACGAGGAGCGCCGAGGCCGCGGAGCGGTTCACGGGGGACCTCCCGATGAAGGATGGGCGCAGAATAGGGGACGATGGCACGGTAGCGGGCGCCTTCGGCCATCGAAAGTAGCCGGTGGTACCGGTCTGACGCCCGCGCGGCCGGGAACGGCTCCGTCGCCGCCCGTTCTCCAGAACGGATTCGGCCGGACCCGGGGGACACCTCAAGATCGGGCCCGCTCCGGCCGATCCTTCCGCCATGCGACACCCCTCGATCCGCGGCCTCGGTATCCGCTATCTCATTGCCGTACTCCTTCCGATCTCCGGCATCGTGCTCGTGATCTACACGGTCGTGGAGCTGACGATCGCGGAGTGGACGCACCGCGTGCCGCCGCCGCGCCGCATCGAGGAGGCGCAGCTCTCGCAAGATTTCTCCCCTTCGCACGACACCGAACCGGCCCCCGCTCCTCCCGCTTCGCGATAAGATCAGTCCTCGCCGAGAACGCGAGGAGATTGCCGATGACGCCGACCCAACGCCGACCCTTTCGTAACCGCTCCGTGGCCGCCGCGGCCGCAGGCCGAGCCTGCGCCCTCGCGACGCTCGCCCTGGCGTCCTTCGCGGGCGCGAGCGGAGCCGGGGCGGCCGCCGGTGCCCCGGCCGAGGGCTCGACCAGAGTCGCAGCCGCCGCGGACAACGCTGGTTCCCGAGGGGGCGCCCCGGGGCTCGACGCCGTCCCCGACTCCGTGGGCGCCCTGATCCACCTCTCGACGACGCGGCTGCCGCCCTTTCCGAACGACAACCCGGGGCTTCTCGATCCCGGCCGATGGGCTGACGCGGCGGGCGACAGCGGGATGATCTGCGCGCTCGAGCTCCGGACGTACGCGCGCGGCTCCGCCGTGCCGATCCGCTCGATCCGGCAGCGGAAGGAAGGGCAGTCGCTCTCCGCGCGCTACCTCTGCTCGGCGCCGGGGTGGCGCGGGCCGCACTACTCGGGGCCGTTCTACGTCTGGGGGCAGCACGACGAGCTGGTGCAGCGGAGCTATCGGACCACGGACGGGAAGCGCTACCGGGAAGACCTCTACCAGTACCGCGAAAACGGGCTCCTCTGGGCGTACCGCCATCGGGAGCGCAACGAGGACGAGAGCGGACCGGCGCTCACGCTGGACGAGTACTTCGGCCTGGACGGGAAGCTCGCGGGATTCCAGCTGGAGCGCACCGGACCCGATTCGACGTTGGTCGCGTGGCGGCGGGGCGCGCGGGTGGACGAAGCCGAGTTCCGCAAGTGGGCGGGGGAGTTCGCTCCCAAGTGATGCGCGCCGGCGCCGGCTCGCCTGCGGATTGCCGGGACGCCCTCGAGCGCTCGACCGCTATGCCGAGACCTCGGCCGCGTCGAGGACTTCCCGCACCTTCTTGATCAGCGCATCCGGCGTGAAGGGTTTCTGGATGAAGGTGACGCCGGGATCGAGCACGCCGTGGTGCACGATCGCGTTGTCCGTGTACCCCGACATGTAGAGCACCCGCATCCCCGGCCGCTCGCGGGTGACCTGGTCGGCGAGCGCCCGTCCGCTCATCCCCGGCATCACGACGTCCGTGAGGAGCATGTGGATGCTCCCGTCGCGGTGCTCGAGCATCGCGCGCACCGCCTCCTTCGGCCCGAGCGCCGGGATCACGTTGTACCCCGCATCCTTCAGGATCTCCGTCACGAGGTTCAGGAGCGACTCCTCGTCTTCGACGGCGAGGATCGTCTCCCAGCCGCGCGGCACGACGCGCGTCGGCTGCGGCGGCGGCGGCGCCTCGGGGGCCTCCTCGTGGAGCGGGAGGTAGACCTTGAACGTCGCGCCCTGGCCCGGCTCGGAATAGACCCACATGTGCCCCCGGCTCTGCTTCACGATGCCGTAGACCGTCGAGAGCCCGAGCCCCGTTCCCTTGCCGAGCGCCTTCGTGGTGAAGAAGGGCTCGAAGATGCGGGTCCGCGTATCCGAGTCCATCCCGATGCCGGTGTCGCTGACGGCGATCATGACGTAGGAGCCCGGCTTCACGTCGGGGTGCGCGCGGGCGTAGCCCTCGTCGAGGATGACGTTCGCGGTCTCGATCGTGAGCTTGCCGCCGCGCGGCATCGCGTCCCGCGCGTTCACCGCCAGGTTCATCAGCACCTGCTCGAGCTGGAACGGGTCGGCCTTCACCTGCCCGACCTCTTCGTCCAGCGAGACCACGAGGTCGATGTCCTCGCCGATGAGGCGCGAGAGCATTCCGGCCAGGTTGCCGACCACCTCGTTCACCCGGATCACCTTGGGCTGCAGCACCTGCTGGCGGCTGAAGGCGAGGAGCTGGCGCGTGAGGGAGGCGGCGCGGTCCGACGCCTTCCGGATCTCGGTGAGCTCGCGCTTGCCGATGTCGCCGGGGAGACGGAGGTAGAGGAGATCGGTGTAGCCGGTGATCGCGGTGAGGAGGTTGTTGAAGTCGTGCGCGATCCCGCCCGCGAGCTTCCCGACCGCCTCCATCTTCTGCGATTGGCGGAGCAGGTCCTCGAGCCGCTTCCGCTCGGTCCGGTCGGCGATCATCGCGAGGACGCCGAGCGGCCGTCCCCCGGGCGCGCGGAGCGGGGCGCTGTAGACCGCGACGTCGAGCACGACGCCATCCTTGCGCCGCGCGTGCGTCTCGTAGGCGGTCACCGGAACGCCGGCCGTGATGCGGCGGAGCACGTCCTCGGCGTTCCTCTTGTCCTCGGCGTCCGCCGGCGTGTACGGCTTCCCGAGCATCTCCTCGCGCGTGTAGCCGAACGCCTCCTCAGCCGCCTGGTTCCAGAGCGTCACGTTCCCCTTCGAATCGATCGCCGCGATCGGGATCGGGCTCGTCTCGATGACCGCCGCGAGCTCGGCCGTGCGCTCGCGCACGCGCTCCTCCAGCTCGTCGCGCGCCTCGCGCAGGTCGGCCTCGACCTCGACGCGGCGGCGGAGGTCGCGCCGCACCATCCCGCTCGCGAACGCCACGGCCACGATGCCGGCGAGCGATCCGAAAACGATGAGCATGGTGGCCATCATCGCGCTGTCGCGCGCGTCCCGGTCGCGCTTCTCGAGGAGGACCTCCTCCTCGTCGCGGATGTCCTGGAGCACCAGCCGCGCCTCGTCCATGACCCGGCGTCCCTTGTCCTGGACGAGCCACTCGCGGCCCTCCTCGGGGCCCCCCTTCCGGCGCGCGGTGACGCCGGAGGCGAGCATCGCGAGGCGCTGGCTCGTCAGGGTGCGCAGGTGCGCCGTGCGTGGGCGCTGGGCCGCGTTGTCGCGGGTGAGGAGCGCGAGCGAGTCGACCTCGATCCGGAGCGACCCCGCGGCGGCCGTGTAGGGCTCCAGGTAGATCGGATCACCGGTGATCAGATATCCGCGCTGGCCGGTCTCGGCGTCCGCGAGGAGCGAGCCCACGACCGCGGCATGGGCCACGACCTCCTGGGTATGGGCCACCCGGTCACTGTTCCGCACGAGGTCGCGGATCGAGAGGAACGCGACCACCCCGATCAGGAGCAGGGCGAAGAGGGTGAGCCCGAAGCCGATGTTCACATGGCGGAGGAGGACCTTGGGCACGGTGGGACGGCTCCGACTGGCACGCGGCGATGTTCCGGTCGTGGCGACCGGGAACCGTTCAGAAAAACCCTAAGAAAATCCTACCGTTCCGGGGGCCGGAGGGCAACCCGACGGGTGGACTGCGTCGTCGTCTCCTCGTCCTGCGGGCTGAGGCCCGCGCTCCGGATCCCTCAGCGCACGGGCACGGCGGGATCGAGCCCCATTCCGCTCAGGTAGCGCTCGTCTCCCTGCCCGTGGAGGCGCCAGTAGGGAAGGCGCACCGAGCGGATCAGCTCCCCTTCATCGATGCCGTCGCCCGAAAGGAACCCGCCGCGTTTACCGCTCGAGCCGGCCCACGACCACTTGAGAATCCGATGCGGGTAGCTCGGCTCGATCCAGAAACGACCGACGCGCCCGTCGCCCGCGCGCACGATGTACAAGATCGCGCGGAAGGAGCCTGCGGGCACCGTGACCGCCTGCGGTTCCGGCGCGCGCGCGATGTCGGCCATGACCCACTCAGCCGGGCGGTGGGTGAGGCGCGTGATGAAGGGGCTCGGGAGGAGCCAGACCGAGCGCGTGCGGCCGGGAGGCAGGTAGTCGCCCCGGAGCCCCCGGAGGAGGAGGAAGAGGTCGTCCTCGGCCACCGATTCGCCGCGCGCGGGGAGCCGGAACGCGCGCGACTCGTCTTCGAAATAGGAGCGGACGAACCCCGAGACCTCGTGCGGATCGAAGCTCTGCTCCTCGTAAACCTGGCCGCACCACTCCGTGCAGGAGAACGCCACCTTCACCGTGGAGAAGTCGCGGCTCCGCGTGAAGAGAGAGAGGATCGTGTGGTAGTCGTAGATCCCGGTCTGGAAGCTGCGCACGAGGTTCAGCTTCAGGGCCTCGAACGTGTCGGCCGGGTTCTTCGAGGGGTCGTCCACCTTCACGTGCTTCGCCGCACTGAACGGCTCGGTCACCGTGATCATGGCGCAGCGGCCCGCGCGCCGCTGGCCGTAGCGGACGACGTGATAGCGGTAGCCGGCCAGCTCGGCGCGTCCGTCCTGCCAGGTCGACTCGAACGCCGGCTTCGCGGGCGCGGCGCCGAGAAGCGCCGCCGCGAGCGCGAGCGCTAGCGAAACACCGTGCGCACGGCGCGAAGCCCGATCGCCTCGCGGCGCGCGAGGAGGAAGCAGGGGAGGAGCGCCCCCGCGAACGCCGCCTGGAGCTTCGGATTGCCCTGGCGCGCCGCCTCCACCGCCACGAGGATCGCCGCCAGCACGATCAGCGCGAGGGAGAGGGCCCGCTGGAAGCGCGCCATCTCCGTGTGCGGCCACGCGTCCATCGGACGGACCAGCTCCCGCCCGTCGGTCGAGTCGGTGCAGGAGGGCTTGAGGGCGCAGGCGTTGCACATCTCCGCCTTGGCTCGATACCGGACCAGCCGCGCGGCCGCGTCCCGCTCCTTCCTCCATAGGTACGTCCCCTCCGAGCACTGCCATGCGTCGAGCGCTTCATGATACCGGAAGCCGATCGTCTTCACGCGGAGGACGCGGGCGTGGGAGCGCCGCGCCGCCCAGCCGAGGAGGAACGAGACCGCGAGGAGGAAGAGCGCGTAGCCCCCCACGAAGAGCGCCTCCTCGGGCCGGGTGAGCCCGGCGAATCCGGTCATTCGGCGGTCGCGGGCGCCGGCGCCGCGTCCTCCATGAAGAGGGAAGCCGCCTCCCCCTCGGTGACGGGCACGCGGCGCGCGCCGCGCACCGCGTTCCACGCGAGCCAGAGGACCGGGACCGTCCCCGCGATGAAGAGGAGGTCGCCGGGGAGGCGCACCCATTCGATCCAGACGTTCATCCCGCTCGTGAGGAACTCGAGGGAGCGCGCCTCCACGTATCCCGCCTTCACCGAGTGGTAGAGCTGGAGAACGCCGAGCGGGAAGAGGGTCGCGAACGACATCCAGGCGAGCCCGATGTTGAGCGACCAGAACGAGAACTTCGCCGCCTTGTCGGACCAGCGGTCGGCGGGCGTGAGGTAGCGGAGGCAGAAGAGCGCGATCCCGATCGCGAGCATCCCGTAGACGCCCATGAACGCGGTGTGGCCGTGGTTCGCGGTGAGGGCGGTCCCGATCTCGTAATAGGAGACGATCGGGAGGTTGATCAGGAAGCCGAAGATTCCCGCGCCGAGGAAGTTCCAGAAGCCGACCGCGGCGAGGAACATCACCGCCCAGCGGTGCGGGAAGGGACGCGCCGAGCGGCCCACCTGCACGGCGCCGAGCTGGAGGAAGCTCCAGGCCTCGACGGTGAGGAACGTGAGCGGGACCACCTCGGCGGCGGAGAAGACGGCGCCGAGCGCCATCGCCTCGACCGGCGTCCCGTTGAAGTACATGTGGTGCATCGTGCCGATCACGCCGCCGATCGAGTAGAGGATGAAGTCGAGATAGATGAGCGTGAGAGCGACACGTTCGTGCACCACGCCCAGGAGTACAAAAATATAGGCCACGATCACGGTGGTGAAGAGCTCGAGGAAGTCCTCGACCCAGAGGTGCACGACCCACCAGCGCCAGTACTCCGCGCTCGTCACGTGCGAGGCGGTCTGGGCGAGGAGCCCGACGGCGTAGAAGGCGGGGATCGCGAGCGCCGCGTAGAAGAACATCCACGGCATGTTGCCTTTGTGCTCTTGATAGAGCCGCGTGCGGAGCACGCGGAACAAGATCACCACCCAAAGCGCGAGGCCCACGGAAAGCAGCACCTGCCAGAAGCGCCCGAGATCCAGATACTCGAATCCTTGATCGCCGAACCACTCCCAGAGCTTCCCGGCGTAGCCGAAGATGCCGGCGTATTCCCCGGCGAGACTCCCGAAGACGACGACCGCCACCGCGCCGAGAAGGCCGTAGGCGAGCCAGTGCTGCCCGCGCGGCTCGGTGCGCGCGATCATCGGCGCGACGAAGATCCCCGCGGCGAGGTACGAGGCCGCGACCCAGAAGATCGCGAGCTGGAGATGCCAGGTGCGCGCGAGATTGAAGGGGAGGATGCGAGCGAGGTCGAGGCCGAAGAAGTTGGCGATCTCGGCGCGGTAGTGCTGGATCGATCCGCCGAGGAGCGCCTGCGCGAGGAAGAGGAGCCCCATCACGAGGAAGTACCACGCCGTCGCGCGCTGCGCCGGCGTGAGCGCGACCGTGCCCGGCTCGCGGAAGCCGAGCCGCTCCTGGTCGCGCCCGTGCCAGCCGAGGAAACGCCACCGCCCGAACACCGCGAGCATCACTCCCGTCCCGCCGAGCAGCGCGACCAGGGAGAGAACGCTCCAGATGACGACGTCGGCGGTGGGGCGGTTCTCCACGAGCGGCTCGGGGGGCCAGTTGTTCGTGTACGTGTACTCCTTACCGGGCCGTTGCGCGGCCGCAGCCCAGGCGGTCCAGGCGAAATAGGCGGTGAGCTGGCGGAGCTGCTCCGGATCGGTGATCGCGCCCGGCCGGAGGCCGAAGCGCGTGGTCGGCTCGGAGAAGAACCGGGCGTAGTGCGCGATCAGCGCCTGGTGCGCCGCGGCTCGGGCCGCGTCCAGCGTGAGCGTGCCGGTGGCCGGGTCGTAGCGGTTCTCCTTGAACGTCGCCACGGTCTGGTCATGGGCGCGGTCGGAGAGGGGGCCGCCGTAGGAATCGCGCACCATCGTGGCCGAACGCCGGAGGTAGTCGGCGGTGTAGTCGGGACCGAGATAGGCGCCGTGCCCGAAGATCGAGCCGTACTCCATGAGCCCGTTCTTGAGGAAGACCTGCTGCCCCGCGATGACGTCCCGGCCCGTGAAGAGGACATGCCCGCCCGGGCCGACCACCTGCTTGGGGATGGGAGGCTCCGCCTGGTAGGTGCGGAACGCGAGGAAGCCGAGAACGAAGAAGCCGAAGAGAAAGACCAGGATCGCCGCCTGGAACCACGTCCTGGCTACGAGCAACGGTCTCATGGAAACCTCCATGGTAGACTCGCCGTCTTCGAGAGCCGCCGCACCGCCCGTCCGCCGAAAGGAGAAAAGCCTACCCATGAATCCCGAGACCGCAAACCTTCTCGATGAAACGCGGCGCCTGGAGCGGGATCTCGCCGAAGGGCACGAGCGGCTCGCGGAGCTGAAACGCCGCCTCCCGCATGAGCCGGTGCGCGACTACACCCTGGCCGGCTGGAACGGCCCGGTCCAGCTGAGCGAGCTCTTCGCGGGGAAGCCCGACCTGATCGTCGTCCACAACATGGGGCGCGGCTGCCGCTACTGCACGCTCTGGGCCGATGGGTTCAACGGCGTCTACCCGCACCTGGCCGACCGCGCTGCGTTCGTCGTCTGCTCGCCCGATTCACCGGAGGTCCAGGGGGAGTTCGCGGCCGGGCGCGGCTGGCGGTTCCCGATGGTCTCGGGGAAGGACTCGACGTTCATCCAGGACATGGGATTCCGGAGCGAGAAGGGGTGGATGCCGGGGGTCTCGACGTTCCGCCGCGAGCCGACCGGCGGGATCGTTCGGGTGGCGAAGGCTCCGTTCGGCCCCTTCGATCCGTTCTGCGGCGTCTGGCACCTCTTCGCGCTGCTCGACGAAGGGGTGAACGAGTGGGAGCCGCAGTACAAGTATTGAGACCGAGCCGCCGCGAGCCCGTGGCGCGCGGGAAGGCGCGATTCTCAGCGCATCGCCCTCGCCGCCAGCGTCGCCGCCTCGTAGCGAAACGACTTTAGATCCTTGTGTCCATCCGGGTGGATCGCGTTCGTGAGCAGTACAAGATAGGCGTCCATCTCGGGATCGATCCACATCGAGACGCCGGTCCAGCCGCTGTGCCCGAACGAGGAGCGCGAGAAGAGGGCGCCGCGCGGGGCGGAGTAGGGACTCTCGATGTCGAACCCGAATCCCCGCCGCACGCCGAGGTTCCCCTCGCACTGATCGGTGGTCATCGCGCGCACCGTCTCCTCGGAGAGGATCCGGCGGCGGCCGAGGGTCCCCTTCCGGAGGATCATCTCGCAGAAGCGCGCCACCTCCCGCGCCGTCCCGAACATCCCCGCGTGGCCGCCGACCCCCTCGAGCGCCCGCGTGCGCGCGCGGGGATCGTGCACCACCCCGCGGAGCCAGCTTCCGTCGATGCGCTCGGTGGGCGCGATCCGGCTCCGGTCCTTTCTCTTCGCCAGGAACCGCGTGTCTCGGAACCGGAGCGGCTGGAAGAGCAGCTCCGCGGCGAGGACGTCGAGCCGGCGCCGGAGCCTCCGCTCGGCGACCCCTTGGGCCAGCACGTAGCCGACGTCGCTGTAGGTGAAGCGCGCTCCCGGCGGCGTGGCGAGCGGCTCGCGCGCGATCGCGGCGAAGAGCGCGCGCTTTCCCCCCGCGTAGTCCGGGAGGGGATTGTCCGGGACGAACCCCGCCGTGTGCGTGAGGAGGCGGTGGAGCGGGATGCGCCCGACCTCGCTCCCTTCCGTCTCGGAGAGCCAGCGCTCGACGGGATCGAGGAGCGAGAAGGCGCCGCGCGCGGCGTGCTCGACCAGGACCGGCGCCGTGGCCATCGGCTTGGTGAGGGAGGCGAGATCGAAGATCGTCGTGAGCGTCATCCGCTCGCGGCGCGGCCTGAGGGCGCGCCATCCGTGAGCCGCGTGGTAGACTAGCTCGCCGCGGCGGCCCGCGGCGACCACGGCCCCGGGGATCAAGCCCTCGTCGATTCGGGCGCGGATGAATTCGGTGAGCGGACGGAACTTGCGCGCTTGCGACCGGGCCCTCGCCATGAGCGGCAGAGGATACGCGAAATGCCCCGACATTCCAGCGGAGCCGAAGCCCGGATGAGCGGCGCCGGGGCCGGGCCCCGCGATGCCGGGACCGGGCCCCGCGATGCCGAAGCCCGCCGGCCATGATCCCGCTCCGCGACGAGAACAAGTCGGGCAGCTTCCCCCTCGTCACCCTCCTCATCATCGCGGCCAACACGGCGGTCTTCATCTACGAGGCCACGCTCCCGACGAGCGGGTTGAAGCACCTCTTCGACCTTTACGCCCTCACGCCGGGGCGGGTGAGCTACGAGCTCGGCTCGGGCGAGGCGACCTGGCTCCAGGTCGGAGCGCCCTTCTTCACCTCCATGTTCCTCCACGGCGGCTGGCTCCACCTGATCGGGAACATGTGGTTCCTCTGGATCTTCGGCGACAACGTCGAGGACGTCCTCGGCTCGGCCCGCTACGTCCTCTTCTACGTCCTGTGCGGCCTCCTGGCGGGGGGAACCCACTATCTCCTCGGCCCCGACTCGTCCCTCCCGACCGTGGGCGCGAGCGGGGCCATCGCGGGTGTCCTCGCGGGCTACGTCGTCCTCTTCCCCGGCGCCCGGGTGCTGACCCTCGTCCCGCTCTTCATTTTCATCCGGATCATGTGGCTCCCTGCGATCGCCGTGATCGGCGTCTGGTTCCTGATCCAGATCGTGAGCGGCGCCTTGGCCTTCGGAGTCGTGAATCAGGGGGGCGTGGCCTTCTCCGCGCACGTCGGCGGCTTTCTCGCGGGGCTCCTGCTCGTCCTGCTCCTCCGGCCGCGCCGCCCGGTGACCGTCTAGGCCGTGTTAAGGGGGGTGTAGTTCCGGTCCCCCGTGGGTACTACCGAGGTAGGGGGGCTTCTGGATACCACCGTCACGGCTTGACGAAAGCCGCTCATCTGCCACAATCGGACGTGCGGAAGGAAAGCTCCCTAAACCCCCCATAACCCAGGGAACGACAAATGAGTAGCAGACTGCGAATCGTCATCGTGTCGCTCGTCATCGTAGGAGCGATCAGCTACCTCGTCCTGACTGGGGTCAAGCAGACCGGCCTCCAGTACATGACCGTGGCCGAGCTCGCCCACATCCAGAAGCCGCCGGCTTCCGGCGGGTTCCGCCTCGACGGAGCGGTGGCGGTCGGAAGCATCGTGTACAACCAGAAGGTTCCTCAGCTCGCGTTCCAGATCCAGGACAAGAAGGGGTCGGACGTGATCGGGGTCGTCTACGACGGTCTCATGCCGGATGCCTTCGGCGAGGGCCGGGAGGTCGTGGTGGAAGGGACGTACGACCACGCGCGCCGGACGCTGCACGCGTCCAAGCTCGTCACCAAGTGCCCTTCGAAGTATGAAGCCGAGGGGCTCGGCAAGGACAAAACGTGAGCGAGATCGGAAGACTCTCCATCATCCTGGCCTTCATCGCCTCCTGCTACGCCGTCATCTCCATCGCCTATGGGTTGAAGACATCCATGGCCGGCCCCCTCCGGAGCGGCCGCCGGGCGGTCTGGATGGTCTGCGGGATGACCTTCCTCGCGGTCGTGATCCTGGTCTACAAGCTGGTGAACATCGATTTCAGCTGGCGCTACGTGGCCGAGCACACGAGCCGCGACCTGCCGCTGATGTACCGCGTCTCGGCGCTCTGGGCGGGGCAGGAGGGGTCGCTCCTCCTCTGGCTGCTCATTCTCAGCTGCTACGCCTGCGTCTTCCTCTTCGCCTACCGGAAGCGCCTGGATCCGTTCTATGACGCCGTGGCGATGGTGGTGGCCTGCGTGATGGTCTTCTTCACGAGTCTCCTCACCTTCATCTCCTCGCCCTTCCGGATCCTCGGGACGGCGCCGCCCGACGGGAACGGCCTGAATCCGCTCCTCCAGGATCCCGGCATGATGATCCACCCGCCCATCCTCTATACGGGGTACGTCGGGTTCATCATCCCCTTCGCGTTCGGGATCGCCGTCCTCCTCATGAACCGCACCGGCACGCGGTGGATCGAGGAGGTGCGCCGCTGGACCCTCTTCAACTGGATGTTCCTCGGGACGGGCATCCTGATGGGCGCCCGCTGGGCCTACATCGAGCTCGGCTGGGGCGGCTACTGGGGCTGGGACCCGGTCGAGAACGCCTCGCTCATGCCATGGCTGGTCGGGACCGCCTTCCTGCACTCGGTCATGATCGAGCAGCGCCGGGGGATGCTGAAGACCTGGAACGTCGTCCTGATCGTGCTGACGTTCGAGCTCTCCATCTTCGGGACATTCCTCACCCGGTCGGGCGTGCTCACGTCGGTGCATTCGTTCACGGAGTCGAACATCGGGCCGTGGTTCATGGGCTTCATCCTCCTCTCGAGCACGATCGCGGCGGCGCTGGTCCTCTACCGGAAGGCGCTCCTCGAGAGCGAGAACCGGCTCGACGCGGTGGTCAGCCGCGAGGGGTCGTTCCTCTTCAACAACGTGCTGTTCGTGGCGCTCTGCTTCGCGACGTTCCTCGGCACCGTCTTCCCGGTGGTGAGCGAGGCGGTCACGGGCTCGAAGATCTCGGTCTCGGCGCCCTTCTTCAACCGGGTGAACGTGCCGATCGCCCTCGCGCTGCTGCTGCTGACGGGCGCGGGGCCGGTCCTCTCCTGGAAGCGCATGACGGCGTCGGCCGCAAAGCGGAACTTCGTGATCCCGACGATCATCGGCCTGGTTGCGACGCTGATCGGGCTCCCCTTCGGCCTCCACGGCCTCTATCCCATCGTCTGCGTCTTCGGGGTCGCCTTCGTGGTCGCCACGATCGTGATGGAGTTCGCGCGCGGGCTCCAGGCGCGCAAGGACGTGGCCGCGGCGCGCGGCGCGATGGCGATGGTGAGCCTCGTCCAGAAAAACAAGCGCCGCTACGGCGGCTACATCGTGCACGCCGGCATGGTGCTTATCTTTGTCGGTGTCCTCGGGTCGACGGTCTTTCAAAAAGAAGGGCACGCTCCGCTCCGTAACGGCGAGAAGCTGGCCGTCGGTCCCTACTCCCTGACCTTGAGGGGGCTCGAGGAGAAACAGGTCTCCAACGCCCAGCAGACGCGCGCCATCCTCGACGTGCAGCGGAACGGGAAGTCCCTCGGGCTCGCGCATCCGGCGAAGTCGATGTACTTCAAGTCGCAGCAGCCGATGACCGAGATCGCCCTTCACCAGACCCCGTCCGAGGACCTCTACATGATCCTGGGCGGCGTGAACGACGACGGCACGGTCTCGATCCAGGCCTACATCAACCCGCTCGTGAGCTTCATCTGGCTCGGCGGCGTGATCATGGCGTTCGGGACCATCATCGCGCTGACGGACAAAATGCGGCTCCGCCGCGAGGAGAAGCTCGGCGGATGACGCGCTCCCTTCGGGTACTCATCGGCGTTCTGGTCGGCTCGGTCCTGCTTTCCGGCGCGCTCAGCGCGCCGGCATACGCGGCAACCAAGGACCAGGCCAAAGTCATCAGCGACGGCATCATCTGTCCCTGCTCCTGCGGGGAGATCCTCACCGGGTGCACGTGCGAGACCGGCAAGGCCATGCGCGCGAGCATCGAGGCGGATGTCAAAGCCGGGAAGACCAAGGACCAGATCGAGGCCGCGCTCGTCAGCCAGTACGGCGAGGTCATCCTCGGCGCGCCCAAGGCGAAGGGCTTCAACCTGCTCGTCTGGGTGGCGCCGGTCGTCGCGACCGTCGCGGGTCTCCTGATCGCATCGTTCATCCTCGTCCGCTGGCGCCGCCGCAACCCGGCCGCGACGCCCGCGGCGCCACTCGCGGGCGGGCCGGACGCGCCGCTCCACACCTCTACCGACGCCCGTGCCGACGCGCTCCGCGCGCGGGCCGAAGAGGAGCTGCGCGGGCTTCAGGAATGAAGCCGCCGCGATCTCTATGATCGTTCTCGCCCAGATCTGTCTCGCCCTGGCTGTCGGACTCTTCATCCTCTCGCCGCTCTACTTCTACCGGGGGCAGCGGATGAGCTTGGAAGCCGCCGACGCGTCGCTCCGGCGCTCGATCGCCGAGCGGAAGGGGCGTCTCTACAGCCAGCTCCTCGACCTCGACTTCGACAAGGACTCGGGGAAGATCTCCCCCGAGGACCACGCCCGCATGCGCGAGGAGACCATGACCGAAGTGCTCGCCGTCCTGGCCGACGAGGAGCGCCTCGGTCCGGTCCGGCGCGGACCGAAGCCGACCGTCATCGAGGGGGGCGATCGCGTGGAACGGATGATCGAGGATTACAAGCGGTCCCGCCCGTCGGGACTCGAGGTGGGCCAGTCGTGAGGGGCGCCGTCGCGGCAATCTCCAGGGGCGCCGTCGCGGGCGTCGTGGCCGCGCTCCTGATCGCATCTCCGGCATGGGCCGTCACGATCACCGGTCGTGTGATGAAGGGCACCGAGCGCGCGCCCGTGAAGGGCGTGCCGGTCTCGATCCACGTGGTGCGCGGGAACGAGGAGCTCCCGGGCACGACCGTCAACTCCGACGCCTCCGGGGGCTTCCAGTTCAACGGGCTCACCGCGGGGGCGGGAATCGAGTACTACCTCTCCACCGAGTACGAGGGCGCCTTCTACACCGAGGGCCCGGTCGCGGTGCAGGGAGGCACGGCGACCCAGGACATGACCGTCTACGACGTCGGCAAGAACTTCGACGCCGTGAAGGTCCAGGACCACCACGTGATCGTGGAGAAGCAGGACGACGGCCTCCACGTCACCGAGATCATCATCTTCCAGAACGAAGCCAACACGGCCTACCTCGGCGTGGGGCTGAACCACGCGATGGAGTCGGGGATGCGCGTCGGGCTGCCGTCCTCGGTGAAGGACTTCCAGCCGGGCCTCGGGCTCGACGAGCCCTCGGTGCACCTCCAGGGCCGGGAGCTCATGTCGATGCGGCCGATCCCGCCGGGGCAGCGCCCGCTCTCCTTCACGTACGTCGTGCCGCTGTCGGGGCGCATGGATCTCTCCCACAGGCTCTACTTCCCGACGCGCCAGATCACGGTGCTCCTCAGCGATCCCAAGCTGCACCTGGAGTCGAACCAGCTCGTGAGCGACGGGTCGCGGCAGCAGGGCGGGAAGACCTACGCCATGTACGTCGGACACGACCTGCCGGTCGGGGCGGAGGTGGAGGCCAAGGTCGGCGGCGCGGGCTTCTTCTCGAATCCCAAGGTCTATCCGTTCATGGCGGCTCCGTTCGCGATCCTGGCCGTCCTCTGGTGGGCCTCGCGGCGCGGGACGAAGCAGCTGAAGGTGAAGCACGGGGCAGGCGGGGTGGCGGGCGCTCATCCGGCGGGGAAGG
>JBLMWD010000115.1:0-19920 GCA_050257045.1 Bacteroidota bacterium | reverse complement strand
CGCGCGCCACCGCGAGGCGGCCTCCCGCGCCGCGGCCAGCGCGGCGCGCGGGCCCCGCTGGCCGGAGCTTCGCCTGACGGGCGCCTACAACTGGTACGGCGACCCCGACGGCTACAGCGCGACGGAGTGGAGCGGCGCGCTCCTCCTCTCGCAGGCGCTCTTCACCGGCGGCGCCACGACGAGCGCCATCGCGCGCGCCGACGCGGCCCGCCGCGAATCCGAGGCAGAGACCCGTCTCGCCTCCCTCGATCTCCAGCGCGACCTCGACCGCGCGCTCTCCTCGATCCGCGAGGCGCGCGCCCGCGCCACGAGCCTCGACGTGGCGGTCGCGCGCTATGCGGAGGTGTCGCGCATCCAGCGCCTCCTCCTCGAATCCGGAGCCGGGACGCAGACCGATTACCTGAACGCCGAGGCCGACCTCCTCACGGCGCGCGCGAGCCTCGAAGAGGCGCGCGCCGACCAGATCGCCGCCCGGGCCGAGCTCGCGCGCATGACCGGCGTCCTCGACCGCGGTTGGATCGACCGAACCCTGGAGCCCGCCCCATGAAGCCGAATCCGAGAGTCGTCGTCCCCGTCCTCCTCGGCGTCGTGATCGTGGCCGCCGTCGTGAACGGGCTGGTCCAGCGCGCGCGCGACCGCGGCCCTCTCGTCGCCTCGGGCACGGTCGAGGCCACCGAGGCGCGGCTCGGCTTCCAGGTCACCGGGCGGATCGCGGCCGTGAACGCGCGCGAAGGGGACCTCGTGAAGGCGGGCTCGGTCCTCGCCTCCCTCGATCCGGCCGAGACCGACGCGAAGCGCGACCAGGCCCGGGCGCAGGTGGCGGCCGCCGAGGCTCAGCTCCTCGAGCTCCGTCGCGGATTCCGGAAGGAGGAGGTGGCGCAGGGAAAGGCCGCGCTCGACGCCGCCCGGCAGCGCTACGACGACGCAAAACGCGACCTCGACCGGACCACGCGCCTGCGGGCGGGCGGAGCCGTGAGCCAGGAGGCGGCCGACAAGTCGCAGACGGCGCTCGATCTCGCGAAGAGCGCGCTCGCGCAGGCCGAGGACCAGTGGCGGATTCTCTCGACGGGCCCGCGGCGCGAGCGCGTGGAGGCGGCCCAGGCGCAGGTGGAGCAGGCGCGCGCGGCCGTGCGCGCGCTGGATGCGCAGGTCTCGAACATGACCGTCCGCGCGCCGTTCGACGGCGTGGTGACGGTGCGCTACCGCGAGCCGGGCGAGACGGCGCCCGCCGGCTCGCCGGTGCTGAGCGTGCTGAACCGCGGGGAGCGATGGGTGCGGATCTACGTCCCGGAGACCCGCATCGCCGCGGTCCGGCTGGGGGAGCAGGCGACGATCACGACCGACACCGACCCGGGGAAGCGCTATGGCGGCACGGTCTCCTACATCGCCTCCGAGGCCGAGTTCACGCCGAAGACCGTCCAGACCCGCGAGGAGCGGGTGAAGCTGGTCTACGCCGTCAAGGTGCGCATCGACGGGGATCCCTCGTACGACCTGAAGCCCGGGATGCCGGCCGACGTGCGCCTCGCGCTCCCCGGGCGATGAGCCCCGCCCCGCGCGCCGAGGCGGCGCCGCCCGAGCCCGGCGCCGTCGCTCCCGCCGTCCTCGCCCGCGACCTCACGCGCCGCTTCGGCGCGCTGACCGCCGTCGACCGGCTCTCCTTCGACGTCGCGCCCGGCGAGCTGTTCGGCTTCGTGGGGCCCGACGGCGCGGGCAAGACCACGACGCTGCGCATGCTCGCCGGCGTGCTCCGGCCCACGTCGGGGGACGCGACCATCCACGGCACGAGCGTCGCGCGCGATCCGGAGGCGATGAAACACCGGGTCGCCTACATGCCGCAGCGGTTCGGCCTCTACGCCGACCTCACGGTGATCGAGAACATCGAGTTCTACGCCGATCTCTACGAGGTTCCGAGAGCGGCGCGGGCCGCGCGCCTCGAGCGGCTCTACCGGTTCTCGGGGCTCGCCCCCTTCCAGGACCGGCTGGCCGGGCAGCTCTCGGGCGGGATGAAGCAGAAGCTCGCCCTCTCCTGCGCGCTCGTGCACCAGCCCGAGGTGCTCCTCCTCGACGAGCCGACGTTCGGCGTCGATCCCGTCTCCCGCCGCGACCTCTGGCTCATCGTGCACGACATGGTCGCGCGGGGCGTCACGGTCGTCGTGAGCACGGCCTACATGGACGAGGCGGAGCGCTTCGACCGCCTGGCGCTCCTCGATCACGGCCGGATCCTCGCGATCGGCGCGCCGGGGGCGCTCCAGGCGGCGCTCTCCGGCACGCTCCTCGCGGTCCGGGTGGATCGCGCGCGCGAGGCGCGGGCGGCGATGCTGGGCCGCCCCGGCGTCCGCCGCGCCGCGGTCTTCGGCGATCGCCTCCACCTCACCGTCGACTCGGCCGCGGCGGCCGAGCCGGCGATCCGTGGCGCGCTCGCCTCCGCGGGATTCCACGTCCAATCGGTCGAGCCCGTGACCCCCTCGATGGAGGACGTCTTCATCGGGCTCCTCGACGAGGCGTCGTGACCTCCGCGCCGCGAGCCCCGGCGGGCGCCGCCGCGGTCTCGGTGCGCGGCCTCACGCGCGCGTTCGGCGCCTTCACCGCGGTCGACCACGTCACGTTCGACGTGGCGCCGGGCGAGGTCTTCGGCTTCCTCGGGCCGAACGGCGCCGGCAAGACCACGACGATCAAGATGCTCGCGGGCCTCCTCCTCCCGAGCGCGGGCGAGGGAACGGTCGCGGGATTCGACCTGCGCACCGAGACCGAGTCGATCAAGCGGAGCATCGGCTACATGTCCCAGCTCTTCTCCCTCTACGGCGACCTCACCGTCGAGGAGAACATCGCCTTCTTCTCGGGGCTCTACGGCGTCGCGCCGGACGAGCGCGCCGCGCGGCGCGACTGGGTCCTCGAGATGGCGGGGCTCGCCGAGCACCGCCGGCGCATGACGCAGGAGCTCTCGCTCGGATGGAAGCAGCGCCTGGCGCTCGGCTGCGCCGTGCTCCACCGGCCGCCGATCCTCATCCTCGACGAGCCGACGTCGGGGGTCGATCCGATCTCGCGACGGAGCTTCTGGGACCTCATCTACTCCCTCGCGGAGAAGGGGACGACGGCCCTCGTCTCGACCCACTACATGGAAGAGGCGGAGTACTGCCACCGGCTCGCGCTGATGAACCGCGGGCGCCTGATCGCGCTCGACACGCCGCGCGGTCTCCGGGAGGGATCGCGCGAGCCGCTCTTCGAGGCGCGCGTGGACCAGGGCGCCCGCGCCGTCGAGGGGCTCCGGGACGCCCCGGAAGTGGTGGAGGTCGGATTGTTCGGGCGGAACGTGCACGTCACGCTGCGCGATCCTTCCGCCAGGTCCGGGGACGTGGAGCGGCTCCTCGCCGCGCGGGGGATCCCGGCGCGCGGTATTACGGCGATCGTCCCCTCGCTCGAGGACGTCTTCATCGCCCGCGTGCGCGCTTCGGGAGGGGTCGCCGGTGACTGACCGGGCGGCTTCGCGCGGATTCCGGATCCCCCGCCTCCTCGCGATCGCGCGCAAGGAGGTGATCCAGCTCCGGCGCGACCCGCGGAGCCTCGCGATGGCGTTCCTCCTCCCGTCCCTGCTCCTGGTGCTCTTCGGATACGCGATCACGTGGGACGTCCGGGACATCCGGATCCTCGTGGTGGACCAGGATCGCACCGAGCGGAGCCGCGACCTCCTGAGCGCCTTTCGCGCGTCGGGCTACTTCGACCTGCAAACGTACGCGGCGGACGCCTCCGCGGTCGGCCCGCTCCTCGACCGCGGCCGCATCCAGGCCGCGCTCGTCGTGCCGCCCGGCTTCGCGGCCGATCTCGACGCGGGCCGCTCCGCACCCCTCCAGCTCATCGTGGACGGCAGCGACGCGAACACCGCCACGATCGTGATCGCCTACACGCAGGCGATCGTCCAGACCTACTCCGCGCGGGTTCTCCTCCGGGGGATCCGGCTCCAGCGTCCCGTGCACGCGGAGTCGCGCGTCTGGTACAACGAGGACCTCGTGAGCCGCGTCAGCATCGTCCCCGGCCTCGTCGCCGTGATCCTCTCGATCATCGCGGCCATGCTCACGTCGCTCACGATCGCCCGCGAATGGGAGCGCGGCACCATGGAGCAGCTCGCCGCGACCCCGGTCTCCCGGCTCGAGGTCGTGCTCGGGAAGCTCCTTCCGTACCTCGCGATCGGATTCGTGGACGTGGTCGGGACCACGATCCTCGGCATCCTCCTCTTCGGCGTCCCGTTCCGCGGCGATCCCGTCCTCTTCATGGCGCTCTCGCTCGCCTTCCTCCTCGGCGCGCTCGGGCTCGGCATCTTCATCTCCGCCGCGACGCGGTCGCAGGTCCTGGCGACCCAGGTGGCGATGATCTCCACGTTCCTCCCCGCGTTCCTCCTCTCGGGATTCATGTACGCGATCGACGTGATGCCCCCGGCGCTCCGGACCGTGACCTACCTGGTTCCGGCGCGCTACTTCCTCGTCGTGACGCGCGGCATCTTCCTGAAAGGGGTAGGGGTCGGCGTGCTGCACACCCAGGGCCTCCTCATGATCGCGTTCGCCGCGATCGGGCTCCTGCTCGCCGTGCGGTCGTTCCGGAAGGAGCTCACGTGAACGTGCGCCTCGGCGGCTCCGGCGGCCGCGTCTTCGAGATGGTGCGGAAGGAGTTCCTCCAGATCTTCCGCGACCCGCGCCTCTACATCGTCGTCTTCGTCGCGCCGGTCATCCAGCTCGTCCTCTTCGGATACGCCGTCTCGACCGACGTCCGGAACGCGCGCACGTTCGTCGTGGACCGCGACCGGACCGCCGTCTCGCGGGACTTCCTCGACGCCTTCACGGGCTCGGGCTACTTCACGCTGGTCGGACGCTCCGATCGCGGGGAGGAGCTGGTGGGAGCGCTGGAGAAGGGAGACGCGATCCTCGGGATCGAGATTCCCGCCGGTTTCGCGCGGGACCTGGCGGGCCCGGACGGCGCCGCGGTGCAGCTCGTGCTCGACGGAACGAACGCGAACACCGCGAACATCGTGCGCGGCTACGCCGAGCGGGTGGTGCAGGCGTACGCGGCGCGGCAGGCGGGTCTCGGCGCCTCCCCGCTTCCGATCGATCTCCGCGAGCGCGCCTGGTTCAACCCCGCGCTCGCGAGCCGGAACTACAACGTGCCCGCCGTGGCCGGCGCGATCATCCTCCTCGTCGGGATGCTCCTCACGTCGCTGGCCGTCGTGCGCGAGCGGGAGATCGGCACGCTGGAGCAGCTCATGGTGAGCCCGCTCCGCCCGCTCGAGCTGATCGCGGGGAAGACGATCCCCTTTGCGCTGATCGGGCTCGCCGACATGCTGATCGTCACCACCGTCGCGATCCTCTGGTTCCACGTCCCCTTCCGGGGCGATCCGCTCCTCCTGCTGCTCGCGACCGTGCTCTATCTCGGCTCGGGGCTCGGGATCGGTCTCCTCGTCTCGACCCTCTCCTCGACGCAGCAGCAGGCCTTCATGGCGTCCTTCCTCGTGCTGCTGCCGCTCCTGATCCTTTCGGGGTTCACGTTCCCCGTGACGAGCATGCCGCGGCTGTTCCAGTGGATCACGCTGCTCGACCCCGTGCGGCACTACCTCGTGATCGTGCGGGCTCTCTTCCTGAAGGGAAGCGGGTTGGGCGCGCTCTGGCCGCAGTTCGTGACGCTGCTCGTCATGGGCGTGGCGCTCCTTGCGTTCGCGGCGTCGCGGTTCCGGAAGACGGTGGCGTGAGGCGGGCGCCACCGGCCGGCGCGAGGCGCACGTCGCCGGCCGCGACCCGCATTCGCCAGGCCGCTTCGGCCGACGTCTCGAGGCACGCAAGCAGGGCCAGCGCGATCCCGAGCGTCCCGGACCCTCCCCTTACCGCGGCCTGAGCGGCCAGACCCGTGGCCGCCAGGAGCGAGAGTCGCGCGAGCTCCCGCCGTGCCGGGGGTCGGTGCGGTCGTAGCGCGACCTCACTGGCGGCAAGGAGCCGGACGAGGTCCGCGGCCGCGAGGGCCGCGATCAGGAGCGATAGGGGCGGACCCTCCCGGAGAAGCGGCAGCCACGCGAAGGGGATCGCGAGCGTCACGCCGACGACCCGCGCGGGCTCCCACCACGCGGCCGAGAGTCCCGCCGCGATCTGCCGCCGGGTTCGCCAGACGTAGAGGATCGCCGTCCCGATCGCGAAGCCGACGATGAGCGCGGTGACGAAGGAGACGGTCCGGGCGGGGGCGAGCTGCAGGACCGAGGCCGTCGATGCCGTGAGCCCCGCGGTCCAGATCGCGCGCCAGTCCCATCCGTTCCCGGAGCGGAACGCGCGGATCTGTACCGCGCCGCCGCCGATCGCCGCCGCGACCAGAATCGCCTCGATCCATCGACTCGGGCCGGCGATCGAGAGAAGGAGCAACAAGCCCGCCCCGTACATCTGCACCGCGGTGCGGAGCTTCCCGGCCGCTCCCATCCGTGCGGCCACGCCCGGCAGCGATCGGAGGGCCGCGAGGAGGAAGTCGCGGCCGAGGAGCACTGCGAACACCGCGGTCGGCACGATGCGCAGATCGGCGAATGCGGCGTAGACCAGGGTGAGGAAGACGCGATCGGCCACGATGTCGAGCACTCCGCCGAGGCGGCTCGGTCCCCACCGGCGCGCAAGGGGGCCGTCCCAGACGTCGGTCAGACCGAGGAGGACGAACAGAGCGAGCGCGGCCGCCTTCCAGGCGGGGCCGTCCCCGTAGAGCATCGCGAGCGGGATTGGGAGGAGCGCGAGCCGGGCGAGGGTGAGGTGGTCGGCGCGGATCCCGACATCCCGGCGCGTCACGCCGGCGTTCCCGAGGCGAGGACCACGAACGGGGCGGCCAGGCAAAGGCCGTCCAGGCAGTCCAGCATTCCCCCGCCCGCCCCGAGGATGCGGCCGCTGTCCTTGACGCCGCAGCGCCGCTTGAGTCGAGACTCGAGGAGATCGCCGGCCTGCGCCAGGACCTGCGACGCCGGGGCGAGCCACAATGCGGTCGCGAGCGATGGGCCCAACGAGGCCGCCTTCCAGACCGCGAGTCCGAGCACGCTTCCGAGAGCGAGCGACCCGAGCGCCCCTTCCACGCTCTTCGCCGGGCTGATCGAAGGGGCGAGCGGACGCCGTCCCCACCTCCTCCCCACGAGATAGCCGCCGATGTCACCTCCCCATGCGATCGCGAGGACGAACCAGAGCCACGCCTGGCGCGAGCCTCCTCCTTCAGGCAGCAGGAGCAGGAATGAAGGAAGCGCGCCGAAGTAGAGGGGACCGACGACCGCGCGGAGCGGGCCAGCGAAGCCGGCGCGTCCCACCGGACGCTGTTCGAATGGACGCCGTTCCGACACGAGCACCAGTATGCCCGCGAGCGCCATCGCGCCCAGGCCGGCGAGTGCCATCGGATGGCGGGCGGCGAGGAGGGTCCCCGCACCCGCGGCCCAGGTGCCCAGTCCGCTCGCGATCCGGCCGCCCACGCCTCCGCTCGGCACCGTGATCGAGCGGTACTCGACGCCCGCGGTGAAGAGCGCTCCGCCCAGCGCGACGAGAAGCCCGTACGGGACGGAGGCGACCAGCGCCAGGGCCGTCGTCCCCACCACCGTTACGGCAAGGCGGGCGACGAGGTCCGGCTTCGCGCGGGAACGCGGTCCCGCCTCGCGCACGGCGCTCAGCGTCCGTTCGCCTTGGCGCCGCAGGCGGAAAAGACGTGCCGGACGGGAACGGCCGGATTCGGAAAGAGCCACGGTGAGACCCGTCGCAGTGCGGCGTGCCGCAAACCGCCGCGGTGCTTCAGATAGATCCAGCGGGCGGCGGGGACCCCGCCCAGGCGGGACTTGAGCGCCATGGAGGTTTGCCCGAGCTCCAGGCGGCGCGCGCCGCTATGAATCGCCTCCGCGACGACCTCCGCGACCAGGTTCTGGTAGGCACGATCGGTGCGGTTGCGTTCGTAGTCGATCCCCGCGAGCAGGAACGTGACCATACCGCAGCCGTCGAGGAGGACGGCGGCGGCTTCGAGCGAACCGTCGCGCTCGAGGAGCAGGGCGCGCGCATCGCACCCCATCTCCTCGGCGAGGCGCGTGAAGAAGGCGAGCGGGAGCCGTTCGAGCTGGAACTCGGCACGGTCCATCACCTGCTCGTAGAGCGCATGGATCCGAGGGCATTCCGAGGACCAGTCGTGCACGGTCCGGAGCGTGAGGCCGCCGGCGCGGCGCGCGGCGAGCGTCGCGCGGAGCTGGCGACGGTACCCGGCGCGCATCGCGGCCACGTAGTCGTCGAAGGTCGGCCACTCGATCGCGAGGGAGAATCCGGGCAGACTCGGAGCGCGGAAATAGCCGAGAGAACTCAACACGTCGAGCCGGGCGCGCTCGGCGTCGGTGTGCTCCTTGAAGCAGAGGAGGGTCGTCTCCTCCGCCTCGGCGACCTCCTCCATGGCCCGGACGAGGACCGGGAGCACGCGTTCCGGATCCGCGTCCGGCGACAAGCGAAGCGACGAGCCGCCGAACGAGACGGGAAGGCCGCAGAAGAGCACAGGGATGCGCAGGAATCGCGGGAGCGCCACGCGCGCGGAGCGCGCGAGGAGGCGCACGGCGCGCGGCGCGAGCAGATCGAGGGACACCGTGAGCCGGGTCAGTGCCGCCGCCGCGACGAGGCGTCTTCCTTCCCGGATCAGCACGTAGTGATAGCGCGCGTCCTCGATCCGCGCGTCGCGGCAGACGCGCAGGAGTCGGTACGAGGCGTGATGGTCGCCGGGGTCGTGGAGCGAGTCCCACTCGCGTGGGTCGATTCCATCCAGATCCGCGAGGACGTGCGCCTCGGTCCGGCTCACGGTCGCACCGCACGAAACGCGCGCAGGGCCTCCTCGAGGCACTCGGGCGTGTGCGCCGCCGTCGCGCAGAGGCGAAGGCGCGCCCCGCCTGACGGGACGGCCGGCGGGACGATCGCGGTCGTGAAGACGCCCTCGTCGAGCAGCCTGCGTGCGAGCCGGTAGGCGTCGACATCGGCGCCCGCGATCACCGGCACGAGCGCCGTATGCGAGGTCCCGATGTCCCATCCCTGCGCGCTCAGTCCCCGCCGGAGCGCCGCAGCGTTCTCCTCGAGCCGGTGCACGCGCCAGGGCTCGCGCCGGAGAACCGCGAGGGCGGCCCGGGCCGCGGCGGCCGAGGGAGGAGCGAGGGCGGCGGAGAACATGTAGGGAGCCATGCCGTGCTGCAGATAGATGATCGTCGGAAGCGATCCGGCGACGTAGCCCCCCACGGCGGGAAGCGCCTTCGAGAGGGAGCCCGTCCAGAGGTCGGCGCAGCTCGCCGGCAGCCCGAAGCGCTCGTGCAGTCCCCGGCCTCCCTCGCCCAGCACGCCGAGCGCGTGCGCCTCGTCCACGAGGAGGAAAACGCCGTGGCGCTCCTTGAGCGCGACCACGACGTCGAGGGGACAGACGTCGCCGTCCATGGAGTAGACGCCCTCGACCGCGACGAGGCGACGCGCGATGCGCCCGGTCTCCTCGAGAATCGATCGGAGCGAATCCATGTCGTTGTGCCGGAACAGCCGCAGGGGGACTCCGGCCACGCGGCACCCCTCGACCAGGCTGCGATGGATCCGCTCGTCGGCGACGACCAGGTCGCGTGGCCCGAAGAGCGCGGCCACCGTCCCGACGTTGGCCGCGTATCCCGAGCCGAGCGTCAGCGCCGCCTCGGTGCCCTTGAACGCGGCCAGGTCGCGCTCGAGCTCGCGATGGAGCGCGTTCGTCCCCGTCAGGAGCCGGACCCCTCCGGCGCCCGTTCCGTAGCGGCGCACGGCGTCGATCGCGGCCGCGTCGATCTCCGGATGACCGAGCAGGCCGAGGTAGTCGTAGGAGGAGAGCATCACGTAGGCGCGCTCGCCCAGTGCGACGCGGCCGCCGCCGAGGTGCCGGATCGTCTGCTGATAATGGTAGAGCCGGGTGCGCACGCCCCAGCCCACCACGTCGAACCACCGGCGCGCGGCCGAGAGGTCGAGCAGGCTCCCTTCGGGAGCGTGGCCATTCCCCTCGCCGAAGAATCCGCCGAAGGGATCCTCGACGATGCCCGGGGCATACCGCACCTCGGGACGCGGCCCCGAGGCCGGGCGGCGCCGCGGCACGAGACCGGAGTCCGGTCGCCGGCTCAAGGCGCGGCCTCCGCGCGCGGGGTCGGCGCCGGGCCCCGCTCGAGCGCGCGGGCGAGCTCGCGGGGACCGTGGTGCCGATGCGCCGTCCGCATCTGATGCCCGATGCGGAGGGCGCCGAGCCAGAGCCTCAGGTAACGGAGCGACCAAACCGGCGGGCGCGTCCGCAGCATGAGCCGATCCGCCCGCCTCGGGTCGAGCGCGGTCCGGACGTAGAGCGACAGCAGCGAGCGGTAGTAGTCGCGAAGCGGCATCCGCGTCGGAAGGAGGACGTGGGTCAGGTCGAAGAGTCCGTGCGCCCGCGGGCTCACCGTCAGACGCTCGCGCTCCCGCTCCCAGAGGTCCGTGCCGGGCAGCGGCGTGAGGGGCGAGATGTTCAGGTAGTAGAGGCCGTTCTCTTCGATGAATCTCCAGAGGCGCTTCCAGTCCTCGGGCCCGTAATCGGGCTGCGTGATCAGCGACCCGTACGTGTCGATCCCGTTCCGGCGGAGCACTTCGATGGCGCGCCGGTTCTGATCGACGGAGGTGCGCTTCTCCATGGAATCGAGCTCGGCGTCGGTCGCCGCCTCCAGACCGAGGAACACGGCGGTGAGTCCGAGGGCGGCCCACTCCGCGACGATCGGCTCGTTCTCGGCGATGAAGTCGGCGCGCGCATAGGCGAGGTACTTCTTCCGGATGCCGCGCTGCCGCAGGAGTTCCGCGAGCCGCGCGAGCCGATCCGGATGCGCGAGGAAGATGTCGTCCACGATGTACACGTCTTCGGCGTCGATCGCGGCCAGCTCCTCCACGATCGACTCGGGAGATCGCGAATAGGCGGTTCCGCCCGTGACGCGCCACGTGAAGCAGAAATTGCAGCGGTACCAGCACCCCCACGTGGTCTTCACGATCGCGACCGGCTGGTGAAAGAGGTAGTAGTAGCGATGGCGCAGGCGCGCGACCAGGTCGCGGCGCGGGAACGGAAGCGTGTCGGGGTGCGGCATGTAGGGACGCGCCGGGGTTCGGACGACGCCGTCGCCCCGCGGCAGGGCGAGACCGGACACCGAGGCGAGCGGCCGGCCTTCCTCCAGGGCCCGGAGCAGGTCCGGCATGATCGTCGTGCCGTCTCCGAGCGCGATCGCGTCGACAGCGCCGTCCGCGAACGACTCGGGCGCGCACGCCGCGTGCACCCCGCCGACCACGGTCGTGCAAACGGGATTCCACCGCTTCGCTCTTCGGCAGAGCGCGATCGCCTCGTTCACGCCGGTGACGTACGCGCTCGTTCCGACCACGTCGGGGCGGAACGAACGGAGCCGCCGCTCGAAGCCGCGCTCGAGGATCAGATCGAGGATCTCGACCTCGTGCCCCGCGCATCCCGCCGCGACGTACTCCAGCTCCAGGGGCTCGCAGACCATGACGTGCTTGAGCCCCATGGTGTGGCGCGGCACGGGCGGGCGCACCAGAAGGATCCGCATCGCGCTCCCTAGACGATCCCCGGCGTGATGCCGCGGGCCAGATGGGTTCGATAGTGCAGGTTCACCCCCGCCTCGAAGGCGCGCAAGCGCGTGTCCAGGCGGGCGTCGTTCCGGCGGAGCCGGTTCCAGATGCCACGCCACGAGAAGAGCGGCCGGTACATCGCCCAGAATCCGGCTTCGAGCGCCTCCGGCGTGAGATGGCGTGGCCGGAACACGGCGCGTCCCCCCGTGTACCTGCTGAAGTCGCGGTGAAGGATCCGTCCCTCACGCTCGAGCTGCGCATAGAGCGGCGTTCCAGGGATCGGCGTCAGGATGTGCACGCGGGGGATCGAGATCCGGTTCTCGGTGATGAACCGTCGGGTTCGGTCGAACACGGTGCCGTCGTCTCCGTCGAATCCGACGATCATCTCGGTCGAGACGTCGATCCCGTGGGCGCGGATCGCGCGGATCGCCTCGGCGTAGCGCGCCGGTCGGTTCCATCCCTTCTCGACCGAGCGCAGGCTCTCCTCGCTGGTCGTCTCGATGCCGAACGAGAGCACGCGGCAGCCGCTTCGGCGCGCCAGAGCGAGCATCCGCGGGCGCTCGGCGATCTGCAGGCTGCACTGGCTCATCCAGACGATCTTCTCGGGGACGAGCGCCTCCCAGAGCGCTTCGCAGTACCCCCAGTCGACCCCGATGTTGTCGTCGATGAACGCGATGTGGCGCGCGCCGGTCTTCTTGGCGAGCCGGACATCGCGGACCACCTGCTCGATCGGGCGCGTGCGATAGGTGTGTCCGTGGAACGCCGTCACCGAACAGTAGGTGCAGGCGTAGGGGCAGCCGCGCGTCGCCTGCACCGGACGCCACCAGCCGAGCCGCGCGCGGTCGAGCAGGTCGTACCGGGGCTCGGGGAGCGTGTCGATCGGGGTAAGGCGCTCCGCGTGGTAGACCGCCTGCGGCCGCCCCGCGGCGAAGTCGGCAACCACGCGCGGCCAGATCTCCTCGGCCTCCCCGACGACGACGGCGTCCGCGTGCTCGAGCGTCCACGCCGGGGGGGCGAGGCTGGCCGCGATCCCTCCGATCACCACGGGAATGCCCCTCGCGCGAAACGCGTCGGCGATGCGCCACGCGCCCACGATCCCCGAGCCCATGCCGGTCAACCCGACGAGGTCCCAGGGCTCCTTGTAAGGAATCTCATGGATGGATTCGAACACGAGGCGCACGTCCGCTTCGCGCGGCGTGACCGCGGCGAGCATGGGGAGGGTGAGGCCGGGCAGATAGAGCTTCCGCTGCCGGATGGGCCGTCCGACCGAATCGAGCGCGGTGGGGCCGATCAGGAGGATCCGGGGTCGGGACGACGTCGCAGATGCCACGTCTGCACCTCCCGCGAAATACATCGCCTGAGCGCGATGGGGGAGGCTCGCGTGTCGCTCTGGACGTTCGCACACGGGGGCGCGATTGACAAGGGCTCTCGCAGAAGCCTAGCGTCCGCTTCAATGGGCGATTCCGGCGCGATGGACGCGATCCAGTTCCGGCACAGCGTGCCCGGTTATCTGCTCTCCCGCTCGATCTATCGCTGGGCTCGCGGCGCCTGGTCGTCGCGAATCGCTCCGATCTCGTGGACGCGGCTTCCGCGCCCCCGGGCCCAGCGCGACGGCTGGGTCCGGCTGCGGGTGCGCCGCTCGGGAATCTGCGGGACCGACGCCAGTCTCCTCACCGGGAGCGATTCCCTCTTCCTGGAGCCCGAGGCGACGTATCCCTTCGTGCCAGGTCACGAGCTGGTCGGGGAGGTGCTCGACTCGGAGGGTGAACGCGGTCTTCCGGCGGGCCTCCAGCGGGACGCCCGCGTCGCGGTGTGGGCGGTGCTGGGCTGCGCCGCGCGCGGATCGACGGAGCCGTGCCCGGCCTGTGCCGCGGGATGGGAAGGGCAATGCGAGCGGCGCGGCGACGCGTGGCCGGGTCGAGGACTCGGCATCGGATTCAGCCGCGAGACCGGCGGCGGCTGGTCGGAGGAGTGCCTCGCGCACGTCGCGCAGGTCTGGCCGCTCCCCGATTCGGTGGCCGACGACGACGCCGTCCTCCTCGATCCCGCCGCCACGGCGCTCGCCGCCCTCCTCCGAACCCAGGATCCCGGGCCGCGGGACACGCTCGTGATCGGCGGCGGCACGATCGGCCTCCTCTGCATGCGCCTCGCGAAGGCGCTCGGGCTTCCCGGGTCCTGGACGATCGTCGTTCGCCATGAATTCCAGCGGGCCTGGGCCCGGCGCAGCGGTCACGCCGCCGTTCGCTTCGCCGCGGACGAGGAATTCCGCGGCTGGCTCCAGGAGCGCGGCGCGCGCTCCACGCGCATCACCGGCTATGGCTCCGTGACTCGAGGCGTGTTCGATCGGGTCATCGTGGCCGCGGCCTCGCGCCAGGCCTTGGGATGGGCGCTCGATGCCGCGGCGCCGCGTGCGGTTCTGGCGCTCGTGGCGGCTCCGGACTCGATCCCGCGCTTCGATCCCACGCCGGTCTGGTACCGGGAGCTGACGATCCGCGGAATCTACGACTACGGTCCCGTGCCTTGGGAGGGAGGGAGCCGCCACCCATATTCGGTCCTGATCCCGATGCTGTCGCGCGGCGAGCTCGACCTTCGCGATCTCGTCACGCACTCCTTTCGGCTCGCGGAGTGGCGGAAGGCGCTCGACACCGCCGTGCGCCGGGACCGCACCGGCGCGATCAAGGTGGTCTTCCGCCCAGGCAGGTCGTGAGCGCCGTCGTCGAGTACCTGTTCGTCGTCAACGAGGCGGCGGGGCCCGGTCACGGCTTCACGGCGAGGCTTGTCGACGACGCGGCTCGCGCACTGGGAGGCGCCCGCCGGGTGTCCTGCGCGTCCCCCGACGAGGTCCGCGCCCTCGTTCGCGACCTCCCGGCCGGCGCCGTGCCCGTCGCCGTCGGCGGTGACGGAACCGTGAATCGCCTCGCAGAGGCCCTGCGGGCCGAGTCGGCGGCCGCCCGTCCGTGGGGCGTGCTTCCGGCGGGTACGGGAAACGCGTTCGCCCACTCGCTCGGTATCCGGAATCCGGCGGAGGCCGTGGAGGCTCTTCTCGGAGGATCGGTCGTCGCGATCGACGCGATGGCGACGAGCTGCCCCGACGTGCCGCTCGCTCTGGTTTCCCTCAGCACGGGGTTCGAGGGGTCATTCCTCCGCCGGCTGGCCGCCCGCCGCGCCCGCTCCCGGATCTGGTCCGCCGCCATCGGCCTCGCCGCCTCCGCGGGGCGGAGGAGACGGGGCGTGCGCCTGATCGCGGACGGCGAAGAGATCCTCTCACCGGAGGAGCGCAGCTATTCGGCGGGTTTTTACAACATGCGGTGCTACGCCTTCGGGCGCGCGATGGTGCCCGAGGCGGACCCCCGCGACGGTCTCGCGCACGCCGTCGTCTACCGCGACGCGTCTGGTTACTGGCGCGCGATCGGAGGCCGGGACCCCGCGCGCTCGCCCGGCCTGAGGCGTGCGTTCCGGCGGGCGCGCCTCGAGACCGAGCACGCCGTCCAGTTCGACGGGGAAGCGGCGCCCCCGGGTCGCTACGACGTGTGGGTCGAGCCGGCCGCGTTGCGCGTGTTCGCGCGCCGGTGACGGGGATCAGATGGTCCTGGGCGGTCTCCGGAGGCGCACGAGGGCGGAATCATACCTCGGGCGTATACCGCCGGGACTCCGTTTCGCGGGAGGATGGGAGGGTTCGCCATCGCGCCGTCCTCCCATCTGCGAGGTGCCCATGTCCCCCCTGGAATTCGCCCAGCTCTCCCAGGCCGTGATCGACGGCGACGTGGATGAGGCGCGCCGGCTCGCGCGCGCCTGGGGCGAATCGGGGAGCGACCCGCTCCAGGCGGTGGAACGCGGATTTTCCGAGGG
Organism: Bacteroidota bacterium; assembly: GCA_050257045.1. Lineage (GTDB taxonomy): Bacteria > Eisenbacteria > RBG-16-71-46 > SZUA-252 > SZUA-252 > DASQJL01. The sequence continues at coordinate 4,477 of JBLMWD010000115.1, read as the reverse complement.
CATCCGCCGCGTCGGCGTTCTCTGGGAAGAAGGCGAGTACTTCCTCCCCGAGCTGGTGCAGGGAGCGGAGGCGATGAAGGCGGCGCTCGAGGCCCTGAATCCCTGGCTCGGCTCGGGACGCGGCGAGGAGCAGGCGCGCGGCCGCGGCCGGGTCGTGATCGGCACGGTGCAGGGCGACCTGCACGACATCGGGAAGAGCCTGGTCGCGACGATGCTCTCGGCCTATGGCTTCGAGGTGCACGATCTCGGGAGCGACGTCTCCGTCGCGCGGTTCGTGGAGGAGGCGCGGCGCCGTGACGCCGACGTCGTCGCGGTCTCGGCGCTCCTCACCACGACGATGGTGGGGCAGCGCGCGGTGGCGGACGCGGTGCGGGCGGCGGGCCTGGCCAGAACCCCGCGCATCCTGATCGGGGGCGCGCCGACCACGCCGGAATGGGCCGCGGAGATCGGCGCGATCCACGCGGAGAACGCCTTGCGCGCCGTCACGGCCGTCACGGCGATGGTCCCGTGAGCGCCTTCCTCGACCGGCTCCGCCGCGGGCCCTGCCTTCTCCTCGACGGTGGATTCGGCACCGAGCTGATCGCCCGAGGGCTTGCGGCCGGCGAGCCGCCCGACCTGTGGACCCTCGAGCGGCCCGGGGACGTGGCCGCGGTCCACCGCGCGTACGTGGAAGCCGGGAGCGAGGCGGTCCACGCGAACACGTTCGGCGCGAACCGCGCGCGCCTCGCGCGCTATGGACTCGCGGACCGCGTCGCCGCGATCAACGAGGCCGCCGTGCGCCTCGCGGGAAGCTCCGGCGCGCGCTGGGTGCTCGCCGACATCGGCCCCACCGGCGAGCATCTTCCCCCCGTGGGAAACGGCGACCCGGACTCGTGGCGCCGGTTCTTCGAGGAGCAGGGGCGCGCGATCGCCGGGTCGTCCCCGGGCGTGGACGCCTTCCACGTGGAGACGATGACCGACGTCCGCGAGGCGCTGATCGCGCTGGACGCGCTTCGCCGCGTGGCGCCCGGGATCCCCGTTCTCGTCTCCCTCACGTTCGAGCGGAAGCGCCGCGGGTTCTTCACGATCATGGGGGATCCGGTCGGATCCTCGCTCTCGCGTCTCGTCGAAGCAGGCGCGGCCGCGGCCGGCGCGAACTGCAGTGTCACGAGCCACGACATGCGCGACCTCGCGGAGGAGGCGCTCGCCTCCACCGACGTGCTCCTCGTGCTCCAGCCCAACGCGGGCACGCCGGAGCGCGGCGAGCGCAGCGTATCGTACGCGCAGGATCCCGACGCGTTCGCGGACGATCTGGCGCCGCTCGCGTCGCGACCGCGCGTTTCCGCCCTGGGCGGCTGCTGCGGCACCGATCCCCGCTTCATCCGGGCGCTCCGCGCGCGGATGAGCGCGGCGCCAAGTCCGGTACCCAGTCCAGTGCGGAGTCCGGCGCCGGAGCCGCTCCCGTGACCCGCCCCGGCGCCGTCACGGTCGCGCTCGAGGTCTCGATCCGGCGCGAGGACGTGCTTCATTTCCTCGGCTACCGGGGGCACACGCCGGGCCCGCGCACCCAGGCGCTGCTCCCCGGCGTGCTCGACGAGGCGCGCGCGCTGATCGCGGCGCGGGGCGTCCATCGCGTCCTCGAACCGGATCAGGCGCCGGGATTGGGGCTGACGTGCCCGGGGAGCCCGGCCCTCGCCGTGGGGCTGGTCACGATCGGACACGAGCTGGAGCGCCGCGTGACGCGATGCCTCGCGGACGGCCAGACCACGCACGCGCTCCTCCTCGACGCGGCCGGGAGCGCGGCCGCGGAGGAGGCGGCCGACCTCCTCGAGCGCCGGATCGTGCCGTCCGCGCCGCGCGCTTCGCACCGGTTCAGTCCCGGATACGGACGATGGCCCGTGACGGCGCAGCGCGCGCTCTTCGAGGTCATCCCCCACGACGAGGTCGGCGTCCGGCTCCTTCCGTCCTGTCTCATGTCCCCGCGCAAATCGGTCTCGTTCGCGCTCTGGCTCGACACGGGGACGAGCGGCGACATTCCCGACGCGTGCCGCACGCGACGGTGCGCCGACTGCGACCTCGAGACGTGCCCCTACCGCGAGCCGGGCGGCCTCCGTCCATGAGCGCCACGGCGCATCGGCCCACGCTCTCGCTCCTCTCGCCCCACGAGCCCGAACGCATCGTGGGCGAGGCTTGCCGCGTTCTCGAGACGGTGGGCGTGCTCGTGGAGAATCAGGAGGGGAGGGCGCTCCTCGCCAACGCCGGCGCGGACGAGGCGAACGGCCGCCATCGCGTCCCGGAGCGGCTCGTGCGCGAAGCGCTCGCCACCGCGCCCCGGCGGATCGTCCTCTACGATGTGAAGGGCGAGCCCGCCTGCGATCTCGGGGAGGAGCGCGTCCACTTCGACCCCGGCTCCGCCGCGATCCACGTTCTCGATCCCGAACGCGGGCGGCGCCTGGCGACCACGGATGACGTGATCCGCCTCGTGCGTCTCGTCGATCGGCTTCCGCACTACGCCGCGCAGTCGACCGCGCTCGTCCCCTCCGACGTCCCGGTGGAGCTGGGGGACCGCTATCGTCTCTACCTGGCGTTCCGCCACGGGCGGAAGCCGGTCGTCACGGGCACGTTCCGGAAGGACGGCTTCGCGCCCATGCGCACGATGCTGGAAGCCGTACGCGGCGGGAGCGAAGCGCTCGCCGAGAAACCACTCGCGGTCTTCGATTGCTGCTCGAGCCCGCCGCTCAAGTGGAGCGACCTCACCTGCCAGGCGCTCCTCGACTGCGCGCGCGCCGGGATCCCGGCCGAGCTCGTCGCGATGCCCCTGACCGGGGCGACGGCGCCGGTCACGCTGCGCGAGGCGATCGTTCAGCACGCCGCCGAGAGCCTCTCGGGAATCGTGCTCCACCAGCTCGCCCGCCCCGGCGCTCCGATCGTCTACGGCGGCGCGCCGTCGGCGTTCGACATGCGCCACGGCACGACGCCGATGGGCGCGATCGAGACGATGATGATCGGGATCGGATACGCGCAGGTGGGGAAGCATCTTGGCCTGCCGACGCACGGCTATCTCGCGCTCTCCGACGCGAAGCGGGCCGACTACCAGGCGGGGCTGGAGAGCGGCGCCGGAGCGGCCCTCGCGGCGCTTGCGGGCATCAACATGGTGTCGGGCGCGGGCGCCCTCGATTTCATCCTCACCCAGTCGCTCGAGAAGCTCGTGCTGGACCACGAGGCGTGCGGCATGGCGCTGCGCCTCGTTCGCGGGGTGGCGCGACGCGACGGCGATCCGGTCGCGCTCTTCGCGGATCTCGTCGCGCGCGGCGAGTTCCTGTCGCATCCCCACACGCGCCGCCACTGGCGCGAGGAGCTGTCGCTTCCATCGGCGGTGATCGATCGCGCGACGCACGGCGACTGGGAATCGGCCGGAGCGCGATCGGCGGAGGAGCGTGCCCGTGACGAAGTGCGCCGGATCCTCGCGAGCGAGCCCGAGCCCGCGCTTTCCGAGGCGACGCTCGCTGCGATCGGGGAGGTGATGGCCGCGGAAGCCGAGCGGTTCGGATGGAGGCTTCCGGCCTTCCGGACGGAATCAGGGTCGGCCGCTGAGTCGTAGGAGCCGCGCCTTCGCGGCGTCGCGCCCCGGTCCCTGCGGCGCGAAGACGAGATAGGCGCGCAGCGCGGCCGTCGCGTTCGCGACGCGGTAGGGATCGGGCGCCGCGAGCCACGCGCGATAGCGGGCGTCGGCGAGATTCCGGCGGGCTGACGTCTGGAGCGCTCCGTCGAGCGAGGGGATCGCGCGGTCCCACGCGTCGGCCGCGGCGTCCAGGTTCGCCGCCGAAGAGTCGACAACCGCCGCGCGGGAAGCGCTTTGCGCAGCGAGGACGAGCGGGCGCGCGGACTCGGAAGCCGCCGCGAACTCGTCGGGCTTGGGCGGCGGCGACGGCGTCGTCGCTCGCACGAGCGGAGCGGCACCCGCGCGCGGCCGCTCGGGCGCGGCCTCGGTCCTGGTGATGAACCGGCGCACCGGAACGACGTCGTTCTCCCCGGCGCGCGGAGGGAGCGGTTCGGCGAGGGCCGGAGCGCGATCCGGCGTCGCGGTCCTCGTTTCCGGCGCCTCGGGCTCCCCTGCCGGCGATGGCGGCGTGATCGCCGCGCCGGCAGGCGCGGGCGGTTCGTCCGACGCGGCGGACGCGCCTGGCTCGACGCCCAGGGCACCCTGCCCGCCGCCCGCGACTCCCTGCTCGCCGCCCGTCGCATCCTCAGCCCTGGCGGCTCTCCGCTCGACGCTCGCGATCCTCCTCCCGGCCCGCGCCCGGGAGGGCTCCCGCTCGGGTACCGGATTCGATCCCCGAGGCGACTCACCCACCGCCGGTTCCGGGCGCTCGACCGGAGCACGCGAGCCGGGGCGCGGCAATACGTACGCCAGCGCTCCGACGACCACGCAGAGGATCAGCGCGGCGAACCACGGAATCGCGGGCTGGGATCCGCGCGCGGGAGCGCGGCGCGTCCG
>JBLMWD010000114.1:0-83190 GCA_050257045.1 Bacteroidota bacterium | reverse complement strand
ATCCCCCAGATCCAGCTCGATGAGGTCGGCCAGTGGGACCTCGTGCGCACCGAGGGAACGGCCACGCGCTGGGAGATCGCGCTGCGCGGCGCCTCGACCCTTCCGGTGGGAGACCTCATGAACCGGGTCGGAAAGGCGCTCGAGTCGGAAGGGAAGTGGACCAGCGTCGTCGCCGGGAAGACCGCGACCACGCCGGGGCGAGCGACGCGCTCCTGGAAATTCACGGGACACGACGGCAAGCCGTGGCGCGGAACGCTCGAGCTCCAAGCGGTGCCGGGCGAGGAGCATCACTACACGGCGGGGCTCACCGTCGCACGTGCGGGATGACGGCGTCGGCGGAGCACGGTACGATCCTGCCGTGCTCCGCGACGTTGCCGAATACCCCAACTCCTTCGCGCCGCTCGGCCCTCACGACGAACGGATCGAGACCTCCCGGTACACCCTCTGCATGGGGCGGGAGAGCTCATCGAACACCGTCCAGCGGCAGCGCTTTCCGGCCGAGGAGCTGGACGACGTGATCGCCGAGGTGCGCGGGCAACTCCGCGTCCGGGGACGCGGATCGACCCAGTGGGAGGTCGGGAGCGCGGCCGAGCCGCACGGTCTCGTCGATCTCCTGCTGCAGCGCGGGTTCGCGCGGGACCGCGACCCGTTCGCCGCGGCCATGGTCCTTCGCCGGGAACCCCCGCCCGCGCGCCCGGGCCTCGAGGCCCGGCGCGTCCGCACGCTCGAAGAGTTCGTCCAAGCGAAGCGTGCACAGCGGGTCGCATTCGGCGGGACCCCGGAGGAAGAGACCGGGGAAGATCGGGCGCGGTCCGAAGAAACCTGGCGCACCTCGCCGGGCATGATGCACGCGGTCTGGCTCGACGGCGTGCTCGTCGGCGCAGGATGGTCCATGCCGTGCCCGCATGGGCTCCTGCTCTTCGGCGGGGCGACGCTGCCGGAAGCGCGCGGGCGCGGCGCCTATCAAGCGCTCATTCGCGCGCGGTGGGACGAGGCGCTCGCTCGGGGGACGCCGGCGCTCCTCACGCAGGCCGGAGCGATGTCGCGGCCCATCCTGGAGAAGCTCCGGTTCGAGCAGGTCGGCCACGTGCACCTGTTGATTGATGAGTTCGGCACGGTCGGAGCGACCCCCTAGCTCCTCGGGCCGCTGCGCGGCCCGTCCATAACGAAACGAGGCCGGCGGTGCCGCCGGCCTCGTCCGCATTCGGGGGTTTTCCGCGGTTCAGTGCCCGCCGCAGTTCGTCACGCTGCAGGCTCCGCTCACCATGACGCAGTTGGTACCCGGGTACTCGCCGCCCCGGCAGGACTGGATGCCCTGGAGGACCAGACAGCCGGTGTTGGTGCACTTCGCGCTCGCCGCCACCGCCGTCCCGACCGAGTAATTCGAGAGCGCCGAGACATACGGGGACTTCACGGGAGCGTTTGCCTGCTGGGGGGCGGCCGTGCCGAGGAACAGCGCGGCCACGATGAAGAGCGCCGTGAGAACGAGGGTCAAACGGATGCGGTTCGACATCGGGGGTCCTCCTTCAATCGAACGTGGGGGAGCTGCGGGACTCGGTGTCCCACCGCTTCGGGAGGGCATGGGCGTCCCACCCGTTTCGGGCCGGCGGCACCGCCGGCCGAAAATCGAAGTACGAACGGAGCGGCTCATCGTGACCCGGCGGCAAGGGCCGCCGGAGCGGCCGGCCCTTCGACGTGGTCGTGGCGGACCTTGGGGAGCTGCTCCGCGTACACGAAGTGATCTGAATGATCGGGGGTGTGGCACTCCGCGCAGACCGTTGCCGGGACGGCGCGCCGCGTATTCGTCCGGCTCGGGTCCGCGGCGTGCGCGGCTCCGGGGCCGTGACAGACTTCGCACTGGACGTTCCCGAGCGGCTCCTCGGGGGCGCCGACCCGGTATCCGGTAGGGCTCCCGAAACCCACCACGTGGCAGGAGACGCAGCGCGGCTGATAGTGCCGATGGGCGTCGAGCAGCGTCTTGTAAGCCGAAGCGTGCTTCGTGGTCTTCCACTGGGCGTACTCGCTCTCGTGGCACTCCGCGCAGCGGGAGGCCCCGACGTAGGCGCCTCGGACCCGGGCCGGATCGTCCGCGAAGGGCGGCGTCACGCTCGCCTGCGCGGCATCGAGGCGCCCCACCTCGTCGTAGAAGCGGTCGAGCCGGCGCCGCACGTCGCGGTCGTCGGGGACGTCCTTGCGGAGCCAGTGGTCGTCGATGGATGCCGCGGCGATCCGTCCGCCGGCGTCCAGCCCCAGCTCCGCGCTGCTCAGCCCGTAGTTGCGGAGCGGGGTGTAGAGCACGAGCGTCCGCCCGACGAAGCCCGACGCGTCCTGGTTGTGCAGCTCGACCCGGCCGCCCACGCGACGGCGCGCCGGAGCGTCGTCGTCCGTGGAGAGGATCACGTCGATCCCCGGGCACTCGGCGATCATGCGGCGGATCGTGGTCGGTGAGAGGCGGCCCATCACCACGGCGAGATCGGCACCGCGACGCCATGCGGGAAGTCCGCGCTGGAGCGTGCGGATGGGATCCTGGATGATGAGCCCGGTCGTGCTCTCCTCGAAGAAACCGCTCGTGGCGCTCGCGCGCGGCGGCTCGAACAGGCCGACGACGGCGACGCGCAGCCCGCCCGACTGGAGCAGGGTGTCGGCCGGCGCGACCGGGGCGCCTCCCCGGAGCAGGTTGGCCGCGAGATAGTGAGTCTTCACCTCATGGACCATGCCTTCGAAGTACGGAATCCCGAAGGCGAGCTCGTTCGTCCCGACCGCGGCCGCGCCATAGCCCATCGAATCCATGAGCCGCAGGTAGAACTGCTGCTCCTTCCCGGAGAAGAAATCCGGCTGCCGCTCGTTCTCGGGCAGGCCGAACGCGCTTCCCGCGTCGAGCAGGAGGAGGTTCGGATCCTTACGCCGGAGCCGCTCGAGCACGGTCGCGCGCCGGGCCATTCCGCCCGACTGGTTCACCTTGCAGCCGCAGGTCTCGAGAAAGCCCGCGCTGTTTCCGGTATAAGCGATGGTCAGCCGCCGAACGATGGGGCCGGCCGGTGGAACGGGTTCGGGTCGCGTCGGCGTGAGCCCGAAGTACGACTCCACGGGCGCGAGGGCTTCGCCGCGCACGATCCGGCTCCGGAAGGTCCGCCAGAACGCCGGGCCGCCGGGCAGTGTCACCCAGAGCGAGGGAGCGTGGCGCCCGCGGAAGAGGGCCGGGAGGACGTGATCGAAGCCGCCGCCGGGGCGCGCGCTCCGGAGCTCGTGATCGAGGTGGATCAGGACGAAGGGCGCGAGCGCCTCGCGGCTCAAGGGCGTGCTCTTCGTCGAGGAATAGAGGTTCTCGAGGTTCTGCTCGACGCCGGAGGCGTAGAAGCTGGTGAGGTACCCTTCCGCGAAGGCGCGGCTCACCTCGTCGTCGCCGATCCTTCCCGCCGCGGCGACGGCACGCCACGAGTACCATCCGGCGATTCCGTCGACGAGCCAGAACTCGTCGGGCCGTTCGATCTCGGTTCGATACGGTGCGTACCGCGTGTAGGCGCCGATCAGGTCGGCGGCGAAATCGTGGATCCGATTGGCCGTGAGCGGTGCGAGCGATCGCCCCTGCCCCGTGCCCCAGGCCTCGCCGACGATCTCGTCGCCGTCGGGCGTGTCGGGGACGACGACGGTCGTGTACCTCGGCCCGAGATCCCGGCCGAATCGGGCGCGCAGGTAATTCACCGCGCGCGCGAGCTCTCCCGCGCTCTCGCGCTCTTCCGCCGGCGCGATCGAGGATTCGAAGGCGAGGCGGAACCGCGTTCCGCCGGCCTGGAACGAGTGCTCGCGGAAACGTCCAAGTCCCAGCGACGCGGAGATCAGGTGCTCTGCCGCGAGCTTCCCGCCGACGTCGGTGCGCCAGCGGTCCCCCTCCGGCTGCCACGGCGTGACCGCGGTCCAGCCCGGCGGGAGCGAGAAGCCGACGCGGATCCGGCCGAAGGCCTCGGCCGGCTGGGGAACCAGGAAGATGTCGCGCCCCGTCACCAACGCAAACCGATCTCCGGCGTATCCATAACACTTGCCGGTGAACCCCATGTGCGCGTCCCCCTCGCGCGTTCCGGGCCGCACCTGGTAGCGGATGGCGACGCGGGAGGGGAGCGGCCCTCGGACCACGACGCGGGGAAGGCGGGCGGTCTCGTTCCCCGGCACGGGCTCGCTACCTGCCTGGACCGGAAGCGCCCGGCCGTCGGGGCCTGACGCGCGGAGATCCGAGACGCGCAGGATCGCGTCCGAGGCGTATCCCTGGAGGACGAGGGAATCGCGGGGAGCTCCGCGCACTTCGAGAGTGACGGCGAGCGGGCGCTGATTTTCGGGGAGGCGTGCGACGTGGTAGTCGGCCGTTGCCGCCGGCCCGCATGAAGTCGCGAAGCAGAGCAGAAGGAGCCAAACCGGTCGGGACGACACGAAATCCTCGGGACGGGACTCGGCGGAACGGGATCGAGACGGTCGATGGTATACCTTGGTATACCTCGCCTCAAGGTAGAGACAGGAGGAGGGATGAAAACGTTGCGCCGCATCGGAGCCGGAACGGCACTGGCCGTGGCGGTCGTGGCACTGGGCGCCACCGGCGCGCTCGGGAAGACGCCGCCCCGGCGGCCAGCTCGGGATCCCGGCGTCATCGTCCAGGGCCCGCAAGCCGCCCGCATCGACAGCTTCATGACCGCCGCGGCCGCGCTCGGCGCCGAGGGGACGCTCCTGGTCGAGCGCGACGGCAAAGTGATCCTCTCCCGCGGCTACGGGCTCGCGGATCGCGGCCGGAAGATCCCCGCCACGACGACCACCCCCTACATCCTCGGCTCCCTCTCGAAGCAGTTCACCGCGGCCGCCGCCTACAAGCTGGAATCGCGCGGGAAGCTCGGCCTCTCGGATTCCCTGGGGCGCTGGTTTCCCGACGCCCCGCCGGACAAGCGGGGGATCACGGTCGACGAGCTGATCCACCACACCTCGGGGCTCCCCTACCTGAACCGGGGCGACATGTACGACTCGATCTCGGTCGACTCGATGGTGCGCGAGACCTTCTCCTACCCGCTCGAGTTCGCGCCCGGGACCAAGTACGCCTATTCGAGCCCGGGCTACGACCTCCTCGCCTTGATCGTGGAGCGCGCCTCCGGTGAGCGCTTCGAGGATTACGTCCGGCGGGAGCTCTTCGACCCTGCCGGAATGACGGAGACCGGGTTCGTGGACGAGCCCGCCCGATGGCCGCCGGCGAAACGCACCCCCGCCTACTCCAGCTCCGATCCCGAGGCCGATCCGCCCCTCTATCCCGTCGCGCGCGCGCCGAAGATCGTGGGGTCGGGGTCGGTCATTTCCACGACCGGCGATCTCTGGAAGTGGGAGCAGGCGCTGCGCTCCGGCCGCGTGCTCGACGCGGCGGCAACCCGCGAGCTGTTCACGCCGGGCCCGGCGTCGGGAACGAACTCGTTCTACGCCGGGGGATGGCAGGTGGTGCGCAGCATGCGGAACACCAGCGTCGTCATGCACGCCGGAGACCTCGGCGGATTCAACGCCGACATGCGCCGCCTCGTCGACGAGCACGCGACGATCATCTTCCTCAGCAACGCGCGGGAGGGAGGGCGCGGCTACCGGGAGATCATCCCGATCATGGTGACGCGGATCCTGTTCGGCCCCGAGCCGGAGCTGCCGCGTCCCATGGCGAGGGTTGCGTCCGCCGAGCTCGCGGGCTGGAAGGGCGCCGTCACGCTCGCGCCGGGCGTGCCCGTCGAGGCGCGCGTCCGCGCCGGATCGGTCTGGCTCACGGCGCGCACGCAGGAAGGGATGTTCGTGCTCACCGGCGCCGACTCCTCGGCGCGCGCCCAGGCTCCGTCGCTGAACCGGCTCGCGGCGGCGGTCGCCGATTCGCTCCTCCACGGCGGCGCGCACGGCCTCGACTCCACCTTCAGCCCGAGCCTCGTCGAGACCGGCCGGCCGGAGTTCTACCGCTTCTGGAGGCTGGAGGCCGATTCCGTAGGCGGTCCGACGCGCGTCGAGGTGCTCGGCACGGTGGTCTCGTCGCCCTACGCCGCCCGCACCCTGGTTCGCCTCGAAGGGACACGAGGGAAGCGGCTCATGACCCTCGACTGGGTATCCGGGAAGCTGATCCAGAGCGTGTCCGTCGGGTCGGACGGCCTGACGCTGCGGTTCGAGGCGGAGAGCCGGGACCGCCTCTCCCGCTATGATCTATGGGGCGGGCGCTTCGTTCGGGTTGCCCGCGGCTGAGGGCTTCGGGGGTCGGCCGTGGCCGCTTCCGTGGGCGGAAGGAACGGTGATGCCTCGAAAACGGAGCTGGAGGGGCGTTCGGATCTACACGATTGGGCATTCCACGCGCCCGTTGGAGGAGCTGGTCCTCATGCTGCGCGCCTTCGGCGTGACGATCCTCGCCGACGTGCGCACGATCCCGCGTTCGCGGCACAACCCTCAGTTCAACGCAGAGACGCTGCGCGGGAAGGTCCGCTCGCGCCGGATCCGCTACGCGCCGGTTCCGGAGCTGGGAGGGCTGCGCCGCCCGCGACCCGATTCGTCCAACACCGGCTGGCGGAACGCCAGCTTCCGCGGCTATGCGGACTACATGCAGACGGACGACTTCGAGGAGGCGCTCGCGAAGCTGCGTGATCTCGCCGGCGAGGGAACGGTCGCGATCATGTGCGCCGAAGCGGTGCCTTGGCGCTGCCACCGCTCCCTCATCGCCGACGCGCTGAACGCGCGCGGGGCGGCGGTCGGGCACATCACGAGCGCCCGACGCGCCGCCCCGCATCGCTTGACCCCGTTCGCGCGCGTGAAGCGGGGCCGCGTGACGTACCCCGCTCCCGCGGCCGCCTCTCAGCGGAGGACGACCTTGCGCTCCTCCCGGAAGCCGGCCGACGGCGCTTCAGCCCGCACGAAGTAGACGCCCGCCGCGATCGCGCTCCCGGGGCGGGTCGTGCCGTCCCACGTCAAGGCGGCCCCGTCCCGCACGAACGAGAGCCGGCTCCGGTCGAATGCCGCCACCTGGCGCCCCTGCACATCGAAAACGCGAACGACCAGATCCCGCGGCGCCGTGTCCGCCGTCAATCCCGCGAGCTCGAGCCGCACCGCGTCCCCGCGGCTTGCCGGCGTCGGACTCGCGCTCAGCCGCCACCGCGCCGTCTCGTGGCTGGGCGCCAACTGGATGGTCACGGTGGTATCCACCATCGTGGACGGCGGGACGTCGTCGCTCAGAGACTTCAGATACTCCACGAGATCGTGCTTCTCCGAGTCGCTGAGCCCCAGGCTGAAGAAGGTGTTGTAGTGGTCCACCACCGCGAGAAGCGTCGGGAAGCGGCCGTCGTGGAAGAAGCCGCCCTTCTGGTGCGTCCAGAGCCCCTTCAAGGGCGACGTGCGATAGCGATGATCGGGCGCGCGATCGGCCTGGAAGTTGTCGATCCCGAAGTCGCTGCCCGGATGCAGGTTCCACCCCGGCTCGGAGTAGAGCTCGTCGGTATGGCAGGTCACGCACTTGGCCTTGCCTCCGAAGAGCTCGTCCCCGCGCGCCGCGGCCGCCTCGTCGAAGCTTCCCGGCGGCGGCTTTGGAGCCGGGATCGAGAGCTGGTAATAGTGGAGCGCCGGCAGCTTGGGCGTGACGCGGTCGTCGTCGGTCGTGATGTGTCCGAAGTGATGGGCCGCGGCGATCGGGAACTGCGCCGCGTCGTCGAGCCGCGGATCGAAGAAGGTCCCCTTGCCGTGCATCTCGAGGGTCGCGACGAACGCGTTCCAGTAGGGCACCGAGCCCCATCCGGTCCACGTGTGGAGATTCACCCCCGCGAGTCCGAACGCCGGCGGGATCAGCACGGCCGCCGTCTTCCCGTCGGGCCGGAACCCCTTCCCGTCCAGGAAGAGCTCGGCATCGAACTTTCCGGGTCCCCACGCGAGGAGCACGCGCCGCACGGTGGCGACGTCGGTTCCGAGGAGATCCGCGATCGGCTGGAGGTTCGGCGCGAGCGCCACGATCTGCCCCACGTTGAGATCGCGGTTGGCCCAGCCGTCGAGACGATGCCCGATCCCGGGCGCGAGCGAGTTGTCCACGGTGGAGTGGCAGAGGGCGCACTGGATGCCGATTGTCTGAAGGCCGCCGTTGCCGTTGGGCACGCCGGTCAAGCCGAGCACGGCGTTCTCCTTGAGGAGCTCGACCGTGACCGCCGGATCATCGAGGTTCACCTGGCCCGACTCGATCGCGTCGCGGGTGGCAGAGGAGAGAGCGTCCACATCCACTTTGAGTCCGACCGCCAGGGCGGTTTTCGGGCTCACGCCCGGCCCTACGCCGCCGAGAGCCGAGCCCTCGATGGCGCGATGGAGCTCGAGTGTTCCACCCCAGAACGCTTCGTCGCCGAACGTGTCGTACCGGAACGTCTGGCGCCCTTCGTCCAGCATCGTTCTCGAGTGCTGCTGGATGATCTGATCGAAACTGAAACCGGGACCGGGGCCATGCCCCCGGGAACGTTTGGCTTCCGCGGACTGAGTCGCCGCAAAGGTCACGTATACGCATGCCAGCGCCAAAGGCGCGGCGATCAGCAGGCGTCTTTTCCACATGATCGGGACCTCCTCCTGGATGCTTTGTCGCACGAGCCGACCCGCTGCGTATTAGTCCTGATTCAGGTGGGGTTCGTTACAGGCGCCCTTGGTAGAATCGCCCCGGGAAGGCCGTGGACGGAGCGCACATGGCGACGGATAGGCTGGAAGCAGCGCTTCTCGAAAAGCTCCGGGCGGGCGACGAGTCCGCCTTCGCAGCCCTGGTGGACGGATTGAACTGCCGTCTCCAGGCGCTCGCCTCCACCTTCACGTCCTCGCCGGCTCTTGCCGAGGACATCGTCCAGGAGACCTGGCTCGCGGTGATTCGCGGGCTCGACGGCTTCGAGGGGCGGTCCACGCTCCGCACCTGGATCTTCAGCATCCTCGTCCACCGCGCCCGCACCCTCGCCGTGCGCGAGGCCCGGCGGCCCGAGGCTCCGGCCCGCGGCGGAAGCGGCTCCGGCGGCGGGGAATGGGACGTGGGCCGCGGCCGCGTGGGGCTCTGGGAGACCGCGCCCGAACCCTGGACCCTCGAGGACCCGGCCGACATCTATCAGAGCGGGGAAACGCTCGAGATCGTCCAGGCCGCGCTAGCGGCGCTTCCCGAAGCGCAGCGGCAGGTGGTGCTCCTGCGCGACGTCGAGGACGTGCCGGCGCGGGACGTCTGTAATATCCTCGACGTCACCGAGACCAACATGAGGGTGCTCCTGCACCGCGGGCGGGCGCGAATCCGGAAGGCGCTCGACGAGTACGTGCGGGAAGGGGCGCGCCCGGCGGCCGCTTGCAACGGCCACTCGATCACCGCGAGGATCGATAGCGGATGAACTGTGTGGAGCTGCTCGATGTCGTCTCGGACGCCCTGGACGGAACGCTCGCGGAAGGAGCCCAGGCGGCGTTCGACGACCACCTGCGCGCCTGCGCGGCGTGCCGCACGTACATGGAGCAGCTGCGGATCTCGGTCGAGTCGCTGAAGCACATCCCGAAGCAGGGCAAGCCGAATCCCCGCCGCGACGCCCTGATCGAAGCCTACCGGAAGAAGTTTCGCTGACCTGCTAGCGACCTGCTAGCGCCGGCCCACCGGCGCGTGTCCCGTGCGCGCGAAATCGATGAATCCGCGCTCGGGATCGGTGTGCACGAGCTTTACCCGCACCTTGTCGCCCACGTCGAGCCCCTGCTGTCCCTGCTCCACACGCCCCTCGACGGGCGGGTCGAAGACCCGCACCCAGGTCCCCTTCGGCGAAGCCCCCGTCACGATGCCGTCGAACTCCTGGCCCACGCGCCCCGCGAGGAGGCAGGCCGCCGCGGCCTTGTCGAGCAGCCGCTCGATCTTGTGGACGTCGTCCTCGCGGCTCGTGCAGTGCTCGGCGAGCTTCTCGAGCGCTTCGCGCGGGTAGGGCGCGTCCCGATTTTCCATGGCGGCCTGGAGGAGCCGCTGCGTGACGAGATCGGGATAGCGCCGGTTGGGGGCGGTCGAGTGCGTGTAGTCGCTCACGGCGAGGCCGAAGTGGCCGGGCGTCTCCTCGCCGGGGAAGCTCGCCACGTACTCTCCACGCCCGAGCAGCTTGATCACGGAGAGGGAGAGGTCGGGGAAGCGGACCGGGTCGGCCGCGCGGCGCTTCTCGAGGAACGCGTTCAGCGCGCGGGCGTCGGGCTCCTCGGGGAGCGTCTCGCCCAGGTCGTGCGCGATATCGACGATGCGGGGCCAGCGCTCCGGAGAGCGGACCACGCGCCGCAGCACCGGGAGGCGATGCGCCTCGAGAAATCGCGCGATCGCCTCGTTCGCCGCGATCATGAAGTCCTCGATCAGCTGCTTCGCGCGGTTCTGCCGCTCCGTATCGAGCGAATGGACCGAGTCGTCCACCATCCGGGCCCTTGGCTCGATGGTCTCGAGCACGAGGGCGCCGTGCTCGTGACGCTGCGTCCGCAGGCGCTGAGCCACGCGGTCCTGGATCCGGAGGTTCTCCTCGAGCCCCGCGACGGCCGGGATGCCCGCGGGCGCGGCACCCGTGCCCTCGAGCCACGGCCCGACGCTCGAATAGGCGAGCTTCGCCTGGTTGCGCACGGTTGCCCGGTAGACGCTGGATGCGCCGATCGTGCCCTTGGAATCCACCATCACCTCCGCCACGACGGCCGGTCGGTCCGCGTCCGCCACGAGCGACGTGAGGTCGGTGCTGAGCCGTTCGGGGAGCATCGCAAAGACGCGCGGTGGCGTGTACACCGAGGTGGTATTCGTCTCGGCATGGTGGTCGAGCGCCGAGCCGAGCGGCACGGCGCCGATCACGTCAGCCACCGCGACGTAGATCGTCGCGGAGCCGTCCGCGTGAGGGTCGGCCACGGTGAGCTGGTCCAGGTCGCGCGACTCGTCGTTGTCGATGGAGCACCAGGGGAGCCGGCGCATGTCGCGCGCGTTCGAGCCGTTCGGCGCGGGAGCGGCACCCAGCGCCTGCACCTCCGCCATGGCATCGGGCGGGAAGTCGGGCTCGAGCCCGCGCTCGACCATCGCCCGGCGCGCGACGCGAAGAAGGAGGTCGCGCTGCGACTCGTGTGCCGTCGGTCGTGGGTCCAAGTCGCGCCTTTCTCGAAGTGCGGTCAGTCCGCGAGGTTGATCGTACGCAGAAACGCGATCCAGCGAGGGTCGTCGTGCAGCAACCGGAAGATCGGCTCGAACTTCACCTGCGCGACGCCGGAGTCGCGCTCGGCCACCGCGCGGTCGAGCCAGTGGAAGGCGTGATCGATGTCCCCCCGCGCCGCATGGATCGCCGCGATCTGAAACGACGAGTCGACGGCGTGCTTCGCCTCGAGTTCACGGAGCGCCGCCTCGGACTCGGCCGCGCGGCCTCCCAGGCAATGCACATACGCGAGCGCCGTGAGGCGAGCCCACTCGGCCGGCTCTTGCTTCGCCGCCTCCAGCGCCTCCACGTCCTTGCCTTCCGCCGCGAGGACGATCGCGAGGAGGTGATGGGTCCCGATTCGCTGGGGCTGCAGCTCGATGCTCTTCCGGTACGCCCTCTCCGCATCGGGAAAGCGATCGACGAAGCGGTAGTGGTGTCCGAGCACGTTGTACGCGAAGGGGTTCAGCGGGTCCTTCTGCAGGGCCTCGACCAGGAGCGCCTCCGCCTCCTCGAACCGGCCCCACCTGCCGGCCAGCATGCCGGCGGATCGAAGGGTCTCCGCGTTTCCAGGCGCGAGCTCCATCGCCTTTCGTACGGAGGCATCGACTCCCTTCCAATCCCAGTCGTACATCCCCTGCACCGCGGAGAGCCGCAGATACCCCTCCGCCAGATCGGGCGCGAGCTCGATGGCCCGGTGGGCGGCCGTGCGCGAGTTCTGGTACGCCGCGTCGATCGGATCCCAGCCATAGCCGCCCGCGTGCTGGTACGCCCGGGCCAGCTCCGCCCACGCAGCCGCGTGCGTGGGGTCGAGGGCGATCGCTTCGTTCAGGTACTTCTTCGCCCGCGCGTTGTCCTCCTCCGTCAGCCGCCCCACGAAGTACTTCCCCTCGAGGTAGAGCCGATGCGCCTCGGGGTTCTTCCCGTGGCCCTTGGCCACCTCAGCCACCTCGGCCCGAGCCTCGCCGGTCGCTTTTGAGTCCGGCGCCTCGCCGAGGAGCGTCGTGCGCAGCTCCTTCACGACCGATTGCGCGATGTCGTCCTGCACCGCGAAGATGTCGTCCATTGAGCGGTCGTACGTCTCCGACCAGAGCTGGATGCGGTCGGCGGCCTTCACGAGCTGGACCGAGATCCGGACCCGGTTCCCCGACTTCCGCACCGTGCCGTCGAGGAGCGTCGCCACGTTCAGCTTCTCGCCGATCGAGGCGAGGTCCTCGTTCTTTCCCTTGAACTGGAACGAGGAGGCGCGCGCCGCGACGCGCAGGCCGCGGATCTTGGTGAGCACGTTCAACAGCTCGTCGGCGAGCCCGTCCGAGAAGTACTCGTCCTCCTCGCTCCGGCTCCGGTTCAGGAAGGGGAGGACCGCGATCGAGGGGACCTCGCCCTGCAGCGCGGAAAGGGACGCCGACGCCGAGGACGGACTGGGCGTGCGTGGCGCGGGCGTGGCGGGCGAGCCGGCCGCCGAGGATGGCGCGCCAGACGCGGGTCCTGCCGGCATGCCGAACTCCGACGAGGGCGCCGCGCCGGCCGCCCCCGTCGCGGTCTCCCGCTGGACGTACCGCAGCTCGTTGTAGACGTCGCGCGCGGTCTGGAAGCGGTCGCGCGGGTTCTTCTCGAGACAGCGCGCGACGATCCGGTTGAGGTCGCGCGGCAGATCGGCGCGCAGGCTCAGCACCGGCGTCGGCACGTCACGCAGGATCGCCGAGCTCACGTCGGCCGGCGTGGCGCCCTGGAACGGCCGGCGTCCCGTCGCGAGCTCGTAGAGGATGATCCCAAGCGCGAAGACGTCCGCGCGCGCGTCCACCGTTTCGCCCCGGACCTGCTCGGGCGCCATGTACGGCACCGTGCCGAGGACCTGGCCCGCGCCCGAGATCGGCGCATCGGCCGTGGCGCCGACCGTGCGCGCGTCGGCGCCATCCGCGGCTTCCTGTGCGACCTTCGCCAAACCGAAGTCGAGCACCTTGACCCACCCGTCGGCGGTCACCATCACGTTTCCGGGCTTCAGGTCACGGTGCACGACGCCGCGCTCGTGCGCGGCGACGAGGGCGCTCGCGAGCGGGATCGAAAGGTCGAGGACGCGCGCGAGCGGAAGCCCGCCCGCCGCGATCAGGCGATCGAGCGATTGCCCCTCGACCAGCTCCATGGTGAGGAACCGGACGCCGGACTCCTCCTCCACCGAGAAGAGCGTGACGATGTTCGGATGGCTGAGCCCCGCGACCGTGCGGGCCTCGCGTTCGAAGCGGGCGAGCCGATCCGGGGAGGACGTGACCGCGCCGGGCAGGACCTTCACGGCCACCTCGCGACCCAGGCGCGTGTCGCGCGCGCGGTAGACCTCGCCCATCCCTCCGGCGCCGAGCGGGCCGGTGATCTGGTAGGTGCCGAGTCGGGTTCCCGTGGAAAGAGGCATAGCCCGCAAGTCTAGACGGACCGATGCCGGTTGTCAGGCGCTGATGAGCAATGCCGCGCTAACGAGAGGGGCTGGCCGAGGTGGGGACTGCACCCCCTTCCGGGGTGAGGTCCGCCGGATTCTCGGTGCTCGAGACATCCCGCCCGCGAGATTCGTGGCGCCGCGGCGGCATGAGCGCGTGCAGGCCGCCCGCCGATGACGATGCCAACAGGACGTCCGGAGCCGCGGGGTCGAGGCCGAGCGCCCAGACATGGTCCGAGCCCAGCCCATCGGTCGGCATCCGCTGCCACGTCGCGCCGCCGTCCGAGCTGCGGAAGATCCCGCCGAAGCTGAAGTCGCTCACGTAGAGGGTCCGGCCATCCGGGCGCGCCGCGAGGCCCGTGAGATCGGAGCGCGGCAGTCCCCCGCCGACGCGGCGCCACGTCGCACCCTGGTCGTCCGAGCGGAGCAGGCCCCCCGAGGTCGTCGCGAGCAGAGCTCGGTCCCCATTCGGCAGGAACGTGATCTCGTGCATGGTGAAGCTGCCCAGCTCCGACGAGACCGCCTCCCATGTGGCTCCGCCGTCGCGGCTACGGAAGAAGCCGGGGCCCGCGGCCGCCACCACCAGATTGGGATCTCCTGACGAGTGAGCGAGGGCGTGGATGGGGTCGACGCTCCCGAGCGGCGATCTCGTCCACGTTCGGCCATCGTCGGCGCTCCGCAGTAGACCGTCCGGCGTCGCGGCGAGGATGACGTGATCGCCGGTCACGAGGAGCTCGGTCACGCGCGGATGCGTTTCGTCGCGGGCCCCGGTGCTCACGCGCGTCCAGGCTCTCGAGGCCGGTCCGCGCGCATAGAGCCCGTCGTCGGTGCCGGCGAGAATCGTCTCTCCGTCGAGCGCGAGCGAGAGCACCTGGCGCCCGTCAAGGCCCTCGCCGAGCCGGGTCCATGGGCCGGAGACCCCGGGCGAGACGAAGACGCCGCTGTAGTGTGGCGGCCCCCACACGGCCACCACGAGCCGTCCGCCCGCGTCGTCGAAGAGCAGCTTGAAGACGAATCGCTCCCGGAACCCGGTATTCGACGAGGCCCACGTTCGACCGCGGTCCGTGCTGCGGAGGACGCCGGCCCCCTCCGTCCCAAGGAGGATGGTGCCGCCCGGCTGCGTCACGACGGCGTTCACGACGAGATCTTTGGGCGTCATCCGCCACCAGTTGCCCCCGCCGTCCTCGGTGACCCAGAGACCCTCGGTGGTACCGGCAAGGAGGAGATCGGGATCGTCGTCGCCCTGCGCGAAGGCGCGCGTGCGCCGGGCGGAGTAGGGGATCCCGCGCAGCTTGGTCCACTGCTCCGAGCCGTCGGTCATGCGATAGATGCCGGTGCAGGCCGTGGCGAAGATCGTTTGCGGCCGGCCGTGGCCCACCGTGAGCGTCATCACATCGGAATCGTCGATCATGCCGCGATGCACCGGGACCCAGCTCGCGCCGCCGTCGGGCGTCTTCCAGGCCAGGTGCCACGTGCCGGCGTACAACATGTTCGCGTTTTCCGGATCGAAGGCGAGCGACTCGACGTTGCGGAGGTCGGGATGGCCCTTCGGCGTGATGCGCGACCACGAGCTGCCGCCGTCGCGCGAGAGGAAGACGCCGCTGAGCGTCCCCGCGGCGAGCGTCTTCGGGTCCGAGGGGGCGAGGGCCAGCGCGCGTACCGACTCGCCTTCGACCCCTTTCAGGATCGTGAAGCTTTTCCCGCCGTCGTTGCTCCGGGCGACGCCGCCCCCGCTCCCGTGCACCTCCCAGTAGCCGACGTAGACGATGCCGTGGGAATCGACGCCGATGGCGTCGAGGCTGCAGCCGCGCCGCGGGAAGCCGGGCGAGAGGCGATGCCAGCGGATCCCGCCGTCGTCCGAGCGATAGAGCAGGCCGTCGGCGGTGCCGAGATAGAGCCGCTGGGCGTCGCGGGAGTCGAGGACCAGCGAGCGGACGTTGCCGCCCGGGGCGCCCACCGGGACCCAGCTCTCCCCGCGCCCAACAGACGGAGCGCAGCAAAGGAGCGTCGCTGCGAGGGCGAGGAGCGGGATCCCCCGCAGAGAGCCATGGAACGCTTGGGTAAGCCGCCCATGACATTCTGTCCTTCTATCTTCGATCCGCGGCGGAGAGACCCGGCGCGGCACGTTGCCAAGTAGCGCGTCCATATAGGGTTCCGAATCACGGGGGCATGAACCCCCACGATCGTCACCTCCCGTGGGGGAACAACTGCATCGTCTGTGCCGCTTGGTCACGTGGGTCTACGCCCCCGACCACAAAGCATCGGGGCGGGCCCTCGTCGGACCCGCCCCGTGATTCATTCGAAAAGGGATTCCAGCTACTGCGTCGGCACCGAAGCTCCTTCCGGCACGAACCAGACCTCGACGCGGCGGTTCTGCTCCGCCGATCCGAGCGGCTTGGTGTTTCCGGCGGATCGGGTCTCGATGCGCGACTTGTCGATATTGCGCTCGCGGGTCAGGTAGTCCTGCACCGCGTCGGCCCGCTTCTGGGCGATGCCGGCGGTCTTTTCACCGGCGTCGGAGTAGCCGATCACGACCACGCGGGCGCGCGGATCGGCGCTCAGCCGCTGAGCGACGTCATCGAGGCAAGCCTTGTCCACGTTGTTCAACCGCGACAGGTTGCGCGGGAAGCCGCCCGACACGCACGAGACGGCCTCGGCCTTCGGCGGCGGCGGCGGCGCGGCCAGGGCGATCGTGCAGTCCGATGTCGCGCTGTTGCCGTGATCGTCGGTGACGCGGACGGTGACCGTGGCGGATGCCGGCGGAGTCGCGTTCGCGAAGTCGAACGTGGCGGCGTCGCCGGTGCCGGCGACGTGCCCCGAGCTTGACGTCCACGCGTAGGTGAGCGGGCCGCCTTCGGGATCCGCCGCCGTGACATGGATGGTCGCCGTCTCACCCGGCAGGATCTGCGCGCGATCGGCCGTGCAGGTCACCGTCGGAGGCTGGTTCGGCGCCGCGGCAGCCGCCTCGGCGTGCTCCTCCTCATGATGATGGTGGCCGAAGAGGAGGCTCAGGCCGGCCGTGGCCTCCCAGTTCTTCTCGGTTTCATCGTACGGGTCACCCAGCTTGGTATGGACGTAGCGCCCTTCGAGGCGGAGGTTCACGGTGCGCCCGAGGGCGAACCGAAGCCCGGCGCCGGCGTTCCAGCCGAACTTACCGGACTCGTAGCTCGGGTTCAGCGGTCCGACCGCGGGTCCGTACGGATCGACGCTGAACTTCTCGCGGCCAGCGCCCACCGTCAGGAACGGCCGCACACCGGCTCCCCAGTGCCCGAAGTTGTAGAGGATGTTCCCGCGGAGGGCCGAGAGATGGACGTCCGCAGGGGCAAAGCCGAGGGAGTCGTCGAACTCCGTCTTCGTGCCGAGGCGCTGAGCCGAGAACTCCAAGCTCCAGTTGTCCGTGAGGAAGAATCCGATCCGGCCGCCGAAGAGCGCGTGCTTCTCTGGGTGGAAGATGCCGTAGTCGCCCGGCCACCCGTAACCGCCATAGCCGCCGAGTTCGATGCCCCCCGCGAAGGCCGGACTCGTTGCCAGGAGGAAGATGGCGGCAAGTGCCAAAGTCGTGCTTCGCATGGAATGCCCTTTCTTTGTCCGGGCCAAAACCCGCCGTCCGGCGTCACGCGGCCAGCCGGCTAGATGCTTGGAGGTCCGAGCCAATTGGCTCCAGCACTCCGCAATCGCCGGGTAATGGCAGGAACAATGCCACGGCAGGAGGCCTAGCTCTTCAACAGGCTGAAAATACGCGGGTTAGCTACAAAGCTGCCGTTTGCGGGAAGGCGGTCCGGCAGAGTTACAGTTACCGGAGGGAAGGAACAAAGGTTCAAAGTACCAAGACTCCGGCGCCGGTGGCGGCACGTCCCGGAGGAGGCTAGCGGACGATGGCGACCTTGAGGGCCTGGCCCGGCTGCCCGTTCTCGACCCGCACGAAGTAGATTCCGCTCGACGCCTCGCGCCCGTCGGACTGCCGGCCGTCCCAGGCGGCCTGCTGCCCCGAGTCGAGCCGGGCCTTCCACCGCCGCACGAGCCGCCCGCGGGCGTCGTAGACGGCGAACCGCGCCCGGGCGCCCGCGCTGCGAATGGCGAGGCCGCCGGGCACGGTCATCACGACCGGGACCGCGCCGGGGCGGGAGACGAGATGCGCCTGCGTCTTCGCGGGACTCGTGCTCGAGTCGAGGAGCCGGAGGTCCGCGAAACCGCGGAAGCCGTCGCCCGTCGCGAGCGCGCCCGAGACCGCGACGCGATTCGACCCCGGCTGGAGCAGGCTCTTGACCGCTTCCTCCGAGAAGTCGACGGAGAGGGCGTTCGATCCGAGCGCCGCGGTGGCCGTATCGGCGGGCACGCCCTCGAGCCGGATGGTGGAGACCTCGACGTCTGCGAGCGCGAAATCGGCCGAATCGGGCTCGATCGTGGCGCGGATCGACGAGCCGCGGCTTCCGCCCACCACGGTCCCCGGACTCAAGTCGACCAGGGCCGGCTTGACCGGGGGCCACTCGAAGCGGAACGCGCGGTACGAGGCGATTCCCGGATCGAACGTGAGCCGCTCGACGATGTTTCCGTCAGGGTCGAGCTCGGTGAGCGTCGGCGTCGTGGCGCCCCATCCGACGAGGGTGTTGCCGTTCTCGAAACGCTGCACCGTCCCGAACGCGACGCCAAAGACGTCCGGGGTGAGACGCTTTTCCCAGACCAGCGTCGCCGTCTTCTGCGTCTCGTCGATCGAGTACTCGAGCGCGCGCGAGAACTGCGGCACGCGGAAGTTCCCGTTGTCGAACATCGTGAGGTGGCCCGTGGAAAGCAGCTTCACGTCGTGCTGGTGCGAGAAGGGGATCGGGTCGTTCGAAAACGTGAACTGGTTGTTCTTCCCGCCCATCCTCCAGAGGATCTCGCCGGTCGAGCGGCTGATCTTCGTGACCTCGTTCATGTGGCGCGAGGAGAGGATGAAGTTTCCGTCGGGATCGACGTCGATCGAGTTGCCGTGCACGTAGTCGACCACGGGAGCGGCGATCGGGTGGAAGAGCATGTCGGTCACCTGGAAGTGGTCCCAGCTCCGCCACTGGAAGACGACGTTCTTGTCCTGGTCCAGCTCCTGGATGATGAGTCCGATCACGATCGCGTCGGGATAGCCGCCGATCGCGCTCAGGTCCACCACCTCGGGGTCGTAGCTCATGAGGACCGCGTGCCCGTTCGGGAGGAGCACGAGGTCGTGGCTGTCGGTCGTGTATCCGTTCCCGCACCGGAAGCTGTCGACCACGGCATAGTGGGCGTCCATCGCATAGAAGCAGGCGCCCGACGTGTCGTAGTAGGTGAGCTGGCCGGTCGCGGGCTGGAGCTTGAAGTCGAGCCCGATGCCGTCGAGGTGCTTGTACCAGTAGGGCGTCCCGTCGTTGTTCAGGATCATGAGGTACGAGGGGACGCGCGGCCCCGCGATCTGGAAGTAGATGTCGCTCAGGAAGAGACGTCCCGCCGCGGTCGGGCCGAGCGAGTCGGCGGCGACGTTCGGGAAGTCGGAGGGAAGCGCGGCGGCGGCGGCCGATTGGCGTAGCACGATTCGAGGCGCGCGGAGCGCAGCCGCCGCGAGCTCGTCGCTGTCGGGCGCGGCGACGTAGCTCCGAAGCGCCTCGCGATCGGGCCCCGCGATGGTGAACGTGAACTCGCCCGCGGGGATGTCCGCGCGCGTGTCGGTGACGAGCCCCGGTCCGAGCCGGCAGGTCACCGTTTCCGAGGAGACGAACGGGAGATCGGGTCGGAACGTCAGGGTCCGGCGGTCGCCGGCGAGGGCGAGCAGCCCGGAGTGCGGGCCCGAAATCGATCCGATCACGACGAGGAGCGACTCGGAGGCGAGGGAGGCTGGATCGACGATACCGCCCGGTCGGAGGATCACGTTGGTCTGGGGAAGAACCATGCCCGCGCCGGGAGCGGGCGAGAGGTACTCCACCGCGGGAACGGGGGCGGCCGCGAGGGAGCCGGGCAGAGCCGTAACCAGCAGCAGCGCCAGCGTTCCGACCGTGCGTCTGGTGTGACTCAAGGGAGGCGTCCGTCCTTGGCTCGAGTGCCCGCTCGCCGCCCGACCCGCCCGAGGCGATACGAGTATACGGGGTCGCTACTCCCGCGCGACGGTGATCGGGATCACCGAAGCATGACGAAGCAGCACGTAGGCGTGGTACCCCGGCGCGGCCCGCTCGGTTTCGAGGCGCTCGCGAGACCCCGCGCGCTTCGGGTTCGGTCCGGAGGTACCATCGATGCTTCGGGTCGCGGGCAAGAATGAAAGGAGCGATTGAGAATGAGCCGTAATCACGAAAGGATGCCGGGCCGCCGCGCGGTCGCTCTCGCGGCCGCGTGCGTCCTCGGACTCACCATGCCCGGCTGCCAGCGCGACCAGGGCTCGCTGCCGACCAAGACCATGATCTACGGCGGCCCGGCCGCAGTCGTCTCGCCGGCGGGTCCATCGTCGGGTCCAGCCTTCGCGGGCATGGGACTCAGCATCGCCCCCGAAGTGGCCCCGACTGCAAATGCGGTCATCCACGAGATCCGGTTCGACGTCACGCACCAGGTCATCCAGGTCGCCGATACGGCCTCGTATATTGCGTGGACCTTCGGCGGAGTCGTTCCGGGCCCGGTGATTCACATCAAGCAGGGCAACCGCATCCGGTTCACGCTCGTCAACCGCTCCGATCAGGCCGCGGGGATCACCTTCCCCATGCCGCATTCGATGGACTTCCACGCAGCCATGGTCGACCCGGTGGACAAGTACCAATCGATCGGACCCGGAATGCAGCTGCGGTACGAGTGGACTGCGAACTACCCCGGCGTCTTCATGTACCACTGTGGGACGGCGCCGGTCCTGCAGCACATCGCCTCGGGCATGTTTGGGATGATCATCGTGGAACCGAGGGACGGCTACCCGACCCGGGCCGATCGCGAATACGCGCTCATCGAGTCGGAGCTGTACCTGGACCGATCCAAGACCGGGCCGCGGCCCATCGACATCGGTGCGGCGCTGCGGAAGACACCCACCTACGTCGCGTTCAACGGAAAGCCGAACCGCCACGTGCTGGAGCCGTTGCAGGCCAAGGCGGGAGAGCGCGTGCGTCTCTACGTCCTGAATGCGGGGCCGAACGGAACCTCCAGCTTCCACGTCATCGGGACGATTCTCGATCGAGTATGGGTCGACGGGAATCCAGCCAATCAGCTCCGGGGCCTGCAGACTGTCCTGCTGCCCGCGAGCGGAGGCGCCGTCATCGAGTTCGTCGTCCCCGAGCCCGGAGCCTACACGTTCGTGGATCACGAATTCG
Organism: Bacteroidota bacterium; assembly: GCA_050257045.1. Taxonomy (GTDB): domain Bacteria; phylum Eisenbacteria; class RBG-16-71-46; order SZUA-252; family SZUA-252; genus DASQJL01. The sequence goes on along the minus strand of JBLMWD010000114.1, from coordinate 62,329 downwards.
CGGACGCCACGATGGGAGCGATCGGCCGGATCTCGGCATTGCCATGACGCTGTCGCCGAGGATTTGCGACCGTGACTCAGAGGCGGGCGCCTACGCGCTCGCGGGACCTCCGTACATCTGGGCCGGGGCGAGCGCTCCGGGGAATCGCGCGCGGAGCGCTTCGCGCGTGCGGTAGCAGAGATGGCAGGCGTCGGCGTAGGCGTCTTCGTGCGGGAAGCGGTAACGCCGCGCCAGCTCGGCGGGGCCGCCCGCGAGGATCGGCCCCACGATCGGGTGCGCCTCAGGGCGGTAGTCGCGGCAGATCTCGCGCAGCGGCGTCTGGAACACGTTCCCGATCGCGATCCCCTGGCAGACGTGCACCCATCCGAGCGGATCGACGTGCACGCGTCCCGGCTCGCGCAGGTCCTCGTGCGGGCATGACGTGAAGGTGTCCCATGGGGCGCGCGGCGCCTGTGGCGCCAGGCGCTCGGCCGCGCGCCCGCGGAACATGACGACCGACTCGTCCTCGGGGAGCTGTCCCACCCGCCGCGCGGCATCGGTCGAGACCGGCGCGATCCGGATGATCCCGGCGGGGATGCCGAGGCGCATCGCCGCGGCCGTCGCATGCCGCGCGCGAGTTTCCTGCTCGGCATCTCCGTGGTAGGAGTCGCAGCTGATCGAGAGATCATCGATTAGATTCTCGTAGTCGCGCAGGCACTCGTACGCTTCCTCCGGACCGATGGCCCAGTAGCCGTTCGACACCACGCCGACGCGGAAGCCGAGCTCCCGAGCGCGCTGCGCTCCCCAGCGGAGAAGGCTGGCGTAGAGGAACGGCTCGCCTCCCTCGAAGTAGAACCACTCCACCGTTCCGAGATCGCGACTCTGGCGCAGAAGCTCGTCCAGCTTGGGAATGGTGATCACGCCGCTCTGCTCGGGGCTCGACCAGACGAAGCAGTGGTCGCACTCGTACGTGCACGTGTACGTGAGCAGGAGATGGACGCCGGTAAGAATCATGCATCTTGATGATGCGCCTCACGCCGCTCGACGGACATGCGACCTTGGTTCACCTGCGACGCGCCCTGCCACGCGCGGCGTCGCGTCAGGATGGTCGCTCCGAAACGTGCTGAACCCGGCATGTTCGCCTGACAACGTGGCAGGCTCCGTCATCCGATAGGGTCCGCAGGGATCCGGAGCTCCGATCCACCCGGCCGCGTAACTTCAAGCAAGCCCGTTGGCACCGCCGCGTATCCGCTGACGCGGTTTCTGGGCACGCGGATTGCAGTTTTGACGGGCATATGACCGGCAGAGTCCTTCTCGGCGACGAATGCGTCGCGCTCGGCGCGATCCATGCCGGAATCAGCGCCGCCTACGGCTATCCCGGCACACCATCCACCGAGATCCTCGAGTTCATTCTCGACACGTACGCCCGGAAGGGCGCGCCCCGCGCGGCGTGGTGCGCGAACGAGAAGACGGCCTACGAAGAGGCGCTCGGCGCGTCGTTCGCCGGGCGCCGCGCGCTCGTCTCGATGAAGCACGTCGGGCTGAACGTGGCCGCCGATCCTTTCGTCAACTCGGCGCTCGTCTCGGTGCACGCCGGCCTCGTCGTCGCCGTGGCGGACGATCCCGGCATGCACAGCTCGCAGAACGAGCAGGACTCGCGGGAGCTCGCCGAGTTCGCGCACGTCGCCTGCCTCGAGCCCGCGACGCAGCAGGAGGCCTACGACATGACGCGCGAGGCCTTCACGCTCTCCGAGGAGTTCCACATGCCGGTGGCGCTCCGGATCGTGACCCGGCTCGCGCACAGCCGGACCGTGGTCGAGGTCGGGCCCGCGCTCGGCGAACGGCCGCTCGAGAAGCCGCCCGCGCGGAACAGCTGGATCCTCCTTCCGATGAACGCGCGGCGGCAGTGGAAGGACCTGGTCGAGCGGCAGACCACGCTCGTCGAGCATTCGGACAAGAGCGGCTGGAACCACCTCGTGATGCGCGACTCCGACTTCGCGGTCATCACGTGCGGCATCGCGCGGAACTACTTCCGCGAGGCTGCGCCCGAGCTCCGGTTCGAGCCCTCGCACCTGCACCTCGGCGGCTATCCGATCCCGGCCGAGCTGGTGCGGCGGCTCGCCGCGCGCGCGCGGCACATCCTCGTGCTCGAGGACGGCTACCCCTTCGTGGAGAGCCGCATCCGCGGGCTCCTCCCCTCCAGCATCGCGGTGGCCGGACGGCTGACCGGCCACGTGCCGGCCACCGGCGAGCTCACGCCCGACGTGGTGCGCGCGGCGCTGGGCCTGCCGTCCCGTCCGACGATCGTGCTCGAAGGGCTCGCGCTGCCCGCGCGTCCGCCGCAGCTCTGCGAGGGATGCCCGCACGCATTCTCCTTCCGCGCGCTCGCGAAGGCGCTCGAAGGGTACGCGTCGCCGCGGGTCACTTCGGACATCGGCTGCTACACGCTCGGCGCGCTGCCGCCCTACTCGGCGGTCGAGTCGTGCGTCTGCATGGGCGCGTCGATCGGAATGGCGAAGGGGGCGGCCGAGGCGGGCGCCTGGCCGGTGGTCGCCGTGATCGGCGACAGCACGTTCCTCCATTCGGGCCTCACGCCGCTCCTCGACGCGGCCGCGGCGAACACCGACATGACGCTCCTCATCCTGGACAACATGACGGTGGCCATGACCGGGACGCAGGAGACGATCGTCTCCTCGGAGCGGCTCGACGCGATCGTGCGCGGCCTGGGGGTCGACCGCGCGCACTTCCAGGTGCTGGATCCGCATCCGCGCCGCGTGCAGGAGAACGCGGAGGTGATCCGGCGCGAGATCGAGCACCGCGGCCTTTCCGTCGTGGTGGCGCGGAGGGCGTGCAAGCAGATCGCCCCCCGCGCGGAGACGGCGGCTCCGGCGGGCGCGCACGCGCCGCGCGAAGAGCTGGCTGCGGGGGCGGCGCGATGAGATACGACATCGTGCTCGCGGGCGTGGGAGGCCAAGGTGTGCTCTCCATGGCTGCCATCATCGGCCGCGCCGCCCTCGCGGAAGGACTCTTCGTGAAGCAGTCGGAGGTGCACGGGATGGCCCAGCGGGGCGGCGCCGTGCAGGCCCACCTGCGTCTCTCCGAGACGCCGATCGAGAGCGATCTCATCGCGCTCGGGACCGCGCATCTCATCCTGAGCCTCGAGCCGGTCGAGAGCCTGCGCTACCTCGCGTGGCTCGCGCCGACCGGAACGCTGGTCACCGCTTCGACGCCGTTCCTGAACATCAAGGACTATCCGCCCATCGAGGCGGTCCTCGCAAAGGTCCGGTCGCTGCCGCACGCCGTCATCGTCGACGCCGAGCGGATCGCGGACCAGGCGGGAGACCTGCAGACCGTGAACACCGCGATGGTCGGAGCCGCGTCTCGACTGCTTCCGCTCCGGCTCGACACCATCGAGGCGGCAGTGCGGGAGACGTTCCAACGGAAGGGGGAGTCGATCGTGAAGGCGAACCTGGCCGCGCTCCGCGAAGGCGCGTCGGCTGCCCTGATGGCGGACCGCCCGTTGGCGGGTCACGAGGCTCGGTCATGACGGCACGCCCGCCCGATATCGATGCTGCGCGCCGCCTCCTGACCGACGCCCGCCGCGCGGGCGTCGGTTATCTGGAGCTCGACGCAAAGCTTGTCCTTGGCGCCATTGGAATTCCGACGCCGGCGCGCATCGCCCTCTCCGGACCGGCGGGAGCCGAGGGTCTCGCCGATCCGCCGTTCCCGGGGCGGCACGTCGTGCTGAAAGCGCTCGCTCCCGGCCTCCTCCACAAGACGGAGGCCGGAGCGGTGCGCATCCTCCCCTCGAGCCGCGACCTCGTGGTCGCCGAGATGAAGGCGATGACGCGCCGGCTCGACGGGCTCCCGATCGGTTTCCTCCTCGAGGAATGCGTCCGCTACGACGCCTCGCTCGGCCACGAGTTCCTGGTCGGCCTGCGCTGGACGCCGGACTTCGGCCCGGTGGTCTCGGTCGGCGCCGGAGGGCTCCACGCGGAGCGCCTTGCCGGAGCGTTCAAGGAAGAGGAGGCGCTCGCCGTCTTCTCCCCGGCGCTCGCGTGCGGCGGATCCATCGAGCGGTCGCTCGAACGCGTGGCCGCGGTGCGCCTCGCCACCCGGAGCCAGCGCGGGCGCGCGCCGCTCCTCGCCGTCGAGGCGCTTGCCGACATCGTGCGTCGGCTGCTCGCGTTGGGCGAGGCGGTCCCGCCGGAGCTGCTCCTCGAGCTGGAGGTGAATCCGCTCGCCGTGAGCGACGGACGGCTGGTCGCGCTGGACGCGCTCGCGATCCCGGCGCGGGGACCGGTCCTCGCGGCGGCGGCGCCGCGGCCGATCGAGAAGATCGAGCGGCTCCTCTCGCCCGGGTCGGTCGCGCTGGTCGGCGTCTCGGACAAGGGGATGAATCCGGGGCGGATCATCCTGCGCAACGTGCTCCGCGCCGGGTTCGATCCGGCCCGCGTCGTGGTCGTGAAGCCGGGCGCCGCCGCGCTCGACGGCGTGCGCTGCGTGCCGTCGCTCGCCGATCTTCCCGACGAACCGGCCTTCCACGGGGGGGATCGCCGGGCGGATCTCGTCGTGCTGAGCATTTCGGCGCCGGTCTCGGCCGCGCTGGTCGAACAGATCGCGCGCGATCGCCGGGCGGAATCGGTGATCCTCATTCCGGGCGGGCTCGAGGAGCATCAGGGCAGCGGGGAGATCGTCGCGCGGATGCGCGAGGCCATCGAGAGGTCGCGCGCCACTTCGTGGCGCGGTCCGGTCGTGAACGGCGGGAACTGCCTCGGCGTCCGGTCGGCGCCCGGCTCCATCGACACGTTCTTCATCCCCGGGCACAAGCTGCCGGTCCCGGAGCGCGCGCCCGATCCCATCGCGTTCATCGCGGGAAGCGGCGCGTTCGCCGTCTCCAAGTCGAGCAAGCTCGACCGCGTGAATCCCGTCTACACGATCACGATCGGCAATCAGACCGACCTCACGGTCGCCGATTACCTCGAATATCTGAAATCCGACCCCCGCGTGGACGTCTTCGCCGTCTACCTCGAAGGTTTCCGGCCGCTCGACGGCGCCCGTTTCCTCACCGCGGCGCAAGCGATCACGGCGATGGGGAAGAGCGTGGTCCTCTATCGCGGCGGCCGCACGTCGGCGGGGCGCGACGCGGCCTCGAGCCACACCGCAGCCATCGCCGGCAACTACGCGGTCACGCGCGCGCTGGCGCGCGAAGCCGGCGTCGTGGTCGCGGAGAGCCTCGAAGAGTTCGAAGATCTCGTCCGGCTGTTCGCGATGCTCCGCGAGCGCTCCGTGTCGGGCTTCTCGCTCGGCGCGGTCTCGAACGCCGGGTACGAGTCGGTGGCGATCGCCGATCGTCTCGGGCCCTTCCGGCTCGCCTCCTTCGCGGAAGCGACCGGATCGGCTCTACGCGACGCCCTCGAGCGGAGCGCGCTCGACGGCATCGTGAGCGTGCGCAATCCGCTCGACGTGACGCCGATCCTGGACGACGCGGGGTACGAAGCGGTCGCCCGCGCCATTCTCGACGATCCCGGTGTGGACGTGGGCGTGATCGGGTGTGTTCCGCTGACCGGCGCGTTGCAGACGCTTCCGCCCGCGCCGGAGCACGCGGAGGACCTCGCGCGCCCCGAAGCGCTCGCGCCGCGGCTCTTGCGGCTCGCGGGCGAGCGCACGAAGGCGTGGGTCGCGGTCGTGGACGCGGGGGGCGTCTACGATCCGCTCGCCCGCGCCCTCGAGGCGGGCGGCGTGCCGGTCTTCCGATCCGCCGACCGCGCGATGCGGGTCTTCGGACGCTACTGCGCGGCCCGCCTCCGCCACGGCGGCCCCGCGGGCGCATCCCTTCCTGAAGTAGCTCTTCCCGAACGGCACGTGCCGGAGCCCGTCCCGGGGCTCGCTCCCGTACGGCACGTGCCCGGGACGGAGGGGGTCCACGGCTCCGAGCAGGAGCGGGCCCACTGGCCCGAGCCGGAATTGGTCTTCCATTCCGGGGCCGAGCCGGAATCCGAGCTGGTGGGGGTCGGCGGCGAGCCGCTCGAGCCGCCGCACTGGGGCGTCGCGATCATCTGGTCGTAGCCGCGCCGCGCGAACGCCGGATCCAAGTCACGGACTCCACGGTCTGGCCGAGCGCGGGAGAGGCGTCGATTACCAGTACGCCACCAGCGCCACCGCGGAAGGGGTCGTCTGGACGCTGAATCCGTTCGATCGAGTCGACCGGAAATCGTCCCGCGAGTACCCTTGTCCGACGTCCGCAGCGACGTAGCGAAGGGTCCGCTTTCCCTCGTTGCGCAGCGCGGAGAATCCATACCGCCCCGACAGGCTCAGGCGACGCGTGAAGAACCACTCGAACCCCGCTTGAGCCTCCGCGCCGTAGTACCAGATGTCGGCATCGCCGAGCTGCTGCTGCATCACCCGGGCGTAGAGCCACGTGTCTCCGAACTCCTCCGAGTGCCACCGCCCCGTCGGTCCGCCTTCGATGAAGAGCCCCGACCGGCCCCGAACGCCGATGTACCGGACCAGGTGAATGAAGAGAGAGACGTCCCGCGTGTCGCCGTAGGACTGAAGCGAGGCGCTCTCGTGAAGCGTGTCGTACGGCGCGATCTCATTCAGCAGGTCGGAACCACGCGTGTCCGATGAGCTGACGCCGACCAGCATACCGAGGCGCACGGCGGAGCGATCGGAGGTCATGTGCTTCGCCGCGAGGCCTGCCGCGTTCGACGATCCGAAGATCCCGGGCTGCACCTGGAATTCCAGGCTCCAGGCGCCTTCGTGCAGGGAGGTTCCCGTTTGGGCGGACGCGGAGCCCGAAACGGCGAGCCCGGCGGCGGTGAGAGCCGCGGTGAGAACGGAGCGGAACGCGGCGCCGTGGCGGGAACGAGGTCGGGTCTGGACGGAGCGAGGATCGGAACGAGAGCGGGCACGGACTGCGGAACGGAGCGACATGACGACCCCCCTTGCGGGCTCCGGTGGCCCGCTCGGGCATTCTACGCCTCGGCCAAGGCGTCCGGGGATGTGAGAAAATGGCGTCATGAACGAACGGGTCGTGCTGGTCCCGGGCGTCGGCTTTGCCGGTACCGAGCTCCTTCCCATGTCCGTCCGTCTCCGGCGGAGGGGGTATCGCGTCACCCTCTTCTGGCACTTCACCGGCCGGCATCCGCTCGAGGAGAGCGCGCGCCGGCTGCACGCCGTGGCCGAGGAGCTCCCCGAGGAGACGGTGCACTTCGTGGGGCACAGCCTGGGCGGGCTCGTCGTCCTGCGGATGCTGGCGGACCATCGGTGGGACCGGCCCGGCCGCGTCGTGACGCTCGGGACGCCGCACGCGGGGCTCAGCAGCGCGCGGCGCTTCGAGCGCGTCCCGATCCTCTGGCCCGGCGTGCGCGCCGCGCTCTACGCCAGTCCGATCGCCGTTCCCGCGGGGCGCGAGCTCGGCGTCCTCTCCGGCGACCGAAGCCTCCTCGTCGGTCGCCTCGTCGTGCCGGGCGGCGAGGCGAGCGACATGGTGATCGCCGTCTCCGAAACCATGCATCCCGAGAGCCGCGCGCACGTCCGCGTCTCCGAGACGCACGCCGGGATGCTCTACGCCGCGCGCGTCGCGTCGCAGGTCGCCTGCTTCCTGCGGGAGGGGCGCTTCGAAACGTGACCGGGGTGGCGGCCGGCGGCGCGCGCCGCCGGCCCCGTTCCGGGCGTAGGTCGCTAAGCGGGCTTGATGTTCTGGTTCATGTGGAAGAGGTTCTTCGGATCGTACTTCGCCTTGATCGAGGCGAGCCGCTCGTAGTTCGGCCCGTACGCGCCCTTCGCGACCCGCTGCCCCTCGTCCTCCGGCATGAAATTCACGTAGACGCCGCCCGTCGCGAACGGAGCCGCCGCGTCGAAGAGCTGGCGCGCCCACGCGATGCACTTCGCGTCGTCGGCCGCCTCCCGCCACCGCGTGTGGACGTTCATGATGTATTCGGCGTCGCGATGCGGATAGGCCGTCGCGTTCGCGGGGAGCCGGTTGACCGCGCCGCCGAGGCGGACGAGGACGACCTCGCACTCGCCGCCCGGGAGCCGCCCGGCCGCATTCAGCACCGTGTCGATGAGACCGTCGTCGAGCTTCGCGAAATCGTGCGACTTCCAGTAATTCCGCGCGCCGGGCGTGAGCAGCGGATCGAACGCCTGCTGCCAGGCGGCGAACGGGGCGGGTCCGATCACGTCGGCGATCGGCTTTCCGACCGCGCGGAGCGGGGCGACGGCCTTCTCGGCCTCCTTGATGTCCCCGATCGCGCAGACCGCGAGGACCACGACCTCCTTGCCGTGCACCTCGGGCGGCAGGAAGGGGAGCGGCGGCGCCTGCCGCAGCACCACCCACGCCGAGACCTCGTCGGGGGCCGACTCCACGAACCGGCGATATTCCCGCAGCACCTCCTTCGCGTTCGTGAAGGGATGGACGATGAGGCCCGCGATCACCTGCGGCCCGACCGGGTGAAGGCGGTACTCGAACGACGTCGCCACGCCGAAGTTGCCGCCGCCGCCGCGCACCGCCCAGAAGAGGTCCGTGTTCTCCTGGTTGCTCGCGTGGAGAAGTTTCCCGTCGGCGGTCACCATATCGACCGAGATCAGGTTGTCGACGGTGAGCCCGTGCTTGCGGCTGATCCAGCCAAAGCCGCCCCCGAGCGTGAAGCCGGCGATCCCCGTCGTGGAGTTGATGCCGAGCGGGGTGGCCAGACCGAAGGCCTGCGCCTCGTGGTCGAACTCGCGCAGCGTCACGCCCGGCTCGACACGGGCCGTGAGCGCTCCGGTGTCGATGCGCACCGACTTCATCGGCGACAGATCGAGCATCAGCCCGCCGTCGCAGACGGCGTTCCCGGCGATGTTGTGTCCGCCCGCGCGGACGGCGAGCGTGAGTCCGTGGTCGCGCGCCGTGCGGACGGCGAGCATCACGTCCGCGGGCCCCGCCGCGCGGACGATGGCCGCGGGGCGGCGGTCGATCATGGCGTTCCAGATCGTTCGGGCGGCGTCATAGCCCGCTTCTCCGGGCAGGCAGAGCGTGCCCCGAAGGCCCGTCCGCAGGGCTTCGAGCGCCGGGGCGGGGATGGAGGTCTTGGATGCGGCGGCACCGGCATGGGTCATCGTGGACTCCTCCGTGGACCGGACAGGTCCGGAATATCGGTCGAGGGCGGGTCTCGAGAAGCGACGAAGAGGAGGAGATTCTACGGTGCCGTGGCGGGCTCGAGTCAAGCTTGCTTAACAAGCCAGCGGACGCCGCCCAGCCGGGGACCGGACGGCGCCCGCTCCGATCGGCCGAAGGCTACTCGACCGGCTCGGCCAGGTGACGCGCCTTCGCCTCCTTCAGGATGTCCTTCATCTCGTCGTGGATCTTGCGCACGCACCGCCGGAGGCGATCCTCGGCCTCCTCCTTCCGCCGGGTGAGATCTCCGCGCTGGTCGTCGGTGAGGGCGAAACCCTTCTGGATCCCCTTCAGGGCATCGAGCTGGGCCTGGAGCTGCATGAGATCGATCTCGAGATCGTCGGTCGATTCCCCGCGGCGCTCCTCATCGCGCATCTCGCGCTCCACCGCCGCGCGGCGCCGCTCGAGCCGCTCCATCCGCCGGTCCGGCCTCGCGCCGCCGAGGGCGAGCCGCGCCTGCGTCCGGGCGATCACGCCGATCTCGCGTCCATACTTCTGCAGGTCGCGGGCGGCCTCCTGGCCGCGCTCGAACATCTTCTCGTCGGTGATGACGAAGCGGTGGCCCCCGTCGTCGACCACGAGGAAGTCGTCGCCGAAGCGCTCCTTCAGCGACTCGAGCGTCCCGTGGTCGAGCACCCCGGACATGCTCGTCTGGTCTCCCGAGACGACGGCCCACCCGAAGTCGTCTTCGTCTCCGTACCCGAAGCCATGGTCCGCGTCTCCATGCGCGTCGCCGTGGTCGGTGGAATGGGCGCGGGTGAGCGCGGGCGGGACGACGGCGAGAGCGGCTGCGGCGAACGCGATCACGATGCGGCGGTGCATGGCTCCTCCTGGAAAGGGGGTCCTCGAACGGCTCGTCACGACCTCTTGGACAGGCGCGGGGGCCCGGGCGTTGAAAGGCCGTGCGTGCGGTTTCCCGGGGGCGGTCGTTCTCTGGTACGGAAGCCCAGACCCTGGAGGGCGCGCGGCCTGCGGCCGCACCGCCAGGCCGGAGAAACCATGAGCGCTCGATTCGCCGTCCGCTTGCTGCTCGCCGCCGCGATCGCCGCCTCGGGGTGTTCCATCCACGCCGTCGATCGCACCACCGTCCGTCCCGAGCGCGTCCGCGCCGTTCCGCGGCAGGCGTCGTTCCTCAAGGCCCACATGCGCGACGGTTCGGTCTTCGTGCTCGCCGACTGGCAGATGAGCCCGGTCGACTCCGCCATCGAGGGCGCGGGGCAGCGGCTCGACATGAACCGCGCGGTGGTCGCGTCGGGACGGCTGCGGGCGCCGTTCGACTCGGTGGTGCTCTTCGAGACGAACGAGGTGCGGAGCTCGGGCGCCGCGGCCGCCTATACCGTGCTCTGGACGATGACCGCGGTCGGAACCATCGTCTGCATCACGAATCCGAAGGCGTGCTTTGGATCGTGCCCCACGTTCTACGACGCGAACGACCCGGGCGGCCCGGTCCTCGCGGAGGGATTCTCCGCGAGCATCGCGCCCTTCCTCGAGGACACCGACGTGGACGCGATCGGCCGGGTCCGGCCCAAGGACGGCCTCCTGCGGCTGCGGCTCACCAACGAAGCGCTCGAGACGCACGTGATCCGTCGGGCCGACATCCTCGCCGTACCGCGGGGAACGTCGCCGCGGGCCGCGAGGGACGTGGCGGGCGGTTACGACCGCATCGACCACGTCGTCCCGCCGCGCGCGGCGCGCGCCGAGGAAGGGGATTGCGCCGCGGCGCTCGCTTCGTTCGACGGCGTCGAGCGGTTCAGCCGCGCCGACTCCGCCGATCTCGCGACCAAGGAGACGATCGACCTCGAGTTCGCCGGCGATTCCCCGGGCGAGCGCGGTGTGCTCGTGTCGGCGCGCCAGTCGCTGCTCACGACCTATCTCTTCTACCAGACGCTCGCGTATCTCGGGACCGACGCCGGGCGCTGGTTCGCGAGCATGGAGCGGGGCAACCCGGCGCTGCGCTCCCGCCTCGGCGGGCTCGGCGCCGCGATGGGGCTGATCGAGGTCTGGGTCGAGAACGCCCACGGTGATTGGATCGAGGCGGGACGGGCCGGGGAGACCGGGCCGATCGCGACCGACACCTACCTGGTCCGCCTGCCGGCGGACACCCCGCGGCCGGCACACGTGCGCCTTCGCATGTCGCGCGGCATGTGGCGGATCGACGCCGTCGCGCTGGCGCATCTCGCCGGTCCGGCCGAGCCCGAGCGGATCCGGCCGGCCCGCGTGCTGAAGGAAGGCAGGGCCGATCCCGAGGCGCTCGCCGCGCTCACCGGCTCGAGCGGGCCGCTCGTCACGATGCCGGGCGACGAGTATGTCATCGAGTACCGCGTCTCCGATCCGTCCGATCGATACGAATACTTCCTCGAGGCGCGCGGCTACTACCTCGAGTGGATGCGGCCGGAATGGGCGAAGGAAACGAGCCAGGAGCGCCTGGTGGAGTGCTTCCTCACGCCCAACGCCACGCTCCGCCGGCTCGCGCCGGAGTACAAGCGGATCGAGGCGGGCATGGAATCGCAGTTCTGGGGGAGCCGCTATGAGCGCCGGTAAGGTCGCGCTCGCGGCGTGCCTTCTCGCCGCCACGGCCGGCGCGATCGGGTGCGCCTCGTCGCGGGCGCCGAGCGGCTGGCTCGACCGTCCGGAGGATCTCGTCCGCTCCGCCTACGGCGGCTGGGTGACCATCGAGCCCGCGCGCGGCCGGGCGCGGGTCGAGGGAGAGCTGCTCGCGGTCGGTACGGACAGTGTCTACGTCCTGGGCGCGGGCGGATTCGACGCCGTCCCGCGCGCGGGCATGCGGTCGGCGCGCCTGGAGGTCTACCGGGCGCAGACGGGGAGAGCGGCGGGGGAGACGACGCTCGGCACCATTGTATCGTTGTCGCACGGCCTCGGCTTCATCATCAGCGGGCCCATCTGGATCATCACCGGCTCGATCGCCGCGGGGGCGGGCTCCCGCGAGCCCCTGCGCGACGTCTCCGGCGCCACCTGGGAATCGGTCTCCAAGTACGCCCGCTTTCCCGCGGGGATGCCGCCCGGCATCGATCGCGACGCGCTCCTTCCCAAGCGCGGGACGGGAGAGCTGGTGGTGACCCTCGAGAACGGGGAGAGGATGCGGGCGCGCCGGCTGAAGGCGTCGCCGTGGATGGGCTACGTGACGATCGACCTGCCCGACGGATCCCGCCGCGCGCTGGACGCGGTCCGGATCCGCTCGATCATCGATGCGACGGGGAGAGACCGGACGCGGGAGCTGCTCGCCGGCCATTGACGTCGTTTCGGGAGGCCGTGGCGGTCGCGGCCTCCGAAGAGCGTGGCCACTCGAAGACCGACCCGTGGCGCACCCGCCGGACCGCCCAGAGATTTCCGTCGCGGTCCACCTCCACGCGCACCGGCTTCGCACGGCTCCCCTCGATCGCGATCTCGAGCGTCACCGGTCCGGCCGACGCGAGCGCCGCCAAGGGGACCGCCGGCGCCGTGAGGCGCATCGGCGGGATCGCCCCGCCGCCGTGAGCCGCCTCGATCTCGACCTCGTACGTTCGCGCCGGAGACTTGCCCAGCTCGACGGCCAGGTCGTGGAAGCGGAGCCACTCGCCGTCGGCGGCGAAGAAGTCGAGCGGCGCCACCCGGTCGAACCAGTAGCGCTCGACCGCGTCGCGCCGCGCGATCAGCGCCCGGACGAGGTAGTCGCGCGCGCGGGGGTCGTCGTAGTGCGCGGCGTCGACGGCCGCTTCGATCTGAGCATCGGAGAAGGAGGCGACGATCTTCGCGCCCCAGTAGGCGTCGCCGTCGGTCATGTTGCGGAAGACCCGGGCCGGCTCGCCCGGCGTGAAGTCGCCCGGATCGAACTGATCGGACGTGAAGCGCCCGATCGAGGGAATGCCGCTGTCCTGGCGCGCGCGCCTCCAGGGCTCGGTCACGAAGCCGAGCGTCACGATCCGCCTCCCGATCCAGCTGAAGTCGACGACGCTCTCGTATCCGTCCTGGTACCGCTTCACGCCGTCGGCGTCGGCGCCGAACGAGGAGCCGGGGTCGAGGAGGTAGTGCTGCACGTGTCCGAGGCTGTCCGGTTCGAACTCGAACGTGTCGAGGAAGTTCGCGTCCTTCGTGTCCCAGAAGTTGAGCCAGGAGGCGATCACCCAGAGGCCGCGCAGCTCGCGCCGGTTCTCGTGGGCGTACCAGTCGTTCTCGTCTCCGGGCCGGCGCCCCTGGAGCGTTCCCGAGCCGAGCACGTGTCCCGGCAGGAAGAGGCTCGCGATGGCGAGGTAGGAGCCGTCCTCGGCGCGCGCCCCGCGCGCGAGCGTGGACTCGAGCTCGGCGTCGGTGAAGCGCTCCGCGCCGCGCGCGCCGCCCTTCTGGAGCTTGGGGTCGATCTTGAGATCGCTTCGCTGGAAACGGACCGGCTCGTTGTGCGGCACCTCGTAGCCGGCCGCGCGGAGGAGCGTGCGCGCCACCATGTCGGCGCCGGAGCTGAGCTGCGGATACCCGCGGACGTCGAGCTTGACCAGCCACTTCCTGCCGTCGGCGTCCTTGATCTGGAATCCCGCGCTCGCGCCGCCGTGCTTGGTATGGGTGATCGTCCAGGGCTTCGTCGGGAGCGTCGTCGAGTCGGGGCCGTCCGCCATCTCGGAGGCCGGTATCGCGCGGACGTGGTTCCGGTTCGTGAACCACGACGAGTTCGGGACCTCGTCGAGCGCGTTCACGTCGGCAGCCTCGCGCAGCCGGTTCACGCCGAACGGCTTCGCGAGGAAGAGGATCTTGTCGGGGATGTCGAACATGTGGGCGATGGGATCGGCGACGACTTCACGGAATTGCCGCGAGTAGAAGCCCGGCTCCCAGTCGGGGGGCCGGCGGGTCGGACGGGAATCGTGATCGACCCAGGTCGAGTCGACGACCGGCGCCTGGTCGGCCACCGCGCGGCGCTCCGCGGCGACGGCGCGCGGTCCCGCGCCGATCGTTGGGGCGGCGGCCTGGCCCGCGAGGGCGGCCGCCGCGATGAGGAGAGCGCGGGAGAGAGACCCGCGCGCGGCGTCCATGCCCGTAATTCTATGCCTCGATCCCGGAGCCCGACCCAGCCTATTCCATCGGAGCCGCCCGGCGCGGTTGCGTTGCGGGGCGGATAACCCCCACAATGCGCGTCACTTCCTGCGCTCCGAAAAACATCTCGGATCATGTCGATCGAGAGGAGGCGATGGCCACTCGCGACACGTCGGGACCGCGACTCGCCGCCGGAACGCTGGCGGCGCTCATGGCGGCGACGCTCCTCATGCACGCGGCGGTCATCGGCCGCTACGGCTACTTCCGCGACGAGCTCTACTACCTCGCGAGCACGGGTCATCTCGCGTGGGGTTACGTCGAGCACCCGCCGCTCTCGATCGCGCTCCTCGCGGTCGTGCGCGCGCTCCTCGGCGACTCGCTCCCCGCTCTGCGCCTCGTTCCGGCGCTCGCGGGCGCGGCCACCGTGTTCCTGACGGGGCTCATGACCCGGCGGCTCGGCGGCGGCCGCTTCGCGCAGGGGCTCGCGGCTCTCGCCTGCGCACTCGCCCCGGTGTTCCTCGGAACCGACCGCGTCTACTCGATGAACGCGATCGACATCCTGATCTGGTCGCTCGCCGCGTGGCTCCTCCTCCGCGCGCTCGACCTCGGCCGCGCGCGCGACTGGGCCCTGCTCGGGTTCGTGCTCGGGCTCGGGCTCCTGAACAAGATCAGCGTCTTCTGGCTCGGGGGAGGACTCCTCGTGGGGTTGCTGCTCACGCCCTACCGCCGCGCGCTCCGCACGCCTGGCCCGTGGCTCTGCGGCGCGATCGCCGCGGCGATGTTCGCGCCGTACGTGATCTGGGAGGCGCGCAACGATTGGCCGACACTCGAGTTCATGCACAACGCGACGGCGATCAAGATGGCGGCCACCTCGCCCGCGGGATTTCTCGTCCAGCAGGTCCTCCAGATGAACCCGGGGGCCGCTCCGGTCTGGATCGCAGGGCTCGTCTTCGGCCTCTACGGAGGGGCCGGCCGCGCGGGGCGGGTCCTCGCATGGATCTACCTCTCGGTGCTGATCCTGCTCGTGGCCCAAGGGCACAGCCGCGCCTCGTATCTCGCGCCCGCCTACCCGATGCTGCTCGCGCTGGGCGCCGTGGCGGTCGAGCGCTTCTCCGCGCCGGCCGCCCGGCGCTGGATCCGGCCCGTGCTCGCCGCGCTCGTCGTGGCGCTCGCGATCCCGATCCTCCCGATGGCCCTCCCCGTGCTCCCCGTCGAGCAGCTCGCCCGCTATCAGGCGGCGCTCGGCCTCGCGCCGCGGACCGAGGAGCGCCACGCGATGGGCGCGCTCTCGCAGGACTACGCCGACATGTTCGGCTGGGACCAGATGACGGCGTTGGTCGCCGAGGCATACCGCCGCCTCAGCCCCGAGGAACAGAAGCGCTGCAAGATCTTCGGCCAGAACTACGGCGAGGCGGGGGCGATCGACGTCCTGGGGTCGCGATACGGGCTGCCGCACGCGATCAGCGGGCACAACAGCTACTGGCTCTGGGGTCCGGGGAAGGGCGACTGGGACGTGCTGATCATCATCGGAGGCGACCGCGCCGACAACGCGGCCTTCTTCGACGACATCCAGATCGTGGGGCAGACGAGCTCGCCCTGGTCGATGCCGTACGAGCGGGGGCTCGACGTCTCGATCGCGCGCAAGCCGAAGATGTCGGTCCGCGATGCGTGGCCGCAGCTGAAGCGATACATATGACCGCGCGCGGCCGACCCGCACGTCGATGGCCGTTGGTTGCCGCAGGCGCGGTCGTCCTCGCGGCGGCCGCGGCGTGGCTCCTCCTCGGGACCCTCTCCGCCGTCCGCGCGTCGGATCCGTTCCATCCGGCGATCGATCGCGCGGCGGCCCTCGCCCTCGCCGACTCGATGCGCGCCGCAGAGGCGCGAGGCACGAGCTCGGCCTGCCATACCCGGATCCTCGTCTCGCCCGACACGAGCGGGCGGGCTCCCGTCATCGTGCTGCTCCACGGATTCACGAATTGCCCGAAGCAGTTCGACGGGCTCGCGCGCGCCTTCGCGCGGCGCGGCTGGAGCGTCGTGGTGCCGCTCCTCCCGCGGCACGGCATGGCCGACCGCATGACGACCGAGCTCGCGCGGCTGAACGGCGAGGAGCTCGTGACGGCCGGGGAGGAGGCGGTCGACATCGCGCATGGGCTCGGCCGCCCCGTCGTGGTCGTGGGGCTTTCCTCGAGCGCCGTGCTCGCGGGGTGGCTCGCCGAGCACCGCGAGGACGTGGACGGCGCCGTGCTGATTGCCCCAGCGCTCGGCCCGCATGGAATGCCCGGGCCGGTCGCGCGCCGGATGACCGGCGCGCTCCTTACACTCCCCAACTTCTACGTCTGGTGGGACTCGAAGCTCCAGGCGGACCTTCCCGGTCCCCAGCAGTGCTATCCGCGGTTCGCCAGCCACGCGATCGCGCAGGTCTACCGGCTCGGCATGGCGGTCATGGCCGACGCGATCCGCGCGAAGCCGAAGGCGAAGCGGATCGTCCTCGTCACGACCGAGACCGACGAGGCGGTGAACAACGATCTCGCCCTCGAGCTCGCGCGACGGTGGCGCGCGCGGGGAGCGGACGTGACCACCTACCAGTTCCCGGCGGCGCTCGGAGTGCGGCACGACATGATCGATCCCGAGCAGCCGTACGCGCGGACCGACATCAGCTATCCCGTCATCGAGAAGATGGTCGCCACGGCCGCGACGCCCTGAGGCCCTGAGACGCGGAATCGTCCCGACCTCGCTGGACTCCGCCCGTGCCGGGACCCCTGCCAAGGCCGACAGAGTCCGTGTCAATGTGGCAGTCGTTCCGCCGGACCCGCCTCCCGGCGGCCTCCGGCGGGGCGCTCTCAACATCCGGCGCCGCTCCCGCTTAGACCGACGTCGCGCGGGCGCTCTCACTGGCACGCTTCAAGCGGATTTGAAGCGCGGTCGGTCGGGACCGTGAAAAGGAGGGCGTCCCATGGCCATCAACAAGCGTCTCTCGGATCTCATTCGACAGCGGGGGGCCGACATCGAAGTGCTCCCGCATCGGGAAGTGTTCACCTCTCAGGAGCTGGCACAGACGAGTCACGTTCCGGGCCGGAACGTCGCGAAGGTCGTCGTGCTTCGGATTTCGACCGGGGATTTCGTCATGGTGGCGCTCCCCGCGAGCGAGCACGTCGATCTCGACACCATGCGCGACATCACCGGCCGGCAGGATCTCGAGATGGCCGTCGAGGAGGATCTGCGGCGCCTCTTCCCGGATTGCGATCTCGGCGCGATGCCGCCGTTCGGGCATCTCTACGGCATCACGATGTATCTCGATCCCTGCCTCGAGGACCACGACATCTGGTTCCAGGCCGGAAACCATCACGAGATCGCGAGGATGAAGTACGACGCCTACTCGCGGCTCGCGCGGCCGTACGTCGGTGGCGTGTGCCTCCACCGGGCGCACGTCCCGCTGGTCTAGGAGGGAGAAGTCGCGGGGACCGGAGCGGTCAGCTGCTCGGTCCGCCGGGGAACCAGCGGATCGCGAAGAGAATTTCGAGGAGCGGCGCGGCCTTGTAGCGGACGATGGCGACGTCGGTCTTGACGTAGTGGTACTGCCCCTCGAGCCCGAAGTGGACGGTGTCGCCGACGCGGTAGTCGACCCCGCCGCCGATCGAGACGCCTTTGCCCGAAAGGGTGACCTTGATGGTGCCGAGGGAGTCGGTCGACTGTACGCCGATCGGATAGAGGCCCAACCCGGCGCTCACGAACGGCGCGATCTTGGCCTCGTCGGAGGCGAAGAACCGCCGGGCCTTGAGCCGGAGCCGCCACATCTGCCAGACGTTGTCGCCCGCGCCGATGCCCGGAACCGCGATGCTGTCGCCTGCGGGCTTGAACTGGACGTAGCCGAATTCGGCGCCCATCTCGAAATGGGTGCTCATCTGGCCGCCGATGCCGAGGAGCAGCGTGGTCCCGCGCTTCCACTGGGAGCCGAAAAGGCCGCCCTCCGGCCTGGCGACGCCGGTGGAGAAGTTGATGACCCACTCCGAGCCGCCGGCGGCCACGGTTTCCTGGGCGCGCGCGGGCGCGGAATGGAGCAGTCCGAGCAGGAGCGCCAGAACCAACGCTCCCGCGACGGGCGGCCGTGGACGAGGAGTCGAAGCCGGGCGGGCGAGCATCTGCCCCATTTTATAGCACGATTCCGGCCGGAAGGAGAACCAGCATGAATCAGGACTCGAACGGGGCGGAGGAAGGGGCCATGGGGCGGCTGTGGTGGCTGGTCATCGTGATGGTGTCCATCGTGGGGCTGCTCGTGCTCCTGCGGGTGCCGCCACAACAGCCGGCTCCGCTGCCTCCCACCGTGAGCGTGTCGCAGGCGTCCGCCCTTCGCGCGCAGGGCGCGCTCGTCATCGACGTCCGGCAGCCGGAGGAGTGGGCCGAGGGGCACCTTCCCGGCAGCATCCTGATCCCGATCGACGATCTCCCGTCCCGGCTCCGCGACCTTCCGCGCGACCGGAAGATCGTCGTGGTCTGCCACTCGGGGAAGCGCAGCCGCTTCGCACGCGACCTCCTGTTGAAGGCGGGATTCACCCAGGTGGCGAGCATGTCGGGCGGACTCGCCCAATGGGAAGCGCAGGGCCAGCCCATCGTGACCGGGCCGTAGATCGCGGGGACCGGGGCCTCACGCCTCCGCGCGCTCGAGCAGGCGATCGGCGATCTGGATGAGCCGCTCGGCCTGCGGCACGCCGGCCGTCCATCGGGACGGGATCGAGCCCGCTCCGTGCAGCGCGCCGAGGACCGCTCCGGCGACGGCTCCGTTGGTATCGGTGTCGCCTCCCGCCCGGATGACCGACACCAGCGTCTCCTCGAAATCGACGCCGCGCTCCAGGCACCAAAGCCCCACCTGCATCGCCTTGAGCGTGTACCCCATGGTCCTGCCGCAGAGCGCCAGATCGTCGAGGTCCCGTCCCGCCACGACGCGGACCGCGCTCACCGTCTGCGGCGACACCTGAGCCCCCTCCATCAGCGCCGCGATCGACTCGATCGACGGGATCTGCCCATTCAGCGCCATGGCGATCGCCAGGTTGACCGCGAAGGCCGACCATTCGCAGCGCGGATCATGGTGCGTCACGCGCGAGCTGTTCTCGGTTTCGACGCGAAGCCGCCGGAGGTCGCTCCTCCAGCGCATGGCCACCGGCGCGCACCGCATCACGGCGCCGTTTCCCGCCGGAGAGCCGTCGTTCTCTTCCCAGACGATGCGGGCGGCCTCCGAAGGCAGCTTGCCGAGCCGGAGCAGGCTGAGCACGGCGCGAGTCTGAGAGCCCATTCCCCGGCCGTTCGACTCCATCCACTCGAGGAGGCGCCTGGCGAGATCGTCGCATCCGAGCGTGTCGTGCTCGAGGATCGCTTCGGCGATGATCACGGCCTGCGCGAGGTCGTCGTCCCAGGGCAGATCCAGCTCCATCGGATCGATGTCGCGGACGCCCTTGGGATAGCGCTCCTGGATCGCCTCGCGGGGCCACGCCTCGACCGGCAGTCCCAGCGTATTGCCTACGGCGAGCCCGAGGAGGGTGCCGCGATAGCGGTCGCGGAGCGTCGGCGCTGCGGAAATGGGCGCGAGCACGGGCGGATTATGAGCGTTCCGAGACCACCGTTGGGGTAGATTCCAGCCCATGCCGCACACCTGGGATCCGGACGTTCCCACGCCGCGCGAGGCCCTGGAGCGGCTCGTCGAGGGGAACCGCCGTTTCCGATCCTCGACCGCGGTCGCCGCGCGAAGCTGGCATCCCGACACCGCGCTGCCGCAGCGCCCGTTTGCGATCGTCCTCGGCTGCTCCGATTCCCGCACCCCGGTCGAGATCCTCTTCGACCAGGGATTCGGCGACCTCTTCGTGGTCCGCATTGCCGGGAACGTGGTCGCCCCCTCCGTGATCGGCTCGATCGAGTTCGCCGCCGCGCAGTTCGGCTCCCGGCTCGTCGTCGTGATGGGGCACACCGGGTGCGGCGCGGTGGGTGCGACGATTCGCGCGATCGAGACCGGGCTCGGCCACGAATCGCGCAACATCCGCTCGATCACCGACCGGATCGCGCCGCACATCGAGGCGCTCGTCCGCTCGGGGTCTCCGGAAGGGCTCGCGCGCGAGGCCGTGCGCGCCAACGTGCGCGCTTCCGCGGACCACCTCCGGCATGGCAGCCGGATCCTCGAGGACCTCGTCTCGGCCGGGCGCGTCGTGGTGGTTGGCGCCGAATACGACCTCGAGACCGGGCTCGTGACGTTCTTCGACGGGGTGGCGGAGGGCGGCCTGCGCTAAGCGTGGAGCCGGCGGGCGCTCAGCCTGCCGGCGTGACCTTGCGGCATCGCTCGACCAGCCGCTCCGCGCCCATCTTCTTCGCGAGCGCCCCGAACGCCGGTGTTACTCCGCGCCACCGGAGCTCCTCCACGTCGCGGAAGAGCGGCGCATCGGTGCGGAGCGTCGCGAGATCCTTGAAGAGGAGCGCGAGCTCGCGCCGGCCGCCGATCGATTCGTCCGCGATCGCCTCGATCGATCCATAGCGCGCGAGCATCCGGGCCGCCCCGACCGCGCCGATCCCGGGAAGCCCCGGGTAGCCGTCGGCCGCGTCGCCCACGAGCGCGAGGTAGTCCGGGATCTGTTCGGGCGGGACGCCGTACTTCTCCCGCACCGCCTTCTCGTCGAGGATCTTCTTCCCGCGCCGGTCGGCCTGGACGATGCGCTCTCCGCGCACGCACTGGGCGAGATCCTTGTCGGGAGACCAGATCGAGACCTTCTCGACGCGCGCATCTTCGGCCGCGATCCGCGCCGCCGACGCGAGGCCGTCGTCCGCCTCCAGCTCGACCATCGGCCAGACCGCGACGCCCATCGCCGCGAGCGCCTCCTCGAGCGGATGGAACTGCGCGAAGAGGACCGGCTCGATCCCCTCGCCCGTCTTGTATCCGGCCCAGAGCTCGTTCCGGAACGACTCGACCACGTGGTCGGTCGCGACCCCGATGTGCGTGGCGCCCGTCTCGAGCATCTGGACGATCGTGCCGAGCACGCCCACGACGGCGCCGAACGGCGCGTCCTTGCCCTTGTTGAAGCGCCGGAGCCCGTAGAAGTGACGGAAGAGCTCGAAGGTGCCGTCGACGAGATGGACGATCATGGGGCCGATCGTAGCGGAAATCGCTCCGGAGATTGTATCCTCTCCGCCCATGACCGACCTCAATCCGCAGGCGAAGCAGATGGCCGACGAATCGATGGTGCGCACCCTCGACGCGCAGGCGCGCGCCATCTGGCCGCAGGAATCGGAGCTGATCCGCCGCTACGGGCTCCCCGACGACGTCCGCATCCTCGACGTCGGCTGCGGGACCGGCGAGGGCGCGTCACGACTCGCCGAGCTCTTCCCGCGCGCGCAGGTCCTCGGCGTCGACATCCTCGACCAGAGCCTCGAGCTCGCTCGGTCCCGTTACGCGCGGTTGAGCCCGCGCCTCCGGTTCGAGAATCAGAGCGCGTTCGAGCTGCGCGAGCCCGACCACTCCTACGACTTCACCGTGAACCGCCACATGCTCCATTCGGTGCCGCACCCCGAGCGGGTGATGGCGGAGCTGGTCCGCGTGACGAAGCGGGGCGGCCGCCTGCACCTCATCCCCGAGGACTACGGGATGCTCCATTTCGAGCGCGGCGAGCTCGATCCCCGGGAGTTCTGGCACCGGGGGCCGGCGAGCTTCGGCGCGGCGACCGATACCGATCTCTTCATCGGCCGGCATGCGTTCCGGATCCTCCGGGACCTCGGCCTCCGCGACGTCGCCTACGACTACGTGATCGTGGACACGATCCGCGTGCCGCGCGAGACATTTGCGGACATCATCACCGCCTGGCGGGACGGATACGTCGAGGTCGTGGCCGAGTACGCGGAGATGACCCACGATCAGGTCCGCGCCTACTTCGATTACATGATCGCGAACATCCGCGATCCGCGCCGGTACGCGGTCTGGATGGTGCCGGTCGTGAGCGCCATCGTTCCATGAGATTCGCGGCGGCCCTGGCGCTCGCCACGGCTGTCGTCGCGGCCGGCTGCGCCCGCGACACGAGCCGGCTCACCCCCGAGCTGAAGCAGCGCCTCGAGAGCGAGGGGATCGTCCACCGCGCGGACAACGTCCGCTTCCGCCGGAGCCACGATGTCGGACGCTACGACGCCGGCTGGCGCGAGGGGATGGCTTCCATCGTCGTGACCCCGCAGTCCGTGATCATCCACCGGAACGAGAAGGTCTTCCTCGAGATCAATCCCCGGAGCCGGCGCTTCCTGGAAGTGCGCCGCGACGGGGAACGGGTGCGGATCCGGTCGGGAAGCGGTAGAT
Organism: Bacteroidota bacterium; assembly: GCA_050257045.1. Taxonomy (GTDB): domain Bacteria; phylum Eisenbacteria; class RBG-16-71-46; order SZUA-252; family SZUA-252; genus DASQJL01. The sequence continues at coordinate 39,857 of JBLMWD010000114.1, read as the reverse complement.
CCACCGAGGTCTGGTCTTTCCAACCCCCCGACAGCGCCGACGCGTGGGCCAAGGACATCCGGGCCGTGGTCGCAGGCAGCGCGAGCGGAAAGCGCGCGAGGGACTGACCCGAGCCACAGGCTCGGTGCCGCCCGGGTTTGCTGGCGTTCGGCTATATCGCGATCCCGCCCGTCGCCTATTTCAGCGGATGGCCGCCCTTGGTGGCGTTGCTCAGCGTGCTCGCGCTCGCGCCCGTCCACGTCGCGGACGAGTTGGAGGGGCAGCTCTACAGGCCCCCGGCCGGCGCAACCGCCCGATGTGGACTTGGCCGCCTGCGCACTCCATGATTGGGGGAGACGAACCGAGCATCCCCCAACGCACGGAGCGACGATGTCCCGCAGTCGGGCAGGCTGGCTGAATGGCAGGATCCGAGCCGGCCTCTTCTTGCTGATCGCCGCATCGCTCTGGCGCTGGCTCGCCCATCCGGGCGCCCATCTCTCCTCCAATCTCGTCGACGGCGTCGCGGGCATCCTCTACGGCGTCTCGATCGGATGCCTCCTCACCGGCATCCGCAAGAACGCGATGCGAGGCGCCGGCGGATCCGGCCCTCGCGGGAGCGAGTCGTAACCTGACCGCGCTCTTCACCCTCTTCGCGCTGGCCGCGTTCGCGGCGAATTCGATCCTCTGCCGCCTCGCGCTCGGACACCACGCCATCGATGCCGCGGGGTTCACGACCATCCGGCTCGTCTCGGGCGCGCTCGCGCTCCTCCTCCTCGAGACCGTGCGACGGGGCGCGGGAAGAGGGGGCGCCCAAGCGGATGCCGGCCACGCCCGCGCCCACGCGGGCTCCTGGACCTCGGCGTTCCTCCTGTTCCTCTACGCCCTGCCGTTCTCGCTCGCCTACGTCTCGCTCGGGGTCGCGACGGGGGCCCTGATCCTCTTCCTCTCGGTCCAGGCAACGATGCTTGCCGGCGCGCTCCTTGCGGGCGAGCGGATCCACTGGCTCGAGGGACTCGGGATCGTGGTCGCGCTGGCGGGGCTCGTCTACCTGGTCGCACCGGGCCTGTCGGCGCCCGACCCCGCGGGCGCGCTGCTCATGGCGGTCGCCGGAGCGGCGTGGGGGGTCTACTCGCTGCGCGGGCGGCGCTCGACCGATCCGATCCGCGACACGGCCGCTAACTTCATCCGTTCGATGCTGTTCGCCGTGGTAGCTGGCACGGCCGGAGCCGCGTTCGCGGGGGTGCATGCCAGCGGCCGGGGTCTCCTGCTCGCGGCCGGCTCGGGCGTGATCGCCTCGGCGGCGGGGTACGCGGCGTGGTTCGCCGCGCTCAGGAGGCTCAAGACGCTGCATGCGGCCGCGCTCCAGCTGACGGTACCGGTGATCGCCGCGGCGGGAGGGATCGCTTTCCTCGCCGAGCCGATCACGGCGCGGCTCATCGTGGCCGCGGGACTCATCCTCGGCGGCGTCTGCTTCGCGCTGAGCGGCCGCGCGCTTCGAGCGCGCACGGCCCCGGGCGTGCAAAAGGAAGCCGCGTCCGTTATCCGGTAGACCTGCGGAGTCGCTCTTCGGTAGGCTAGTGAGGTGAGTTCGAAGAGAACGAGACGCCGTCGAAAGGACACCCGATCCGAAAGCTACGCGTAGCCATCCTCGACATCGTTGCCCGGGCACCCACGCGTGCCCTGTACGCCCGCATCATGCACGCCAACCTCGCGAGCATCATGCCGCAGGTCATCGCGGTCTGGTGCGAGCAGGAGGGCCACCAGGTCCACCTCTCCTGCTACACCGGATTGGAAGACCTCTCCGAGCTGATCCCGCCCGATGTGGACATCGTCTTCATCAGCGCCTTCTCGCAGGCGGCCCAGCTCTCCTACGCCCTGAGCCACCAGCTTCGCCTGAAGGGCGCGGTCACGGCGCTCGGGGGGCCGCACGCGCGCTGCTATCCGGAGGACTCGCGCCTCTACTTCGATTACGTCTTCGGGTTCACGGACAAGGAAACGGTGCGCACGGCATTGAACGACTGCGCGCCGCACCGCCCGCTCGGAATGCACCTGGACGCGAAGCGTCATCCCCGGTCGCTTCCCGGCGTGGAAGAGCGCTGGAAGTACATCGAGCCGATCCTGGACAAGGCTCCCGCGCTCAAGATCGTGCCGATGATCGGCAGCCTGGGGTGTCCGTACGCCTGCCCGTTCTGCATCGATTCCACGGTGGAGTACCAGCCGCTCGGCTTCGACCAGATCCAGAGCGACCTCCGCTTCCTGCGGACCAAGTTCAAGCGGCCGCGCGTCGGGTGGCACGACCCCAATTTCGGCGTCCGGTTCAATGACTACATGAATACGATCGAGGAAGCGGTTCCCCCGGGGAGTATCGATTTCCTCGCCGAGAGCAGTCTCTCGCTGCTGTCGGAGCCGCACCTCGTCCGCATGCGCAAGAACAGCTTCAAGGCCATCCTCCCCGGGATCGAGTCGTGGTACTCGCTCGGGAACAAGGCGGGCACGGGAAGCAAGATCAGCGGAATGGAGAAGGTGCGCCAGGTCTCCGCGCACGTGAACACCGTGCTTCGCTACATCCCGTACGTGCAGACCAACTTCGTGCTCGGCCTCGACACGGACGAAGGGGGCGAGCCGTTCGAGTTGACGAAGCGGTTCATCGATCTGACGCCGGGTGCGTTCCCGGGCTACTCGCTCCTGACCGCGTTCGGCCGCGCGGCCCCGCTCAACCTCGAGCTGCAGCGGTCCGGCCGCGTGCTGGGCTTCCCGTTCCATTTCCTGAACAACAATCACGCGATGAACGTGATGCCGAAGAACTACGAATGGCGCGCGTTCTACGACCATGTCATCGACCTGACCCGGTACAGCTTCTCGTGGAAGGCCATCGCGCGACGATTCGGCGCCACCGAGACGATGATTCCCCGGTGGATGAACGTCGTGCGCGCCATATCCACCGAGGGGTTTGGGCGGATCCGCTATCACACCCGGGTGCGGCAGCTCATGGACCTGGATCCCGGATTTCTCCCGTATCTATCCGGCGAGAGCGACACCCTGCCCCAGTTCTATGCCGACCGGATCAAGAACGACCTCGGCCCGCTCTGGGAGCGCCTCCCGGCGGGGTCGCTCCACCACGATCCCCTTGCCTACCTGAACGCCGAGAGGACGGCTCTGCCGGTCGCCGCCGGGTAGGGCGGTCGGCTCCCGAGGAAAGCCTTGAACCCCGCCGGCCGGCGGGGCAGCATCGTGCGATGCGCTTCGAGACCCGCGCGGTCCACGCCGGGGGAGAGCCCGATCCCGAGACCGGCGCGATCGCCCCGCCGGTGCACCTCTCCACCACGTTCGAGCACGGACCCGCCGGCGAGGCGCGCGGCGGGCACATCTACGTCCGCGAGTCGAACCCCACGCAGACGCGCCTCGAGGAGGCGCTCGCGCAGATCGAGGGCGGAGAAGCGGCGCTCGTCTTCGCGTCGGGGGTCTCCGCGGGAGCCGCCTATCTCCAGGCGCTCGAGCCGGACTCGCACGTTCTCTTCCACAGCGACATCTATTACGCGTTCCGCACGATGGCGAACGAGTACCTGCCGCGCTGGGGGCTCGAGGCGTCGTTCGTCGACATGACCGACCTCGGCGCCGTGCGCGCCGCGGTGCGGCCCCACACGCGCCTCTTCTGGATCGAGACGCCGACCAACCCGCTGATCCAGGTCCTCGACCTGCGCGCGCTGACCGGCGAGGCGGCGCGCGCGGGAGCGCGTGTTCTCGTGGACGGCACGTTCGCCACACCGGCGCTGCAGCGTCCGCTCGAGCTGGGCGCGGACGTCGTGCTCCACTCCACGACGAAGTACCTCGGCGGCCACAGCGATCTCCTCGGCGGCGCGCTCGTCTTCCGGGCCCGCGACGAGATGACCGAGCGGGTGCAGCACAACCGGCACATCCTCGGGCCGATCGCATCGCCGTTCGCCTCGTGGATGGTCCTGCGCGGGCTCCGCACGCTCGCCTGCCGCGTGGAGCGGCAGTCCGCGAACGCGCTCGCGATCGCGAAGGCGCTCGACGGCCATCCCGGGCTCCGCGCCGTCCATTACCCGGGGCTCCCCTCGAGCCCGGGGCACGAGATCGCGAAGCGGCAGATGAGCGCCTTCGGCGCGATGATGTCGCTGCGCGTGGCGGGCGGCCGCGAGGGCGCACTCCGAGTGGCGCGCCGCGTCCGGCTCTTCACGAACGCGACCAGCCTCGGGAGCGTGGAGAGCCTCCTCGAGCACCGGGTCTCGGTCGAGAGCCCCGACACGGCCACGCCCGACGATCTGCTCCGGCTCTCGATCGGGCTCGAGCACGAGGACGATCTGATCGAGGACCTGCGCCAGGCGCTGGACCGCGAAGCGTCGTGACGCGGGCCGCCGGCGTGCCGCTCGCGTTCCTCCTCCTCACGCTCGCGGCCGCTCCCGCCGCGCGCCGCGCGACGCCGCGTCCCGCCGCGCCACGCACGGACGATCCCTACCTCTGGCTCGAGGACGTCGAGGGGAAGCGCGCCCTCGCCTGGGTGGCGAAGCGCGACGAGGAGGCCCGCCGCGCGGTCGCCGGCACCGAGGAGTTCCAGTCCCTCGAGCGGCGCATCCGGACGATCCTCGACTCGCGGGAGCGCATCCCGGACGTCACGAAGATCGGAAGCCGCTGGTACAACTTCTGGCAGGACCGGGATCATCCGCGCGGACTCTGGCGGCGCACGACGCTCACCGAGTACCGGAAGAAGAACCCCGCGTGGGAGCCGGTGCTCGACCTCGACCGCCTCTCCAGGGACGAGAAGATCGAATGGGTCTGGCACGATCCGATCCGGCTCCCGCCCCATCCCGAGCGGTGCCTCGTACAGATCGCGCGCGGCGGGTCGGACGCGCAGGTCGTGCGGGAGTTCGATCTCGACGCGAAATCGTTCGTGAAGGGCGGGTTCTCGCTTCCCGAGGCGAAGAGCGCGGTGGCCTGGAAGGACCGCGACCTCCTCTACGTCGCGACCGACTTCGGCCCCGGCTCTCTCACGACGTCGGGGTATCCCCGCATCGTGAAGGAGTGGAAGCGCGGCACGCCGCTCTCCGCCGCGGCCACGGTCTTCGAGGGGAAGCCGACCGACGTCGACGTCTACGGGCTCCACGACTTCACGCCGGGATTCCCGCGCGACATCGTCTCCGAAGACCTCTCCTTCTTCACGAACGACGTGCGGGTGCGCCGGGGCGACCGCTGGGTCGCGCTCGAGAAGCCGCCCGGCGCCATCGCCGATTTCTTCGACGAATGGCTCCTCCTCCGCCTGCGCCAGGACTGGACCATCGGGCGGAAGACCTGGACCGCGGGGTCGCTCCTCGCGATCCGGCTCGACGACTTCCTCGCGGGCAAGCGGAGCTTCGACGCCCTCTTCACCCCCACGTCGCGCGCCTTCCTCCAGAGCATCGCGCCGACGCGCGCCACGATCCTCATGAACATCCTGGACAACGTGCAGAGCAAGGTCCGGGTCGCGCGCCGGGAAGGGAACCGCTGGCGGATCACCGACCTCCCCGGCGTCCCGCGCTTCAGCGACACGAGCGTATCCGCCGTCGACCCGCTCACGTCGGACGACTACTTCATGACGAGCACCGGCTTCCTCACGCCGACCACGCTCCTCCTCGGCCGCGCGGGCGAGGGGGCGCCGGCGGCCCTGAAGCGGATGCCCTCCTTCTTCGACACGACGGGGCTCGACGTAAGCCAGCACTTCGCGGTGTCAAAAGACGGCACGCGCGTCCCCTACTTTCAGGTCGCGCGCCGCGGCCTCCGCCTCGACGGCAGCGCGCCCACCATGGTCTGGGGCTACGGCGGATTCGAGCTGGCCCAGCTCCCGTACTACAGCGCGACCGCCGGCGTCTCCTGGCTCACGCGCGGCGGCGTCGTCGTGCTCGCGAACATCCGCGGCGGCGGAGAGTTCGGCCCTCGCTGGCACGAGGCGGCGCTCCTCGAGAACCGGCCGCGCGCCTACGAGGACTTCATCGCGGTGGGGGAGGATCTCGTGCGGCGCCGGGTGACGAGCCCGCGCCACCTCGGCTGCTGGGGCGGGTCGAACGGCGGGCTCCTCGTGGGGAACGTCCTGACGATGCGTCCCGATCTCTGGGGCGCGGTGGTTTGCGAGCAGCCGCTCCTCGACATGCGCCGCTACTCGAAGCTCCTCGCCGGCGCCTCGTGGATGGCCGAGTATGGCGATCCGGACGATCCGAGGCAGTGGGCCTTCATCCGCACCTTCTCCCCCTACCAGAACGTGCGGAAAGGGGTGAAGTACCCGCCGGTCCTCTTCACCACCTCGACCCGCGACGACCGCGTCCATCCCGGCCACGCGCGAAAGATGGCCGCGAAGATGCTGGCGTACGGGAACGACGTGACGTTCTACGAGAACGTCGAGGGCGGGCACGCCGGCGCCTCCACGCACGAGCAGGAGGCGTTCATGCTGGCGCTCGCGTACGAGTTCCTCTGGGACCATCTGAAATAGAGGCCGCCAGAAATTGAAAACCGCCGCGCCCTGCTGCGACGCGGCGGTTCCTCGAAACGGTTCTCGTTACTTGCCCGAGTGTCCGTGCATGCCCGAAGCGGCCGCTCCCATGCCCGTATGCGCCGCCGCGGCCTCGCCGCCGTGCGCGTGGCCGGCGGAGGCCATGTGGATCGTGGCTGCGTGGCCGTTCGACTTCGACTTGCCCGTCGCGACCTTGCCCTCGCTCGCCACCGCGGAGATCACGTCGCCGAGCTTCAGACCCATTCCGTTCGCGATCTGGCCCCAGCCCATGCCCGAGGTGCGCATCTGGAAGAGCTGGTCCAGCGTGACGCCATCCTTGGAGTTGGCCATGAGCGAGTGCGCGATCATGAGGTCGCCCCAGCCGGTGTTGTACTGCGCCTTCTCGGCCGTGAGGGCGTCGGCCGTGGTGCCGAAATCGGTGGCGAGGCGGCCGGCGACCGTGGCGTCACCCTTCGTCGAGGCTTCCTTGTCCACCGTCGACTTCGTGGCCTCGAGCTTCGTGTCGACCTTCTTCGCGTCCTTCTCCGGGGTCGCGGCCGCACGCTCGCGGATCGCGGCCAGCTTGGCGTCGGCCGTGGCGGTCGCGGTCGTCGCCTGCGTGTTCGCCTGATCGCTCGCCGGGACGCTCGCCGGCGTCGGCGGCGTGGAGGGAGGAGTCGTGTTGTTGTCCGTCTGCGCCTGCGCGACCGCGCCGCAGAGGGCGATCGCCATCGAACCGAACACTGCCGCCAGGGATGAGCGTTTCATCCAGCACTCCTTTCGAAGAGAACTTCCCGCCCCGCGACCATCGCGGGCGCATCGTTCCGGCCGAACCCCACGCGTTTACGGCACGACGATGCGGATCCCGGCGAGCACCATGCCCTGGAACGGGCTGCCCGTCGATTCCGTCGTTCGCGCCATGTGTCCGCGGGGCCCCGACCCCAACGGTCCGCCCGACCCGGCGCTGCCGGATGTCGCCGAAGTCGCTGCGATATTCTTGCCGAACGTCCCCTGCGAAAACAGCAGGAGATGCTTCCATGCGCTCCACGTGATCCCGCCGGTCGCCTGCGCGCTCGTGGCGCCGTCCTTCCGGTCGCCCACCGCGCCTCCGACGAGCCCGCTCACGCTCGCGCCGAGCGGGAAGTTCGCTTCCGCTCCGAGCTGGTCGAGCCGGGCGTCGTTCGAATCCTCGAAGCGGGCCACATAGATATCGACCGATCGCTCCGAATCGATCTGGAAAATCGGCCCCGCCTGGAGTCGCCAGGCCCGGTAGTCTCCGTCGCCCACCGACCGGACGCCGATCGCCCGCGCGCCCACGTGGGGGCCGAAGAGAAGGCCGGCGTTCACGAGACCGCTCCAGCCCGAACCGATGTCGTTGCTGTGAAAGCGCGAGAGCGACGCGGTCGCGTCGCCGCGACCTCCCGTGACGACCGCGAATCCGAGCGGGGCGCTCCAGGTGTCGCCCCCCGGCCCGGCCTGGATGTCGTAACCCGCGCCCCCCGCCAAGGTGGCTGCCGCGGCCGGCGCGACCGCCGCGCCGATCAGGATGACCGCCGCGGCCAGAACGGGTAGGGGCCAATGAGCCAACGTCTTGCGCGTCCAGTGGTTGCATCCAGCCATTCCGCCCGTTCGCGCCATCGCAAGGAACAAACAATCCTGGGGCCCCGCCGGTTCCCGGGAGTAGGCTCGCGCCGTGGCAGACTCACCCCGTCGGTTCCTGAACGAAGCCGAGCGTCCCGGACGCCCCCACTTCGTCATCCTCGGCATGGCGTGGGCGGGATGGCTGTTCGACTTCTACGACCTTCTCCTCTTCTCGTTCCTGCTGGTTCCGATCCGCGCCACGCTGCATCTGAGCGACGTCTCGCTGTCCCTCCTCCTCGGCGCCTCGCTGGCGGCCACCGCGGCGGGCGGGATCGTGTTCGGATATCTCGCCGACCGCTTCGGCCGGAAGACCGTCCTCTCCTGGACCATCCTCGTCTACTCGGCGGGGACGTTCCTCTGCGGCGTCTCGGGCGGATTCGCGTCGCTCCTCGTCTTCCGGATCGTGACCGGGCTCGGCGTGGGCGGCGAATGGGCGGCCGGGCAGACGCTCGTGGGGGAGACCTTTCCCCCGACGATGCGCGCGCGCTTCGCGGCCGTGATGCAGACCGGCGCTCCGCTCGGGATCGCCCTCGCCTCCCTCGTGGGCGGCTTTGCCGCGCCCGCGCTCGGCGTTCGCCTGGGGCCGGACTGGGGATGGCGCGCCTGCTTCTTCCTCTCGGTGCTGCCGGCGCTCCTCGTGGTCGTGATCCGGCGCCACATGCCGGAATCCGACGTCTGGGTCGCCCGCCGCGCGATGCCCGGCCGCGCCGGCGGCGGCTTCGGGGAGATCCTCGCCGCGCCCGCCCTCCGCCGACTCTTCGCGCTCGGGCTCGTCCTCGCGCTCACCGACATGTCGGCCTACTGGTTCACCTACTCGTGGCTCCCGAAGTACCTCTACGACCAGCTTGGTCTCTCCATGGCGCGTTCGGGGCTCTGGATGCTCGCGACGCAAGCGGGCGGGCTCGTCGGCTATCTCACGTTCGGCCTCGTCGCGGACGCGCGCGGCCGGCGCTTCGCCTACTCCGTCTACTCGGTGATCTGGGCGGCCGGGCTTCTCATGGTGACGTGGTTCTGGGGCGCGATCGCCGCCTGGCCCGGGATCACGCTCGCGTTCATGTTCCTGGTCGGCGTGGGGACGGGAAACTTCTCGGGGTACGGGCCGATCTTCACCGAGCTCTTCCCGACGAGCGTGCGCAACACGGCGATGGGCGCCGCGTTCAATCTCGCGCGCGGCGCCCAGTTCTTCACCCCGCTCATCATCACGCAGGTGGCGACCCGTCACGGGCTCGCCGGCGGAATCTCGCTCGCCGCCTTCTTCGCCCTCTTCACGGGCGCGTGGGTATGGCTGCTCCCCGAGACCCGCGGCACCGTCGTGCGCCCGGGCGAGCTGGTGCGCGCCGCCTAGGGGCTGCCCGGGCTGCTCCCGGCCGGCCGCCGCGTCTTCCGGACCGGTCGAGCCGGCGACTTCTTCTTCCCCGGAGGCTTGCCCTTCTCGATGCGCTGGCTCGCCGCCGTCGTGTCGGCCTTCATGCTGACGCCGCCCTTCATCTTGACCATCGAGGTCGACGGAGAGACCTGCCCGGTCGGCGGGATCGGTATCTTGTGCTGGTCGATCTTCGGGACGCCGTAGCGCTTCAGATCGATGTTCACGTGGTCGACCAGTTTCGCGCTCCCGTTCTTGTAGACGGCGAACGTCTGAAGCTCGCCGCCGCCAAACCAGAGACGGATGAAGGTGAAGTTGTTGATCGATCCGGAGTAGACGTTCTCGGGCTTGAATCGCGCCCCACCGGCGACCTGGTACATGCCGAAGAGTTGGGCGGCCTGATCCGCCGCGGGCAGCGGGTGCAGCGGGGCGCCGGCGCCTCCCTGCACGACGTTGACCATCACGCTTCCATCCGGGAACGTGAGCAGGGCCCGCTCATAGGCGTGCTCGTGCCCCGCGGCGAGGACCGAGATCCCGGCCTTGTGCATGGCGGTGATGATCTCGTCGCGGCGCGAACGCATGACCGGATCGCTCTCCCACTCGTCGCGGTGCGCGCCGGCCGAGAACGGCGGGCTATGGATGAAGACGAAGGCGGGCCCCCGGTGCTCCTTCAGGCGGGCCACCATCCAGTCGACCTCCTCCTTCGAATACTTCACCTGGACGTCTTTCGACCAGTGCACCCCGGGCATCGTGATCGGATTCGAGTCGAGCGCGATGAACCGCATCCAGCCGTCGGCGGAATCGAAACAGTAGTACATGCGGTCGCCCCCGATGGGCAGCCCGGTCGCCGCGCGCCAGTTCGCGAGCCCATCGACGGTCCAGGTCTTCTCGTGGTTGCCCGCCACCGCGAAATAGGGGACGCGCGAGGAGAGCGGCCGGGTGATGCGGAGAAAGCGCTCCCAGTGCGCGGGCCGGCTCCCGTCGTAGACGAGGTCGCCCGTGTTGATGACGGCCGCAACGGTTCGGCCGTCCGACTTCAGGGTATCGAGCTTTGCCATGACCGCCTGGAGGACCTGGTGCTCGCGCCCCCACGTGGGCATCGACTGGACCAAGGGGGGGATGTCGCGGAAGAGCCCCAGGTCGGGCCACAGGCCCTTCACGATGGCATACGGGATCGTGATGAGCGCCTTTCCGATCCGGATCGGGTTCAGCGAGAGACCCCGGCGGATGGTCAGGAGCTGGGGGGCCAGGCGCGTCGTGCGGTAGCCGGGGCGGTTGTCGCCGATCAGGATGACGTTGAGCGTATCGGCCGTGTAGCCGTCGCGCAGCCGGCCGAGATAGCGTCGCGCCGAGTCGCCCGTCCCGGGCTGGAACCCGATCAGGGTGTCCTCGCCGAAAAGCGCGTGCAGCGGGGCCTCGGAGACGTGGCGTGTCGAGCGCTCGGGATGGTATCCGCCTGTCGTGTCGACGGGCGCGAGCGACTGGCCGACCGTGCCGAGGCGCCCCACGTGCGCGCAGCCCACGAGGAGCGCGAGCAGGATCCAGCCCGCCACCGCGAGCCCCGCCTCGCCGAGCCTGCGTAGTCTTACTTGGCGCCTTTCCCGCTCCGGGGTATCCTCTCTGTCCGCCCTTCGAGGGGGGCCCTCGCCCACATCATTGCTGTGCACCGCATCCGGAGGGGGTAGGTCTATGAATGGACGGCTTTGGGTCCCGCTCGTCATCGTCTCGTGTTCCATGGCTCTCGCTTCCCAGGGTTGTTCTTCCAAGGACTCACGACTCGATTCACCACTGGCGCCGGGTGGGGCCAACGTTTCCTCCGTCTCGGCCAAGACCTCGTCGCTGATCGACGCCGCGAAGCAGGCCGGCAGCCCGGTCGGATACGAGCCGGCGTACGTGAACGGGCAGACCGTCACGATCAACGCCATCGACGTGCCCAACCACGCACCCTACACGGCGCAGGCGGACTTCTACGAGGTCGTCTACCCGATCGGCTGGCAGCAGCTCGGGCTCGCGGCGCCGCAGTGCAACCCCTGCGACCACCAGGGAAATGGGATCGACTTCACCGATTTCCATGACCACGTCCTCGACTCCATGCCCTCGACGGGGCACTCGAACTACACCGCGCTGTGGCACGTCTTCGTCGTGGTGCCCGCCTACTCGGGCGACACCGCGCACGACGCGCAGGTCAACGCCGCGTACGCTCCGCATCTTCCGGCGACCTCCGAGACCGCGGTGGACGCGCTTCTTGGAACCCACCTGGCCGACGGCTCTCCTGTCGCCGTTCAGGTCGACACCGACTTCTACTTCCTTTGCGCGATCGTCAGCCCGAACGCCGTGCATTGAGCTGTCCGCCTGCCGACGCGGCTCCGGTTCGCCGGAGCCGCTAGGCGGGCTTCCGCTCCTCCACGGCAGCGCGCGTCCAGGTGAGCACGTCCTCCGGCCGCATCGTGCCTCCGGGAAGGAGCCGCGCGTCGCGGTATCCGCGCGCGAGCGCCTCCAGATACTGCTCCCGTGACAGGAGCGTGCCGCGGCAGATCCGCTCCTCCGGCGGCGCCGAATGACGCGCGCGATCGAGCTGGACGAGGAGCTCGTCCCAGACCCACGGCGGCACTTTTCCCGCGCCGGAGGGAAAGACAAAGAGAAAGAGCGTGAGGTGCGCGAGCAGCACGAGCGGGTAGTTGCGGAAGCGCTCGAGGAGCCGCGGCCAGGCGAGATCCTCGCCGCGCGCGAGCAGCAGGTGCGCCACGTCCGCACCGTCGTAGCGGTCCCGCTCCATGACGAACGCCTTCGACCAGATCATCTCTTCGGCCGGGCTCAGCTTCACCCGATGCCCCAGCACATCGTCTTCCACCGCGTTCTCGAACCACGATTCGTCGACGCGCGCGATGCCGTTTCCCGAGCTGAAGATAACGTCGACGTAGGCCTTTCCCTTGTAAATCTTGCCAAGCCAGTGCGGGAACGGTAGCTCGGTCCGGTACCCGCGCTCCTCGAAAAGGCGCAAGACTCGGGGGACGTCGGTGGGGAGCACGAAGACGTCGAGATCGCGCGTCGGCCGGCCGGTCCCGGTGTGCCGCTTCAGGGCATAGCCGCCTCCGACGAGGAATCGGATGCCCGACTCCTCCATCGTTTTGAGGACGGAGCTATAGAACGGCAACGACTTCGGGCCCGTTTTCTGCATGGCTGAGGGAAGCTTCTCCAGGGTGAGAATCGAGGAGGGCCTCATGGCGGCCGAACAGGAACGCTCTCGAATCCGCATCGCCGCAGTGGCGGACATCCATTATCCGCATGGAACGGACGCATCTACCGTGCCACAGCTCGCCAAGGCGGCTGAAGGCGCGGACGTGCTCCTCCTTTGCGGAGACCTCACGCATCACGGGCTTCCCGAAGAGGCGATCGAGCTCGGCAGGCTCCTCGCGAAGGTCCAGATCCCCATTCTCGCCGTGCTCGGCAATCACGACTTCCACTCCGGCCAGCAGCAGGAGATCCAGCGCATCCTCAAGGACTCGCCCGTGCGCATCCTCGACGGCGACGCCGTGGAGATCAAGGGGGTCGGCTTTGCGGGCGTGAAGGGATTCGCGTCGGGATTCGGGAAGCACGTCCTCGAGCCGTGGGGCGAAACGGCCGTGAAGCAGTTCGTTCGGGAGGCGGTGGAGGAGGCGCTGAAGCTCGGATCCGCTCTCGCGCAGCTCCGCACGGAGCGGCGCGTCGCGCTCCTCCACTACGCGCCGGTTGTGGAGACGGTCCTGGGCGAGCCTCCCGAGGTGCACGCCTTCCTCGGGAGCACCCGCCTGGAGGAGCCGCTCAACCGTTTCGAGGTCGCGGCCGTGTTCCACGGGCACGCGCACCACGGCCGACCGGAGGGGCGCACCACGACCGGCATCCCCGTCTACAACGTCTCGCTCCCGCTCATGCGGCGGACCGATGCTGCGATGTTGGTCCGCATGGTCGACCTGGACGGCGCCGCCGCGCCCTAGACCCGGCGCTCCGTCTCAGGCGGCCGCGGCCGCCTTCGCGCGCGACCGGGCCCGGCGCCTCTTCACGAACGTGAATCCGGCGACGAGCGCCGCCAGCACGGCCGCTCCCTTGAGGAGCACCGGAGCGCGGCGGCGCAGCTGGAGCTTCCAGTCGGTCATCTCGTGGCGCCGGTGGTCCAGCTCGTTCAGCACCGGAGCCATCTCGTTCCGGATTTCCCGTACGTTCTGCTCGAGCTCTTCCGGCGAGGCCTTCACGCCATCCGTTCCTTTGCCCATTGCACGTCCTCCTTCAGGGTTTTCTGGGTCCTCTCGAGCGGGTTCTTCACGGCCTTGCCCTTCGCCCTGGCCGCGCCGGCGACGATCCCGCCGATCACGAGCATCACGACGCCCACGACGAGCGCCGCGAGCCAGGCCGACATGCTCGTCGCGAGCGCGAGCACCGCGGCGGAGCAGAGGAGACCGAGCCCGAGGACGCCGAACACCGCCGCCGCGAGGAATCCCACGGTCATGGTGACCGCCGATTTCACGCTGCTGCCCACCTCGGCTTTCGCCAGGTCCAGCTCCGTCTTCAACAGTTCCTTGGTCTGGCCGAAGAACTGCCCGAGCAGCTCTCCGGTCGACGCGCCCGCGAGCGGACGCCGCTCCGGCGCCGTGCTGGGGGCTCGTTCCGGATCCTTCATATCTCCTCCTTCCGCCGAGGCGGCGGACTCGAGTAACGGGGATTCTCCCTGGATGGCGCGCGCGAGCTGGGTGATCTGACGGTAGACGACCTGCCACTGCTCGTAGGGAACGTCCAGGGCGCTCAGATCGGCTGCCATCTCGTGCAGCCGCGAGACGAGGAACCGCGACCCTCGATGGGCCTCCGGGTCCTCGTCGTAGACGTCCCAGACGCGATGGACCTGGCGCTCGACCTCCTGCGCGTCGGGGTCGTAGGTCTGGAGACCCGGTCCGCGTGCGAAGGCCTCCGCGACGAGACCGTGCGTCCACGCCGCGCGCTCCTTCACGCCGCGCACGAGGACGTCGCTCGGATAGAGCGCGACCTGGAGGCCGGCTCCCTTCCAGTAGGCGAGGCGCGCCGGCATGAAGCCGCGGAGGGCGCGGCCGCCGAGCTTCCGGAGGATGGCTGCGGGCGCCTTCATCCACCAGGCCGCCTCCACGCGTCGCGCGCCGAGCCCGCGCGAGGCGATCAACCCCTCGACCTTCTCCGCCGCGCGCCGGTACTCGTCGCCCTCGGTGATCAACGGCACGTGCTCGTCAGTCCATCCGCGCAGGATCGAGCGGATCCGGAGCGCGGGCACGGTGACGAACATGATGGCGAACGCCGAGGCGAGCCCGACGGTGATCGGGAAACCGCGGATCACGCGCTTCCAGAAGGGCTCTGCCGCGACGCCGGGCGCCCTCTTCGCCGCGACCACGAGCCCCACGATCATCGGGACCAGCACGGCGAGCGCGATCCAGATCACGCGAACGACGGCGTGCGGGACCGATTTTGCGAGCGGGACGAACGCGATCAGGAAGGCGGCCAGCCTGGGCACGGCGATCCCCACCAGAAGGAACGGCCAGAGCGCCGCCATGGCGACCACTCCGGAGAGGAGGGTCTGCTGGCGGGGCGACGTGCGGCCGAAGAGCGCGATGACGGCCCAGCCGAAGATCGCGTTCAGGAGCTTTCCCGCGGAGCGGCCGATGAAGGAGACCAGCGCCTGGAAGAGGACCATGGGATGCTCTACTTACAAGAGTTCCTCGTCGTCGGAGGCGGCGGGACCGGGAGTCTCCCGCCCCAAACCGCTGCCGTGTCGGGCTTCCCGCGATGAGCGGGGACGCCGATGCGGGCTCTAGCCAATTCCATGCCCGGGGGTGAAACTCGCGGGATGCACGAGCCGCGCAGCGTAGCCCCGCAGACGTCCGTGCGGGCGGTCCTGTTTCCGCGCAGTGGATTCTCGGCCACGGAGCTCCTGATCCTCGCGAACGTGGCCGTCGCGTTCGCGCTCGTGATCGCGTGGGGAGGCGACTACCGGCTCCGCCTGCTGCGGTGGGGGTACGCCGCCTGGGCTTCCGTGCGCGAGCACGGCGCGTACGGAATGTTCCTGCCGACGATCTTCATGCACGTCGGGCCGGAGCACCTCGGGAAGAACATGGCGGGGCTTCTCGCGGGCGCGGGAGCCGTGGAATTCCTGGCGGGAGGATGGTGGGCGATCGCGGTCTACCTGCTCACCGGACTGGGGGCCGCGGCGATCTCGTACGACGCGCACAACGGTCCGCCCCTCTCGATCGGCGCCTCGGGAGCCATCATGGGGCTGGTCGGGTGCACCGTCGCCTTCATCATCCGGCGCCGTGGGATCTTCAGCTACGCGCAGCGGTGGAAGGTCTGGCGCGTCTACGTGCCGATGTTCCTGCTCCTCTTCCTGCCGACGCTATTCAACGCCGACGTGCACGCGCACGTCGGCGGGTTCGTGTGCGGACTGCTGCTGGGGTTCGTCGTGCCGCCGCATCGGAGGGTGGTGGCGCTCCGAGCGGACGATCCGTTCCGGGAGGAGGAGGCGGAGCCCCCCGCCCCACCTTCCGGCTGACCGCGCTTCGCGCGGTAGCCGGTTCAACTCTTCATCTGTAGGATTTGCTTGATCGCCCCCTGGACGGCGGTCATGTCGACCGTGTGGTCCGCCTGCTTGAAGAGCATCGTCCCATCCTTGGCCGACCGGATCACGAGGCCGTGCGTCCGGAAGCCGAGCTGCTGGATCTCCTCCTGGCGGTCGGGATCGGAGGCGTCGATGTTGCGGGCGGTCACCTTGCCCGGGAACTGCTGCTCGAGCCCGCTCACGGCGGGCTTCAACCGCGCGCAGACCATTCAGCCGGGGAGGTAGAAGTAGGTCACGTTGACCGCGTCGGCATGCTGCAGCGGGGCCGCGGGCGCGGATGCTTTGGCGCGGGTGTCGACCTGGGTCCAGCCGCCGCCTCCCTCGCTGCCGCTGCCCATGTTCTTCTCCGTGCACCCCGTGCCTGCGGCCAGAGCGACCGCCGCGAGCAGGAGGAGGGCAGGGAAGGAGGACCGTCTCGGCGTCATGAAGAGCTCCTTGGGTTGGCGACATCGGCCGAAGGCCGATGGGAAGCGAATCCTGCCTATGCGCGACGCCTTCGTCAACGGTTTCGACGTTGGCCCCGGGGCGGGCCGGGATTAGGCTGATCCGCGTGTTTCCAGCAAAACCTCGCGTCACCCGGAGGATTCCCGCCGCCGTGACGCACGCCGACCGAAAGGAGATTCCGATGCGCCGCAGCCTCGTGAGCGCGGCTCTCGCCGCGACGCTCTTCGTCCTCCCGGGGCCCGCGTCGGCCAGGCCCGCGCAGCCCGACGGGCCGGGCGCCACGTTCTCCCCCGCCAAGGGGGTCACGATCTGGTACGGCGTCCGAGGCGGCGGGAGCGGCCGCCCGCTCATCATGGTGAACGGCGGCCCGGGATTCGATCACACCTACGTGCTCTGCTCGGATGCGTGGGACACGCTCGCGAAGAAGCGCCGGGTCGTCTTCTACGACCAGCGGGGGAACGGCCGCTCGGGCGCGCTCGCGAAGGACGTGTCGTGCACGCTGGCCGACCAGATCGCCGACCTCGAGGCGCTGCGGCAGGAGCTCCACGCCGAGACGATCGACCTCCTCGGCCATTCCTGGGGCGGCTACCTCGCCATGGCCTACGCGGCGCGCCATCCGGAGCACATCGCGCACCTCATCATCACCGACTCGGCCGCGCCCAAGTGGACCGACACCGATTTCATCTTCAAGTACATCTTCCCCGAAGGGACCGACCGGCAGGGGATCCTCGACTTCGCCGACGCCCTCGGCGACAGCGCCTCGGGGTCCGAGAGCCTGAGGGAATACCTCAAGATGCTCTTCGTCTCGGAGCAGAAGCGCGACGAGTTCATGGAGCACATCGACCGCTACCACTACGCGAAGACGGTGAACGAGACGCTGAACGCCGACCTCGCCAAGTACGACATGTGGCCGGTCCTGCCGACGCTCACGATGCCGACGCTCGTGCTCACGGGGCGCTACGACATCAACGTAGCCCCGAGCACCGCGTGGAAGATCCACAAGGCGATCCCGGGCTCGCGGTGGGAGGTATTCGAGAAGAGCGGCCATCTGCCGTATTTCGAGGAGCCGGAGAAGTTCGTGCGCGTGGTGGACGACTTCCTGGCGACGCCGCCCGCGCGGTCGGCGTCGGTGGACCGCTAGGGCGTCGGTGGACCGGTAAGGAGGAGCGATGGCGGATGACGTGCGGGTGACCTGCAAATCGGTCGGGTCGGGCGCCGCCCTGGGGCCTCTCTGGTTCTTCGGGTGGCTCTTCACGATCGGTTTCCTGAAGCTCACGTTCTGGAAGGGCGTGCTCGCCCTGATCGTCTGGCCCTACTACCTGGGGGTCTTCTTCCGGAAATAGCCTTCCGCCCCGGGCATCTCCCCTCTAAGGAAGGCGCCCCCTTCGGCCGATGAATCGGGGACGAAAGGGGGACCCGCCATGTTGCGTCGATTCCTGTCGTTCGCCCTCGTAGCCGCGCTCGTTGCCGGCTGCGCGGGCTCGGCCAAGCTGTCCCAGAAGAGCGAAGAGAAGCTCGCGAGCGGCGACGCCTGGAAGGCCTGGCAGCTCGCCACCCGCGCCCTCGACAAGGAGCCGGGGAACCCGCGTGCCCAGTCGGCGGCCACGGCGGCCGGGACGTCGATCGTCCAGGACTGGCAGCGGAAGATCCGGGCCCTCGCCGAGGTGGACAGCCTCCAGGCGGCCGAGGAGGTCCTCAAGCTCTCCGACTTCCGCTTGAACGCGGCGCACTACGCCACGATTCCCGTGGGGGCGGGATGGCCGGCGGAGGAGACGGCGCTCCGGCGCTCCGCCGCCCGGGTCCACTACCAGCTCGGACAGGAAGCGGCGGCCACGAAGCGGCCCAAGAAGGCGTGCGCGGAGTTCACCGAGGCGTCGCGCTTCGTGAACGACTACCGGGACGTCGGGAAGCGGATCGACCGCACGATGAGCGACGCGGTCACGCGCGTGGCGGTGATGCCGTTCCGCACGGCCAACGAGGACCCGACCTTCGGGGCCCAGGTGGCCCAGTCGTGGCACGACGCGCTGGCCGACGCCGTCGAACCGCCGAACGCCCAGTTCACGCGCATCCTCGGCGACGACGCGATCCGCCGCTCGATGAGCGTCTCCGACCTCGACGACCTCTCGCGCAACGACGCGGTCCGGGTGGGACGCCGCATGGGGGCGCAGCGGATCGTATGGGGGACGGTCGGACCGGTGAAGTCGTCGACCGACTTCCACCTCTTCCGCGACACCGTCTGCCGCCGGGTGACCGACAAGGACGCCCAGGGGCACGACGTCACGCATTGGGTGGACGTGCCGATCGAGGTCGTGGCGCGCGTCCGCAACGTCACCGCGGGGATCGACTACGAGATCATCGACGTCGCGACCGGCTCGTCGCTGGTCCACCGCCACGTCGATCGGGCCACGCAGGCGCGCGTCGTCTGGACGTCGTACCAGCCCGAGGGTGACCCCGATTCCTACGCGCTCGTCTCGGAGAGCGTGCGGGCCACGAACCCCGACCGCGCGAAGGACGTCGAGCGCCGCTGGGCGTCCGTCGCCGGGAACGCGGTCACGCTGGCCCAGGTGCTCCAGGAGCGGAAGCGGTCCGGGACGGCGCCCCGATCCGAGCACGACGCGCTGAAGAGCTTCGCGACCGGCGCGGCGTTCGTCTTCCTCCAGGATCTGCCCCCCGCCGACGACCTCGCGCTGGCGGCGCTCCAGCACGGGTGGGACCCGCTGCGGGACGACCTCCTGAAGCTCGATCCGGTGGACGACGTGGACCTGGGGATGGCGGACGACTCGCGGGACCGCTGAGCGGCCGTGGCGGGAGTCCGTTCGGTGAGACGATGAACGCCAAGGCGCTCATCATGATCGGAATGGTCGCGGGGTCGGCGCTCGGAGGCTGGGTTCCATGCCTCTGGGGCGCCGACCCCTTCTCGCTCTGGTCGGTCACGCTCGGCATGGTCGGCGGCTTCGCCGGCATCTGGGCGGGGTATCGGCTCTCGCGCAGCTAAGGGCGCCCCGTCCATCACGGTGGCGTCCTCGCGCCCCGGTCTCTCCGGCCGGGGCGTCCTCTTTTTGCGGCTACTGGCAACGGCTTTCAACCAGATGTAGACTTCGACCCGTCCAATTCTCCAAGCCCGCCGGATTACCGGAAATCCGCAGGCCTTACGGCAATGCGCCGAAACCTTCGGCGCGGGACCGCCGTACTTCTTTCGCGTTCCAGAGGTCCCAGAACACATTGACTCCGAAGAGATTGGAGGTTGCTGGGCCATGAACAAGAAGCGCGTCTTGATCGCCGCCGGGGCCGTGCTCCTGCTCGCTGTCGTGAGCGGAATGGCGATGAAGAGCCGCGGGAGCAAGCCCCCGGAGGTGCAGACGGCCAAGGCCGTGCGCCAGAAGATCGTCCAGAAGGTCAACGCCACGGGCAAGATCCAGCCCAAGACCAAGGTCGACATCAGCGCCGACGTGAGCGCCAAGATCATCAAGCTCCCGGTCGTCGAGGGGCAGTGGGTCGAGAAGGGCGCCTTCCTCGTGGGTCTCGACCGCGAGCGCTACCTCGCAGCCGTCGAGAGCGCGGAGGCGAGCGTCAGCTCGGCGGAAGCGAACGCCGCCCAGATCCAGGAGACGATGGTGACCGCCGGGAACGAGTACAACCGCTCGAAGCAGCTCCTCGCGAACAAGCTCGAGTCGCAGTCGGCGTTCGAGGCGAAGCAGGCGGAATACCAGTCCGGCGTGGCCCGACACAAGGCGGCGCTCGACCAGGTGGCCCAGGCCCGGGCCGCGTTGAAGCAGGCCAAGGTCGATCTCGGGAAGACCACGATCTATTCCCCGATGGCCGGAACGATCAGCGCGCTCCCCAAGGAGCAGGGTGAGATCGCGCTCGGCTCGCAGTTTCAGAAGGACATCATCATGACCGTCGCCGACCTCTCGGCCATGGAAGCCCAGGTGAACGTCGACGAGAACGACATCAACTCGATCGCGATCGGCCAGCCGGCCGAGATCGAGGTCGACGCCCTCCCGGGCCAGACCCTCCACGGCACGGTCTCCGAGATCGGGAGCAGCGCGATCGCCTCGGGTACCGGCACGACCGACCAGAAGACGGAGTTCGAGATCAAGATCGCCATCACCGATCCGCCCAAGAGCCTGCGGCCGGGGATGACCGCGAGCGCCAGCATCGTCACGAAGACGAATCCCAGCGCGCTCAGCGTGCCGCTCCAGGCCGTCGCGGCCCGGAGCGTGGACCAGCTCACGATGAAGGGCGAGAAGCGGAAGGACGCGGAGAAGCGCTACAAGGCGGATCACGACGGCTTCGTCGAGGTCGTCTTCTGCGTCGAGAACGGGAAGGCGGTCGCGCACCAGGTGAAGACCGGGATCCAGGGCGACGACCTGATCGAGATCACGGACGGGCTCCAGGAAGGCGCCGAGGTCGTCTCCGGCAGCTACCGGGCGATCTCGAAGGATCTCGACAACGGCTCCGCGATCACGATCAACAACAACAAGAAGCCGGAAAAGGACCGCGGGAACTCTTCGCAGGGCTGACGCCATGACGCCCGCCGACGGCATCACCCTCTCGCTGCAGGACGTCGAGAAGATCTACGACATGGGCGCGGAGAAGGTCCACGCGCTGCGTGGCGTGTCCCTCGACGTCGCGCGGAACGAGTACGTCGCGATCATGGGACCGTCCGGGTCCGGGAAGTCGACCCTGATGAACCTGATCGGCTGCCTCGACACGCCCACCTCGGGCCAGTACTACCTCGAGGGCCAGATGGTCGCGGCCATGAGCGAGAACCAGCTCGCCGAGATCCGGAATCGCCGGATCGGGTTCGTCTTCCAGACCTTCAACCTCATCCCGCGCGCGAACGTCTTCCACAACGTGGAGCTGCCGCTGGTCTACGCCGGCGTGTCGCGGACGGAGCGGCGCGCCCGCGCCGAAGAAGCGCTCGCCCGCGTCGGCCTCGCCGACCGGATGAAGCACCGCCCCAACGAGCTCTCGGGCGGGCAGCGCCAGCGCGTCGCGATCGCTCGGGCGCTCGTGGTGGGGCCCTCGATCATCCTCGCCGACGAGCCGACCGGAAACCTCGACACGAAGACCGGCGACGGGATCCTGGCCATGTTCGACGAGCTGCACGCGGCCGGGCAGACGATCATCGTCGTGACCCACGAGGAGTACATCGCCGAGCGCGCGCAGCGGACGGTGCGCCTCCGCGACGGCCTGATCGAGAGCGACCTGTCGACGCATCGGGCCGCTTCGATCGGCGCCCCCGGCTCCGACGGCGCGGCGGAAGCCGGCGCCCGCGGGAACGGCGCGGCCCCGGGGGCGGCCCAGCCCGCCGAGGTGCTCGCCGGATGAAATCGACCCTCGGGCTCGGCGAGTCGTTCCAGATCGCCGTTCGCGCGATCCGCTCGAACATGGCCCGGGGGGTCCTCACGACGCTCGGCATCGTGATCGGCATCGTCGCGGTGGTGCTCACCATGACCGCCGCGAACGGCCTCCAGAACAAGTTCCGCGAGAGCTTCTCGTCGGTCGGCGCCGACGTCCTGTACGTCTCGCGCATGCCGTGGATCGTGATGAACGACTTCTTCCTCTTCCGGAACCGCCCCAACCTCGACCTGCGCGAGGCCTATGCGCTCGAGGACAAGCTGCGCGGCCGGGCCGTCGTGAACCCCGCGCTGAGCAACCAGCTCGACGTGAAGTACCGGGACGACGTGATGGAGGGGGTGCGCGTCATCGGCACGACGGAGAAGCAGGTGCGCCTCTCCGGAGCGCAGCCCGAGACCGGGCGCTTCCTCATGCCCTTCGACGTGCAGTACAAGACGAACGTCTGCGTCATCGGCACCGACGTGAAGGACGGCGTGCTGAAGGGGGTCGAGCCGCTCGGCAAGGAGATCATGATCGGCCGGCAGAAGTTCCGCGTGGTCGGCGTGATGGAGAAGCAGGGGGGCGCCTTCCTCGGCGGCCCCAACTTCGACCGGCAGGTCTTCATTCCGATCAGCTCCTACGTGCGCGCCTTCGGCGGCAGCCACCACCAGGACGTCGACATCGCGGTGAAGGCGCCGAGCCAGCAGGAGCTCTCGAACATGGAGTACGAGGTGATCGGCGACATGCGCGCGATCCGGGGCCTCCGCCCGTCGGAGCCCGACAACTTCTCGGTGAACAAGCTCGACACGCTCGTGGGCGGCTTCAACCGCACGATCGGCGTGGTGCTCCTCGTCGGCCTCATCGTGACGAGCATCTCGCTCTTCGTGGGCGCGGTCGGCGTCATGAACATCATGTTCGTCTCGGTGACGGAGCGGACGCGCGAGATCGGCGTGCGCAAGGCGATCGGGGCGACGCGGAAGAGCATCCTGCTCCAGTTTCTCTTCGAATCCTCCGCGATCTGCCTGATGGGGGGCGTCATCGGGATCTTCTTCGCGGCGATCCTCACCGCGGTCCTGAACGCGACGCTCATGCCGGCGAGCCTCTCGGTCCCGATCCTCGTCATCGCGGTCCTGGTCTCGGTGGCGGTCGGCGTCCTGGCGGGCGTGGTCCCGGCCTATCGCGGGGCGCGGCTCGACCCGATCGAGTCGCTGCGCTATGAGTAGCGCGCCCATTCCGCCGCGGCCCGGCCCCGCCTGGCTGCACGCGCTCGACACGCTCCTCATGTCGCTCGGCGCGATCCTGAGCAACAAGCTCCGCTCGATCCTCACGCTGGTCGGCATCGTCGCGGGCGTCGCCTCGATCATCGCGGTGATGACCGCGATCTCGGTGGTCCAGGGGACGATGGAGCGGGAGATGAGCGTCCTCGGCGCGCAGACCTTCCAGGTGCAGAAGTGGCCGGCCGGCGGATTCCACTCGATGCAGGACCGGCTCAAGGCGATGAAGCGGCCGCCCCTCACGCTCCAGAACGCGGCGGCGATCCGCGACCACGTCTCCTGCGTCGACCTCGTCGGCTCCGAGCTCTGGGACTTCGGCTTCCGCGCCGAGTACAAGGGAGTCTCGACCAACCCCAATCTCGCGATCTGCGGCGGCACCCCCGAGTACCCGCAGAACAACACGCACTACGTGGGGCTCGGCCGGAACCTCTCCGAGATCGACATCAAGGCGGCGCGCAAGGTCGCCGTGATCGGCTACGCCATCGCGAAGAAGCTCTACCCCTTCGTCGACCCGATCGGGAAGGACGTCCGGGTCGACGGCCGGAAGTACGAGGTGATCGGGGTCTTCGACGAGAAGAAGTCGGCGTTCGGCGGGAACTTCGACAACTACGTCCTGATCCCGGTCTCCACCTTCGTGAACACCTACGGGCTCATCGGTCACGACGGATTCGCCCGCTCGGTGAACATCACGGTGCGCGCGAAGACCCCCGACCAGATCCAGGACGCCATCGAGGAGACGCGCCAGGTGCTGCGGCGCGACCGCGGCGTGAAGCCGGGGCAGCCGGACAACTTCGAGTTCTTCAACAGCGCGAGCCTCATCACGCAGTTCAACCAGATGAGCATGGGGGTGAAGCTCGCCGCCTTCGTGATCGGGATCATCGCGCTCGTCGTGGCCGGCATCGGCATCATGAACATCATGCTCGTCGCCGTGACCGAGCGGACACGCGAGATCGGGATCCGGAAGGCGCTGGGCGCGAAGCCGGCGAGCATCCTGACCCAGTTCCTGCTCGAGGCGGTGATCCTCTGCAACATCGGCGGCGCGGTCGGCGTGCTGCTCGGGTTCGGAATGGGGAACCTGGTCGCGGTCTTCGCCCACTTCGACGTCCACGTCCCGATGGAATGGGCGGTCATCGGGCTCCTCTTCTGCTCGGCGGTTGGGGTCGGCTTCGGGATGCTCCCGGCGGTCCGGGCCGCGCGGCTCAATCCGATCGAGGCGCTCCGGTATGAATAGGAACGCCGTTGAACCCTGGTTCGAGGGCTGGTAGGCTCCAAGGCCTCATGAAGCGCTTCCCGTCGATCCCGTTGCTCCTCGGCGCCGTCCTGGTTTCCGCCTCCGCCTCCGCGTCCGCCGCCCCCGACATCCCGCCCTGGGGCGTCAACCTCGGCTACGTCGACCGCTCGGCCAATCCGGGCGAGGACTTCTACGCCTACGCGAACGGCGGCTGGCTCAAGACCGCCCAGATCCCGGCCGACCGCTCCGGCGCCGGAGCGGGGCTCGAGATGAGCATCCGGAACGAGGAGCGGATGAAGGCGGTCATCGCCGATCTCCACGCGCGCCCCACGTTGACGCCCGAGGAGAAGAAGCTCCGCGACCTCTACGACGCCTTCACGGACGAGAAGGGGATCGAGGCGAACGGAATGAAGCCGGCCGCGAAGGACCTGGCCCGGATCGCCGCCCTGGTCACGCCCGAGGACGTCGCGCGGGCGATGGGCGATCGGAACCTCCGGATCGGCGGCCCGTTCGGCATGCGCATCGACGCGGACGACAAGAGCCCGAACGCCTACGCGCTCCTGCTGACGCAGTCGGGCCTGGGCCTGCCGGATCGCGACTATTATCTGAAGGACGACAAGGACATCGCGGCGACCCGTGACGCCTACCGCACCTATCTCATCACGATGCTCGGGTTCGGGGGAGTGAGCGACGCGCCGGCCCATGCCGACAAGATCGTCGCTCTCGAGCACGACATCGCCGTCGCGCACTGGCCTGCGGCCGACCGGCGGGATGCCGACAAGACCTACAACGCGATGACCGTCGCCGATCTGGCGAAGCTCGCGCCCGGGTTCCCGTGGAACGCGTGGTTCGAGTCGGCCGGGATCCCGCTCCGGGGCGGCGCGCGGCGCGTGATCGTGGCGGAGAACACGGCGTTCCCGGCGATCGCCAAGGTGTTCGCGTCGACACCGGTCCCGGTCTGGCGCGACTACCTGACCGTGCGCTATCTCCACTCCTACGCCGCCTATCTGCCGCACGCGGTGGACGACGCCGACTTCGCCTTCTACGGCACGGCGCTCCGCGGCCAGGCGAAGCAGCTCGACCGCGAGACGCGCGGCGCGCGCGTGCTCGACCGGCAGATGGGCGAGGCGCTCGGCAAGATCTACGTCGCGAAGTACTTCTCCCCCGAGGCCAAGGCGAAGATCCAGGCGCTCGTCCAGAATCTCCTCGCCGCCTACCAGGAGGATCTCAAGACGCTCCCCTGGATGACCGACGCCACCCGGCAGAAGGCGCTCGACAAGATCCACCACTTCACGGTGAAGGTCGGCTATCCCGATCACTGGCGCGACTACTCGGCGCTCACGATCGACCGGAACGACCTGATCGCGAGCATCCAGAACGCCACCCGCTTCGAGTGGGATCGCAACCTCAAGCGGATCGACGACCCGGTCGACAAGACCGAGTGGGGGATGACGCCGCCGACGGTGAACGCCTACTACAACCCGACGGCGAACGAGATCGTGTTCCCGGCGGGGATCCTCCAGGCGCCCGAGTTCGATCCCGCCGCCGATGACGCCGTGAACTACGGGGCGATCGGCGCCGTGATCGGGCATGAGATCAGCCACGGCTTCGACGACCAGGGCTCGAAGTACGATGGCACCGGGATGCTCCGGAGCTGGTGGACCGACGCCGACCGGAAGAGCTTCCAGGAGCGCCTCGACGCGCTCTCGGCGCAGTACGACACCTACGAGGGCCTCCCCGGCCTGCACGTGAACGGGAAGCTCACGCTGGGCGAGAACACCGCGGACCTCGCCGGTCTCGAGATCGCGCACAAGGCGTACAAGATCTCGCTCGGCGGGAAGACGGCGCCGGTGCTCGACGGGCTCACCGGCGACCAGCGCTTCTACCTCGCGTTCGCCCAGAGCTGGCGCAACAAGCTGAAGGATGGGACCACGCGGCAGCTCATCCTCTCGAATCCGCACAGCCCGGCGCAGTTCCGCGTCATCGGCGCGGTGCGGAACGACGACGGCTGGTACGCCGCCTTCCCGGACATCGCGACGACCTCGAAGTACTATCTCCCGCCGGACCGGCGCGTCCACCTCTGGTGAGCGCCGCGGGGCTCACCGGCCCGCGACCGCGCGTGAGCCTGGCCCCTCCGACCAAAGCCGACGAAGCCGCCCTCCTCCGCCTCAATCGCGCGAGCGTCGAGTTCCATCGCGGGCGCGCCTTCGCCCCGACGACGCACGCGCAGTACGCGCGCTACCTCGCCGCCTGCAGCCAGCCCAACTTCCTCGGGCTTCTCGTGAAGCTCCGCGAGGACGGGGCCGTCGTCGGCGCCGTGGAACTGAGCCAGATCGTGATGGGCGTCTTTCGGAGCGCGTACATGGGCTACTACGTCGGGGCTCCGTTCGCGGGGCAGGGCCTGATGAAAGAGGCGATCGCGCTCACGCTGGCGCACGCCTTCACGGCGCTGGGCCTCCACCGCGTGGAGGCGAACATCCAGCCGGACAACGCGGCGTCGATCGGGCTGGTGGAACGGCTTGGCTTCGTGCGCGAAGGGTACTCGCGCCGGTACCTCAAGATCGGCGGGCGCTGGCGGGACCACGAGCGCTGGGCCATCCTCGTCGAGGACTGGCGCGTCCGGAAGCGGTAGGAGCCGCTCCCGCCGGTTCGCGGCCGCCCCTAGAAGCTCCGCTCGAGCAGTCCCCCGAAGATGTCCATCCACGCGTGCAGGATCATCCCCGGCTTCAGGCTCTTCCTCCAGAACGCGAGCCACCCGTAGAGCGCTCCGAGCACGGTGATGACCGCCACGTTGACCGCGCCCTGGTAGGCGTGCGAGACGCCGAAGAGCACGGCCTGCACGAGCACGCCTGCGTGCGCGCTGCCGGTCAACCCCGCGAACTGCTTCTGGAGGTAGCCGCGGTAGACCGCCTCCTCGCAGAACCCCGCGCTCAGGGAGAGGACGATCCAGGCGGCGGCCTCGGCCGGGCCGCGCGGAAGGAGCCTCCCGAGCTCCTTCGCGCTCCCTTCGCCGACGATGGGCGACGCGGCCGCGCTCAGCGCGGTCCAGGCGATCCAGCCGCCCGCGGCGATCAGCACGTCCCGCACGACGTCCTTCCACGTGGCCCAGCGCGTCCCGAGCAGGTCGTGCAGCGAGGTGCCGCCGCGGCGGAGACCCGCCCACGTGAGGCGGAGGAGACCCCATTCGAGGACCGCGAGCGAGAGATAGAGCGGGAGCGTCGACCCGCGCCCGGCCGCGCCCTTCGCGGCGCCGCTCGTCTGGACGTAGACGCCCCAGGCCGCGATCGCGAGGAGAACAACGACGAGAAGAACCGTGTGGCGCACGGGCGCGATCAGCCGGCGCGCGTCTCCAGCGAGGGGAGTCGTTTCCGTTCGATTCATGGCGCCTCCGGGGTGATGCCGCGCAGGGCGGCCCGCGTCTCGCGCGACCACGCCTTCACGTCCCGCGCGCGGCGCTCGCCAAAGCGGAGCACCGCGAGCCAGAAGGGAAGGCTCGGATGGTCCCCCTGCTCGGCGAGGAGCTGGGTTCGGATCCGGCGGAGCCGACGCAGGCTCTCCGCCTGCTCCTTCTCCAGGCGGGCGAGCCATTCCATCTCGCGGCCTCCCGCTCCGGGCGCACCGAAGAAGAGCTTGAGGAGGAGCTCGTTCCGCACGGGTGCTACACGCGGCGGCTCGGCGCGCCAGGCAAGGAGCGCGCGGCGTCCCTTCGCGGTGATCTCGTAGACGCGCCGCTCGCGTCCCGTCGTGCCCGCCCTCGGGCGGATCAGCCCCTCGGCCGCGAGGTCGCGGAGCGAGGGATAGATCTGCCCGAAGCTCTCGCTCCAGAAGTGGCCGATGCTGAGGTCGATCTCCTTCCGGATGTCGTAGCCCGACATCGGCGCGAAGGCGAGGAGGCCGAGGATGGCGAAGGGGGTCGATCGGGAGCGCGGCGCGGAGGACATATCTGTAAGATATGTGGAGCGGCCCCAGGCGTCAAGCAACAAAAAGCGGCGAGCCCCTGAGGAGGCTCGCCGCTCCGCGTCCGCCCGCGCCCGCGCCGGGCGTCGCGATCCTAGTCCGGCATCCCGTGCCGCACGAGGATGAACTCGCAGCCGTTCTCGGTGGCCGACGGATGGTGGACGGCCCCCGGCACGGAGCGGTGGTAGTCGCCGTACCCCAGCGGACGCCCCTCGCAGCGGCAGTCGCCCCGCAGCACGAAGAGCTCCTCGGCGCCCACGTACCGGTGGCCCGGGTAGGCCGCGCCCGGATCGAGCTGCACGAGCGTGATCTCGATGTGGTGCGCGGAGTCGTGGGCGAGCCGCTTGTAGCGCATGCCCGGTCCCGTGTCGGTCCAGCGGCGGTCGACGACGCGCTCGGTGGACGCCATCGTCATGCTCCCGGCGTCCGGCGCCTCGGCCCCGGCCCAGGGCGCGGTCTCCCGCAGGGTGAAGAGGATGCAGCCGGTCTCGGTGCACCCGCCCACGGCGGCGCCGACCGAGCGGTGGAAGTCGCCTTCCTTGAGGCGCTCGCCGTCCGCCTCGAACTCACCCGAGACCACGTAGACCTCGGGCCCGAGCAGCTCCGGAGCCCCTCCCGTCACGCTACCCGCCGGGAAGCGGACCAGCCGGGCCTCGATGCGATCGCTCGGATCCACGTAGAGACGCCGCACCTCGCCCGGTCCCGAGACGGCGGGCTCCCAGCGGAGCCGGCTGGAGGTCAGGAAATAGAACCCTTCTTCGACTCGATTCTCGATTCGGCTCGACATGACGCGCACCTCCCCTTGCGAAAACCCGCACATCGAGCGTCCGCCCGCCGCCGCGCGGGGACAAGCGGTACCAAAGTAGGATGTCAGCCCCGTCATAGGCCGGGCACGTCGACTCTGGACATCGGGCGGGTGCACGCGGCAGACTCGGCTCCTCCCCGCGTTCCCCACCTCCTTCCAGGGGGCTTGCCCATGCGCTTCCGTTTCCGGTCCTCCGCGCTGGCTTCGCTCGTCCTGCTCGCCCTGACGGCTTCCGGCGCCCGCGGCGTCCCGACGCGCGCGTTTCCGCACCCCGCGGGCGTGACGTTCGACGTCGGCACGCACATGGACGTCAACAACCTCGACATGGTGGTCACGAACTTCGGCTCGCTCGCCTATGACCTCGGAACCGGAAACGCGGGGCTGATCTATCCCAAGGGAACGCTCAAGACGTCGGTCTTCGCGGCGGGGATCTGGATCGGGGCGAAGGTGGGCGGCGCGACCACCGTCGCGCTGGGAGAGTACTCGCAGGAATTCACTCCGGGCCCGATGCTGGGGGGCACGTTCCAGGCCGATCAGGCGGCGTTTCACAACTTCACGTTCAGCCCGACGAGCCCGCTCGGCGGAAGCGACCTGCACGACTACATCGCGCAGGGAGGTCCCACCGACTCCACCGGCGGGGCGCAGGTCCTGGGCGACGAGACGATCTGGAGCGTCTTCAACGACGCCGATCCGGGCCGGCACACGAACCTGGCGGGCTCTACCGCGCCGCTCGGCGTGGAAGTGCAGCAGACGGTTTATGCCGTCCACCAGCCTGGACCGCTCGACAACGCGATCTTCGTCCGCTGGCAGCTCCTCAACAAGGGCGGTCACCAGCTCGACTCCACCTACGTCTCGTTCTGGAGCGATCCCGACCTGGGGGGCGCGACCGACGACCTGGTCGGGTGCGACACGACCCTCGCGCTCGGCTACTGCTACAACGCGACCAACGCGGACGCCCTCTACGGAAGCACGCCGCCCGCGGTCGGAATCACGCTGCTCCGCGGGCCGATCGTGACCCAGGCCGGCCAGCCGGCCATGCTCGGCATGACCTCGTTCCAGAAATACATCAACGGCACCGATCCCTCTTCGCCCAGCGAGACCTATTCCTACCTGCGCGGGCAGAACAAGGACGGATCGCCCTTGCACGTCCTCGACGACCCGTTGCAGCCCGTGACGACGTACGCCGTGTCGGGGCTCAGCCCCGGGTCCACGTCCAGCGCCACGAACTGGCTCGATTCGAACCCGGCGGACCGGCGCATGGCGATCACCACCGGACCGTTCTCGATGGCTCCCGGCGACATCCAGGTCCTCGACTTCCTCATCTGCGTGGGGCAGGGGGGGGACCGACTCTCTTCGATCGCGGACCTGCGAAGCAAGGTCACCGTCATCCGCTCGTACTTCACGCCGACCGCCGTCCAGTCCGCCCGCGTGACACTCGATCCGCAACCGATCCAGCTGGGAGCCGGCGATCCGTGGCTGACCGCGACGATCGAGCCGGACGGATTCGACGTCGCATCGATCGTCCCGAGCTCCGTCCTCCTCGACGGCTCCGTCCGCGCGGACCCGGACTTCGCGGAGGTGGGGGACCACGACGGCGACGGGCGTCTCGACCTCCGGGTGCGGTTCGCCCGCGCCGCGGTCGATCCGCTCCTCGTGCCGGGGACCGTTCGCGTCGCGCTCAGCGGATCGCTCGCGTCGGGCGACCGGTTCGAAGGCGCGGGCACGGTCCTCGTGATCGGCGGCCCACGGCGCCCGCTCACGCTCTCGACCGGACGCAATCCCTTCCAGCCGTCCGGGACGCTCCGATTCACGACGACGCGGCCGGGGGCGGTTCGCCTGCGGATCTTCGACGCAAAGGGGCGGCTGGTCCGGTCGCTGCTCGAAGGGGGCTCGTACGGCGCCGGGCCCCACGACGTCGTGTTCGATGGCAGGAACGCGGCTTCCCGGCCGCTCCCGTCCGGAATCTACTGGGCCCGGATCGACGCGGCCGAAGGGGCGGCGACCACGCGCCTGGTTCTGCTGAGATAGCCGCGCGCGCCGCCGGAGCGCAGGACGGTTGTCACGGCGGGCCGATTCCGCTAGATTGCGGACGGCCCGCTTGTTCTTTTTCGAAAGCGGCGTCCATCCACCACCATCCACAATCGAACGGGAGCAGGCCCGATTACCTGGTTCCTCGTTTCCGCCGCCGTCCTCGTCCTTTCGGGATTCGCGTCCTGGATCGTCCCCGGGTCCAGGATCCGGAATGGAATCGGAGCCGCGGGCGCCGCGGCGTCGTGCGCCATGGGATTCGCGGGTGCCTTGCGCGGGCTGCTCGCGGGCGTCTCGGTATCGCTGCAGGTGCCCTGGAGCGTTCCGCTCGCTTCGTTCCATCTCGCGATCGATCCGCTCGCGGCGTTCTTCCTGCTCCCGACGTTCGCGCTCTCGGGTCTCGCGGCTGTGTACGGCGCGGGCTATTTCCGCTCCGGCTCCCACCCCGTGCCGCGGGGCGCCTGGCTCTGGTTCAACCTGCTCGTCGCGAGCATGGCGGTCGTGGTCGCGGCGCGGAATGGAGTCCTCTTCCTGATCGCGTGGGAGGTGATGACCCTCGCCTCCTACTTCCTCGTGACCCTTCACCACGACCACGCCGGCTCGCGACGCGCGGGGCGGGTCTATCTCGTCGCGACGCACATCGGGACGGCGTTCCTGCTCGTCTTCTTTCTCGCGCTCCCGGGCGCCGCCGGGTCGCTCGACTTCGATTCGGCGGCGCCGGGGGCGGTCCCGCTCCTCCCGACCTCGGCCCTCTTCCTCCTCGCCGTCGTCGGCTTCGGCACCAAGGCCGGCTTCATGCCGCTCCACGTCTGGCTCCCGGAGGCGCACCCCGCGGCGCCCTCCCACGTCTCCGCGGTGATGTCGGGTGTGATGATCAAGATGGGGATCTACGGGCTCGTCCGGATGCTCCCGTACCTCGGGCCGCCGCCCCCCTGGTGGGGGTGGCTCCTCATCGCGGTCGGCCTCGTCTCAGGCATCCTCGGCGTGCTCTACGCGCTCGCCCAGCACGAGCTGAAGCGCCTGCTCGCCTATCACAGCATCGAGAACATCGGGATCATCACCTGCGGCCTCGGCCTCGGCCTCCTCGGCGAGGCGGCGGGCGAGCCGTGGCTCGCGGCGCTCGGCTTCGGCGGCGCGCTCCTCCACGTCGTGAACCACGCCGTCTTCAAGGGGCTCCTCTTCCTCGGCGCGGGATCGGTCCTCCACGGCTCGGGCACGGGGGAGATCGAGCATCTCGGCGGGCTCCTGCGACGGATGCCCTGGACCGCCGCCGCCTTCCTGGTCGGCGCGATCGCGATCTCGGGGCTCCCTCCGCTCAACGGGTTCGTGAGCGAGTTCCTGATCTACCTGGGCTCGTTCCGCGCGGCGGCGGGATCGGCCGGCCCCGTGGCGCTCGCGGGGATCGTCCTGATCGCGGGGCTCGCCCTGATCGGCGGCTTGGCCGCGGCCTGCTTCGTGAAGGCGTTCGGGATCTCGTTCCTCGGCGAGCCGCGGAGCGCCGCCGCGCGTGAGGCGCGCGAGTCGGGGCTCCTCATGCGGATTCCGATGGCCGTGCTCGCGGCCGCGTGCCTCGCGATCGGCCTCGGCTCGCCCTGGGTCCTTCGCGCGCTCGCCCCGGTCGTTCCGCAGGCGATGGCAACGGCTCCCGTGGCCTTCGCCGCCGGAGCCCTCGCGGCGTTGCCCGCGGGAGCGAGCGGCGTCGGGGCCGCGCCGGCCGCCTCCGTGATCCCCGCCGCCGCGGGCATCCTCGCCCCGCTCGCCGGCGTGGCCGGGGCGTTCGTCGCGCTCGCGCTCCTTCTCGCGGCGCTCCGGGCGGGCATCCTCGCGCGGCGCGGCACCGCGCGCACCGTGACGTGGGACTGCGGCTACGCCGCGCCCGGCGCGCGCATGCAGTACACGGCGTCGTCCTTCGCGCAGCCGATCCTCGAGATGGTCGCGCCAATCCTCGGGACGCGTGTCTCCTCGCTCAAGCCGAGCGGGCTCTTCCCGGAGAAGGCCTCGCACGCGACCGCGACCCCCGACACCTTCCGCGAGCGCGTGGTCGCGCCGATCACGGCAGAGATCGGCCGCCGCGTCGCGCCGTTCCGGAGGATCCAGGAGGGGCGCGTGCAGGTCTACGTCCTCTACATCGCGCTCACGCTCCTCGCGGTGCTCCTCTACCAATTCCTGGTCAACCCGTGAGCCCCGCCGGCCTGTTCGGTCCGATCGCGGCGATCGCCCTCGCCCCGCTCTTCCTCGGCGTCATCC
This sequence comes from Bacteroidota bacterium, assembly GCA_050257045.1. Lineage (GTDB taxonomy): Bacteria > Eisenbacteria > RBG-16-71-46 > SZUA-252 > SZUA-252 > DASQJL01. The sequence continues at coordinate 6,460 of JBLMWD010000114.1, read as the reverse complement.
ATCGCACCAAGGCGTTCTTCGCGGGCCGCTCGGGACCGCCGCTCGCGCAGGTCTACCACGACCTCGCCAAGCTGTTCGGGAAGGGCGCGGTCCGGAGCCGCACCACGACGTGGGTCTTCGGACTCGCTCCCGTCCTCGGCGCGGCCGCGCCGCTCGCCGCGCTGGCCCTCCTCCCGCAGGGCGGATTCCCCGCGCTCGTCGCCTTCCCGTGCGACTTCCTCCTCCTGATCTATCTCCTGGGCACCGCGCGCTTCGCCACGATGGCGTCGGCCCTCGACACGGGATCGAGCTTCGAGGGGATGGGGGCGAGCCGCGAGGCCGCCTTCTCCGCGCTCGCCGAGCCGGTCCTCCTCCTCTGCCTCGCCGCGGCGGCGCGCGTCTCGGGCCAGATCTCCCTCACCGGCATCGTGGGCGGCCTCACGGAGGCCGACTGGCAGCGCGGCGCGCCGGTCCTCGTGCTCGTCGGCGCGGCCCTGCTCGCCGTGCTGCTCGCCGAGAACGCGCGCATCCCGGTCGACGATCCGAACACGCATCTCGAGCTGACCATGATCCACGAGGTGATGGTGCTCGACCACGGCGGCGTGGACCTCGGCCTGATCGTCGCGGGCGCCGCCCTGAAGCTCTGGCTCATGGGCGCCCTGCTCGTGGGGCTCCTCCTCCCGGTGCGGACGGGAACGCCCTGGTTCGACGCAGGCGCGTTCCTCCTCGGGATGGCGATCCTCGCCGTGGTGATCGGGACGGTGGAGTCGACCATCGCGAGGCTCCGGATGAACCGCGTCCCGCAGTTCCTGATCGGAGCGGGCGCCTTCGCCGTCGTGGCGATCGCCCTGATCCTGCGATGAGCATGCGCCTCCTCCTCGACACGATCATGGTGCTCCTCGTCTTCACGAACCTGCGCCTGCTCGGGCTCTCGCGCCTCCACGCGAGCATCCGGACCGTGGCGGCGCAGGGCGTGCTGCTCGGCGTCACGGCGCTCCTCGCGAACGCGGGGCACCTGACGCCGCGGTTTCTCCTGATCGGCCTCGTGGGGATCGCGCTCAAGGGGGTCGTCTTCCCCTGGCTCCTCTTCCGCGCGCTCCGGGGCGCGAAGATCCGCCGCGAGGTGGAGCCGTTCATCGGCTACATCCCCTCGGTGCTCGCGGGGGTTGGCGCCTTCCTGGTCTCGCTCTGGGTGGCGGCGCGCCTGCCCCTCCCGGCTCCGGCCGCCTCCGATCTCCTCGTCCCGACCTCGCTCTCCATCCTCTTCGTCGGCCTCTTCCTCGTCGTGAGCCGGAAGAAGGCGGTGAGCCAGGCGCTCGGCTACCTCGTCTTCGAGAACGGGGTCTACGCCTTCGGCGTCGGAATCGCCTATCAGGCGCCGGTGCTTGTCGAGATGGGGGTCCTCCTCGACGTCTTCGTCGCGGTCTTCGTCATGGGGATCACCGTCTTCCACATCAGCCGCGAGTTCGACAGCATCGACACGACGCGGCTCGCGGCGCTGAAGGAATAGGGGATGCTCTCCGCCCTCGTCCTGATCCCGGCGATCGCCGGGCTCCTGAGCTTCTTCATCCGTCCGGCCTCCGTGCGCCGCGCGCTCCTCCTCCTCGCCGCGGGCGCGCACGCCGCGCTCGCGGCGTCGACGTGGGCGCGGCCGGCCGGCCCGGGCTGGCAGGGGGTGCTCCGGCTCGATCCGGTGGGGCAGCTCTTCCTCACCCTGACGAGCGGGCTCTTCCTGGTCGCCGCCGTCTACGCGGTCGGGTACCTCCGGCGCGAGTTCCCGGGGGCGCGCGAGGACTTCGTCGAGGGCTTCCGGTTTACCAACGCGCCGGAGGCCGTCTTCACCGGGTGCCTCCTCTTCTTCCTCGCCACCATGACGCTCGTCATCGTGAGCGACAACCTCGGCCTGCTCTGGGTGGCGATCGAGGCGACGACGCTCGCGAGCGCGCCGCTCATCTACTTCCACCGCCACCACCGCTCACTCGAGGCGACCTGGAAGTACCTCCTCATCTGCTCCGTGGGGATCGGCCTCGCGCTCCTCGGCAACTTCTTCCTCGCCATGGCGGCCACCACGCCCGGAGGCGTGAGCCTTCCCCTGAGCGTCGAGGTGCTCACGAAGAGCGCGGCCACGCTCCGGATCCCGTGGGTGAAGGGCGCGTTCATCTTCCTCCTCGTCGGCTACGGAACGAAGATGGGCCTGGCGCCGCTCCACACCTGGCTCCCCGACGCGCACAGCGAGGCGCCTTCCGTCGTGTCGGCCCTCCTCTCGGGCGCGCTCCTCAACTGCGCCTTCGTGGGGATCCTCCGCATCCTCCAGGTCTGCGTCGCGGCCGGGATCGGCTCGTACGCGCGCGAGATGCTCACCGTCTTCGGGCTCCTCTCGATCGCGCTCGCCGCGGCGTTCCTCGTCGCCCAGGCCGACTACAAGCGCCTCCTCGCCTACTCGAGCGTGGAGCACATGGGGATCCTCGCGCTCGGGATCGGGCTGGGCGGCGCGGCCACGTTCGGCGCGATGCTCCACGCGGTGAACCACTCCGTGGCGAAGGCGATGCTCTTCCTCCTCTCCGGGAACATCCTCGCCGCGTACCGCACGAAGACGGCCCGCGACGTGCGCGGGCTCCTCGGGCGGATCCCCGTGACGGGCGCGCTCTGGGTGGCGGGGCTCTTCGCGATCACCGGCTCGCCTCCCTTCGGCGCCTTCACGAGCGAGCTCCTGATCCTGCGCGGCGCGCTCGAGCAGGGCCGGATCCTGGTCGTCGTGCTCTATCTCGCGCTCCTCGCGGTCGCCTTCATCGGGATGGCGGCGACGATGACGCGGATGGCGCAAGGTGCATGCGCGCCAGCCGTGGCCGGCGCGGAGGAGAGCCGGCTCGCCGTGCTCCCGCCCCTTGCGCTCGCGGGGGTCGCCCTTCTCCTCGGGCTCTACCTTCCGCCAGGACTCACCGCGGCGCTCCACTCGGCGGCGGCGCTCCTGGGTGCGCGATGAGCGCCGTGCGCGCGTTCCTCCCCCTCGCCAACGGCCGGAGCGCGCCGCTCGCCGACGTGCCGCGACTCCATCCGGAGTCGTTCCACGACGCCGTGCTCTCCGCGCCCGGGGCGCGCCTCGTCTCGCTCTTCGGATTCCCGGACGACGACGGCGCGATCCGGCTCGTGGCCGTGCTCGCGCGCGCCGGCGGCCTCGACGACCGCTCGCTCCTCGTCACCTCCACGCTCGTGCACGACGCCTACCCCGCGCTCACGCCGCGCTTCACGCAGGCGCATCTCTTCGAGCGCGAGATCGCCGAGGAGTGGGGTGTCGTTCCCGAAGGGCACCCCTGGCTCAAGCCGGTGCGCTTCATCGCCCCGCGGCGCGCCGCGCCCGCTCCCGTCGGACCCGTGGCGGGCGCTTCGCCCCCCGTCCCCGGGGTGATGCCGTACTTCGAGGTCGAGGGGGAAGAGGTCCACGAGGTGGCCGTCGGCCCGGTGCACGCGGGCGTGATCGAGCCGGGGCACTTCCGCTTCCAGTGCCACGGCGAGCGCGTGCTCCACCTCGAGATCTCGCTCGGCTACCAGCACCGGGGGATCGAGCGCGCCCTCGAGGGAGGGCCGGACCGGCGCGCGCCGCACCTCGTGGACGCGATCGCGGGGGACACCTCGGTGGGGCACACGACCGCCTACAGCCGCGTCGTCGAGGCGCTCGCCGGTGTGGTCGCGCCCGACCGCGCGGAGACGCTCCGCGCGATCGCCCTCGAGCTCGAGCGGATGGCGAACCACGCGGGCGACCTCGGCGCGCTCTCGGGCGACATCGGCTATCTTCCGGCCGCCTCCTATTGCGGCCGGATCCGGGGCGACCTCCTGAACCTGACGCTCCTCGCCTGCGGGAGCCGGATGGGGATCGGCTGGGTGCGCCCCGGAGGCGTCGCCACGGATCTCGACGCGGCCACGGCCCGGACGCTCGAGCAGGGGGTCGCGCGCGCGGTCTCCGACCTCGGCCGTTCGTTCACGTTGATCCTCAAGAACTCGACGGCGCGGAGCCGCCTCGAGGAGACGGGCGTGCTCGACCGGGAGACCGGCGAGTCGCTCGGGATGGTCGGCCCCGCCGCGCGAGCCTCGGGCCTCGTGCGCGACGCCCGGCAGGACCATCCGCTCGGCGCCTACGCGAGTGATCCGATCCCGATCGCCGTGCGCGAGACGGGCGACGTGTTCGCTCGGGCCGCGGTGCGATCGCTCGAGTGCGCCCACTCGGCCGACTACGCGCGCGCGCGGCTCCGCTCTCTTCCCGAGGGCCCGGCGCGCGCGGCGGTCCCGGACGCGCTCGCGCCCGGCCGGATCGCGGTCGCGCTGGTCGAGGGGTGGCGCGGCGAGATCTGCCACGCCGCCGTCACGGACGAGGCGGGGCGATTCCGCCGCTACAAGGTCGTCGACCCCTCGTTCCACAACTGGCCGGGCCTCGCGATGGCGATGCGCGACCAGCCAATCTCCGATTTCCCGCTCTGCAACAAGAGCTTCAATCTCTCCTACAGCGGGCACGACCTGTGAGGCGGCCGCGATGCTGAAGGCGCTGTTGGAGCGGATGCGGCAGGGGAACCGCACCCTTCCCATGCCGGCGGCGGGACCGGTCCTGCCAGCCACGTTCCGGGGCCGGCCCGTCATCGACGCCGGCCGCTGCCCGGAGGGCTGCCGGGCGTGCGCGGAACGCTGCCCGACCGGGGCCATCGAGCGCGACGGCCGTCTCGCGCTCGATCTCGGGCGCTGCCTCTTCTGCAACGCCTGCGTGGAGGGCTGCCCCGAGGGGGCGATCCGCTTCGGACAGGACTACCGCATGGCCGCGAGCCGGAGGGAGGACCTGGTTACGAGCGGGAACGGATACCGCCTCGCCGGAGCGATCGAGGCCGAGGCGCGCCGCCTCTTCGGGCGCTCGCTCCGGCTCCGCCAGGTGAGCGCGGGCGGCTCCGCGGGATGCGAGCTGGAGGCCGCCGCACTCCAGAACGTCGTCTTCGATCTCGGGCGGTTCGGCATCCAGTTCGTCGCCTCGCCGCGCCACGCCGACGGCCTCCTCGTCACCGGGCCCGTCACCCGCAACATGAAGCTCGCCCTCGAGAAGACGTGGGAGGCCGTGCCGCCGCCCAAGCTCGTGATCGCGGCCGGCGCGGCGGCCATCTCGGGCGGCCCCTTCGCGGGGAACCCCGAGGTGCTCGACGGCGCCGCCTCGGTGCTCCCGGTCGATCTCTTCATCCCCGGCCACCCGCCGCATCCCCTCACCATCCTCGACGGCATCCTCCGGCTCCTGGGCCGGATCCGCGAATAGCCTTTTTTCCGGTGGCGGGAGCGGCCCCGGCCGTTGCTATTCTTGTGGGGCGTGGGATTCCCCCGCGTTGTGCTCGACCAGGGAGGATCAATCATGAAGCGCATCATCGCCGCAACAGCCATCGCGCTCTGCGCGGTCGTGTTGTACGGCCGCGCGTTCGCCGAGGATGCGGACAAGGGGAAGGAAGCGTTCACCAAATACAAGTGCAACAGCTGCCACTCCGTGGACGCCGCGGGCATCAAGCGGCTCAAGCCCGTGTCCAAGACCGCGGCGCACAAGCCGCCCGATCTCTCCTCGATCGGCACCCAGCACGACCAGGCGTGGTTCGAGAAGTGGGTCGACAAGATGGAGAAGGTGGACGGGCGGGTCCACCCGGCCTCGAAGTTCAAGGGCACGAAGGAAGAGAAGGAGCAGGTCGCAGCGTGGCTCGCGACCCTGAAGACCGAGGCTCCCGCCGGCGCGGCCGGTGAGGGCGCCGCGAAGGGCGCGATGAAGGAAGCCAAGGAAGCGACCCACGAGGCCAAGGAGGCGACCAAGGAAGCCAAGGAAGCGACCAAGGACGCGAAGGAAGCGGAACAGAAGGCGAAGGAGGCGGCCCCCGACACCACGCACCACTGATCGGAGCCGTCCCGACCACGAAGAGGCCCCGGCCGCTCGCGCAGCCGGGGCCTCGTTCCATCAGGCCCGATGGGCCGATGCCGCGCTAGGCGCGGTCGGGCATCGGGATGTACATCCGCTTCGGCGGTCCGGTGTAGATCTGCCGCGGACGGGAGATGCGGAAATCCTTGTCCCGCCGCATCTCGAGCCACTGCGCGATCCAGCCGGGGAGCCGACCCATCGTGAACATCACCGTGAACATGTTCACCGGAATCCCGAGCGCCTTGTAGATGATCCCCGAGTAGAAGTCGACGTTCGGGTAGAGCTTCCGGCTCACGAAGTACTCGTCCTTCAGCGCCACCGATTCGAGCCGCATCGCGATCTCGAGGAGCTTGCTCGAGACGCCCACGCGGTTGAGGACGTCGCCGCAGGCCTTCTTCAAGATCGCCGCGCGCGGGTCGTAGTTCTTGTAGACGCGATGGCCGAAGCCCATGAGCCGCGTCGTGTCGTTCTTGTCCTTCGCCTTCGCGAGGAACTTGTCCGCGCTCCCTTCCTCCGCCTCGATCCGCTCCAGCATCTCGATGACCTGCTGGTTCGCGC
>JBLMWD010000113.1:0-13122 GCA_050257045.1 Bacteroidota bacterium | reverse complement strand
AGGCCACGGGCGCCGTCGCGCCCTCGCGCCGGAACGTCTCCTGCGCCACGCGCACCGCCGTGCCCGGCTCGGCTCTCCAACCGTGGTCGATGAGCGCCGACTCGAAGGCGCCGACCATGCGGAGGATGTCCCCCTCGTCGTACCAGCCGATGTGGCCGAGGCGGAAGATCTTCCCCTTGAGCTGGTTCTGCCCCCCCGCGATCTTCACGCCGTAGCGGCGCTCCATCGTCTTCACGACGGCGCCGCTGTCGATGCCGACCGGCGCGATCACCGCGGTCACGGCGTTCGAAGGCACCTCGGCGAGGAGCGTCAGGCCCAGCGCCTGCGCCGCCGCGCGCGTGGCCTCGGCGTTCCGCCGGTGGCGCGCGAAGACCGCCTCACGCCCTTCCCCAGCCATCAGCTTGGCCGCGGCGTTGGCGGCGAGCACGAGCGAGATCGCCGGCGTGAACGGCGTGTCCCCCTTCTCGAGATCGGCCCGGGCCTTCCGCAGATCGAAATAAAAGCGCGGGAGCTTCGCCTTCTCGGCGACGGCCCACGCGCGCGCGCTGTAGGCCACGAAGCCGAGGCCCGGCGGGATCATGAGCCCCTTCTGCGAGCCCCAGACCACGCCGTCGAGATCGGAGCGGTCGAAATGGAGGTCGTAGACGCCGAACGACGTGATGGCGTCGACGATCGTGAGCACGCCGCGCGCCCGCGCGACGCGCGCGATCTCGTGCACCGGAAAGAGCGCGCCGGTCGAGGTCTCGCTGTGGGTGATGAAGAGCGTTTTGGCCTTCGGATGCGCCGCGAGCGCCGACTCGGCCTCCTCAGCCGTGGCGACGCGCCCCCAGTCGACGCTCACCTTGTGCGCCGTGACGCCGTACGCCTCGCAGATCGTCGCCCAGCGGGCGCCGAACTTTCCGCCCTCGACGACGACCGCCTCGTCTCCCGGCGAGAGGACATTCACGGCCGCGGCCTCCATCGCGCCCGACCCGGAACAGGCGAGGGTCAGGACCGGCTGCGTCGTGCCGAGGTGCTCCTGCTGGAGGCGCGTGGCCTCGAGGAAGAGGGCGCGGTACTCGTCGGTGCGGTGGTGGATGATCGGCCGGGCCATGGCCTCGAGCACCTGGTGCGGGAGCTCGGTGGGGCCGGGCGTGAACAGCATGCGCTTCATCGCGGCTCCTCGAAGGCGGCCGGATGCCCGGCGCGCTCAGGGCGTGCGGGCCCCGGCGCGCTCAGTGGGCGTAGGGCTGGGCGGCCTGGGGCTGCGGCGGCTGCTCCGCCACGGTCTCGTCCGCGGGCCGAGCGACGAGGGCGCGCGATTCGCTGGGATTCATCGCGATCTCGAGCACCTGATCCATCGTCTCGACGAGGCGGAACTGGACCGCCTGCTTCAGGTAGTCCGGAAGCTCCTTCAAGTCCTTCTCGTTCTGCTTCGGGATGATCACGATCTTCACCCCGGCGCGCGCGGCCGCCACGACCTTCTCGTTCAGGCCGCCGATCGGCAGCACGTTCCCGAGGAGGGTGATCTCGCCCGTCATCGCCACGTCTTCCCGCGTCGGGACGCCCGTGAGCGCCGAGACCAGGGCGGTCGCCATCGTGATGCCGGCCGAGGGGCCGTCCTTGGGGATCGCGCCCTCGGGAAGGTGCACGTGGACGTCGATCTCCTTGTAGAACTTCTTGTCGAGCCCGAGCGACTGCGCGCGGGAGCGGATGTAGGAGAGGGCCGCCTGCCCCGACTCCCGCATCGTCTCGCCCAGCTTGCCGGTCATGCTCAGTCCGCCGCCGCCGGGGAGCACGCTCACTTCGACGGTGAGCACGTCGCCGCCGACCTCGGTCCAGGCGAGACCGGTCGCCACGCCGATGCGCGAGCGCTTCTCGATCTGGCTGTCGAGGTACTTGGGCACGCCGAGGTACGACCCGACGTTCGCCGCCGTGACGCGGAACGTGCGCGCCTTCTTGCTCGCCATCGCGACGGCCTTCTTCTTCGCGACCTTCCGGCAGATCGCCGCGATCTCCCGCTCCAGGTTCCGGACGCCGGCCTCGCGCGTGTAGCTCCCGATCACCGCGCGCAGCGCGTCGTCGGTGATCTTCAGATCCTTCGCCTCGAGCCCGTGGGCCTTCAGCTCCTTCGGGATCAGGAACTCCTTCGCGATCCGGACTTTCTCGAATTCGAGATAGCCGGGCAGGCGAACGATCTCCATCCGGTCGAGAAGCGCCGATGGGATCGAGTACAGACTATTCGCGGTCGTGATGAACATGACTTGCGATAGATCGAGATCTACTTCCAGATAATGGTCGTTGAACGTGTGGTTCTGCTCGGGGTCGAGCACCTCGAGGAGCGCCGACGCGGGATCGCCTCGGAAATCGGTGCCGAGCTTGTCGATCTCGTCCAGCAGCATGACCGGATTGCGCGAGCCGGCCTTCCGGAGCGCCTGCACGATGCGGCCCGGCATCGAGCCGATGTACGTGCGCCGGTGGCCGCGGATCTCCGCCTCATCGCGCACGCCGCCGAGCGACATGCGGGAGAACTTCCGGCCGAGCGCGCGGGCGATCGACTTGCCGAGCGAGGTCTTGCCCACCCCGGGCGGCCCGACGAAGCAGAGGATCGGGCCCTTGAGCGTGCCCGCGAGCTTCATCACGGCGAGATATTCGAGAATCCGCTCTTTGACCTTCTTGAGGCCGTAGTGGTCTTCGTTCAAGATCTTCTCGACGGCCTGGATGTCGCCGTTGTCCTCGGTGAGAATGCTCCAGGGCAGCGCGACGAGCCAGTCGATGTAGTTCCGGACGACGGTCGCCTCGGGCGACATGAAGGACATCTTCCCGAGCTTGTCGAGCTCCTTGATGGCCTTCTCGTGCACGTCCTTCGGCATCTTCGCCTTCTTGACCTGCTGGACGAGCTCCTCCACCTCGTTCGAGAACTCGCTCGCGTACCCCAGCTCCTTGCGGATCGCCTTGAGCTGCTCGTTGAGATAGAACTCCTTCTGGTTCTTGGTGACCTGGCTGCGGACCTGCCCCTCGATCTTCCGCTCGAGCTTCAAGATCTCGAGCTCGCTCGCGAGCGTCTTCGAGAGCAGCCGGAAGCGCTCGAGGATGTCGTCCTCCTCGAGGATCTGCTGCTTCACGCCCACCTTGAGCAGGAGGTGCGAGGCCACGGTGTAGGAGAGGAGCACCGGGTTCGTGATGTTGTTCGCGGTGGCGAGCACCTCGTCCGGCACGCGCCGGTTGAGGTGGACGTAGTCGTTGAACGAGGCGAGGACGTTCCGCGTGAGCGCCTCGAGCTGGGCCTCCTGCTTCACGTCGTCCTTGAGGATGGCCACCGACGCCGACATCGAGTCCTTCTCGGAGAAGAACTTCTTGCCGCGTCCGCGGCAGATGCCTTCGACCAGCACGCGCATGGTCCCATCCGGGAGCCGGAAGAGCTGGAGCACGCGCACGACGGTCCCGACGCGGTAGAGGTCCTTGGAGGCCGGGTCGGCCACCTCGGGGCGCTTCTGGGCGAGCACGAAGACGACGCGGTCCCGCTGCACGGCCGCCTCGATCGCGTTCACGGAGGCGTTCCGGCCCACGAGGAGGGGGATCGTCATGTAGGGGTAGATGACCACGTCGCGAAGCGGGAGGAGCGGGATCTTGTCCCGGATCTCGAACACTTCGCCGTCACGCTCGATACGGATCATGGAGGCCTTTCGTAGGGCCCGACCGGGGCCCGAGACAGGACGACTCCGCGGGGCGGAAACCCCGAAGGGGCCGGCTGGATTTCGCTAGACGATTCTCTACGGGCTTAGATGCCGCAGGGGCCGCGCCGCTTCCGGCGGCTGATCAGGCTTCCTTGCGCCGGCGGTCTCCGCGGAACGCGAGGATCGGAGGCGTCTTCTTCTCGATGACTTCCCGGGTGATGGTGCAGCCGACCACCTCGAGGCGCGACGGGATCTCGTACATGAGATCCAGCATCGACTCCTCGAGCACGGCGCGGAGCCCGCGGGCGCCGGTGCCGCGCTTCAGCGCGAGCTCGGCGACGGCCTCGAGGCCGTCCTCCGTGAACTCCAGCTTGACCCCTTCCATCTCGAAGAACTTCTGGTACTGCTTCGTGATGGCGTTCTTGGGCTTGGTCAGGATGTCGACCAGCGAGGCCTTGCTCAGCGAGTCGAGCGCGCCGATCACGGGGAGGCGCCCCACCAGCTCGGGGATGAGCCCGTAGCGGAGGAGGTCCTCCGGCTCGACCAGGGAGAGGAGCTCTCCCAGGTTGCGGTCCTTGCGGCTCTTGATGTCGGCGCCGAAGCCCATCGCCTTGTTGCTCACGCGCCGCTCGATGATCTTCTCGAGCCCTTCGAACGCACCGCCGCAGATGAACAGGATGTCCTTCGTGTTCACCTCGATGTACTTCTGCTGCGGGTGCTTCCGGCCGCCCTGCGGCGGCACGTTCGCGACCGTCCCCTCGAGGATCTTGAGGAGCGCCTGCTGCACCCCTTCCCCGGAGACGTCGCGCGTGATCGAGGGGTTCTCCGACTTCCGCGAGATCTTGTCGAGCTCGTCGATGTAGACGATGCCGTGCTCCGCGTTCACCACGTTGAAGTCGGTGGCCTGGAGGAGCCGGACCAGGATGTTCTCGACGTCCTCGCCGACGTAGCCCGCCTCGGTGAGGCAGGTCGCGTCGACGATCGCGAACGGGACCTTGAGGATCCGCGCGAGCGTGCGCGCTAAGAGCGTCTTTCCGGTGCCGGTCGGTCCGACGAGGAGGATGTTCGACTTCTCGAGCTCCACGTCCTCGACGGCGCCGCCCGAGTAGATGCGCTTGTAGTGGTTGTAGACCGCGACCGACAGCGTCTTCTTCGCTCGGTCCTGCCCGACGACGTAGTCGTCGAGGACCTTCTTGATCTCTGCCGGCTTGGGAAGCGAGCCCTTGGGCAGCCCGGCCGCATGATCGGTTTCGCCTTCGAGGATGTCGTTGCAGAGCTTGACGCACTCGCTGCAGATGTAGACCGAGGGGCCGGAGACGAGGCGGCTGACCTCGTCCTGCCCTCGGCCGCAGAAGCTGCAGCGGATCGGATGCGGCGAATGGACGCGCTTCTTCATGGGTTGGGTCGCTTGGAGCCGGACCGGCTAGCCGACGGGGACCGGCTCGAGCTTCTTCTCCTTCTGATCGATCTTCGTGATCACCTTGTCGACGATGCGGTACGCCTTGGCTTCCTCCGCCGACATGAAGAAATTCCGATCGGTGTCCTTCTCGATCTTCGGGAGCGGCTGATCGGTGTGCCGCACGAGGATCTTGTTCAGCTCGGTCCGCAGCGTGAGGATCTCCTTCGTGTAGATCTCGATGTCGGTCGCCTGTCCCTGGCTGCCGCCGAGCGGCTGGTGAATCATGATGCGCGAGTGCGGGAGCGCCGAGCGCTTCCCGGCCGCGCCGGCCGCGAGGAGCAGCGCCGCCATGCTCGCCGCCTGTCCCATACAGATCGTCGCCACGTCGGGCTTGATGAACTGCATGGTGTCGTAGATGGCGAGGCCGGCCGAGACCACGCCGCCCGGCGAGTTGATGTAGAGGTTCACGTCGCGGTCGGGGTCCTCGGATTCGAGGAACAGGAGCTGCGCGATGACCAGATTGGCCACGACGTCGTCGATCGGCGTCCCGATGAAGATGATCCGGTCCTTGAGGAGGCGGGAAAAGATGTCGTACGCCCGCTCTCCGCGCCCGCTCTGCTCCACCACGATCGGTACCAGCGACATTGCCTTCCTCCCTGGGTACTTCCCCAAGCCCGTCCCGATCACATGATCGGGAACAAGGGCGGTCTTCTTAAGGCGTTACGATCAGCGATCGGGGCCGCGCCCGCTCCCGTAGGAGCGCCAGCGCTTTCCGCTCGGAAAGATGGGCCCGGACCCGGTCCCGCTGCCCTTCGTGGCGCAGGAGCCGCTCCGTCTCGGCCTCGTTCAGCTCACCCTCGGCCGCGGCGCGCATGGCCTGATCGACCTCCTCGTCAGTGACCTGCACGTTCTCGACGCGCGCCAAGGCGTCCAGGAGCAGATCGCGCTTCAGACGCCGCTCGGCCTGAGGACGGTACTCGGTCCGGAAGCGCTCCGTATCCTCCGCCGAAAGCTCCCGCCCCTCGCGGTTTAGACGCTGGACGAGGTCTTCCAGATACTCCTCGACCATCGATTCCGGCAGCTCGAACGGATTTCGCTCGACGAGCTGCGTCGCGAGCGCCTCGTCCTGCTCCCGTTGGAGCGCGAGCCGCGCCTCGCCCTCCATATTGAGCCGAATCCGGGCCCGAAGCTCGGCCAAATCGCGCATCCCCGCGACGTCGACCGCGAGCTGGTCGTCCAGCTCCCGGACGCGTCGCTCGCGCACGGCCTTCACGTCGACCGCGAACGTCACCGTTCGGCCACGGAGCTCTTCGTTCCCGAACGAATCGGGATAGTGGACCTCGAACGTCACGTGGTCGCCCGCCTTGCGTCCGACCAGGTGTTCCTTGAACTCCGGGAGGAGGCCCGAGGCGCCAAGCTCGAGCTGGGCGTCCTTCTGCTCGGAGCGACGGACCGGCTTCCCCTTGGCGTTCAGCCGCACGTAGTCGACAAGGAGCGCATCCTCGGGACCGGCCGGCCGGTCGACGTCGATCCACTGGGCCGCCCGCTGCCGGAGGTCCTCCAAGGCCTTCTCGATCGCGTCGTCGGGCACCTCGGTGTCCCGGGTCGGAAGCTCTAAGTTATCGTAATTTCTAGGGGTTACATCCGGCCGTATCTGGACCTTGGCTTCGAACGTGAGCGGCTTCCCTCGATCGAACGAGATCTTCTCGATCTCGGGATAGCTGATCGGTTCGAGTTTCGACTCCTGCACGGCGGATTCGTACGAGCGCTTGACCGCCCGCTCGAGCACGTCGTGCTCGAGGGAGTGGCCGAACTGTAGCTCCAGCACGTTTCGAGGCACCTTCCCCTTCCGGAACCCCGGCAGGGAAGCCTTGCGGCGGTATTCCTCGAGCACCGCCTCGAAGTCGGCGTCCAGCTCGTCGGCGGGCACCTCGATGGTGAGCGTCTTCTCCCAGACCCCGCTGTCTCGTACGTCGACCCTCAATTCACGTCACCCCACGAGTTAAGTGGTGCGAGAGGGGGGAGTTGAACCCCCACGAGTTGCCTCACGGGATCCTAAGTCCCGCGCGTCTGCCAGTTCCGCCACTCTCGCAAAGCGGACTGTGCGTTCGATACCGGGTAATGGTAGCACCGAAGTGCTTGGGCAACAAGAGGATTGGGGCTGCGCCGGTCGGCTCAGGCGCGTGTGCCCGGGACGACGGCCTCGACCACCCGGGCGACCACTTCATAGCGGCCGAAGGAGGGCATCAGATAGGCCCCTTCGACCTGCCCACGGGCCTCCAGCAGAAGATCGAGGCACATTTCGATGCCGACGTCGATGCCGCGATCCCCGGCGTCGCGCATCTCCTGCCGGGAGGCTTCGGGAATGACGATCCCGGGCACCTCGTTGTGGAGGAACTCGGCGTGGCGGTGGCTCTGGAGTGGGAGGAGCCCGAGGAGGACCGGGATCCGGGGCGTGCCGATGGCGTCGAGGAAGCGCGTCAGCGTGCCGAGCTCCCAGAGCGGCTGCGTCATCGCGAACTCGGCGCCGGCTTCGACCTTCGCGTGGAAGCGCTCCACCTCGCGCTCGAGGGGGTCGGCCGCGGGGCTCACCGCGCAGCCGATCACGAAGCGGGTCGGCTCCCCGATCGAGTTGCCGCCGAGGTCGACGCCGGCGTTCAGCTGACGGAGCACGCGGATGAGCCCGATCGAGTCGACGTCGAAGACGGCGGTCGCGCTGGGGTAGTCGCCCGCGCGCGGCGGGTCGCCGGTCAGGGCCAGGATGTTCCGGATGCCAAGCGCGTGCGCACCCATGAGGTCGGACTGGATCCCCATGAGATTCCGGTCGCGGCAGGTGAAGTGGAGGATCGTCTCGATCCCGACCTGCCCCTGGATCATCGTGGCGAGCGCGATCGACGACATGCGCACGCGCGCCATCGGGCTGTCGGCCACGTTGATCATGTCGACGCCCGAGGCCTTGAGGAGGGTCGCCCCCTCGATCATCTTGCGCGGGCGGATTCCGCGCGGCGGGTCGACCTCCACGCTCACCACGAACTCGTGCCGCGCGAGCTTCCCAGCAAGGCGGGAGCGCTGCGCGGGGTCGACCGTGGGTGCGGTCTCCTCGACGGTGGCGGGGTGGATGGAGCGCTCGGGCTCGGCGAGTACGGTTCCTCGGGAGGCGTGCTGGGCTCCGGCGCCGTCGCCGGGTTCGGTACGCGTGCTCCTGCCCTCGCGCTGTCGCGCGAGTGCTTCATGCATACGTCGGACGTGCGCCGGCGTCGTGCCGCAGCAGCCTCCGATCAGCCGCGCTCCGGCTTCGACGAAGCGGACGGCGTACTCGGCGAAGTACTCGGGCGAGGAGAGATAGAGAAATCTGCCGTTCACGAGCCGCGGGAGCCCCGCATTGGGCATGACGGCGATCGGACGTGCGCTCTTCCGGTGATAGCGCGTCACGATGTCGAGCAGCTCGTGCGGGCCGACGCTGCAGTTCGCGCCGATCACGTCGACCTCGCGCCCGACGAGCGCGCGCACGACGTCCTCGGGATAGGTGCCGTGCAGGGTGCGGCCGTCCTCGGTGTAGGTCATCTCCACGACGAGCGGGAGGTCGGACGTGACCGCGCGCACGGCGTCGACCGCGAGGAGCGCCTCGGAGAGGTCGGTCTGGGTCTCGATGATCACGAGATCGACGCCCCCCTCGACGAGCCCCTCCGCCTGCTCGCGGTAGGCCCCGAGGGCTTCCTCGCGCGGGATGGTCCCGAGCGGCGCGACTGGCTTTCCGAGGGGTCCGATGGCGCCCGCCACGAAGACCGGGTCTCCGATCTCCTCGCGCGCGTTCCGCGCGATCTGCGCCCCGGCGCGGTTCACCTGGCGCGGGTCGTGGGAAACCCCGTGGGCGGCGAGCCGGAATCGGTTCGCGCCGAACGTGTTCGTCTCGATCACCTCGGCTCCCGCCCGGATGTACTCGCGGTGCACGGATTGTATGAGGGCGGGGTCGGAGAGATTCAGCGCGTCGAACGAGCGGTCGAAGGGGATGCCTCTGTCGTAGAGGAACGTCCCCATCGCGCCGTCGGCGAGCAGGACCCCCTGGGCGAGGCGCGCCAGGAATGGATGGCGGGCGCGGACGCCAGACTCTTCCACCATATGAGGCATCGTACTATACTGCGGCGCTTACCGCTCGGCTCCAAATGGGAGGCATTCTTTGAATCTGCTGGTCTTCGTGAAACAGGTCCCGGACACCGAAACCCGGATCCAGATCAAGGACGGGCAGGTGGACGTTTCGAGCGTGAAGTGGATCGCGAACCCCTATGACGAGTTCGCGATCGAGGAGGCGCTGCGGATTCGCGAGCGCCTGGGCGCGGGAAAGGTCACGGTGGTGAGCCTCGGCCCCGAGCGCGTGAAGGAAGCGATCAAGTACGGCCTCTCGCTCGGCGCCGACGAGGGGGTCTGGGTGAAGGGTGACGGCGTGGCTCTCGGGGATCCTGGGTCGGTGGCGACCGTTCTGGCCGCAGCCGCGAAGAAGGTCGGATTCGATCTGATCCTCACCGGGAAACAGGGGGTCGACAACGACTGGTCGCAGGCGGGCGTCATGCTCGCCGAGAAGGTCGACGTGCCGCACGTCTCGGTCGTCGTCGAGCTCAAGGTCGATCCCGGTGCGAAGAAAGGGACCGCCCGCCGCGAGGTGGAAGGCGGCGCCGAGACGGTCGAGTTCGAGCTCCCCGCGCTGATCACCGCACAGAAGGGGCTGAACGAGCCGCGCTACGCCTCGCTCAAGGGGATCATGGCGGTGAAGAAGAAGACGATCCCCGAGTGGTCGCTCGCAGACCTGGGCGTGGACCCCGCTTCGGTGGGTCCCGAGGCGGCGGGTGTCCGCTTCGTGGAGTTCGCGCCGCCTCCAACCCGCGGCGCCGGCCGCGTTCTCGAAGGCGAGCCGGCCGACACGGCGCGCGAGCTGGTGCGGCTCCTCCATGAAGAAGCGAAGGTGATCTGATGGCCGATCCGGTGAAAGTCGCGGTCGTCGCGGAGACGAAGGGGGGCGCGGTCCGTAAGATCGCGCTCGAGATGCTGTCCGAAGCGCGCCGGCTGGCCGGTGAGGCCGGTGGGAATGGGTCCGGGGCCATGGTCGGCGCGGTGGTGATCGGTCCCGCGGGAGCCGGCGAGGCGGAGCGCCTCGGCCAGTACGGCGCCGATCGCGTCGTGCACGTCACCGGTTCGGCGCTGGAGTCGTACGCCCCGGAAGCGTACGCCGAGGCCGTGAAGCGCGCGGTCGCGGCGCTCGGCCCGGAAGTGCTGCTGTTCGGCGCCACGGCCCAGGGTCGCGATCTCTCGCCGCGCGCCGCGGCGCGCCTCGGCGCGGGGCTCGCCTCGGATTGCGTCGGATTCGAGTGGAAGGACGGCGGTCTGGTCGCGCGCCGGCCGGTCTTCGCGGGGAAAGCCCTCGCCCGGGTCGCGTTCGGGAAGGCGCGGCCTCAGGTCGCTTCGGTGCGCCCGAATACGTTCCCGGTCGCGGCCGCCGATGCGGGTCGCAGCGTCGCTGTCGAGAAAGTGGACCTGGGCGATGTCCGCGTCCGCGCGCGCGTCGCCTCGTTCGAGGCCGCCGAGGGCGGCGTCGCCGACCTCACCGAGGCCGACATCATCGTGAGCGGCGGGCGCGCCATGGGCGGCCCCGAGAACTTCGAGGTGTTGCGCCGGCTCTGCAAGGTGCTCGGCGCCACGCTCGGCGCCTCGCGCGCCGCGGTCGACGCGGGCTGGATCGACCACAGCTATCAGGTCGGCCAGACCGGCAAGGTCGTGAACCCCACGCTGTACTTCGCGGTCGGGATCTCCGGCGCGATTCAGCATTTGGCCGGCATGTCCTCCGCCCGGACCATTGTTGCGATCAACAAGGACAAAGAGGCGCCCATCTTCAAGGTGGCCACCTACGGCGTCGTCGGCGACCTCTACCAGGTGGTCCCCGCGCTCACCGAGGAATTCGCGAAGCTCTTGAAGGAGTAGGCGGCCCGAGTGGCGGGTCACCCGGCGTACGAGACCTACTGGAAGCGGAAGGAGCTTCTGAGGCGCTCGTTCCCGAGCTTCCCGGTCCGGCGCTGGTGGGAGACCGACGGGCTCTGCGAGATCGAGCGCGTCTACTTCGCGGCGATCCGCGAGGCGCCGTCGCTGCTCGACGTGGGCGCGGGCGACCTTCGCGTGATGCGGAAGCTTCAGGCGGCGGGCTACCGCGGCGAGTACCACACGCAGGACATCGGCGACGGCGGGCCGTGGACGTATGGCGATCTCGCCGAGGTGCGGCGGCCGTACGGCGCGGTCTTGTGTCTCGACGTCCTGGAGCATCTCCCCCTTGAATCCGGGATCGTGCTATTGCGACGGCTGGTGGAGCTCCTCTCGGTCGGCGGCGTGCTCGTGGTGCAGACCCCCAATGCGGCCTATCTTCCCGACCCGCGCTCGTGGGATATGACCCACGTGCACACGTACGCGCTTCACGATCTCTGGGCGTTCTTCGTCTGCGAGGGGCTCGAAGCGGAGGGGTACCGCGTCGTGCTCGGACCGGAACGCGAGGGGCCGATCGCCGCCCTGCGTTCAGGAGTGCAGCGCTGGGCGAAGCGAAAGGTCCTCGGGTGCGATTTCGCGAACAACGCGGCGATCATCGCGCGGAAAAAGGCGTGATAGAGTCCGATCCGTGAAGCGCCCGACCCTCCACGTCATCTTCATCTTCGCTCCGGCGCTCGTCCTTTCCACACCCGCCTCCGCCCAGCAGCCCTACTACCACAAGCCTCTGCCCGCCGTGGAGCGCGTGCTCGAGTCGCCGCCCTTCCCTTCCGTCTGGCTGAGCCCCGCGCGCGACGTGCTGTTGATCGCGCCGCGGCCCGGCCCGCCGCCGCTCGCGGAACTGGCGGCGCCCCGGTTGAAGCTCGCCGGCGTGCGCGTGAATCCGATGACGAACGGGCCGCATCGCGCTCCCTACTGGCTCGGGCTCACGGTCAAGCGTCTCGATAGCGGCGTGGAGCGACGGGTGGCGCTTCCCGACACCGTGCGCGTGGGGAATCCCCTTTGGAGCGCGGACGGGAAGCGGGTCGCGTTCACGGGCACGACGAAGGACGGCATGGATCTCTGGGTCCTCGACGTGGATCGCGCGACGGCCCGGCATATCCCGGGTGTCCGGCTGAACGGCGCCCTCGGATGGACCCTGCTCTGGATGCCCGACCAGCGGGCGCTTCTCGTGAAACTGGTCCCCTCCGATCGCGGCGCCCCGCCGCCCGATCCCGCGGTACCGACCGGCCCCGACGTGCAGGAGGCGTCCGGGAAGCACGGCATCGGGAGCACGTACGAGCGCCGGGACGTGCTGGAGAATGCGCACGACGAGGACCTGTTCGAGTACTACGGGACCGCGCAGCTCGCGTTCGTCGATTCCGAGACCGGCGCGGTGACGCGCTTCGCGAAACCCGATCTCTTCGGGTCGGTCCAGCCCTCCCCGGATGGGCAGCATTTCATCGTCGAGCGGATCCACCGCCCCTATTCGCATCTCCATCCCTGGTGGCGCTTCCCGCGCGAGGTGGAGATCTGGGGCCGGAACGGGATCCTGGAGCACTCGCTCGCGAGCCTTCCGCTCGCCGACCAGGTCCCGATCGAGGGCGTGCCGACGGGACCGCGCTACTACCAGTGGCAGCCGAACCGTCCCGCGACGCTCGTCTGGGTCGAGGCGCTGGACGGGGGCGACCCGAAGGCGAAGGTGCCGCAGCGGGATCGCGTGCTCACGTGGGACGCGCCGTTCTCAGGGCAGGCGGCGGAGGCGCTGCGGTTGAAGGAGCGTTTCAACTCGATCGCGTGGACCGACTCCGCGGGCATCGCGCTGATCGAGCAGTACGACCCCGAGCGGCGCTGGCTTACGACTTACGAAGAGGATCTGAGCGTTTCGGGCGGGGCGCCGCGCGTGATCTGGGACATGAGCACGAACGAGCGCTACAAGGATCCGGGGACGCCACTCCTGCGTCCGATGGCGAACGGCTTCTACGTGCTCGATCGGGACGGAGCGA
This sequence comes from Bacteroidota bacterium, assembly GCA_050257045.1. Classification (GTDB taxonomy): domain Bacteria; phylum Eisenbacteria; class RBG-16-71-46; order SZUA-252; family SZUA-252; genus DASQJL01. Next base: position 61 of record JBLMWD010000113.1, on the reverse strand, counting down.
CGATCTACCTCGCGGGCGCCGGCGCTTCGCCCGGCGGAGACCGTCCCTTCCTCGACCGCTT
>JBLMWD010000112.1:0-22273 GCA_050257045.1 Bacteroidota bacterium | reverse complement strand
CCGCGGCCGCGGCATTCGGCTCGGGAGGCGACGCCGCGCGGGCTAAGGGGACGGCGAGGCACGCGGCGGCGGCGAGCGCCGCGAGCGCGCCGATTCGATGGGGAGCGAGATGCGATCTCATGCCGAGTCCCCGCGCTCTCCGGCCGGTCAGGCGGAAGCCATCGCTTCCTTGTCGGCCTTCGCCTGCGCGATCACCTTCTCGGCGAGCTCGCGCGGCACTTCCTCGTAGTGGCTGAACTTGGTGCGGAACGACGCGCGCCCCTGGGTGAGCGAGCGGAGGTGCGTCGAATACTTGTAGAGCTCCGCCTGCGGCACGTGCGCGCGGATCAGGTCGTAGCGCACCTCGGAGCCCATCCCGAGGATCTTCCCGCGCTTCGACGAGAGGTCGCCGGTCACGGCGCCGACGTAATCCTTGGGGACGCGCACCTCGATCTCCACGATCGGCTCGAGGAGAACGGGACCCGCCTCCCGGATTCCCTCGCGGAAGGCGAGCGCGCCCGCGATCTTGAACGCCATTTCCGAGGAGTCGACGGAGTGGTAGGAGCCGTCGTAGAGGGCGGCGCGGAAGTCGACGACCGGATAGCCGGCCAGCACTCCCTCCTGCTTCGCCTCCACGATCCCCTTCTCCACCGCGGGGATGAAGTTGCGCGGCACGGAGCCGCCCACGATCTCGTCCTCGAATTCGAACCCGCTCCCCGGCTTCAGCGGCTCGAAGCGGACGTGCACGTCCCCGAACTGGCCGCGGCCTCCGGTCTGCTTCTTGTGGCGCCCCTGCTTGGAGACGGTCTTCCGGATCGTCTCGCGGTACGGGATGCGCGGCTTGGCGGTCTCGACGTGGACGCCGAAGCGGCGCGTGAGCTTCTCGAGGAGCACGTCGACGTGGAGCTCGCCGAGGCCCGAGAGGACGGTCTGGTGCAGCTCGCCTTCCACGCGCACGTGGATCGTCGGGTCCTCCTCGCGCAGCTTGTGGAGGCCCGAGCCCATCTTCTCCTCCTCCCCCTTGTGCTTGGGCGCGATCGCCACCTCGTTCGTGGCGTCGGGGAAGGAAACGGGCGCGAGCTCGATCGCATTCCCCTTGTCGCAGAGCGTCTGCCCCGTGTGCGTCTCGCGCAGCTTGACCGCGGCGCCGATGTCGCCGGCGGGGATGGTGGCGGTGTCCTTCCGGTCCTTGCCGACGATCGTGAAGAGCTGGCCGATCTTCTCGGAGCGCTGCACGCTGGAGTTCCAGACTTCCTTCCCGGGCGCGAGCGTCCCCGCGTAGACGCGGATCATCGAGAGGTCGCCGGCGTGGCTCTCGCTGCTCGTCTTGAAGACGAGCGCGGCGAGCGGCCCGGAGGGATCGGCCTTGAGCTCCACCTTCTCCTCGGTCCCCGGCTTCACCCCGGCCACCGGACCGAGGTCGGCGGGCGAGGGCATGAGGTCGACGATCGTGTCGAGGGCGAAGTCGATCCCGTGCATCGCGTACGCCGCGACCGGGACGGCGGGGACGAACGTCCGGGCGCGCACCCCTTCGCGCAGCCCCTTGTGGATCTCCTCCACCGAGAGCTCCTCGCCGCCGAGGAACTTCTCGAGGAGCGTGTCGTCGGCTTCGGCGGCCGCGTCGACGAGCGCCGAGCGCGCCTGCGCGATCTCCCCTTCCAGCTCGGACGGAACCGGTCCTTCCTTCGACGAGCCGTCCTTCTCGAAGAAGAACGCCTTGAGCGCGGCGAGGTCGACGAGCCCCCGGAACTTCTCGGCCTGCCCGATCGGCCAGGCGACCGCGACGAAGCGCTTCCCGAGGCGCTCCGTCGCCTTGGCGAGGGCGCCGGCGTAGTTCGCGTGCTCCTTCTCCATCTGCGTGATCACGGCGAGCGTCGGACAGCCGCGCTCGTCGATCCGCTCCCACACCGCCTCGGTGCCCGCCTCGATCCCCGCGGGCGCCTTGAGGCAGAGGATCGCGCCGTCGGCGGCGCGAAGCCCCGCGGCGAGATCCCCGGCGAAGTCCGCGTAGCCCGGCGTGTCGATGAGGTTGATCTTGTTCCCGCGCCACTCGATCGGCGCGACGCCGAGGCCGATGGAGATCTTGCGGTGGGTTTCCTCAGGGGTGAAATCGAGTGCGGTGGTTCCGTCTTCGACCCGCCCGTGGCGCGTCGTGACCTTGGCGCGCCACAGGAATGCTTCGGCGAGGGATGTCTTCCCCGTGCCGTGCTGGGAAGCCAGCGCGACGTTTCGGATCTGGCTCATCTGGAACTCTTTCAAGGGAGCCCCCTGGTTCGGCGTAATCGATGGTGAGCGTTGTAGATAGCCTGTGTGGTGATGGTATCACAATGTTCAGGGCAAAAGAAAGCGGCGAGGCGGTGATGACACCGCCTCGCCGGGGAGTACCGACTGTTTCGTGTGGCTTGTCTTACTTCCTGCGGATCCGGGTCGCGGCAAGACCCAGGAGTCCGGTTCCCAGGATCATGACCGTGCTGGGCTCAGGAAGCTGCTGGTTCTGCGGACCCTCGAGGGCACGCCACTCTTCGAATCCGTCCGAACCGTCCATGCCGGCGCCCATGTTCGTCGTGGCGCCCATCATGTTGTAGAAGTACATGTAGTCCGTGGCCTGGACGCCCGCGAAGTAGCTCGTCGGGATGAGGACCTTGATGTCGCCCTGGCCGCTGCCGGCGTTCAGGTTGTAGTCCATGTACACGGTCTGATCGACAGTCGCGTCCATGTTATACCGGAGAACGCCACCAGCCCCCGTCACTGCCGCCACGCTGGTCAGCGAGCCGCCGCCGGCCTGCGCCAGCGTGTAGATCTTGAGCTGGTCCAGGGAGAGAAGATTCTCGGGAGGTGAATTGACTTCGTTGATGTCGCAGAAGAACTCGTAGTACGACTGGCCGCCCACCACGACGGTGGCCAAGGAGCCCATCTGCACGCTGTGCGTGTAGATGCTCGCCTTGTCATCGTACGTTGCCGCGGCGTTGCCGTCCGTGTTCATGCCCTCTTCCACGCCGTTCTTCTGGAAGCGTAGGAAGGGGTCGATCACGCCCGTGCCCGTCGGATTGTCCAGCACCGACGTCCAGATCACGCCGTCAGCGCCAGTGACCGTCGCGTTGGCCACGGTGAGATCGATCGGCGGGAAAGCATAAGCCGCCGACGCGCCGAGGAGAAGCATCCCCACGGCGCCGAGGAAGAGCACCTTACGGATCATTCGGTAACCCCCTAGATGCATGCGCGAGCCAGTCGGGGAATAATAGGCCCACGCCACCGGACTTAACGCGCCCTTCCCGTTACTTCCCCCCCACGCCAGGAAGAGTGCGCGGAAACAACTGCTTACACCGAACGCAAGGATTGTAGCAGCACGACAGCTACAAAGCAACCGCAAAGATGAGCGGCAGCGCTGATTGCGTCCGATCTCAGCGCGAGCATCGTAGCCGAACCCGTGACCGCGTGTCTAGTGAAGCAATTTGTCTTTTTGCTGCCGGACTTGTCCCGCCACCGGCGAGTCCGGGAAATTCTCGAGGAATTGCTGCAAGTACCCGGCCGCGCGGTCCTTCTGCCGGTTGGCGTTGGCAACCCGGGCTCCTTCGAGAAGTGCTTGCGCCGTATAGGGATGCTTCGGAAACTGGGCGGCCAGGTCGTCCACGGTGTTGAGCGCCTGCTCCCACTCGCCGAGCGAGAGCTGGCCCCGCAGGATGTTCCAGCGGCAGGTAGGTACGAACACGGAGGTCGAGTCCTTGCGAATCATGTCGGCGTACGTGGCGACCGCGCGCGCGAGCGCCATCTTCGCGCCCTCCTTGTCGCCGCGCGCGTAGTAGCGCATCGCGATCGTGAAGGGCGCCTCCACCGCCGCCTCCGAGCGCGGATACTTCACGGGCACCGACTCGAGCGTCGCCTTGGCCTGCTCCCAGTTGCCCGTCTGCTCCTCGAGCATCGCCTGGCGGAAGAGCGCGACCGGCGCCACGTCGAGGCGGTCGGGATAGCGCGCGACGACCATGCGGTAGTACCCGAGCGCGTCGGGGAGCTTCTTCGCGCTCTCGAGATAGAGGCCGGCGTCGAAGAGCGCGCGGGCCGCGAGCACGTGCTTCGGATAATCGCTCGCGAACTTCTCGAGCATCGCGATCCCCTGGAGATCCCCCTTCTGCGTCATGAGGCGGATCTTCGCGCGCGAGTAGACGAGCTCGGGCTCGATCGACTTGAGATCGGGATGCGACGCCACGAGCCGCTCGAGCGCGTCGAGCTGCTCCAAGGCTTCGGGTCCGTTGTTCCGCTCGAGATCGGTGCGCACGATGCGCGAGCGGATGAGTGCCTCGAGCATCGGCTCGCGCGGCTTCTGGAGGAGCCCCTTGAAGTAGCCGATGCCGTACTCGAGCTCGCGATCGGCGCCCGCCTGGTCTCCGGCCTGCCGCCGCGCGTCGGCCATCGTCTCGGGGATGGTGAGGAGCGGGTCCTCGTCCGAGGTGCCCGGCGAGGGCGCTTGCGGCTCGTAGCGTCGGAGCATCGCGTGCAGCCGGTCGAACCACTCGTTGGTCTTCCCCATGGTGCGGAGTGCGTCGGCCGCGATGAAATCGGACTGGCGCATCGCGACGACGTCCCCCTCCGCGTGCTGCTCGAGCCAGCGGGAGTCGTCGAGGGCGAGATCGGGCCGCCCCGCCTGCATCGCGAGCGTCGCGCCCCGCTGCGTGGCGTCGGTCACGAGCGCGAGGATGTCCCGGCCGACCGCGAGGCTCCGTCCCGTGCCCTGGAGGTAGGGCGGCTTGGAGACGTCCCGCACCCGCATGAATTCGCCGCGAAGCCGGAGGAGCGCCGTCGAGTCGGGCCGGCTCCGGCCCAGGGTCGCCTCGGTCATGGCCCGCATCGCGCGGTAACGGGCCTTTTCGACCCGGTATCGCTCCGAGCGGCGGCCGCCCGTTCCGCAGCCCGACGCCAGGAGCGCCGCCGCGAGCAGTACCGTGCCGGCGAGCCGCACCCGCATCCGCCCCCTGGCGTTCATGCCACCTCCCCATGCCGCGCCTGGTAATAGCGCGCGGCCGCGCTGTAGATGAAGTACGTCGCGAGGATGCTGAGAACGGCGCCGAGGCCGATCAGCACGCCGATGATCTCGGGCTGGATCTGCCGCACCAGGAACGCACCCATCACTTGAAGAACGAAGAGAATCGCCGCCGCCGGGAGCTGCAGTCCGATCACCACGAGGAGCGTCGGGAAGAAATTGGAGAGTCCCTCGCGCAGCCCGCCGACGAGGGAGGAGCCGAAGCCGCGTCCCGGCTGCACGGCGACGGCAGGGATATAGACGAAGAGCGACCAGATCGCGTATCCGACGACGAGCGACACGGCGGTGATGCCGGCCGCGCCGACGAACCCGCCGCGAAAGACGGCGCGGAGGCCCTTCATCACCGCCGGCTGGCTCAGCACCCATTGCCAGCCGAGGGTCAGGAGGACCCAGAGGATCGTGCCGGCCAGCACGGGCAGGATGGCCTGCCTCACCCGCGCTCCGGTCGATCCCGGGGGGAACGACGCCGGATCGATCGGCTGGAGCACGCGCAGGATCAGGAGCGGAATCAGGACGCTTCCCGCGAGCACGTAGAGCGCCGCATCCACGTCGGACATGAGATTCGGGAGGAACGCGTAGAAATCGGGGTAGTGGAGGACGCCCTCTCCGCCCAGGGCCGCGGAGAGCGACCCCGCGGTGGACATGCCCCACGCCGCGCCCAGATTCATGGCGAGCGAGAGGAACGCGAGCTCCGCGACGAGGATCCAGGCGAGCGGAGCGAACTCGTAGAGACGGAAACTGCCGAGCGCTTCCAGCGCCGCGGCGCGGATGGACCGGATCTCGCGCGCCATATGCCTCCCGATCAGAGTTGATTTGAGGGTTTCGAGGCAGGAGACTACCGCGCATGAATGGCGAGGGCCAGTACCTTGTCGTCCGCAGGTCCGGCGCCGACGGCGAGCGCGTCGCGCTCGATCCGGCGTCGCCGGCCAAGCTCGGGCGATCCCGGGACAACGCGGTCGTCCTGACCGACGCTTCGGTCTCGCGCGAGCACGCTTGCCTCTCGTTCCACGACGGCGCCTGGTGGGTCGAGGACCTCGGGAGCAAGAACGGCACGAAGGTGAACGGCCGCCGCATCGAGAAGCCGTCGCGCCTCACCCCCGGCGACACGCTCCAGCTCGGCAACTTCCAGGTCGTCTTCTCCGCGTCGGGGAGCCAGGTCACCGCGCGCGTCGCCGACACGGCGGTCCCCGCCACGCTGAAGTCGCTCAAGGTCGAGGAGTTCGAGACCGGAACCGACACCCGCTCCTTCGGCGCGGGGCTCACGCCCGAGCGGATGGGCGCCTTCCTGCGCGCGATCGACCAGGTCGGGCAGGCGCTCCTCGCCCACCGCTCCGTCGAGGAGCTCTACGTCTTCGTCGTGGACCTCGTCTCGGACGTCCTCCGCGCCGATCGCGTGGCGCTCCTCCTTCGCGACCCCAAGACCGGGACGCTCTCCGCGAAGACGGTGAAGCAGCGCGCCGGGAGCGAGGGAGACATCGTGGTGAGCCGCAGCATCGCGCGCGCCGCCATCGACCAGAAGCAGGCGCTCCTCACGGGCGACGCGCAGAGCGACACGCGCTTCCGCGAGCAGCAGAGCGTGATCCAGCAGCGGATCCACTCGGCGATGTGCGCGCCCCTCTGGCACGACGACAACGTGCGCGGGCTGATCTACGTCGACAACGTCGCGGCCCCCGCACCCTTCGAGGAAGGGGACCTCCGCCTCCTCACGCTCATCGCCCATCTCACCGCGGTCAAGGTCCGGGAGACGGAGCAGGAAGAGGCGATGAAGCAGGCCGAGAAGATGGCCGAGGAGCTCGAGCGAGCCGCCACGATGCAGCAGAACCTCCTTCCCCCCGAGCCGGTGCGCGAGGGACGGGTGGTGGTGGCCGGACGGAACATCCCCTCCTTCAACGTGGGCGGCGACTACTTCGACTTCATTCCCGCCGGCGAGGAGGCGCTCGTGGTGGGGCTCGGCGACGTGGCCGGAAAGGGGATGCCCGCCGCCATGCTCATGATGAACCTCCAGGCGAGCGTGCGCGCCCAGGTCGAGACGGGCCGGCCGCTCCGCGACGTCATGGCGCGGCTGAACCGCTCGATCCACCAGAGCGTCCGCGGCATGCGGTTCGTCACGCTCTTCCTCGCGCGCATCGACACGCGGAGCGGCGTGATGACGTACGTGAACGGAGGGCACAACCCGCCGTACGTCCTGCGCGCCACGGGCGAGATCGAGAATCTGTCCGCGGGCGGGCTCCTCATCGGCATGTTCCCCGAGGCGGAGTACGAGGAGGGGACGGTCGATCTGCGGGAGGGGGACCTGGTCGTGGCCTACAGCGACGGCGTCACGGACGCGGGCCCGCTCGGACCGGACGGGGTGCCCACGGACCAGTTCGGGGACGAGCGGCTCGAGGCCTTCCTTCGGGATTCGCGCGATCTTCCGCCGGAGGCGCTGGTGGAGCGCCTCATCGCGCGCGTGCGCGACTTCAGCGGTCCGACCCTCGTCGACGACGTGACCGTCGCCGCCGTCCGCTTCGGCGCCTAGCCGCCGGCGTTCGACGCGATCCGGCTCGCGTCGATCGCGCGCTGGAGCGTGCGCTCCACGAGCTGCGCGCGGAGGAACGAGTCCCGGAAGGCGCCCTGGTCGAAGGAGTCGTGCGCCCTCGAGAGCTGCGCCTCCGCCTCGTGCTGCAGCCGGCGCACCTGGGACGGGTTCCGGGGGCCGAGATCCTTCCGCGCCTGGGTCGCGGCCTGCTCCGCCCGCCGCAGCGCCTTCTTCGCCGTGTCGCGCGAAACCGGTGCGTCGGCGCACCGTCGGAGGAGATCGACCACCCCGCTGCGCACCTCCCGCGTCTCGTCGTACGCGGGCCGCATCACGCCGCTCTTGTAGAGCCGCCGCGCGTCCTCCTGCTGGTCCCGCAGCGCCGCGAGGGAGCGGAGGAGCCGCGTCGCGGTGGCCGCCTCGAGGACCTCCTTCCCGCGCGCGAGCGCGTCGTCGGACTGATCGAGCGCGCGCGCCACGACCTCGGGATCGTTCTCCGGAGGCCCCGCCTGGATGAGCGCGCTCTTCACGTAGGCCCGCGCCTCGAGCGTGAGCCGGTTCGCGCGCGCGAAGAAGCTCTGCGCGACCGCCTCGCGCGCCTCGACCTGACGCTCGCGCGAGTTCTTGAGGTCGGACCGCGCCCGGTCGTTGCCGCTGCGGCGGATCCGCCCGTCGGCGCCCGAAATCATCTGGTCGGTGCGCTGGATCTCGCGGGCGACGCGCTCGCCCTCGGGGATCGGGACGTCCCGGCCGTGGGAAGGAACAGCTCCGTACAGGGGCGCAGCGGGGAGGAACGGACCGTAGACGTCGGCGCTATGCGCCGACAGGGTGAGCCGTGCCGGAACCACGACGGCCGCGGCTGCCACCAAGGCAGGCAGAATCCGGACGTGGTTGCGGCGCATGGCTCCTCGCTCGAGGCTTATGGGGTCGGTTGGTCATTCATCATTCGATACCGGCAAGGCAGCGTCTGGACATGCAAACGGCGCGCCACGCAACGACTTATCCGCCCGTTTTCGACCGGCCTGTTTCACTTCCTTTACAGGATGCTACTTACCTGGACGCCTGGGGCCGGTGGTGAAGCACGAAATCCAGGGGACATTCCGTAGTCCTGGACGGGAGCGTACTCGACGGCGTACGGAACGGTATGAAATCGCGCGGCCGCGCGCGGGGCGGCCGGCGCGCGGCGATTCCCGGCGGATCACCCGGCCGGGCTCGGCTCCGTCGGCTCCGGATCGGCGGCGCCGATCGGGATCCCGTGGCTTTCCATCCGCGAGTAGAGAGCGCGACGGGAGATGCCGAGGAGCGAGGCGGCCCGCGTCTTGTTCCCCTGCGCCCGCTCGAGCGCCTCGAGGATCATCTTCCGCTCCATCTGGTCAAGCGAGAGCCCCATCGAGAGGAGGTCGGCCGACTCGTGCGGAGCGCGCGGGCGGTCGCTCGGGAAGTGGGACCGGAGGATCGGCCCCTTCCCCGCCAGGATGCAGGCCCGCTCGATCAGGTTCTGGAGCTCGCGGATGTTGCCGGGATACTCGTAGTGCTGGAGGAAGTCGAGCGCCTCGGCGGAGAGGGCGTCGGGCGTCCGCTCCTGCCCGATCAGGAACTCGTTCACGAGCGGGTGGATGTCCTCGCGCCGCTCGCGGAGCGGGACGAGGCGGATCGGGAAGACGTTCAGCCGGTAGTAGAGGTCCTCGCGGAAGCGCCCCTCGTGGATCATCTCCTCGAGGTTCCGGTTCGTGGCGGCGAGGATGCGCACGTCGGCGCGCCGCATCTCCTCCCCGCCGACGCGCACGTAGATGTGGTCCTGGAGGAAGCGCAGCAGCTTCACCTGGATGCTCTGCGGCAGCTCCCCGATCTCGTCGAGGAAGACGGTGCCGCCGTCGGCCATCTCGAAGCGACCCGGCTTGGTGCGGATCGCGCCGGTGAAGGCGCCCCGCTCGTGGCCGAAAAGCTCCGATTCGAGCAGCGTCTCGGGGAGAGCGCCGCAGTTCACCGGGATGAAGGGGTGGTCGGCGCGATGGCTCGCGGCGTGGATCGCCTGGGCGTAGACCTCCTTCCCCGTCCCGCTCTCGCCGAGGAGGAGGACGCTCGCGTCCGTGGGCGCGACGCGCTGCGCCAGGTTCAGCGCCTCGCGGATGGCGGGGCTCTGCCCCACGATCGTCTCGAAGCGGTGGAGGTGGATCTGCTCCTGGAGGCTTTCGATCCGCACGCGCAGCACCGTCGACTCGTGGCGGAGCTTCCGGTGGTCGAGCACCTGGCGCACCCGGACCGGGAGCTCCTCGAGGAGGTTGTCCTTGAGGATGTAGTCGGCCGCCCCCTCCTTCATCATCTGCACCGCCTCGCGCGCGTCGCCGAAGGCGGTCATGAGGATGACGTCGGGCTGGGAGGGGAGCGTGCGCGCATGGCGGAAGACCTCCGCGCCGCTCGCGCCGGGCATCCGCATGTCGGAGACGACGAGGTCGAACGGGCGCGCCTGGAGCTCGTGGATGGCGGCGTCGCCCCCGAGGGCGACCGCGACGTCGTAACCGGCCTCGGAGAGCGTCGCCTCGATGAGGCGGCAGAGGTTCTCCTTGTCCTCGGCGACCAGGATGCGTTCCAGGGTGCGTTGCGCCATCAGCTACAAGGCCTCGGCCGGGAGACGGATTTCGAACTGTGCGCCCCCGCTGGGGGCGCTCCCAACTGTAACCGATCCACCGTGCTCGTTGACGATCCGATCGACGAAGGCGAGCCCGAGCCCGGTCCCGGTCGCGCGGGTCGTGTAGAACGGCTCGAAGATCTTGTTCCGGATCGCCTTGGGCACTCCGGGACCGGTATCTTCAAAGATGATACGGGCTTCTCCTCGTTTTCCCTGCACCCGGACGCGGACCTTTCCGCCGTCCTTCATGACGTCGCGCGCGTTCAGGGCCAGGTTCAGGAAGACGTGGTGCATGGCCGAGGGATCCCCCTCGACCAGCATCTCGGGGGCGTCCCACTCGTAGTCGACGGACACCTTCGAGCGGTCGAGCTCGACCCGGAGGATGTCGAGCGAGCGCTCGAGGACCGGCCGGAGCTCGAAGGTGACCGTCTCCCCCTTGGGCCGCCGGGAGAGATCGAGGAAGTTCTGCACCACGGTCCCCATCCGCGTGACCTCCTCGTCGATCATCGCTAGTAACTCCGTCCGCTGGCCCTGGTTCAGGTTTTCGTACTTCTGGAGGCGCTGGGAGGCCCCGCGCAGGACGGCAAGGGGGTTCCGGATCTCGTGCGCGACGCCGGCCGCGACCTGCCCGACGGAGGCGAGGAGGTCGGTGTGGCGCAGGTTCTCCTCCATCCGGTTCAGGTGCCCCACCGTGCGCTGGTATCCGAGCCAGATGAGGACGATGAGGAGCGACGAGAAGATCGCCGCTCCGACGAGCGATGTGCGGATCGCCTCGAGCGGCCGGAAGGCGCGCGATCCCCCCTCGACCACCACCGCGCCGAGCACGGTGCCGTCGTCGTCCACGACCGGCGCGTAGCCGGAGCGGAGGTACTGGTTGTCCTTCTGGTAGAGGGGGGAGTGCGCCGCCTCGCCGATGAAGGCGGTCGCGAGCGAGGCGGGATCGAGCGTCAGCACGTCGCGCTCGAAGGCGAACGGCTCGTTCAACCGGGAGAGCACCCGTGAGTTCTTGTCGACCAGGATGATGTTCGAAGCCTCCGCGCCCTCGGCGAGGCGGCTCCACGAGGCCCGCACCCGGTCGTTCGCCTCGATGGCGTCCATCTGCACGACGAAGTTGCTGACCGAGTCGATCTGCGCCGTCGTGGAGTCCCGCGCGCCGGCGATAAGGGCGCGCACCTGCTCGGGGCGGACGAGGAGGGCCGCGATCTGGGCGGTTCCCTCGAGGCGCTTCCCGAGCTCCACGTCGAGGAGCGCCTGCGACGTCCGGATCGAGTAGAAGACCGTGCCGTTGATGACGAGGACCAGCGCCCCGATGAATCCGAGGGTCCAGTAGACCCGGGGGCGCGTCCGGTGCCGCTCGACGAAGAACATCAGAAGACCGGTCCGGCGTGTGCTAGCTTAGCCATCCGAATCATGATACGGCATCCGCTGCTGCTGACGGCCTCCCTCGGCGCGGCCGCCGGCGCTCTGGGCGGAATGATGGGCGTGGGCGGCGGGATCCTGCTCGTGCCGCTCCTCGTCCACCTGATGGGCGAGTCGCAGCACGAGGCGCAGGGAGTCTCCCTCGCCTTCATCATCGCGACCGCGGCCGTGGCGGTCGTTCCGTATCTCGCGCGTGAGCGGATCGACTTCGGCCTCGCGGCCGCGCTCGCGGCGGGCGCCCTACCCGGGGTCGCGCTCGGAGCGCGCACCGCGCGCCGGATGAGCGCGCTCTGGCTCCGGCGGGCGTTCGGCGTGGCGGTGCTCGTCACGGCGATCCGGATCCTGGTCTCTCCGCCCGCCCCGGGGGGAGCCGTACTCTGGGCCTGGCCGGTCGAGCTCGGTCTCGGCGGCGCGGTGGGGTTCCTCGCGGGCCTCCTCGGCATCGGCGGCGGGACCATCCTCGTGCCCGTCCTGACGCTCGCGCAGGGGGTGCCGCAACACGCGGCGCAGGGGCTCTCGCTCCTCCTGATCGTGCCGGTCGGCATGGTCGGCGTCGTCACGTACGCGCGCGGCGGGAAGTTTCCGGCCCGCCTCCTCCCGGGGCTCCTCCTGGGGGGCGCGATCGGGGGGCTCGTGGGCGGCGTGGCGGCGCAGGCGATACGGGGAACGTCGCTCGCGCGGATGTTCGCGGTCTTCCTGCTCGTGGTCTCGACGCAGATGATCTTCGGCCGCCCGAGGAAACGCGCGGCGGCCGCGAACCCGGCACCCGGAGGTCCTTCATGATTTGTCGCGTGATTCCGGCGGCGCTAGCCGCCGGGCTCCTCTCCGTTTCCTCTCTCGGCGCGGCGCCGGCCGATGCCGCCCCGTCTGCTCGCCCGCGGGCGGCCGCGAAGGCCCCGGCGCGCACCTCCACCGTGGAACAGACGCGCTTCGAGCGCCTGCTCGAACGGGCGACGCGGGAGAAGTTCGCCTCCCAGCCCTCCTTCGCGACCTACATGGGGGTGCACGACTTCGACACGCGGCTCGAGAACACGTCGCGCGCCGCCGTGGATGCCCGCGTGGCCCAGCTCCGCGGCGAGCTCCGGGAGCTCGCCGGGATCGATCCGAAGAAGCTCCGCCCCGAGACCCGCATCGACTACGACCTCTTCCGGAACGACCTCGACGCGAACCTCTACCGGATGGCCACCCTCCGCGAGTGGGAGAAGGACCCGGGCGCCTACGGATACGGCTGGGGAGTCGAGAACCTGATCGCGCGCGACTTCGCGCCGCAGCCGACGCGCCTGCGCGCCGTCATCGCCCGGCTCCGGCAGGCGCCGCGCCAGCTCCGGAACGGCCGCGCGAACGTGAAGAACCCGGCCCCGCTCATCGCGAGCTTCGCCGCGGACGACCTGGAGGGGCTGATCGGCTATCTCGACAAGGATGTCCCCGCGGCGTTCCCGGCCGTGCGCGACCCGGCGCTCTGGCGCGAGTACGGCGCGGCGAAGAAGGAGGCGCAGCAGGCGACGCGCGACTACGTGAAGTGGATCCGCGACGATCTCCTTCCGCGCGCGCACGGCACGTACGTCCTGGGCGAAGAGGCCTACCGGAAACGGCTCCACTACGAGGAGATGATCGACACGCCGATCGACTCGCTCCTTGCGATCGGCGGGCGGGAGCTTCACCGGCTCGAGGCGCGCTACGAGGACGCGGCCGCGCGCGTCCAGCCCGGCGCCTCGCTCGAGGCCGTCGAGGCGATGATGCGCCAGGACCACCCGTCGAAGGACCAGCTCCTCGACTACGTCCGATCGCTTCTCGGCGAGATCCGCGACTACTGCGTCTCCTCGCACTTCATCGACATCCCGGGGAACGTGCCGCTCGTCGTGCGCGCCACCCCGGAGTTCGAGGCGAGCCGCTCCTTCGCCTCGTTCGACGGCCCGGGGCCGCTCGAGATGAAAGCGCGCGACTCGTACTACAACGTGACGCTGCCCGGGGCCGGCTGGGACTCGGCGCGCGTGGAGCAGCACCTCCAGGGCTACAGCCGGTGGAGCCTCCCCTCGGTCTCCATCCACGAGTGCTATCCGGGCCACTTCGTCCACTCGCTCTACGCGAGGAACGCGCCGACGTACGCGCGGAAGACGATGGGGTGCGGCTCCTTCGCCGAGGGATGGGGACTCTATGTGGAGGAGGCGCTCTTCGACCACGGCTACGCGAAGGGGGACGCGAAGAAGGAGTTCGGGATGCTCCGCTGGGCGCTCGTCCGCTCCTGCCGGCTCCAGGTCGGAATCCGGGTCCACACGCGCGGCATGACGATGGATCAGGCGACGCAGTACTTCGTCGACCACGCGCACATGGAGCGCGCGAACGCCGAGCGCGAGGCCTATCGCGCCGCGTTCGATCCCACCTACGTGGTCTACACGATCGGGGCGATGCAGATCCGGAAGCTCCGCGACGACGTGCGCGCGAAGGAGGAGGCGTCGTTCGACCTCGCGCGCTTCCACGAGCGGATCCTCTCCGAGGGGGCGCTCCCGGTCGCGCTGCTGCGGCGGATCCTCCTCGACGACTCGGGGCCGACGCTCGAGTGACCGAGCTCCTGATCGCGCTCCAGAGCGCCCCGGCCTGGACCATCCCCGAGAAGGACGTCGAGGCGATCGCGCGCGACTTCCCCGCCGTGCGGGTCACCCGCGCGCGCGACGACGCGGAGATCGAGGAGGCGATCGCGCGCGCCGAGATCCTCTTCTGCTGGGGGCTCGGCGAGGCGGTCTTCGCGCGCGCGCAGGCGCTCCGATGGCTCCACGCCCCTGCGGCGGGGATCGGCGCCTACCTCACGCCGTCGATCCGCGCGCGAAACCCGGTCCTCACCAACTCGCGCGGGGTCCACGCGACGCCGATCGCGGAACACGTCATGGGGATGCTCCTCTCGCTCGCGCGCCGGCTTCCCGTCACCTTCCGCGAGCAGGCCGCGGGGGCGATGCGGCGCGAGGACTGGTTCGACCTGCCGGAGGTCCCGACGGAGCTCGCGGGGAGAACCCTCGGCCTCTACGGCTACGGCGCGATCGGACGGGAGGTGGCCCGCCGCGCCGGCGCGCACGGGATGCGCGTGCTCGCCTTGAAGCGCGACCCGGCGCCGACCCCGTGGGATCCGGAGCTCCTCCGGGTCCTCCGGCTCCCCGAGGAGGAGCCGCGCGTGGACGCGCTCCTCGGCCCCGACGAATTCGACCGCTTCCTCGCGGAGTCGGACGTCGTCGTCATCACGGCCGCCCTCACTCCCGAAACCGAGGGGCGCTTCGACGCGGCCGCGCTGGCGCGCATGCGGCCCGGCTCCTGGCTCGTGAACATCGCCCGGGGCAAGATCGTGCGCGAGAGCGACCTGGTTTCCGCGCTGCGGGCGGGGCGTCCTGCGGCGGCTGCGCTCGACGTCTTCGAGCGGGAGCCCTTGCCCGAGGAGAGCCCCCTCTATAGGCTCGACAACGTGATCCTGACGCCGCACATCTCGGGGCTCTCGACCGGGTTCTGGCCGCGCGAGACGGCGCTCTTCCGGGCGAACCTCGCCCGCCGGCTCGAGGGGCGGCCGCTCTGGAACCGGGTCGACCCGGCCCGCGGCTACTAGAGGAGGGACCGCATGCCCCGGCCCCTGATCGGGATCACGCCCAACGTGCGCGCCACCAGGAACCGCGGGAGCGAGCACGTGGTCCTCTCCGCCTACGTGGCGATGATCGCGCAGGCCGGCGCCACCCCGTTCATCGTTCCGGCGGTGGCCACGGTGGAGGAGGCGCGCGAGGTGCTCGCCCGGCTCGACGGGCTCCTCCTGACGGGAGGGAAGGACATCGATCCGCGGGAATACGGGGAGACGGCGCGCTACCCCGACCGCCTCGCGACCGAGGAGCGGATCGCCTCCGACTTCGCCTACGCCGGCGCGTCCCTCGAGCTGGAGCGACCCGCGCTCGGCGTCTGTCTCGGCGTGCAGGTCATGAACGTGGCCGGGCGCGGCTCGCTCTACCAGCACCTTCCCGAGGATCTGCCCGGCGCAGGGGAGCACGAGGACGACGACGAGGGAAACTCGCCCGACCACGAGGTCCTCTTCGAGCCGGGGACGACGCTGCGGCGGCTCCTCGGCGTGGATCGAGCGACGGTGAACAGCTTTCACCACCAGGCGATCGCGACGGTGGCGCCAGGATGGCGGCTCGCCGCGCGCGCCGAGGACGGCGTGATCGAGGCGATCGAGCGGGAGGACCGCCCGTTCTACCTCGGCGTCCAATGGCACCCCGAGCGGATGCTCGGTTCGGAGCTCACGCGGCGGCTCGCCGGCGGGCTGGTGGACGCCGCGCGCGGGAGCTGATGCGATTTACGCGCGCCCGCATCAGCCGAATCGGGTCGCGGCCCGCGCGAAATCGTTCGGCCTGCTCGACATAAGCGCGGACCTCGGGCGTAATCCGAATGGTACCTGGGGACCGTTCCACTCCCGACTCCTTTCTGTTAGTTTCCGGCTCGCATGAAACGACTCGGCTGTTCGTACCCGGGCATCGCGACCGCGTGAACGTCGGCATCCCCAAGGAAACGGGCGCCGGCGAGCGGCGCGTCGCCATCGTCCCGGAATCGGTCCGCCAGCTGAAGAAAGCGGGGGTCTCCGTCCTCGTCGAATCGGGAGCGGGGCTCGCCGCCAACCACGCCGACCAGGCCTACCAGGAAGCCGGCGCCGCCATCGCGCCGAACGCGGCCGCCCTCTGGAGCGGCTCCGACGTCGTGCTCAAGGTGCTCCCGCCCGGACCCGACGGGCCCGGCGGCCGGCCCGAGGTGGAGGCTCTCCGCGAGGGCTCGGTGCTCGCCTGCATCCTGAGCCCCATGGCCAACCTCGACCTCGTGCGCGCGCTCGCCGCACGCCGGATCACGTCTTTCAGCATGGACCTGGTCCCGCGCTCGACGCGCGCCCAGCGGATGGACGTCCTCTCCTCGATGGCGACCGCCTCCGGCTACAAGGCGGTGCTCCTCGCCGCCGTCCACGCCCCGCGCTTCTTCCCGATGTTCGTCACGGCGGCCGGCACGGTCGCCCCTTCGCGCGTGCTCGTGATCGGCGCGGGGGTGGCGGGCCTCCAGGCGATCGCGACGGCGCGGCGCCTCGGCGCGGTCGTCGAGGGATACGACATCCGTCCGGCGGTCAAGGAAGAGGTGGAGAGCCTCGGCGCGACGTTCGTCGGGCCCACGCTCTCGAAGGAGGAGACGCAGGACGCCCAGGGCTACGCGAAGGCGCTCTCGGCCGAGGCGCGCGCCAAGGCGCAGGAGCTCCTTCGCGCGCGGATCCCGCAAGCCGACGTGATCATCACGACGGCCCGCGTGCCCGGGACGTCGGCGCCGAAGCTCATCTCGGCCGAGGACGTGCGGAAGATGAAGCCGGGCTCGGTGATCGTCGACCTCGCGGCCGACCAGGGCGGGAACTGCGAGCTCACGAAGGCGGGCGTCGAGACGGTCGTCGATGGGGTGGCGATCCTCGGCCCGGTCCGGCTCGAGGCGACCCTTCCCGTCCACGCGAGCCAGATGTACTCCCGGAATATCACCGCCTTCTTCCTCCTCATGGTGAAGGAAGGCGCCCTGAACCTGAACTTCGAGGACGATATCGTGCGCGACACCTGCGTCACCCACGAGGGCCAGGTCCGGCACGCCCCGACGGCCGAGCGCCTCGGTGCCGCCGCGCCGGCCCCGGCAGGCGCCCCGGCATGATCGACGCCCTGCTCACCGACCTCACGGTCTTCGCGCTCGCGATCTTCGTGGGGTACGAGGTCATCTCCAAGGTTCCGGTCATCCTGCACACCCCGCTCATGTCGGGGACCAACGCGATCCACGGGATCGTCCTGGTCGGCGGCATCCTGGTGCTCGGGATGTCCGACACGCCGTTCGCGATGGTGCTGGGGTTCCTCGCGGTCGTGATGGGAGCCATCAACGTGGTCGGCGGCTTCCTCGTGACCGACCGCATGCTCCTCATGTTCGCGAAGAAGCCGGGACAGAAGTGAGATGAGCCCCACCCTGATCCACGCGGCCTACCTGATCGCCGCGATCCTCTTCATCATCGGCATCAAGCAGCTCTCCTCGCCCAAGACGGCGCGAAACGGCAACCTCGTGGCCGCGGTCGGCATGGTGATCGCCGTCCTCCTCACCTTCTTCGACCGCGCGATCGACCCGAGCCGCATCCTCCTGATCCTCGCCGCCATGGCGATCGGAACCGCGATCGGCGCGGTCTCCGCGCGGCGCGTCGCGATGACCGACATGCCGCAGATGGTGGCGCTCTTCAACGGATCGGGCGGCGGCGCGGCCGCGGCGGTCTCGACGCTCGAGCTCTTCCACATCTTCCGCACCGAGCCGCTCGTCGAGCCCGTCCAGGGGGTGACCATCGTGCTCGGGGCGCTGATCGGCGCGATCTCCTTCTCGGGATCGATCATCGCCTGGGGGAAGCTCCAGGGAGTGATGGGCGAGCGGGCGGTCACGTACGCCGGCCAGAAGATCGTGAACTCGATCCTCCTCCTCGCGATCCTGGTGCTCGCGGCGCTCGTGATCTCGAACCACGCCGGCTTCGGCGCCTTCGCGGCCTTCCTCGTCCTCTGCCTCCTGCTCGGCGTGCTCGCGGTGATCCCGATCGGCGGCGGCGATATGCCGGTGGTGATCTCGCTCCTCAACTCCTTCACCGGCCTCGCGACCGCGATGACCGGCTTCGCCCTGCACAACGTGGTGCTGATCATCAGCGGCACCCTCGTCGGGGCGTCGGGAACGCTCCTCACCTACCTCATGTGCAAGGCGATGAACCGGCCGATCACGAACGTCCTCTTCGGCGCCTTCGGCGCGGGCGCTCCGGCCGGGGCCGCCGGGAGCGAACGGGCGGCGGCGCTCGCGGGCGCGGCGGTCCGGGAGGCGACGGTGGACGACGTCGCGACGATGCTCGCCTACGGCCACGAGGTGATCGTGGTCCCGGGCTACGGGCTGGCCGTGGCGCAGGCGCAGCACTCGGTGCGCGAGCTGGCCGACCTCCTCAAGGCGAAGGGGGTCACGGTGAAGTACGCGATCCACCCGGTCGCGGGGCGCATGCCCGGGCACATGAACGTGCTCCTCGCCGAGGCGAACGTCCCCTACGAGGAGCTCTACGACATCGATCAGATCAATTCGGATTTCGAGCGCGCGGACGTGGCCCTGGTGGTCGGGGCGAACGACGTCGTGAACCCGGCCGCGCGCAACGATCCGGCCAGCCCGATCTACGGCATGCCGATCCTCGACGCCGACAAGTCGCACCACATCGTCATCCTCAAGCGAAGCATGAAGCCGGGCTTCGCGGGGATCGAGAACGAGCTCTTCTACGATCCCAAGACGATGATGCTCTTCGGCGACGCCAAGGACTCCATCTCCAAGCTGGTCACGGCGGTCAAGAGCCTCTAGAGCTACGGCCGGCGCTGCCGCGCAGGCCGGTCACGCCAGTCTCCCCTCCGCGTATAAGCCTCATCGAGCACGCACGCCTGGCTGGCCCGTGCCCTGCCTTTCCAGGAGGCTTCCCATGGACCGCACGCCGTTCCGCTCCACGCTCCCGCTCTGCTTCCTCGCGTTCGCGTTGCTCGCCCTGCCCAGCCCCGCGAGCGCGACGTTTCATCTCAACGAGTTCACCAAGGTCATGACCGGCTACAACGGGAACGCCGCGATCCAGGCGGTGGAGCTCAAGATGCTCGTGGCCGGCGAGAGCCTGGTCTCCGGCATCTCGGTCGACACCTACGACGCGGCCGGAAACCTGGTCGCGACCCTGGGCACGTTCGGCTCCAGCCTCCCGAACTCCGCGGCAGGCGCGCACATCCTCTGCGCCACCGCCCAGTTCCAGTCGACGTTCGGCATCACCGCCGACCTGACGATCGCGCCGGGCCTCGCGGTGGGCACGGGGCAGGTCTCCTTCGAAAAGGCGACCTGCTTCGTGAACGCGATCGCGTACGGGAACGTGGCCACGCCGAAGGACGGGACGACGTCGGCCGCGGCGCTCCCCTCCGATCTCGCCTACGTACTCGTGCGGACGGCGGACGACGGGACGGGTCTCTTCTGCCCGCTCGCCGAGGACGCGGCGGCGCGGATGTCGCTCGTGTCGGCGAACAGCGCCTCGCCGGTCACGTTCACGAACAACGCGGGAGCCACGGTGAACGTCTTCTCCACGTTGACCGGGGTGGACGCCGTGGCGGGGCCGGCTTCGGCGCGGCTCGCGATCTTCCCGAATCCGGTCCGCGCGGGCGCGCGGGTGACGGCTCCGGGGGAAGGACGGCTTACGATCCACGACGCGAGCGGCCGACGCGTGCGCACGCTCGCGCCGGGCTCGATGAGCGCCGCGCTGTGGGACGGGCGCGACGAGGCCGGCCGGATGGTCGCGTCGGGCGTCTACTTCCTTCGCTACGAGGCGCCCGCGGGCTCGACGACGCGGCGGTTCGTGGTCGCCCGGTGAGGGTGAGCGGCTACCGGACCGCGACCACCTCGCCGGTCACCATCTTCATCCCGCAGGCGAACGGGATCCGGGTATTGACCGTGCCGAGGGCGATCCGCACGGGCTGATTCAGCGGCAGGTCGAGATGGGCGCCGTTGTTGTTGATGATGACGTCCTTCGCGCACGTGCGGTCGGTGACCCGCGTGAAGACGAGCGTCGTGTTCTCCCCCTGCTTCACCTCGATCCGGTTCGGCACGAAGCCGTTCTCCGTCACCTGGATGTGGACGTCCTTGTTCCCCGGAGGCGCCTGCACCGTGATGGTCTTCGGCGCCTTCTTGGAGCAGCCGCCGGCCATCACGAGGGCGGCGGCCAGTGCGACGGCCACCGGCCAATTCCACCGATTCCAACGATGCGTCATCGTCTTCGCTCCTTTCGCGCCCGCGCAGCCGGGCGGTCTGGGCCGGCTCGCTTCGCGCCGGCAGGTTCCCTCACGTAACGTAGAGGATGGCACAACGGACCGCCTCAGGCGAGCGCCCGGGCGGGGCGATCCGCGCTGTTTCCGAGGCTTGCGGCTGCCCAGGAAATGCCACGAATCCGGCGGCACCCCGTGGGGTCTAACTGTCGAAGCTAGAATGTACAGGGCGCCGCAACGCGCACGCCCCGCCGCCTCCACCTTCGGTCGAGCTCCGGGCCCGCTACCCGGCAGGCCGGGATCGACCATCGGGAGAACTCATGAAACGAACCATCGCCGCTCTCGCCTTCGCCGCCATCCTCAGCCTTCCCCTCCCCGCGATCTCCCACGAAATGGGCCACGGCAAGGCCGCCACCATCACCGGAGAAGTCGTGGACACCGGATGCTATCTGGGTCACGCTGCGCGCGGCGCCTCGCACACGGACTGCGCCCTGCGATGCGTCCGTGGGGGGATGCCCATGGCGGTGCTCACGCCGCAGGGAGCCCTCTATCTGGTCACGATGAATCACGACAATCCGGACGCCTTCAACAAGCTGAAGGAGCTGGCGGGCAAGAACGTCACCGTGACCGGCACCCTCATCACCCGGAACGGGATGAAGGGAATCGACGTCACGGCCGTGAAGCCGGCCGCCTAGTCGGCGTCATTTGCGACCGGGGTCGCAGAGGAAGGAGCTTGTGCCGGAAGAGAAGCCGTCGGGACGGGGGATTCCGATGACCCTGGCCGGGGGTCCCGTGCTGAAGGACCCCGTCTGCGGAATGACGGTGACGAAGGAGAGCCCGCACCGGTACACCTTCCGCGGCACCGAGTACTTCTTCTGCAACCCTCGCTGCAGAGAGCGCTTCATCAAGGACCCCGAGGGCTATCTCGCGCGCGCCGCGCACGGCGAGGGGTCGATGGAGCACGACGCCGCGCACGCGCATTCGGGCGTCGCGCATCCGGCGCCAGAGGCGGCGGTCCACGCCGGGCATGCCGCGCCTCCCGTGCACGCCGGAGCCGCACCTCCGGCTGCCGCCGGCACCCTCTACACCTGCCCGATGCATCCCCAGATCGTCCGCGACCGCCCAGGCCCCTGCCCGATCTGCGGGATGGCGCTGGAGCCGCTGGTCGCCACCGGAGAGGAGGACCTCTCCGAGCTGCACGACATGTCGCGGCGTTTCAGGCTCTCCCTCGCGCTCGCGATTCCTCTCCTCGTGATCGCCATGGCCCATGTCCTTCCCGGCGACCCGCTCGGGCACGTCTTGCCGATGCGCGCCCGGACCCTTCTCGAGCTCGTGCTCGCGACTCCCGTCTGCATCTGGGCTGCGTGGCCCTTCTACGAGCGGGCGGTGGCCTCGATCCGGAACCGCAGCCTGAACATGTTCACCCTGATCGGACTGGGAGTGGCGACCGCCTACGGATACAGCGTCGTCGCCGCGATCCTGCCGGGGATCTTCCCTGCCGGGTTCCGGGACGCGTCCGGAGAGGTCGGCGTCTACTTCGAGGCGGCGGCCGCCATCACGACCTTGGTCTTGCTGGGGCAGGTGCTCGAGCTCAAGGCGCGCTCGCAGACCGGCCAGGCGATCCGGAAGCTCCTGGGGCTCGCGCCCAAGACGGCCCGGCGCCTGCGCGATGACGGGGGCGAAGAAGACGTCTCCCTCGACCAAGTGAGCGCGGGCGACCGGTTGCGCGTCCGTCCGGGAGAGAAGGTCCCGGTCGATGGCGTCGTGGTCGAAGGCTCGAGCGCGGTGGACGAATCGATGGTCACCGGGGAGCCGATTCCCGTGGAGAAGCGGCCGGGCGACCGTGTCGTCGGCGCGACCGTGAACGGGACCGGCTC
>JBLMWD010000111.1:0-12113 GCA_050257045.1 Bacteroidota bacterium | reverse complement strand
GGAGCGCGGCGCGTCCGCTGCGCGACCGGCGGCGCGGGCGGCGCGACAGGGCCGGGGCTCTTCCGCGTCGCCCGCTCCGCCGGCACCACGCCGCTCGCGACCACCTCTTCCGGCGCGACCGGTTTCCAGCTCACGATGGGCCGCGCCGGCGCTGCTCCGGCGTCGGACGCGACCTCGCGGCTCGTCGGAGCCGCCCCTTCGGTCGTTCCGCCGGCTGGCCCGCCGTCAGCGCGCCCACCGCCGCGCCGGTCCGCGGTGCCGCGGCGATCCCCGTTGCCGACCCGCCGCTCGGTCACGCGCCGATCCTCGACGCGCCGGTCCGCCGCGCGCCGATCCGCACTCCCTCGGGCCGACTCGCGCGCCTTCGCTTCCTCCTCGAGAACGAGGTCCGGGAAGTGCACGAAGAAGGCGGCTCCCGGGTCGTGAACGAGGACCTGGTTCAGGATCGCCTCCTGTTCCTGGAGGTCACCGAATCGTCGCGTGCATTCCTCGCAGCTGTCGAGGTGCCGGCGCACGAGCTCCGTCGAGGACTCCGGGAGCTCGCGGTCGATGTAGCTCGAGAGCTGGTGGATGGTGAGATGGATCACGTCGGCGATTCCTCCGGACACGGCGCGCGGGCACTGGCTGTGGAGAGCCCCGTCGTCGTATCGGCACCGACCCGCGCCTTCTTCGCTGAAACGACGCTCCCGCCACGCCTTCCGGCCGGCCCACCGTCCCGGACATATCCGTCAAGATCGCGTCCCCCACGGCCGAAAGAGGGGCCATGACGGGTGGTCGTCGGGGGGCGACCTGGAGTTCCGCCCCCGCAACCTCAACGGAGGATTAGGTATGCGGATCCACAAGGGATTGCTGGGCGGCTTGGCGGTGCTGGCCGTCTCGGCGGCGCTCTCGGGCGCGGCATCGGCCCAGGTTCTCTCGGGCGTCGGAAACGTGAGCTTGAACGCGACGTTGCCGCAGTCGGTGACGGTGAGCGTGACGAGCGGCTCGTCGGTGAATTTCGCGCTCACGGAGAACGCGGCCACCAACGGTGATGTTCCGACCGTCATCCAGACCCGCTGGAACCTGAACCCGGGACAGGTCGGCGCCGTGACGCTCTACGGCTACTTCGACGTGCCGGCTCAGGCGCTGACGGACGGCGCCGGCAACAACATCCCGACTTCGTGGGTGGAGGGCCAGATGACGACCGGGACGCCGACCACGTACACGGCCTTCACGCAGACCAATCCGGTCGGCCCGGCGGGCGGGAGCCTCGGTCTCTTCACGAACGCGATCACGGGCCTGAACAAGGTCAGCAGCCGGACGGACAATCTCGACCTCCGCATCGACCTGACGGGCCAGACGCTCCCGGCGAGCACGTACACAGGCACGCTCCGTCTCCAGGCGAGGGCCCTGTAAGCGACGTCGTAGGAGGGGAAGCGTTGATTCGAGTTCCAGGGAGGAACTCCATGCGGTCGAGGGCGCGCGGACGGATCCGCGGCGCCCTCGCGCCGCTCCCGGTCGCGGGCGCGCCGATGCTGGCCGCGCTCGCGCTGGGCGTGGCCGCGCTCGCGGCGGTGCGTCCCGCGGCGGCGCAGACGGTCCGGCCGGTGATCGTGGAGTACTACGGCAACACCGCCAAGGGGCGCTTCGAGCTCGTGAACGACGGCCTCGTTCCGGTGAACGTCGTGCTCGAGCCGAAGAGCTTCGACGTCACCGAGACCGGCGACGCCATCTATCGCCCGCTCGACGGCCGCGTCCGGCTCCGCCTCTCCACGATGAGCGTCCAGATTCCGGCCCGCCAGTCGCGCTTCGTCTTCTTCGAGGCGCGCTGCGACACCGTCCCCGCGTGGTTCGTCATCACCTCCACCTTCTCCGGCATGCCCCGCCGCGCCGGGCTCCAGATCCTCGTGGAGCTGCCGCACACGGTCTACCTCGTGCAGAAGGATCTGCTCCAGCGCGACGACGTCCGCGTGGAGACGGCCGCCTACAGCGCGGCGGAGAAGTGGATCCTGGTGGAGATCCAGAACCGCGGCCCGAGGCTCGGCCGCGCGACCGAGGTCCAGGCGGTCGCGAAGGGGGAGCACAAGGACTACCCGAGCTTCCCGCTCATGCCCGGGGCGCGCCGGCAGATCATCATCCCGTGGGATTCCCCGCGCGCGCCCGAGCACGTGACGATCAAGTTCCAGGGATTCACCCTGGACATCCCGCTCTTGAAGATCTCGCAGGTCGCGGGGTAGCCGTGCCGCGCCTGGGGAGGATCGCGGTGGTCGCGTGCGGAGCGCTGGTGCTCCACGCGGCGCCGCCGGCATCGGCCCAGATCATCAACGTGCAGGCCGGCTCCTCCACGCTCCAGCAGTCGCAGGGGGGCGCCCTCTCGATCCGGGACGACGGCTACGAGGGCTCGATCGGCTTCGAGAGCCTGAGCCCCCTGCACCTCGGCGCCTACCTGCGCACGCAGTTCCGCGGCGCCGACCTGAGCCTGGGAGACCAGACGGTCCCCTTCGCCCTTCCGACCGACGTCTTCTCCATGGGTCACTCGTTCCTCGGGCGGGGCTTCGGCGTCCGCTACCGCGACGACGAGGTGTCGCTGCTCGCGATGGGCGGAACGACCGCGACCGGATTCGTGACGCCCTACTCCTTCGGGGCGCGCTCCGACGATCCGGTCGGGCTCGTCTTCCTGGAGGGACGCGTCTCGAGCACGCTCCGCGTCTCCTCGCGGAGCCTCTACTCGGGCGGGATGACGAGCCTCTTCGGCGCCGACTGGACGCCGCGTCCCAACTTCGGCGCGGCGCTCGCGGGGGGCGAGGGGGCCGACCAGGGGTACTTCGCCGCGAGCAGCCGATTCGAGCACGGTCCCTTCGCGATGCGGGCGGCGTACGCGCTCTCGGGATCGGGGTTCCGGCGCGTGGTGGTCCCGCGCCCCGACGCCTCCGAGACCGATCGCGAGAACGTCGAGATTGCCTTCCGGCCGCGGTCCGGTCCGGCGCTCACCGTGGCCCGGAACAACTACGTGCAGCCCGGCGTCGCCGGCGGGCGCGGCACCGGCACCGTGAACCAGCTCACCGCCTCGGGCCTGGTGCGCGGGTTCGCGGCGAGCGGGGCGTTCCTCCTCTCGCGCGCGCCGGGAGCGGGCGGCACCGGCGTGAGCCTCTCCCTCGGCCGCGGCATCGGCCGGATCTTCCGCGTGCAGGGGAGCGCGCTCCGCTCCGACCCCCGGAACGGCGATCCGACGATGATGTGGGTCGGCTCGGTCACGGAGGCGGTGAGCACGCGCCTCGACCTGACGCAGCTCGCGACCCGTTCGGCCGGGAACACCACGGTGAGCTTCGGCGGGAACCTCCTCCTCGACCGCGTGACCCTCGGGGCCGAGGTCCAGACGATCTACGTCCCGTTCGCCTCGAGCGACGCCTTCCGCCAGGCGCTGATGCTCCACGCCCGCATCCAGGGTCCGGGAGGAATCCAGGCGAACGTCGGGAGCTATGTCGGCCCCGACGGCGTGGTGCGCTACACCGCGTATGCGAGCCAGTACTTCTACGGCGGGAGCAAGGGGCCGCCTGCCGAGGAGCCCCACTTCTACTCGAACCTGATCCGGGGACGCGTGCAGGACCTCACGGGAAACCCGGTCTCCGGCGCGGCGCTCCACATCGACAAGGAGGTCGTCTTCACCGACTCGCGGGGCGAGTTCTTCCTGCGCGTAAAGAAGCGGAAGGAATACGCCCTCCAGGTCGCGACCGGCGAGTTCCTCGTGCCGGGGCGCTACGAGGTCGTCTTCGCGCCCCCCACCGCCGAGGCCCAGCCCGAGGACCAGGCGGGCGAGGTGCTCGTCGTGGTCCAGCGCATCGGCGACGCCATCCCGCCCCCGGCTCCGGCGACTCCCCCCACGACGACGCCCGCCCGGTAGCGGACGCTCACGCCTCGGCCGCCGGCGACACCGACGGCGCGAGCAGCCGGTACATCACCGGCGTCACGATGCGCGCGAGCAGCGTGCTCGACACCAGCCCGCCGATGATCACCCACGCGAGCGGCGCGTACATGGCGCTCCCCTGGAGCGCGATCGGAAGGAGCCCGCCGATCGCGGTGAGGCTCGTGAGCACGATCGGCAGGAACCGGATCTCGCCCGCCTTCCGGATCGCCTCGTCGAGCGGGGTCCCCTGCGCGCGCATCTGGTTGGTGAGGTCGACGAGCAGGATCGACGTCTTGATCTCGATGCCGATCAGCGCGGCGAAGCCGATCGTGGCGGTGAACGAGAGCGTGTGTCCCGTGAGGAGCAGCGCCAGGATCCCCCCCGCGATCCCGAGCGGGATCACCGAGGCCACGATCAGCACCGAGCGGAACGTGCGGAACTCGAGCACGAGGATGGCGAGGATGCCGAAGATCGCGACGAGAATGGCGCCGCCGACCCCGCCGAAGCTCTCCTCGCGGCTCTCGATCTCTCCGGCGGCGGCGATCCGGTAGCCGGGCGGGAGGCGGAGGGCGCCGAGGCGGTCGAGCACGGCGCGCGTGACGCGATCCGTGTTGTACCCGTCCCGGACGTTCGCGGTCACCGTCACGGTTCGCGTGCGGTCGTAGCGCTGCATCTCGGGGACCGCCCGCTCGAAGCGGACGTCCGCGACCTGGGCGAGGGGCGTGAGGCGTCCCGTGGTGGAGGCCACGTAGATGCTCCGGAGGTCGTCGGGGCTCGGCCGGCCGGTGTGCGGGAGGCGCACGACGACCGGCCGCTCGTCGCCGCTCTCCTCGCGGAGCGTCCCTGCCTGCACGCCGGAGAGGCCGAGGCGCACGGTGCGATCGATCTCGACCGTCGGGATCGCGTAGAGGCCCGCCTTCTCGCGATGGATCGCGATCCGGAGGTCGCTCCCGGCGATCCGGACCGGATTGGTCACGTACTGCGTCCCCGGCGCCGACCGGAGGACGGCGGCGACGCGCGCGGCGATCGCGGTGAGGGAATCGAGCCCGGGCCCTTCCACGCGGATCGCGATCGGCGCGTCGATGGGCGGGCCGTTCTCGAACTCGCGCACGGCAAGCTCCGCGCCCGGGTAGCGCGCGAGGTCGGCGCGGAGAGAATCGATCATCCGTGGCGCCTTCCGCTGATCGTACTCGTGCAGCAGCACGAAGAGCTGCCCGGCCCGCGGGCTGTCGGCCCGCGGGTAGACGTTGTAGTAGACGACCGGGTTGTCGTGGCCGACCGACGTGTAGACCGCCTTGACCTCCGGGCGGCGGAGGAGCAACCGCTCGGCGTAGCGCGCCGCGGAGTCGGTCACGGCGATCGAGGAGCCCTCGGGCGCCGTGATGTCGACGTGGAACTGCGGCGTCTCGGACTTGGGAAAGAGCGAGAAGCCGACCACCGGCACCAGCGCGAGCGACGCGGCGACGATGGCCGCCGCGATAAGGACGGTGGCGCGCGGGCGCCGGAGGGCCTTGTCGAGCATCGGCGCGTAGGTGGCGTGGATCCCGCGGTCGAAGGCTCGCAGGAAGCGGTTCCCGTGCGCCTCGGGCTTCTTCCCGAGGAGGATGCTCGCGAGCCAGGGGACGATCGTGAGTGAGACGAAGAGGGACGCCAGCACCGTGTCCACGACCGCCATCGGAAGCGAGCGGATGTAGCGCCCGGGATTCCCGGGGAGGAAGAGGAGCGGCACGAAGGCGAAGAGGAGCGTGGCCGTGGCGCCGAGCACCGCGACCCAGATCTGGCGCGTCGCGAGGATCGCCGCCTCGGCCCGCCCATGCCCCGCGCGGCGGAAGCGGGTGATGTTCTCGACCACCACGATCGAGTCGTCCACGAGGAGCCCGAGCGCGATCACCATCCCGACGATCGTGAGCTGGTTCAGCGTGAAGCCGGTCCAGGCGAGGCCCACGAGCCCGATCGCGAGCGAGAGCGGGATCGAGATCATCACGATGGTGGCGGCGCGGATCCCGAGCGGGAGCAGCGTGAGCGCCACGAGGGCGATGGCGATCAGGAAGTCCTCGCCGAGCCGGTGGAGCCGGCGCGAGACGTTGGCGGCCTGGTCGAAGCCGCGCTCGAGACGGACGGTTCCGGGGAGCTCCTTCTCGAACCGGTCGAGGACGGCGTCGATCCGGGCGGTCACGTCTCCGATCGAGGTGCCGGCCTGCTGGTTCGCCGTCACGAACACCGCGCGCCGCCCATCGAAGCGGGCCCGATACGTCGAATCGGCCGGGGCCCACTCGACGCGCGCCACGTCGCCCACGCGCACCAGCCGCCCCTCGCCGCCGCGCACGATCGTCCCGCGCACCTGGTCGAGCGACTCGTAGCTGCCCGAGGAGTGGACGCTGAAGCTCCGCTCCCCGGCCTCGACCGCGCCCGCGGGGATGTCGGCGCTCTCGCCGCCGATCGCGGCGAGCACCTGTCCCACGGGGAGACGCAGTTCGGCGAGACGCCCGAGGTCGACCTCCACGTGCACCTGCCGCCCCGGCGCGCCCCAGCGCTCCGCCTGGCGCACGCCGGGCACCGCGGTCAGGCGGTCCTGAAGCGCCTCGCCGAGGGAATCGAGGAGCGCGAAAGGGGCCCGCTCCGACACCAGCGCCACCTGGATGATATTCACGTTCAGCGTCGTCGAGCGCTTGATCTCGAGTCGCGTGAGGTCGGCCGGCAGCTCGGGCCGGAGGGCGTTCACCTCGCGCGTGACCTGGTCGTACTTCTTGTCGGGATCCTGGTTCGCCTGGAACTCGATGAAGGTGGTCGCGACGCCGTCGCGCATGTGGCTGTCGATCCGCTTCACGTCGTCGAGCTCGTGGAGCCGGTCCTCGATCTTCTTCACCACGAGGCGCTCGAGGTCGCTCGGGCTCGCGCCCGGATAGACGGCGATGATCGAGCAGCCCGGGAAGGACATCGGCGGGTCCTCGAAGCGCGGGATCGTGATCCACGCCCCGATCCCCAGGGCGGCCAGCATCACGAAGAGGATCACGGTGAACTGCCAGTGCCGGACGGAGAAAGAGGCGAGTTTCATCGGCGCACCTCCACGGCCTGGCCGTCGTCGAGGTAGGCGGCTCCGTCGGTGATCACGGCGCGGGCGCCGTCGAGGCCGTCCGCGACGGCGATCCTGCCCTTGTCGAAGAAGGCGAGCGCGACCGTCTTGCGGACGGCGTGGCGGCCGTCGGCGGCGAGCGTGTAGACGACGCCGGTCCGGCCGTCCGCTTCGAGCACCGACACGGCGGGGACGAGGACCACGGCCTGGTCCGCGGCGGGGCGGATCGAGACGGCGCCGACGAGCCCGCTCGCGAGAGCCCCGGCGCCCGGCAGGGCGCCGAGGGAGACGTCGACCCGATAGGTACCGGTCGACGGATCGGCCGCTGCCGCGATCTCGCTCACCTGACCCTCGAATACACGGCCGGGGAGCGCGTCGAAGGCGACCGTCGCCTTGTCGCCGCGCCGCACCCGGACGACGTCCTTGTCGGCGAGGGCCACGCGGACGACCTGGCCGCGCGCGCCGCTTCCGAGGGTCAGGACCGGGGCGCCGGCCTGCACCAGCTCGCCCGGCTCGGCCTGCCGCTGGAGAATCACGCCCGCGGCGGGGGCCACGATCGAGGCGTGTCGCCGGTTGAACGTGGCGGCGTCGAGCGCGGCGCTCGCCGCGGCCTTCGCCGTCTCGGCGTTCTGTACCTGCTCGAGCGTAGCGACGCTGTCGGCGTAGAGGCGGCGGGCCCGCGCGAGGTCACGGTCGGCCTTGTCGGCGGCCGCACGCGCCTGGACCAGGGCGGGATCGACATCGCCGTGGTCGAGCGCCGCGAGGAGCTGTCCGGCCGCGACCGTCTGCCCCTCGTCGACCAGGATCCGGGCCACCACGCCGCCAACCTTGAAGCTCAGCGTGACGTCGTCCTTGGGACCGAGGGTCCCGGTCGCGGTCACCGGGACCGCGACGCGGTCGGTCGCGACGGCGGCGATCCGGACCGGGACGGGGGTTTCGGCCTCGCGCGTCTGCGCCGTGCCGCGCGCGCAGCCCGCCGCGAAGGCGAGGATGAGGACCAGGGCCAGGCGGTTCATCGGGACGCTCCTTTCTCGACGTCGATGTCACGGAGGGCCGCCGCGTGCTCGAGGTCGACGCGGCGGATGGCGTAGCGATAGGCGGTGAGGACGCGGTTCAGCTGGGCATTCGTGAGCGCGGCCCGGGCGTCCACCAGCTCGTAGGGACTCGCGGCTCCCTCCTCGAAGCGGCGGCGCACGAGCGTGAAGGTGCGGGCCGACGCTTCGAGGCGGACGTCGGCGGTCTCGATCGCGTCGCGCGCGACCGAAGCGGATTCGTAGGCGGTCCGGATCTCGAGGGCGATCTGGTCGGCGATCTCCTCGCGGCGCGCGCGGGCGCGCTCGGCTTCGTATCCGGCCGCGGCGCGGCGGGCGAGGTCGCCGCCGCCGTCGAAGAGGCTCCACGAGAGAGCGAGCGAAGCGCTCCAGACGTGGTCCTCGTCGCGGAACGAGACGTCGTTCCCCTGGAAGCCGTAGTCGAGGACCCCGGCCACGCTGGGGAGGAGCCCGGCCGTGGCGGCGCGCTTCGCGGCGCGCGCGGTGGCGATGCCGGCGTCGGCCTGACGCAGCTCTTCGCGCCGATCCAACCCGCGCGCTACCGCCTGCTCGGCGCCGATCGGGAGCGGGAGCTCGAAGGCGCTGTCGGGGATCGCCTCGACCGGCTGGTCGAGGGGCCGCCGGAGCACGAGATTGAAGGCGCGCGAGGCGGCGAGGCTCCGCTCGCGCGCCTCGGCGAGCTGCTGCTCCACCTCGGCACGCTCGGCCCTGGCGCGCTGAACCGCCTCCGGCGTGGCTTGGCCCGCCGCGAGCAGGCGCTCGGCCACGCGCTCGTTCTCCCGCACGGTGGCGAGCGTGCTCGTATAGACCTCCGCCACGCGCCGCGCCGAGGCTTGTTCGAGGTACGCGGCCTGGGCGTCGGCGGCCACGCGCCGCGCCGCCGCGGCGAGCTCCATCCGCTGGCCCTCGTGCCGCGCGCTCGCGACCGCGAGGCCGCCGCGCGCGGCCTCGTTCACGAGTGGCTGGACGAGGCGCAGGTGCGACTCGTACCGCCGCGGGAACGTGAGGTCGACGTTCGTGGGGAAGGCGCCGGTCCCGGTGAGGCGGTTGAGCGCGCCGAACGCCGGGTTCACGAGGTCGCCCAGATTCGTCACGTTCTCGAAGTGGGAGAGGCGCGACTCCACGCTGACCGCCGGGAGGAGCCGGGCGCGCGCCGCGCGCACGTCGGCCGCCGCGCGACGCTCGGCCAACCGCTCCTGCCCGAGGCCGAGGTTGGCCCTCAGCGCTTCATCCACGATCGCGCGGAGCGGGTCGCCGGCGGGGGCCGCGGGCGCCGCGATGCCATCGAAGCTCGAGGGTGCGGCGGGATTTTGCGCATCAGCGCTCATGGGCGCCGCAACCATGAGGAACGAGAGAAGCACGGTCATTCGCGATAACATGGGTACCTCGTCTAACGTTGTTAAGTTGCGGTGCAAAAAAAAGGTCATGGCAGCGGCACCTGCGACGGGTCGCGGAGGACTCCGCGCACCATCATCCGCATCGCGAGAAGCGCAGAGGACCGGAGATCGCGCCAGGGGAGCCACGCCTCATGCCCCTTCACGATGTGGAGGGAGATGATCCCATGCACTCCGGACCAGAACACCTGGCTGAGCTGGTCCGGGTCGGTGATCTCGGGGCGGAGAAGGCCTCGCTCGATCGCCTCGGCGCAGGCCGCTCGCAGGAACGCGTAGGCGTCTTTCTCCGGGTTGCCCCGGTGCTCCGCGAGATACTGCTCGTCGAACTCGAGATTCGGCGGCATCACGGTCATGAACATGAACCGGTACTGGCTCGGGTGCTTCTCGGCGAACTGGAGGTATGCCTCCCCCGAGCCCAGGATCCGCTGGACGGGGTCGCCGGCCGCGATCGAGGTGTTGAAGTGGCGCGCGAGCTCCCGGAAGTCGCACATGCAGAGCTCGGTCAGAAGCGCGTTCTTGTTCTTGAAGTGATGGTAGATCGCGGTCGGCGTGTACTCGATGCGGTCCGCGATCCCCCGCATGGTCACGGAGTCGAAGCCCTCCTCGGAGAACATGTCGCGGGCCGCGTCGAGGATCTTCTCGCGCGTCTCCTGGAGCTCTCGAGTCCTGCGTTCCTTGGTGGTCACGTCTCAGCCTCCTGTTTTGCTGACCATCGTTACTTTATATAACACCGTTAGGTAATGTCAAGAGATTATTTTGAGCCTTGAGGTAACCTACTGTTTTGCAGGTGCTTCCGCCGCGACTGGCTGATCGACGAAGAATCGCGCCTTCCCCCATCGGTAGACGCGGATCGAGAGGGCGAGCCAGAGGCTTCCCAGCACGTAAGCGCCCATCACGTCGCTGAACCAGTGCTGGCCGAGGTAGATGCGCGACGGTCCCATGAGGCCGATCAGCAGCCCGAACACCAGGAGGTACACCGTCCGGATCCACCCCGGTTTGAGCAACGCGTAGCCGAGGAATCCGACGAATCCATAGAAGGCGGTCGCGAGCAGCACGTGCCCGCTCGGGAAGCTCAGCGTGTCGAGCTGCCGCATCACGTGGACCAGGCTCGCGCTGGGGCGCGGGCGCGCCACGATCAGCTTCACGAGCGAGCCCAGCACGGGACCGATCGCGGCTACGATCGAGGCAACGGCTTCCCATCGAAGGCCCAGGAAGAAGAGGATCGCGATCACGAGCCCGATCATGAGATCGACCTGGGGCACGAATCCAAGCCAGCTCAGCCCCCGCATGAGCGCGTCGAAGGCGGGATTGCGGAGACTCTGGAGCGCGTGGGTGACGACGAGGTCGATGCGGAAGTAGGGGACGTAGTGCGCGCCGACCGCGAGCGCGATGAAGACGACCGACGCGACGAGCACGTAAGCCTGGAAGACCGCCGCCCGGTAGTTGCGGGTCGGGTGGCGCTCGATGACCTTGGCATCGAGCGCCTGCCGGATGCCTCCCTTCGAAGCGGCTTCGCTCATGGGGTCCCGCCAGGCGCCATCCCATAAGCCTACGTGAGGAGCCTCCGCGGCGCACGGCCCCTGATGGGACCCGGGGATCATTGACCGGCACCGGCGCCGGGCGTAGCGTTGTTCGAGAAGGTTCGGTCGGCCGGGGCGAGGAGGGTACGCCGAACGAAACACGACTACACCGCAGCACGATCGTCCCCGTATCCCAACATTTCGAATCACGTCCACGACGCCGGGCGGCGCGGCACCTCGCGCTCCGCCGTATTGGCGTTTGCCCTCACGGCGCGCTCGGGATGAGCCGCTTCGAAGAGGTGATGCGATGATTCGCAGGATGACGCTCACGCTGCTGACGGTGGCCGCGGCGCTGCTCGGAGCCGCCCCGGCCCGCGCGCAGTACATGTTCCTCGATTTCGACGGTGACGGCGCCTACACCGTCATCGACCAGTACGGCGGGTTCAGCTCGTCCGATACCACGAACGTCGACGTCTACGTGGTCACGAACGAGAACCGGGATGGATCCACGCCCACGTGCCCGGACGGATCGCCGCTCGACATCAACGCGTACACGGTCCATCTCGTCGCACACAGCGCCCCGGTCACCTTCGTGACCGTGACGAACCGGATGGCGACCATGGCGCCGCTCGCTCCGCTCGCCACGGGTCCCTACGCGCTCACAGCCTCGTATGGCGGGCCGAGCACCTATCCGCCGGGGAAGTACCGGTTGATGAGCCTCCGCGTCGTGTTCGGCTTTGGGTGTCGCAATCTCATGATCGAGCCCTCCTCGTGCTTCTCGCCTCCCGGGCTCGTCACCTCCTTCGGCTCGAGCTGCCCCGGCCCGAACGGCGATTACACGATCGGCCCCGAGATGCTCGGCTCGTACGGATGCACCGACCTTCCGCCGCAGACCCCGGATGTCACGTGTCCCGGGTCGGTGGCGGCCACGATCGGCCAGCCCGTCCAATTCACCGTGTCCGTCGACGCGCGCGCCTGTTATCTCCAGTCGTTCAGCGGCTATGACCTTCCCGCCGGCGCCTCGTTGACCCCACTAGGTCCGCTCGTGAACGGCATCGGCCAAGCCACCTTCTCGTGGACTCCGGCCGTCGGCCAGGCCGGCGTGTACGACGTGCACTTCGAGGCGCACAACGACGACTACTTCAACTCACGCACGCTGAGCGATGTCGGAACGACACGGATCACGGTGGC
>JBLMWD010000110.1:0-6318 GCA_050257045.1 Bacteroidota bacterium | reverse complement strand
ACGATCCGGCTGGTGATCCGCTCTCCGCCTACTCGCGCGCCCACGAAGTAGACGCCTGACGCGCACGCGGACCCCGAATCGCGCCGGCCGTCCCACGCCATGGTGTGCAATCCCGCCGTGAGCCATCCCGTGCGCAGATGTCGCACCGCTCGGCCGCGCGCGTCGTAAATGGTCACGTCGACCCGGGAGGAGCGGGGGAGCGCCAGGCTGAACGCCGCCTGGTCGCGGAAGGGATTGGGCGCCGCCTTCACCCAGGGCACGCGTGAGCCGCCGATCGCGACGTCCACCGAGGTCGCCACCGGATCGGTCGCGTCGAGATGCAGGAGCGTGTCGACGCAAGCGGTGTTCTGATGCAGCGAGACGTCGACGAGGATCTGTGGAAACTTCGCGCTGATGGGAACGAGGCCGCTGTCGAAGTGTTGATTCGCGCCGCCGTTCACGGAGAGGTCGAGCACCATCTCGTTCACGAGCGCGAACTCGCCTCCGATCTTGTACGTGCCCGAGCCGGTGATCGTGAAGTAGTTGGTCGAGTCGGACACGACCCAGCTCACGTTGGACACGTCGTAGTAGTCGTAGAGCGGATCGAACCCGGTGTGGGTGAGAAAGAACGTGCCCTTGAGCGGATGCGTGACGACCGCGCAGAGGCACATCCCGAAGCATCCGGTTTCGAAGCGGCTGTCGGGCTCGAGCTTGTAGGTCGTGGTGGTACCGGTCTGGGCGCGGGCGCTCGGGGCGAGTGCGACGAGGGCGAGTGCGAGTGCGAAGACTGAAGCGAGGGTGGTGATTCTCATGGCTCCCTCCCGTGTTGCGGTGCGGTCGAGAGCAACGCTACACCCACGCGGGGCACGGCTCAAGGATCGCGATTTGGCGGGCCTGGTCGAGGTCTTCGGGCGCGATCAGCAAGAAGAGGACGTTACTTTCCCCAATCCGGCTCGGACTCGTTTGCGGGATTGTTGCTCAGGTTCTTGGGATCTGAGCCGTCGAGCCGCGCGGTGTAGATCTCCTCGTTCCCGTCGAAGGCGTCGGTCACGAAGATGATCCGAGTGCCGTCGGGGGACCAGCGTGCGTCGCGGCCCTGAACCGGCGAGGACAATCCGGTTCCGTCGGCGTTGATCACGTACACCGTGCCCGCCGCGCTGTAGACGAACTTGGTCCCGTCGGGCGACCACTGCAACGAGTTCTTGGCCACCCCATCATGAGTGATGCGGACTGCGCCGCCCCCGTTCGTGGACACCGTGTAGATCTCATCGATGACCTGGCCGTTCAGCCCGTTCGAGACGTACGCGAGCTTCGTGCCGTCGGGGCTCCACGAGACGAGCGAGGCGCCCACGTGCAGCCACACCCGGCCGGTGGCGTCGGAATTCATGATGGCGATGCTGTCGGCGAGGACCGCGATCTTCTTCCCGTCGGGGGACCACTCGGCGCGTTTTCCGGGAGACAGCCCGACTTCCGACGTGCCGTCCACGTTCATCACGAAGACGTTCGTCGGATTCAGCTCGCGCCGGAAGAGGATCTTGGTTCCGTCGGGCGAGAGCACGGGGGTGCCGTCCGTGACGGCGTTGAACGTGAGCCGCTGGACGCTCGTGCCGTCGTCCTTCATCGAGTAGATCTCGCCGTGCCCCTCGTCGCGGCTGCTTGCGAAGACAATGGTTCCGGGAACGACCTGCGCGGGGAACGGGCCGACTTCGCCGCCCCGCCGCGAGAAGCAGCCGGTGGAAACGACGCACGCGAGCGCGATGACCAGCACAGTTCGTCCGGACACGGCACACCCCCAGCAACGTTTAGAACTCACTTGCGGAAGCGAAGACCCAGGGGATCTATCGGCAGGATCGGACCGGCGGGCCAGCGGTTTAGTAAACGCGTTTACAACAACTTAGGGCGGTCGGGAAACGGCACCGGGCCGGCTTCGCGGCCCAAGGTCATTTATCGCCGCCCCGACCGCCACATCTCCCACATCACCGAGAGCCCGAACGCGAGCGAGAACAGGAGCGCGATCCGGAAGAGCCAGCCCACGACCGGCTCGAGCGAGGGGACCATGCGGATCCCCGCGGCGAGCCCGAGCGCGATGATCGACGCGGCGAGGATCATCGCGAGGACGAGCCGGTTGGTCATGCGCTGGAACTCGCGCGTCGTCTCGTCGAGCCCGCGGTGGTCGACCTTGATCGTCATCTCGCCCCGCTCGAGCCGCCCCAAGAGCCGCGCCGCGCGGCGCGGGAAATCGGCTCCGAGCTCGGCCGCCTCGAGCGCGGCCTGTCCCGCGCGCCGCGCCATGGCGACCGGCGAGAACCGGTGCTTGCCGAGCTTCTTGATGATCGGCGTCGCGAACTCGAGGTAGCGGAACTCGGGGTCGAGCGTGAGGCCAAGCCCCTCCGCCATGTTGATCACGCGCAGGAGCTGGGCGAGCTCGCTCGGGAGCTGGAGCTTGTGGCGGAACGCCATGCTGAAGAGCTCGTCCGTGACGGTGGCGGCGCTCAGGTCCTTGATCGACGACTGGCCGTAGCGGGCGAGCAGATGCGCGAGGTCGCGCTCGAACGCGGCGCGGTCGGCGCGGTGTCCCGCGACGCCCAGCGCATAGAGCTCCTCCGCGAGCCCTTCGGCGTCCTCGCGCGTCCCCGCGAGGAGCGCGGCCATGAGGTGGCGCTGCGTCCCCTCGGTGAGCCGGCCCACCATCCCGAAATCCACGACCGCGAGCGAGCCGTCGGGCTGCACGAAGAAGTTGCCGGGGTGCGGGTCGGCGTGGAAGAAGCCGATCTCGAACACCTGGCGGAGGAAGAGGCGCACCGCGTTCTCGGCGATCTTCCGCTTCTGGGTCCGGAGCCGCTCGAGTCGCTCCACCTCCGCGAACTTCACGCCCCCCACGCGCTCCATCGTGAGCACGCGCGTCGTGGTCAGCTCGTCGTAGACGCGCGGGATCCAGACGGCGGGGTCCTTCTCGAAGGCGAGGCGGAGGCGCGTCGCGTTCTGTCCCTCGCGCACGTAGTCGAGCTCGTCGCGAAGGGTGTAGGCGAACTCCGCCATGAGGGGCCGCAGCTCGTAGTCGCGGCCGATCGGCGTGTGGACCTGCACCCAGTCGATCAGCCCGCGCAGGATCGCGAGGTCCTGCTCCACCTGCTCCACGACGCCGGGACGGCGCACCTTGATCACCACCGCGGTGCCGTCGCGCAGCAGCGCCTCGTGCACCTGGCCGACGGAGGCCGAGGCGAGCGGCGCCCCCTCGATCCAGGCAATGGAGTCGAGCTTCGACCCGGGGAGCTCCTCGCGGAGGATCTGGCGGATCACGGGGAAGGGAACGGGCGGCGCCTGGTCTTGGAGCTTCGAGAGCTCGGCGATCACGTCGGGCGGGAAGAGGTCGGCGCGCGTGCTCAGCATCTGGCCGAGCTTGATGAACGTGACGCCGAGTTCCCCGAGGGCGAGGCGCAGGCGCTGCGCCTGCGTGAGCGGCTTTCCGTTGGGTGTGGCGCCGAACCGTGGGAGGAAGCGCCGCAGACCCAGCGCCTCGGCGAGCGTCTCGAGGCCGTGACCGCCCAGCACGCGCGCGATTTCGCGCGTCCGGCGCAGCTTCGACCGGTTCGCGGCTCGTCGTATCGCCAGCAGGCCGGCCATGACCCTCCCGTGCTGAGCCCGACTTGGTTTGAGTGGAACCGACTTCCACGCGATTACTTGGGCACGTTCTGTGCCATTTCAGGGTAGTGGGTGTCGAACCCATCGCACCCGCCCCAAACGGCGGGAAGTCACCATGAATGGCCTCCGCAATCAGTTCCAAGATGACGTCGGAAGGGTCCGGCTCGCCCCGGCCGCTCCGGGCGCATGCCAAGACGGCAGACGCGCTGACAAGTGGGCAGTCTCGGAAAACCCGCGCCGGGAGCCGCTCCTGACGCGCGCCGCCGCGGCAGTGGGGGCCGCGGTCGCGATCGGTCTCGTATCGATTCTCGACCGGCTCGCGCAGATCGCGCTGAAGGCGAACTTCCGCCATGTGCGCGTGCTCCATCGCGAGCGTTTCCCGGGCCGCGGCGCCGTGCTCCTGGTCGCGAACCATCCTTCAGCCTGGGCCGACGCCGTCGTGCTTCTCGGGGCGTTCGAGCGCAAGCTCCACTTCCTGGTCGAGGGGGAGCAGTTCCACCCCTGGCCCCGCGGCGCGCTGCTCCGGCTCTTCGGCGCCCTTCCGGTCTTCGCGCGCGCGACGGGCGATCCCGACGCCGCCGCCAAGAATGCCGCGACGTTCCGGCGCTGCGAGGAGCTGTTCGATCGCGGCGGGGTGGTGGCGGTCTTTCCCGAGGGGGTGAGCGAGACCGACCGGACTGTGATGCCGTTGCGGCTGGGCGCGGCGCGGATCGCGATCGCGCACGTGCGCCGCGACGAGGGACGGCGTCCCTTCGCGATGATCGAGGTGGGGCTCCACTACTCCGATCGCGTCGCGTTCCGGAGCGACGTGACGGTGAACGTGGGGGAGCCGCTCGGCGCGGGCGATCTCCTCCGTGCGGACGACGCCGAGCTCGCGGCGTCGCGCCTCACCGACTGCATGGCGCGGGAGATCCGGGCGCTGGCTCTCGGCGCGATCCGGCCGCGGCAGGCGGCGGTGCTCGCCGCGCTGGAGCCGATCGCGGAGCGCGTCGCGTGGGATCTCGACGTGGACGATCCGTCGGAGCTCCTCGCCGCGTCGCTCGACCGGCTCGAACAGGAGGATCCCGAGACGTTCGAGCAGATCGCCGCCCGCGCCCTCGTTCAGGCGCGCTGGCGCCGGGCGCTCCGCATCGCCGATCGCGCCCTCGCCGCGCCGCCGCGACGCCGGCGAGGAGCGCGCCGCGCGGCCGCTCGAGCATTCACCGTGCTCGGCGCGCTCCCGGCCGCTGCCGGCGCCGTGATCCACGCGGTTCCCGCTTGTCTCACGAATGTGGCCACGCGCCGTCTCGCGCGCGAGCCGGCGCAAGTTGCGTTCGTGCGGATCGCGGCCGGAGCGATCGTCTTCCTCGCGGCGTACGCGGGCGCTGCCTGGTTTCTCCTGTTCGCGTTCCGTTTCGGCCCGGAGGTGACCTCGGGCGCGCTGGGGCTCGCCGCCGTGCTCGGCGCCTGTGCGCTCGCCTACACCCCGCGGGCGCGCACCTGGGGGGACCGGCTGCGACTCGCCTGGATCGCGCTCCACCATCTCGATCTTGTCTGCCGGGTGCGAACCGAGGAAGAATGGCTCACCCGGCGCGTCCTCGCGCTCCTGGAGTACGGACTGGAGGCTCCCGATGTCGATCCTGCACACGCGCCGGTTCTCGAGCTGGGCGCGCGGCCATCTGCTCTGTCGCGTTGAGGGCGTGACCGACCGGTTCGCGATCACGTTCGACGATGGTCCCAATCCGCGCGCGACCGGAGCGATCCTCGATGTGCTGGAGCGCCACGGGGCGCACGCCACGTTCTTCATGCTCGGCGGCCATGTCCGCCGCCGCCCCGAGCTCGCGCGCCGCGTCGCCGCCGCCGGGCACGAGCCCGCCGTCCACGGCGACGCCCACTGGCCGGTCCCGATGCTGCTGCCGCGCGCCATGCGCGCGCAGGTGCGACGCTGCTCCGCCTCGATCGAGATCGCGACCGATCGGACGCCGCGTTTCTACCGTCCGCCGTACGGCTTCATGACCCCCGGGCAGGCGCGCTTCATGAGAGGGCTCGGGCTCGAGCCGGTGCTCGGCGACGTCTATCCCGACGATCCCTACAACCCGGGCGTGGACCGGATCGCGAGCCGGGTGCTGCGGCGGTTGCGGAGCGGTTCGATCCTGATCCTCCACGACGGAACGCCCGTGCGCGGCGGGGTAGGAGACCGGAGCCAGACCGTCTCGGCGCTGTCCTTGATCCTGGAGGAAGCAGGCCGCCGCGGGCTGCGCGGTGTGACCGTAGGCGAGCTAGTGGGGTCGGGCCCGGTCGAGCACGGGACGGTGCCGCTGGGGATCTGAACCACGACGTAGCTAGTTGACATAATCTGGAACTCGCCCCGGGGCGAGTTGGACTCGTTCCAGAGCGAGTGATTGTCCTCGATTCCAGTCAGGTGTCGTCATTCGAACTGGCCCCGGGGCCAGTTCGGCCGGAACTCGCTTCGAACCTCGACGACGCACATACGCACATAAATGAGGAGTTGAGCCGGGCGGGTTGAGTCAGCCTATACTCTTGCATGCGAGCCGAGCAGCGCGTGCTTCTGCTGGCCGGGATTCTCCTGGCGACGGTCCCGTCGTGGGCCTCCGCTTGCGAGCAGAAACTCGACGCGACCGCGAGCGCATCGACGTGCACGGAGCCCATGGTCACCGCGTCCGCGTGCTCCGGCTATTCCGTCGCCATCGCGAAGTG
>JBLMWD010000109.1:0-11670 GCA_050257045.1 Bacteroidota bacterium | reverse complement strand
GGCGGACACACCGGCTACTCCGGCCACACGGGGTACAAGGAGCGCGCGCCGCACACGGTCCGGCCGGGTGCGCCGCACACGGGCCGCCCCGGCGCGCCGCCGCGCGAGCGTTTCCAGGGGCCGCCCACGGCGCGTCCGGACCGGCGCCCCGCGAAGCCGTACCGCACCGGCGTGCAGAGCGCGGGGGAAGGTCCGCCGCGCGGCGTTCCCATTCCCGAGGAGCCGCCGCTCGCGCGCCTGCGCGCGACGCTGCACGGCTACCAGGCGGCCGCAGCGCTCATGGCTGCGCACGCGCTCGGCGTCTTTCCCGAGGTCTACAAGCGACCGCAGGTCGCCGCCGACGTCGCGCGCCATCTCGACGTCGACCCGCGCGGCATCGAGACGCTCCTCGAGGCGCTCGTCGCGCTCGGGATGATGCACCGCCACGGCGCCACCTACGTCCTCCCGCGGGAGCTCGCCCCCTATTTCGTGCCGGGGCAGGGCGGCGACGCCACGGGGATGATCGAGGCCGCCGCCGAGCAGTACGCCGCGTGGGGCGACCTCGCCCGCGCCGTGCGCGAGGGCGCGCCGCGCCACCGCCTCGGGAGCGACGCGCT
Organism: Bacteroidota bacterium; assembly: GCA_050257045.1. GTDB lineage: Bacteria > Eisenbacteria > RBG-16-71-46 > SZUA-252 > SZUA-252 > DASQJL01. The sequence continues at coordinate 11,074 of JBLMWD010000109.1, read as the reverse complement.
CCTCGACGGCGATCCCGCGCGCGTGAGTCGCTACGTCCGCGCGGTGCACACGGTGACCCGCGAGGCGGCGGGACGGATCGCCGAGCTCGCGCCGCTCCTCCCAGGCTCGACCCTCGTCGACGTCGCGGGCGGATCGGGGATCATCGCCGCCGAGTACGCGCGGCGCGCGCCCGGGCTCAAGGCGACGCTCTTCGATCTTCCCCCGACGATCGACGCGGCGCGCGAGATCCTGCGCGAGGAGGGGTGCGCGGACCTGGTCGCGCTCTATCCGGGCGACTACCGGAGCGACCCCTTCCCGGGTCCGTCCGACGCGATCCTCCTCTCCAACGTGCTCCAGACCGAGAGCGAGGAGAACGCGCTCGCGATCCTGCGTCGCGCGCGCGAGGCGCTCCGTCCCGGCGGGACGCTGCTGGTCCACGGCATGATGCCGCCCGCGTCGTCGGCTCCTTCGGCCGACGTGGCGCTCTTCGCGCTCCGCATGTACCTGGTCTTCGATTCCGGCCGGCCGTGGAGCCTGGAGCAGGTCTCCGAGTGGCTCGTCCAGGAGGGGTTCGCGGTGCGCGCGTCGCGGCCGCTCGGCTCCCCCTTCGCGAGCACGCTCCTCGTGGCGGCGCGCTCCGAGTAACGGAGAGCGCGCCGGAGGAAACGCGCCCGCGGTGCCCGAGACACCGTTCCTCGAGGTTCTCGCCGAGAACCTCGCCGCGCGCGTGACGGGCCGGCGGATCGTCTCGATCGAGGTCCGTCAGCCCGCGCTCCTCCAGACCCCGGTCCTTCCCGAGTCGTTCGCCGGGGAATTCCTGAGCCTCTGCCTGAGGAAGGGGAAGTACCTCGTCCTCGAGTGCGAGTCGCGCCGCGCGATCGTGATCCACCTCATGCGCCTCGGCCGGCTCCGGATCGTCCCCGCGCCAGGGCGCGGGAAGCGGATCCCCGGCGGGACGCGCGGCTGGTCGGCGCGCGTGACGCTCGACGACGGATCGGCCCTCCTCCTCGTCGAGCACGGGACCGAGAAGCGCGCGCGACTCTGGCTGGCCGAGGACGCCGATTCGATCCCCGAGCTCTCGGCGGTCGGTCCCGACCCCACGCGCGGCGAGCTCACCGAAGAGACGTTCCTCGCCGCGCTCCGCGCCGAATCGCGGCGGCTCAAGACCTTCCTCACCGACCAGCGCGCGCTTGCGGGGATCGGAAACGGCCTCTCCGACGAGATCCTCTACGAGGCGCGCCTCTCGCCGCTCCGCCTCACGACGCAGCTCGACGATGAAGAGGCGCTACGGCTGTACCAGGCGATCGGGCCGCTCCTCGCGCGCCAGACCGACCTTCTCCGGGACTCCGCGGCCGGCGAGCTTCCCCAGCGCGAGCCGTCCGAGCACTACGCCGTGCACGACCACGCCGGATCGATCTGCCCGCGCTGCGGGAGCGCGATCGCCCGCATCTCCTACGCCGACCACGAGACCTTCTACTGTCCGGGGTGCCAGACCGGCGGGACACCGCTCAAGGACCGAAGGCTTTCCAAGCTGCTGAAATAGGGAGGGTTGGAACGCGTTCAAGGGGCGTCACGGCGGAGCCGATACCAAAGTATAGTTGTGGGAACGACCCCCCTGCCTGCATCGTGAGAGAGGCAGGCGGCTCCAAACGGCTGTTGCAGGGTACATAGGAGAGGCATGAATCACCGTCGCGTCATCGGCTCCATTCTCACGCTCGCGCTCCTCGCGGGCTCGGTGTTCGTCCCGCTCGCGCGGGCTGCGTGCGCCGCCCCCGGACCCAAGGCGGCATCCTGCCCGAGCTGCTCGGCGGCGCCCCTCACCGGGGATGCTTCCCTTTCGACCGACCGCTCCTGCTGCGCCGCTCCGCCGTCGCTCTCGGATCGCGAGCCGGCGACCACGGGGTCCTACCGGTCGGACGACGCGGGCCTGGGCGGCGCGACCTTGCTCTCCTCGCCTTCGGCCCTCGCTCGGGAGACCGCCCTCGAGGCCCATCCGTTCCCGGCGCGACTCCCGGGCTCCAGTCCGCCTCTCCTCCGGACCACCGTCCTCCGCATCTGAGCTGATCACCTCTTCGGGTTGAGGCCGGCCGCGCCGCGCGCCTGCCGACCCGGCGTTTCCGTTCGTCCGCGCGAAGATCGCGCGGGGTATTCGACGAACCCACACGAGGTGGTGATCGCATGCGCTCTCGCGCGCTCCTGTTCCTTCTCATGCTGCTGCCGCTCGGCGTCGCCGGGCGAGCCGCGGCGCAGCCCAGTCCGTCCGTCGATTCGCTGTTCGCGGCGCCGAATCTCGACCTGGCCGCGCTCGAAGCGGGCGTGCTCGCGCGCAATCCGTCGCTCGCGGCCATGCGCGCGGCCTGGCAGGCGATGGAAGCCCGCGCCGGCCAGGTGGGGGGCTGGGACGATCCGCGGCTCGACGCCATGGTCGCGCCACAGAGTCTCAGCTCCTCGCAGGTCGACCCGGCGTACTCCTTCCAGATCTCCCAGGTGGTGCCGCTCTTCGGCCAGCGGTCGCTCATGGGAAGGGCGACCCGTTCCATGGCGCAGGCGATGCACGAGGACTACCGCGCCATGCGGCTCCAGATGCTCGGGATGGCGCGCGAGCTTTACTTCCAGCTCTACCTGAGCGCCCGGGGCATCGAGGTCAACCGCGAGCTGGCCGACCTGCTCGACCAGTTCCATCGCGTGGCGCTGCAGAAGTACGCGGCCGGAACGGCGGGACAGCAGGACGCGCTCCAGGCCGACGTGGAGCTCGCGATGCTCGAGCACCAGCTCGTCGCCCTGGGCCGGACGCGCCAGGAGACCCAGGCGCGGCTGCGCGCGCTCCTGCACGATGAGACCGACCGCCCCTTCCCGGACCCGCCCCGCGACCTTCCGCACATCGAGCACCAGCTCGCGGACACGACCGTGGCGGCTGCGCTCGTGAACCGCCCCGAGCTTCGTTCCCGGGAGGCCACGATCCAGGCGCGACGGCTCGAGATCTCCGCCGCCTCACGCATGCGGCTTCCGGAGCTGATGCTCCAGGCGCGGTACGACCGCTTCATGGACATGCCGGAGTGGCGGAAGATGGTCGGGGCCGGGATCACGCTCCCCATCTGGATCGGCAAGAACAATGCAGGCGTCCGCGCGGCGCGCTCCGAGCTCCAGCGCGCCCAGGACGAGCAGCTCGCGATCGCCGATTCGATCCGGGCCCAGGTCGAGGCCGCCCGCGCGCGCGTGCGGGAGACGACGCACGAGCTCGACATCATCGAGACCCGCGTCGTCCCCGTCAGCGAGCGCGCGCTCGCCTCGGTCCGGGTGGGATACGAGTCGAACCGCTCCGACTTCCTCGCCCTCCTGACGGCCGAGCGGGACCTCGCGAGGGCCCGCTTCGACCGCTACCAATCCATCGCCATGGTCCACATGGCGCTCGCCGACCTGGAGCGTGCCATCGGCATCGAGCCGGCGGCGCTGCGGGGGGAGGAGTCTCGATGAAACCGATCCCGATGGCGCGCAGAAACGCCGGAGAGGCGGCCCTCCGGGCGGCGCTCGTGGCCGCGGGCCTGCTCCTCGCGGCGCTCGCGGGCTGCTCGAAGAAGACGGAGACGACCACCACGACCGAGACGCGGCAGATCGGCGTCTTCCAGGTCTCCGCCCACAACCGGCCGGCGAAGCCGGTCGTCGGGGACAACCGTCTCGTGGTCACGATCCAGGACGCGTCGGGCAAGCCGGTCGTCGGCGCGAGCATCGAGATGTCCTCCGTGATGGAGGCGATGGGGACCATGCCGCGCATGCAGAGCCGCGGCGTCGTGACCGAGACGAAGCCGGGCACCTACGAGATCAAGTACGGGATCGCGATGGCGGGAGAATGGGACCTGAATCTCGCGATCCGTGCCACGAACGGGGCTCAGGCCGTGGCTTCGTGGCGCCTCAGCACGAGCACCGAGAACCTCGCGTTCGCGGCGGGAACGCCTCCGCCGGGCGCCCCCGGCGCGCAGCCGGGCGCCGCGACCGCGTCCGGAGCGGCCGGGAACATCCCGGGCTTCGGCCCCGTGATGCTCGACCCGGCGCGCCGCCAGTCGATCGGCGTCCGAACCGCCGTCGCCGCGGCGCGTCCGATCACGGCCACCATCCGCGCGGCCGGAAAGGTGACCTACGACGAGACGCGGCGCACCGAGGTCTCGCTCAAGTTCTCCGGCTGGATCCGCCAGATCCAGGTCAACTACACGGGACAGGTCGTCCGGAAAGGGGAGCCGCTCTTCTCGGTCTACAGTCCCGAGCTCTTTTCCGCCGAGCAGGAGTTCCTCCAGGCGCTCCGGCCGGTGCCGACCGGAGCCGGCTCCGGCATGTCCGGCATGGGGTCCACGACCGGTGGGGTCCCCGCGACGAGCGTCGATCCCGAGCTGGCCGCCGCGGCGCGCCAGCGGCTCCGCCTCTGGGACATCACCCCGTCCCAGATCGACGCGATCGCCCGCTCCGGAAAGCCGCTCGAAATGGTGCCGATCCTCGCCCCGTCGAGCGGCGTGGTCGTGGAGAAGAACGTCGTCGAGGGGTCGTCCTTCATGGCCGGCCAGACCCTGTACAAGATCGCGCCGATCCATCCGATCTGGGTCGTCGCGAGCGTCTACCAGTACGAGCTGTCCCTCGTGAAGACGGGCATGGCGGCCGAGATCGAGACCCCCTTCATGCCCGAGCGCTCGCGAACGGGACGCGTCTCCTACGTCAATCCGTTCCTCGACCCGAGCACCCGGACAGGCGAGGTCCGCATCACGGTGCCCAACGTGCGCGGCGACCTCAAGCCGGGCATGTTCGTCGACGTGATGCTCGGGCGCGATCTGGGGACCCGGCTCGCCATCCCGGTGAGCGCGGTGCTGTACGAAGGCGACCGCAGCATCGTGTTCATCGACCTGGGATCCGCGGGGATCGTGCCGCGCGAGGTGGCCCTCGGCGCGAAGGCGGGGGACCAGGTGGAGGTGAAGGCGGGTATTTCGCCCGGCGACGTGATCGTCACGTCGGGCAACTTCCTGATCGCGGCCGAGAGCAAGCTCAAGGCCGCGAGCCTGAGCGAGTAGGGGGCGCCGATGCTCTCTCGGCTCATCGCCTGGTGCGCCCGGAACCGCGGACTCGCGCTCGCGCTCGTCCTCGTCGCGGCGGCGTTCGGGGTGCGCGCGGTCCGCAACACCCCGCTCGACGCGATCCCCGACCTCTCCGACACGCAGGTCATCATCTCGACCGAGTGGATGGGGCGGAGCCCCGACCTCGTCGAGGACCAGATCACCTACCCGATCGTCACCGCGCTCCGCTCCGCGCCCGGCGTCCAGTACGTGCGCGGGCTCAGCATGATCGGCGACTCGTTCGTCTACGTGGTCTTCAAGGACGGCGTGGACGTCTACTGGGCCCGGAGCCGCGTGCTCGAGTATCTCGCCTCGCTCCAGGGACGGCTCCCCGAAGGCGTCACGCCGCGTCTCGGCCCCGACGCGACGGGCGTGGGGTGGGTCTTCGAGTACGCCCTCGTCGACACCACGGGGCAGAACGATCTCTCCCAGATCCGCTCGTTCCAGGACTGGTACCTCCGCTACTGGCTCCAGAGCGTCGACGGCGTGGCCGAGGTGGCGTCGGTCGGCGGCTTCGTCCGCCAGTACCAGATCGACCTCGATCCGCGCCGCCTCGAGTCGTACGGCATCTCGCTCCGCGACGTGCAGATGGCGATCGAGCGCTCGAACAAGGACGTCGGCGGCAACACGCTCGAGATCTCCGAGCACGAGTACTTCGTCCGCGGGCGCGGCTACGTTCACTCGACCTCCGATCTCGAGCAGGTGGTGGTGAAGGTCGGCTCGGACGGCGTTCCGGTCACCGTGGGACAGGTGGGCGAGGTCCACCTCGGCCCCGAGCCGCGGCGCGGCATCGCCGAGCTGAACGGGAAGGGAGAGGTCGTCGGCGGCGTCGTGATCATGCGCCAGAAGCAGAACGCGCTCCACGTGATCCAGGGCGTGAAGAAGCGGCTCGAGGAGGTGCGCGGCGCCTTCCCGCCGGGGATCAAGCTGGTCGTGACGTACGACCGGTCGGCGCTGATCGACCGCGCGGTGGAGACGCTCTGGCACGAGCTGTTACAGGAAATGCTCATCGTCTCGCTCGTGATCATCTTCTTCCTGTTCCACTTCCGGAGCGCCCTCATCCCGATCCTCACGCTGCCGATCGCGGTCGTGCTCTCGTTCATTCCGATGGAGGCGCAGGGCCTCACCGCGAACATCATGTCGCTCGGCGGCATCGCGGTCGCGATCGGGGCGATGGTCGACGCGTCGATCATCATGGTGGAGAACGTCCACAAGAAGCTCGAGGCCTGGGAGGCCGGCGGGCGGAAGGAGCCCCGCGGCGAGGCGATCGTGCGCGGCCTCCAGGAGGTGGGGCGCCCGATCTTCTTCGCCCTGATGGTCATCACGGTCTCCTTCCTCCCGATCTTCACCCTCGAGGCGACCGAGGGGCGCCTGTTCAAGCCGCTCGCCTTCACCAAGACCTACTCGATGTTCTTCGCCGCGCTCCTCGCCGTGACGCTCACGCCCGCGCTCGCCGCGTGGTTCATCCGCGGGAAGATCCGTCCCGAGCACGACCATCCGATCAGCCGGCCGCTGGTCAACGGCTACGCGCCCGTGGTCCGGTTCTCGGTCCGGCACCGCCGCTGGATCATTCTCGGCGCCATTCTCCTCGTCCTCACGACGATCCCGGTCTACCTCCGCCTCGGCAGCGAGTTCATGCCGCCGCTGAACGAGGGGACGATCCTCCACATGCCCACGGCGCCGCCGGGAATCTCGGCGACCGAGGCCGGGCGCGTGCTCCAGACGATGGATCAGGAGCTGAAGCAGATCCCGGAGGTGGAGACCGTCTTCGGGAAGATCGGCCGCGCCCAGACCGCGACCGATCCCGCGCCGATGTCGATGGTGGAGACGGTCGTCACGCTGAAGCCCGAGTCGAAGTGGCGCCCCGGCATGACGTGGGAAAAGCTGATCGCCGACATGGATTCGCGCGTGCGGATCCCGGGGATGCCCAACATCTGGTGGATGCCGATCCAGACCCGGAACGAGATGCTCGCGACCGGGGTGCGGAGCGCGGTCGGCGTGAAGGTCTTCGGCCCCGACCTCGCGACCATCGAGCGCCTCGCCGTGAGCGTCGAGAAGGCGCTCCAGGACGTTCCCGGCACGCGGAGCGCCTACGCCGAGCGGATCATGGGCGGGCTCTTCCTCGACTTCGACATCGATCGCGTTGAGGCGGCGCGCTACGGGCTCACCGTCGAGGACGTGCAGGACGTGATCGAGACCGCGGTGGGCGGGATGCAGGTCTCGCAGACCGTGGAGGGACGCGAGCGGTATCCGATCAGCGTCCGCTACGCGCGCGGCTTCCGCGAGGATCCCGACGCGCTCGGACGGATCCTCGTCCCCACGCCGGTCGGCGCCCAGGTCCCGCTCGCGCAGCTCGCCAAGCTCACGTTCCGCACGGGGCCGCCCATGATCCAGGAGGAGGACGGGCAGCTCTTCGGGCTCGTCTCGGTCGACGTGGCGGGCCGGCCGCTCGCCCAGTACGTCCACGACGCCCAGGCGGCGGTGGCGAAGAAGGTCGTCCTCCCGCCGCGCTACCGGCTCGACTGGTCGGGGCAGTTCAAGTACTACGAGCGCGCCGCCGCGCGCCTCCTGCTCGTGGTCCCGCTCACGCTCCTCCTGGTCTTCGGGCTCCTCTACTTCAACACGCGCTCGGTCACCGAGTCGGCGATCGTGATGCTCGCGGTCCCGTTCTCGCTCGTGGGCGCGGTCTGGATCCTCTGGATCCTCGGCTACCACCTGAGCGTGGCGGTCTGGGTCGGGATGATCGCGCTCGCCGGCCTCGACGCCGAGACCGGCGTCGTGATGCTCCTTTATCTCAAGCTGGCGCACCGCGACCGGGAGGAGCGCGGCGCTCTGCGCGACCGGGACGATCTCCGCGAGGCGATCGTCGAGGGAGCGGCCCACCGCATCCGTCCCAAGATGATGACCGTCTGCGCGATTCTCTTCGGCCTCCTTCCGATCCTCCTCGGGACCGGGAGCGGCGCCGACGTCATGAAGCGCATCGCCGCCCCCATGGTCGGGGGCGTCCTCACCTCGTTCATTCTCGAGCTGGTCGTCTATCCCGCGATCTACGCGGGATGGAAGGGCCGCCATCTTCCGGTGCGGGCGACCGCTCCGGACACACCCGTAGCACCGCAAGGAGAGACATCATGAAACGCATCGCTCTCGCATCACTCGGCATCGTCGCCCTGGTCGCGCTCGCGGCCGGATGCCAGCGCGCCTCCCAGGCCGGACCCCAGACCGTGAAGGTCGCGGTCACCGACGCCGGCTTCGTCCCGGCCGAAGTCAAGGTTCACAGCGGCGCTCCCGTCGTCCTGCTCGTGACCCGCACGACGGATCAGACGTGCGCCAAGGAGATCGTGATTCCCGACCAGCACATCCGCAAGGCGCTTCCCTTGAACCAGCAAGTCGAGATCACGTTCACGCCGGAGCGGAAGGGCGACCTGCGGTACGTCTGCGGCATGGACATGGTCTCGGGAATGTTCAAGGTGCAGTGAATACTGCGGGCGCGGAGGCACGACACCGTTCGAGTCGACCCGACCCCGCTCGGGTCACGGCGGCGCTCTCATGCTGCGTTGAGTTTGGAACCGTTGCCCTCAGCCTCCTGAGGGTCTAGCATCTCCGGCGGCTGTGTGTGATGGCTTCGTCTCGCGCCAACGGGAGGTGCGCCATGCGCGCCAAGCCCGCCCCGGTCGGATTCTTTGCTCGTCGACTCCCGCTGAAGTTCCGGCCCGTCTACCTCGTTCCCGTGCTCGCTGCCGTGTCGATGTTCAGCATTCAGATCCCGAGCGGCCTTTCCGTCCCAGCCTTCGCCCGCCGCGAGGGGGCGTCGTGCTCCATGTGTCATTTCCGAATGCCCGAGCCCAACGAGGACGGGCACGCCTACATCCGCCGCGGCCTTCGCGAAGAACGGGGCGGGATGATGCCGGGGATGAAGATGGGCGGAGGCGAGGAGACGCCGAAATCCCCGGCTGGCTCCACGACGCGTCGGCTCGGCGATCCGTTGCCGCTGGAATGGCAGAACTATCTCACGGTCATGGGGAACCACATGCTCGAAGCGCGCCGCCACGAGAGGATCCAGTTTCAATCGGGCACGATCGACGCATGGATTGGCGGCCCGCTCGATCCGCGCTGGTCGGTTCTCGCGGACGTGGCGTTCGATATCCAGGAAGGCGGGGTCGACGTCGAGCAGGCCTATGGCCAGTACATCAGCTCCTGGGCCTCTCGCTTCGTGTCGGTGCGCTTCGGGCAGCTTCTCCCCCTCGCGATCCTGTTCAACGGTGGCGGAGCCGCCATGCCCCTTTCCGCCCCGGTCATTCTCGAGACGCCCTTCCCGTCGGGGAATCCCTGGACCCCCACGGCACTCCTCCGTGGCGTGGAGCTTGGAATCGTGCACCTGCCGCGATGGAGCGCGTACGTGGGCGCGGGTCAGCCGCAACTGGAGGGGGGCGAGGGCGGGAATCGAACCGATCTGTACGCGTCCGCGGAGGTCCTCGCGGGCAAACAAGGGAACGCGGTCAGCATCTTCGGCTACCACGGCAAGCTCACGCCTGCCCCGGGCGAGGCGGTAGTCAAATTCGAGCGGATCGCCCTGTTCGCGAACGCGTACGCCCCAAGGGCCAAGGGAATCCTCGGCCTGCTCTGGGGCAGGGACCGCCCTGAGGACGACGGTTCCCGGATCGGTCGCGGAGCCTTCCTGCTCGGCGAATTTCTGCCGACGGAGCGATGGGCCGGCTATGCCCGCTACGACCTCGCTCGCGGGGAGATTCCCGCCGGAGGCCATGAAACGACAGACGGCCCTACGTTGGGGATCTCCTTCTGGGCGCAGACCCAGGTGCGCCTCACGCTCGAGGCACGGCTCCTGAAGCAAACCGGTGCCCCGCGCGATCGGACCGCGACGGCGGAATTCCTGTGGGCGTTCTAGAGTCGCGGAGAACGAGGAGGGGATTTCGGGCTACACGCGCGCACTTCGTAGCCGCAGCGCGTTCCCGATCACCGAGACCGAGCTGAAGCTCATGGCCGCCGCGGCGATGATCGGTGACAGGAGGAGGCCGAACACCGGGTAGAGTACCCCGGCCGCGATCGGAACTCCGGCCGCGTTGTAGACGAACGCGAAGAACAGGTTCTGGCGGATATTCTTCATGACCTCGCTCGAGAGGCGCCGCGCCCGCGCGATCCCGCGCAGGTCCCCCTTCACCAGGGTCACGCCCGCGCTCTCCATGGCGACGTCCGTGCCGGTCCCCATGGCGATTCCGACCTGCGCCTGCGCGAGCGCCGGGGCGTCGTTGATTCCATCGCCCGCCATCGCGACGAACTTCCCCTCGGACTGGAGGCGCTTCACGATGCTCGCCTTCTGATCCGGGAGCACTTCCGCGACCACCTCGTCGATTCCGAGCTTTCCCGCGACCGATTGCGCCGTGGTCCGGCTGTCGCCGGTCAGCATCACGATCCGGATCCGCTCCCCATGGAGCGTTCGAATCGCTTCGAGCGTCGTCTCCTTGATCGGGTCGGCCACGCCCAGGATTCCAGCGATCCGGCCGCCCAGGGCCACGAACATGACGGTCTGCCCGTCGTTCCGCAATGTCTCGGCGCGATCCCTCCACGGCCCTGGATCGATTCGGAGATCGTCGAGCAGCGCGGAGTTGCCGAGCGCCGCATCCTGCCCTCGAACTCGCCCGCGCACCCCCTTTCCGGTGACGCTCGCGAATTCTTCGACCGCCTCCGGAACGGCGCCGCGCGCCTCGGCGCCGCGAATGACCGCTTCGGCCAGCGGATGCTCGCTCGCGCGCTCCAAGCCGGCCGCGATACGGAGCAGCTCCGACTCGTCGAAGCCGGCCGCAGATTGAACGGTCACGAGCCTGGGTTTCCCCTCCGTGAGCGTCCCGGTCTTGTCGACGACCAGGGTGTCGACCTTGCGGAGCGTCTCGATCGCCTCGGCGTTCCGGAAGAGGACGCCCATGGTCGCGCCCTTCCCGGTCGCCACCATGATCGACATCGGGGTCGCGAGTCCCAGCGCGCAGGG
>JBLMWD010000108.1:0-5086 GCA_050257045.1 Bacteroidota bacterium | reverse complement strand
TCCGGACGCGGCCGCCGCCTTCGCCCGGCTCCTCGCGCGCCGCGACCGTCCCGCGCCCGACCGGGCGCGCTGGGCGCTGGGCCTGGCAAGGGCGCGCCGGAGTCAGGGCGCGTTTCCACCCATGGACAGCGCGTTCGTCGCGGCCGCCACGCTCGATTCGGCCGGGACGTCGGGGGAGAGCGCGGCGTGGGAGCGGGCGCGGGAGTGGGAGAATCGGAAGACCGCACGCGAGGCGGCCCCCGTCTTCGCGTGGGCGGTGCCGCGGATCAAGACCCCCTCGCTCGCGGAAGCCGCCCGCGTTCATGAGGCGGTGAACTGGATGCGCGCGGGCGCGCCCGACAGCGCGCGCGCCTCGCTCGCCCGCCTCGCCGCCTCGTCGGCCATCGGCCGCTTCTGGGAAGGACGGCTCGCGCTCGCGCGCGGCGACAGCGCGGCCGCGCGGGTGGCGTTCGCCGATGCCTGGCGCTTCGGCCCCTGGACGTACGAAGGGCTTCGCGCGGCGGAGGAGCTGCGCGACGAGGGGCGCTGGCCGCGCGACTCGATCCCCTTTCGGATCCGGCCGCCCTCGCGGCGCGTGCTCGCGGGCACGATCGGCGACGACGCGCCGCTCCGGGCGCGGGTCTGGGATGCGCTCGGCTACGTCTCGCTCGGCCGCGAGGCGCTCCTCGACTGCGCGCGCTCGGAGCGCGGCGGGATCGGACCCTGCGACGCGGCGCTCGAGGAGGCAGGCTTCTTCCGATCGGTCGCGGCGCCGGGCGAGTCGACGGCGCTCCGCATGGAGTATCCGCCGGCGTATCCGCTCGAGGTCTTCGCCTCGGGCGCGGCGGAGTCGCTCGACCCGGCGATCGTCTGGGCGATCATGCGCCAGGAGACCGGCTACCTCGCGGCGGCCCGGTCGCGCGCCGGGGCGCTGGGGCTCCTCCAGCTCCTGCCGAAGACCGCTTCGATCCTCGCGGGACGCCCGGTCCGGGCCGACTCGCTCCTCGACCCCGCGCTCAACGTGGCGCTCGGGGCGCGTTATCTCAAGAAGCTCGAGCGCGAAATGGGGGACCCGCGCGCCACGTTCGCGGCATACAATGCCGGCGAGGATCCGGTCCGCCGGTGGATCGCCGATCAGGGATCCGTCGACGACCGCTGGGTCGAGCTCATCCCGTACCGGGAGACGCGCGACTACGTGAAGCAGGTCTACGCCGCATGGCGCCGGTACGAGGCGCTCTACGGCACCGTCACACGCTAGGAGGGCCTGGGACCGAGTGCTCCTTCGATCGGAGCTGAAACGAAAGGCGATCCACCTCGCGTCGCTCTCGATCCCGCTGGGCTATTACCTCACACCCGACTCCTGGCAGCGCGACTGGGAGCGCGCTCTGCTCGCGGCCGTGATCCTCTCGCTCGCGATCGAGGTCTTCCGCCTGAACCACCTCCCGACGCGGAACCTCTTCCGCCACTTCTTCGGCGAGCTGCTCCGCAACCACGAGGAGGTCTCGCTCCTCGGCTCGACCTACCTCCTCATCGCCTGCCTCCTCTCGATCCACCTCTTCCCGAAGCCGATCGCGGTCCTCGCGCTCGCCTTCCTCATCGTGGGGGACACCATGGCGGCGATCGTGGGGAAGTGGCTGGGGCGGGTCCGGATCTTCGACAAGACGGCGGAGGGGAGCCTCGCCTGCCTCGTGACCTGCTACCTGCTCACCCTCCTCGTCCCCGAGATCCCGTTTCGGGTGGCGGTCGCGGGGGCCCTCACGGCCACCGTCTTCGAGCTGCTCCCGATCCCGCTCGACGACAACTTCCGGATTCCGCTGTCGGCCGGCTTCGCCATGGACTTCTTCCTGCGCTGAGGGCCCGAGCGGGCCGGGAAGGCTCCTGCCGGGCCCCAGGGGGGGCCGGAACCGGCCGCCGCATCCCGGGGTCCCTCCTGGCATCCGAATACACGCCCAGCAGGCCCCCGTGGGTTACCTTATTGATTGGTTCCGACCGGGGCGCCAAACCGCCTTGACACCCGGGGAGGCGGGGTCCTATGCTCCAGCGGAGCGAGGCTGCTCGGGACGCAGTTCGGAGTAGCCAAGTTGCGATCCTACATCTACTTGCACGATTGAAGAGAAGAGCACGAACCCCGGTAGCGCTCCGCTCCTGGGGTTTCGCGTTATGCGCCGCCGGCGGGCGGCCGGAGCCGGAAGGACCCGGCCCTGGCCGGGCGCCCGGGAGGCGACGGAGGTAGCGACGAAGTGCTGAACCTGATCACGCGGGTCCTCGGAACCAAGCACGAGCGCGACATCAAGCGCATGTGGCCGGTCGTGACCCAGATCAACGCCGAGTTCGAGCGGCTGCGCGAGCTGAGCGACGACCAACTCCGCGCGAAGACGCAGGAGTTCCGCGCCCGGCTCCTCGAAGGGGAGACCGTCGACGACCTCCTTCCGGAGGCGTTCGCGGTCGTGAAGGAGACCTGCCGGCGCCTCGTCGGGACGACCTGGGACGTGGTGGGGATCCCGATCACCTGGGACATGGTCCCGTTCGACGTCCAGATCCTCGGAGCCATCGTGCTCCACGACGGAAAGATCGCGGAGATGGCGACCGGCGAGGGGAAGACCCTCGTCGCGACGCTCCCGATCTACCTGAACGCGCTCGGCGGGAAGGGCGTCCACCTGGTCACGGTGAACGACTACCTGGCCCGGCGCGACAGCGAGTGGATGGGACGCATCTTCCAGTTCCACGGCCTCACCGTCGGCTGCATCCAGAACCAGATGGACTTCGCGCAGCGGCGTGAGGCCTACGCCTGCGACATCACCTACGGCACGAACAATGAGTTCGGCTTCGACTACCTGCGCGACAACATGGCCCGCCACAAGGACCATCGCGTGCAGCGCGGCCACCACTACGCCATCGTCGACGAGGTCGACTCGGTCCTGATCGACGAGGCCCGCACCCCGCTCATCATCTCGGGCCCGGTGGAGCACTCGCTCCAGAAGTACGACGAGATGAAGCCCGACGTGGAGCGCGTGGTGCGCCAGCAGTCGCAGCTCGTCACGCGGATCATGGCCGAGGCGGACGAGCTGCTGAAGGACCCGGCGAAGGAGTACGAGGCGGGGATCAAGCTCCTGCAAGTGCGGCGCGGGGCGCCGAAGAACAAGCGCTTCCAGAAGCTCATCTCCGAGCAGCCGGGGCTGAAGCGGCTCTACCAGAAGGTCGAGCTCGACTACATCCGGGACAAACGCCTGAACGAGATCGACGAGGATCTCTTCTACGCCATCGACGAGAAGTCCCACTCGGTCGACCTCTCCGAGCAGGGGCGCGACGTGGTGAGCCAGCGCGACAAGAACCTCTTCCTCCTCCCCGACCTCGCGGTCGAGATGGGGGCCATCGACGAGGACGAGGCGCTCGACCCCGCCGAGAAGGTGGCGCGCAAGCGCGCCCTCGAGCGGACGCACGGCGAGCGGAGCGAGCGCGTGCACAACGTGCTCCAGCTCCTCAAGGCCTACTCGCTCTACGAGAAGGACGTCGAGTACGTCGTGCAGGACGGGAAGATCCTGATCGTCGACGAGTTCACCGGCCGTCTCATGCCGGGGCGCCGCTACTCCGACGGGCTCCACCAGGCGATCGAGGCGAAGGAGGCGGTGAAGGTCGAGGGGGAGACGCAGACCCTCGCCACGATCACGATCCAGAACTACTTCCGTCTCTACGAGAAGCTCGCCGGCATGACGGGCACCGCCGAGACCGAGGCGCAGGAGTTCTTCCACACGTACACCCGCGACGTGGTCGTGATCCCGACGAACCGCCCCGTGCGCCGCGTCGACTCGAACGATTTCATCTTCAAGACACGCCGCGAGAAGTACAACGCGGTGGTCGACGAGATCGCCGAGCTGCACGGGATGGGCGCCCCGGTCCTGGTCGGCACGATCAGCGTCGAGGCCTCGGAGACCCTGAGCCGGCTCCTCAAGCGGAAGGGGATCCCGCACAACGTCCTGAACGCGAAGTACCACCAGCAGGAAGCCGAGATCGTGGCCGGCGCGGGACGCCGCGGCGCGGTGACGATCGCGACGAACATGGCCGGCCGCGGAACCGACATCAAGCTCGAGGCCGGCGTGATCCGCTGCGACCGCGGCTGCTTCGCGGTGGAGCATCCCGAGCTCCGGAATGGGGTCTGGCGCGAGTTTGCGCGCTGCAAGGAGGAGATCACCTGCGGCCTCCACATCATCGGCACCGAGCGGCACGAGAGCCGGCGCATCGACCGCCAGCTCCGCGGCCGCAGCGGACGCCAGGGGGATCCCGGCTACTCCCGTTTCTACCTCTCGCTCGAGGACGACCTGATGCGCCTCTTCGGCTCCGACCGGATCGCCGGGATCATGGAGAAGCTCGGCGTGCAGGAAGGGGAGGTGATCGAGCACGGGCTCGTCACCCGCGCCATCGAGCGGGCCCAGAAGCGGGTCGAGGCGCACAACTTCGACATCCGGAAGCACCTCCTCGAGTACGACGACGTCATGAACAAGCAGCGCACGGTCATCTACGCCCAGCGCCTCCGCGCGCTCGAGGAGGACGACCTCAAGGGGACGATCACGGAGATGATCGACGAGGTGGTCGAGGAGCGCGTCGGGACCTACATCGCGCAGGAGCGCTTCGAGGAGGACGACGTGCGGCGGCTCTACGCCGACGCGAGCCAAATCTTGCTGAAACCGATCCACCCGCCGGCCCGCGCGGAGGGGGAGCGCATGCCCGACCGCGAGGAGCTGACGCAGAACCTCCTCGAGATTTTCCGGACGACGTACGAGGAGAAGGAGAAGGAGCTGACCCCCGAAGCGACGCGCGAGCTGGAGCGGATGGTCTACCTGCACGTCATCGACGAGCACTGGATGGACCACCTCCGGGAGATGGATCACATGCGCGAGGGGATCGGACTGCGGGCGTACGGGCAGCGGGATCCGCTGATCGAGTACAAGCGCGAGGCGTTCGAGATGTTCGACGAGTTGACGCGGTCGATCCGGGAGGAGACGGTGCGGATGCTCTACCGCGCTTCCCTCATGCCGCCGCCCAACGCGCCGCCGCCGCGCGGGGTCGCGCAGCGCCCGTCGCGCGAGGCGTCCGCCGAGCGCGCCGCGGC
>JBLMWD010000107.1:0-16299 GCA_050257045.1 Bacteroidota bacterium | reverse complement strand
GTCATGGGCGATCGCGTCGACGGCATCCTCGGCTTCGGCCTCTTCGCCGACTGCCTCTGGACGCTCGACTACCCGGCGCTCCGGATGACGCTCGCACGGGGCGGGCTCGAGGAGGGCTCCGACGTCGTCCCCTTCCGCGACGAGCGCGGGATCCCCTCGGTCACGCTCCGCGTCGCGGGGATCGACGTCGATGCCGACGTGGACGCGGGGGCGATGGGCGGGATCAGCCTCCCCGACGCGCTCGCCTCGCGGCTCCCCCTTCGCGAAGCGCCGCGCGTCGTGGGGCACGCCCGAACCGTCTCGAACGAGTTCGACATCAAAGCCGCGCACCTCGACGGCGACGTCGCGCTCGGCGAGATCACGTTCACGAAGCCGATGGTGGAGTTCCAGCCCATCTTCCCGGTGGCGAACGTCGGGGCGCGCATCCTGCGGGATTTCGTGGTGACGTTCGACCAGCGGAGCCACCGGCTCCGCCTCGCGCGGAGCGCCTAGCCAAGGGGTGCCGGGGACGCGTAGCATGGAGTCATGAGCGCGCCCGCAGCCGTGGTGACCGACGAGAAGGCGCTCGCGGCGATCGTCCGCGAGGCCAGGAGCGTCGCCGTGATCGGGATGGTGGACGAGCGGAAGGCCGACCGCCCCGCCTACACCATCCCCGAGATGTGCCGCGAAACGGGACTCCACGTGATCCCGGTGAATCCGCGCATCGAAAACTCCCAGGGGCTTCGGGCTTATCCCGACCTCGCGTCGGTGCCGGAGCCGTTCGACCTCGTCGACGTCTTTCGCCGCTCCGAGGAGGTCGAGCCGCACGCGGACGAGGTGCTCGCGCTCCCGCCCGGGCGGCGCCCGGCGGTGTTCTGGATGCAGAGCGGGATCCGGAACGACGCGGCGGCGGCGAAGCTCACGGCTGCGGGGATCACGGTCGTGATGGACCGGTGCCTGGGCGTCTACGCGGCGCGCTACCGGCCCCGGGCTTAACCCGCAAGCTTCGGATAGTCGCTCCCGAGCCTTTCGCCTACCTTCATCGCATGGATACGACGATCCGCAACGACCCGCGCTGGCGGGCGATCCTGACCCGCGACGGCCGCCACGACGGCCGCTTCGTCTTCGGGGTCCGCTCGACCGGCATCTACTGCCGCCCCTCCTGCCCCGCTCGGAACCCCGATCGGAAGCAGGTGATCTTCTTCCCCGACGCGACCGCGGCGGAGGTGGCGGGGTTCCGCGCCTGCCTCCGCTGCAAGCCGCGCGACGCCGCGCCCAATCCGCACGCGGCGCTGGTGCGGCGGGTCTGCGCCCACATCGAGGAGCGCGCGGCTGAGGAGCGGATCACGCTGGAGGCGCTCGCCAAGGTCGCGCGTCTCTCGCCCCACCACCTGCAGCGCACGTTCGCGCGCGCCACGGGCATCTCGCCGCGTCAGTACGCCGACGCGGTGCGCCTGAACGCGCTCAAGGAGCGCCTGCGACGAAAGGAGCCGGTCACCATGGCGATGACGGAAGCGGGATACGGATCGAGCAGCCGACTCTACGAGCGCTCTCCCGAGGCGCTCGGCATGACGCCTGGCGACTACCGCGCGGGAGGCGCGGGGGCGCGGATCGCCTACACCATCGCGAAGTCGCCCATCGGCGGGCTGCTCGTCGCGGCTACCGAGCGCGGGATCTGCAGCTTGACCATTGGAGGAGACGACGCCGCGCTCGCGAGAGCGCTCCGCGCGGAGTTCCCCGCCGCGGAGATCCGGCGCGACGAGGCGGCGCTGGGACGCTGGGTGCGCGCCATCGTGAGCCATGTTTCCGGCGGTAAGGTCAACCTCGACGTCCCGCTCGACATCCGCGCGACGGCGTTCCAGTGGCGGGTTTGGGAGGCGCTCCGGGCGATCCCCTACGGCGAGACGCGCACCTACCAGGAGATCGCGCGGATCGTCGGCGCGCCCAAGGCGGCGCGCGCCGTGGGGCACGCCTGCGCCACGAACCCGGTGGCGATCGTCATCCCCTGCCACCGGGTGGTGCGCGGCGACGGATCGCTGGGCGGCTATGCCTTTGGCCTGGACGTGAAGCGGAAGCTGCTCGACGGGGAACGCGCGCACAAGCCGCGGCGCGCGGCGGCTAGCGCTCCGCCAGAGCCGAAGCGAGCGCGCTCGGGTCGGTGACCGGAGCCCCGCACGTGAAGTTCTCGCAGACGTAGGCCGCGGGCTTCCCGTCCACCGGGAGCTGCCCCGCGGTAAAGGGCGCGAGCTTCGCGACCGAGGCGCCGGGATCTCCCGGCTCGCGGTGCAGGAAAACCGTGCGCGGCTGGAACCCCTGCCGCGCCGCGGCGAGGAGCGCTCTCGTGTCGCCCGAATCGAGCGGGCCCGCGACCACCACCTCCCGCGTCGGCCCGAACGCGAAGTCGAGCGCCGAGAGGAGCTGCGTGTGCGCGGCCGGAACCCGCTCCACCGACCCCGCGAACGCGCGCACCGTCTCCTCGGCCCGCCGCTCCAGCTCGGACCGCCCGGTCATCCGCGCGAGCCGCAGCAGCACGAGGACCGCGACCGAGTTCCCCGAGGGGATCGCCCCGTCGTAGATCTCCTTCGTGCGCGTCAGCAGCGGCTCGGCGTCCTCCCCGGTGAAGAAGAACCCTCCGTCCTTCCGGTCCCAGAAGAGACGCTCCATGTCCCCCGCGAGCGCGAGCGCGCGCTCGAGGTGGCGGGGGTCGAACGTCGCCTCGTAGAGCTCGAGCGAGCCCCAGGCGAGGAAGGCGTAGTCGTCGAGATAACCCGGATGGGCCGCCTCGCCTTCCCGCCATCGCACGAGCAGGCGTCCGTCCTCCCGGACGAGATGGCGGTCGAGGAAGTCCATCGCGCGCGCCGCCGCTTCGGCGAGCCGCGGATCTGCGACCGCCACCGACGCCTTCGCGAGCGCGGCGATCATGAGGCCGTTCCAGGCCGTGAGGACCTTGTCGTCGCGCAGCGGCCGCACGCGGCGTCCGCGCGCCTCGAGGAGCGCGGAGCGGTCCCGCTCGAGCTGGCGCGCCATCTCGGCCGGATCGAGCCCCGTCTCCCGCGCCGCCGCGGCCGGATCCCCGTCGAGGTGGAGGATGTTGGTCCCGGTCAGGTGCCCGCCCGCGGGATCGATCCAGTTCCCCTTCGGCTCGGCGCCGTAGACGCGCGCGAAGACGGCCGCCTCCGCGTCGCCGAGCACGGCGCGGATCTCGTCGAGGGTCCAGACATAGAACTTCCCCTCTTCCCCTTCGCTGTCCGCGTCCTCCGCGGAGAGGAAGGCGCCCTCCACCGACGTGAGGTCGCGCGCCACGTAGGCCGCGAACTCCCGGGCCACCGAGGCGTAGAGCGGATCTCCGGTCGCCTGGTGCGCCTCCGCGTAGGCCATCAGGAGGAGCGCCTGGTCGTAGAGCATCTTCTCGAAATGCGGGACGAGCCACTCGCGGTCGGTCGAATAGCGGTGCGCGCCGAATCCGAGCTGGTCGTAGATTCCGCCGCGCCGAATCCAGCGGAGCGTCCGCTCCACCATGTCGAGCGCGCGCCCGTCTCCGGTGCGCTTCGCGTAACGGAGGAGGAACGTGAGCTGGTGCGGGGTCGGGAACTTGGGCGCCGTGCCGAAGCCGCCGAACTCCTCGTCGAAGCGCTGGTGGAGGTGCTCGAAGGCGTTCGTGAGGAGGGCCGGCCCGGGACGCTCGCCCGGAAGGCCGGCGAACTCGCCGCGCACCGCTTCGACGATCTGCCCCGCGACATCCTCGACGCGGTGGCGCTGCCCCTCCCACGCCGAGAGGACCTGCCACAACAAATCTCTGAGTCCCGGGCGCCCGAAGCGCGACTCGGGCGGAAAGTAGGTGCCGGCCATGAACGGCCGCCCGTCGGGCGTCAGGATCACGGTGAGGGGCCATCCTCCCGATCCGGTGAGCGCCTGGCAGACGGTCATGTAGACGTGGTCGACGTCGGGGCGCTCCTCACGGTCCACCTTGATCGGAACGTAGCGCGCGTTCAGGACCCGCGCGATCTCCTCGTTCTCGAACGACTCGCGCTCCATGACGTGGCACCAGTGGCAGGTCGCGTAGCCGATGGAGAGGAAGATCGGCCGGTCTTCCGCGCGCGCCTTCGCGAACGCCTCGTCGCCCCAGGGATACCAGTCGACGGGGTTGTGGGCGTGCTGGAGGAGGTAGGGGCTTTTCTCGCGAGCGAGCCTGTTTCCGGGCCGCGCCTCCGGCGCGGACCCGGGTAGATGGGGATCGGAAGCACGGGAGATCGGATCAGAGGACATGCTCGATCACCCCTCCGGCGACCACACGGTCGCCATCGTAGAGCACGAGCGACTGCCCCGGAGTCATGGCCCGCTGCGCCTCGTCGAAGGTCACCTCCGCGCGGGTCGGATCACCGCCGTCGGGCGTGAGCATCGCGGTCGCGGGTGCGTGGCGGTAGCGGATCTTGGCCTCGCCACGGACAGAGCCCGTGGCGGGGACTCCCGAGATCCAGCTCACGCGCGCGATCGAGGCGGCGCGCCGGTAGAGCGCGGCCTCGTCGTCCACCACGACGGCGGCCTCCCCGGGCTCGATCGCGGTGACGTAGAGCCGCCGCCCCGCGGCGACGTTCACCCCGCGGCGCTGGCCGATCGTGAAGGCATGCACGCCGTCGTGGCGGCCCACCGCGGCACCGGAGGCGTCCCGCACGTCCCCCGCGCGCGCCGACGCGAGGCGCTCGGGATAGCGCTCGCGGAGGAAGTCGCCATAGCGCTTCCCCTCGACGAAGCAGATGTCCTGGCTCTCCCGCTTCTCCGCGACCGGAAGGCCCATCGCGCGCGCCGCCTCGCGGACCTCCTCCTTCGTCATCCCCCCGAGCGGGAAGAGCGTGCGCCGGAGGGTCTCCTGGGAGAGGCCCCAGAGCACGTACGACTGGTCCTTCGCCGTGTCGGCGGCTCGGAGGAGCGTGGCGCGGCCTGCGGCGTCCACGCCGCGGCGCGCGTAGTGACCGGTCGCCACGTAGTCGCAGCCGAACGCCTCGGCGCGCCGCATCAGCTCGCCGAACTTGAGCCAGTTGTTGCACTGGACGCAGGGGTTGGGGGTGCGGCCGGCGAGATACTCGTCCACGAAATCCTCGATCACGTGCTCGCGGAACGCCTCCTCGAGATCGAGGACATAGTGCGGGAATCCGATGCGGCGCGCCACGGCGCGGCAGTCGTCGATCGCCTCCAGCGTGCAGCAGCCGCGCGCGGGCGAGGGTCCCTCGGCGTAGCACCAGAGCTTCATCGTGACGCCGATCACCCGATGCCCCGCGGCGTGGAGGAGCGCCGCGGCGACGCACGAGTCGACGCCGCCGCTCATCGCGACGAGCACGGTCGCGGGCTGGGCGGGCAGGTCGGGCTTCGGAGCGGTCACTTGACGGCTCAGGCCGCGAGCGTGGGCGAGACGGAGCGGAGCTTCGCGACGATGGGCGGGAGGACCTCGAGCACGCGGTCGACCTCGGCCTCGGTGGTCCCCCGGCCGAGGCTCATCCGCACCGCGCTCTGCGCGACCGCGGCCGGGACCCCCATCGAGAGGAGCACGTGCGAGGGGTGCGAGGAGCCCGACTTGCAGGCCGACCCGCTCGAGCAGGCGATCCCCTTCGTATCGAGGGTGAGGAGGAGGTGCTCCCCCTCGGCGCCCGTGAAGGAGAGGTGGCTCGTGTTGCACGAACGGGGAGCCCCCGCGCCGTGCACGACCACGTGGGGCACGCGCTCGAGGATCTCCCGCTCGAGGCGGTCGCGCAGCATGGCGATGCGCGGCGGCACCGTCGCGAGCTCCTGCTGCGCGAGCGTCGCGGCCACGCCCATCCCGACGATCGCCGGCACGTTTTCGGTCCCCGGGCGGCGCCCCCGCTCGTGCTCGCCGCCGAAGAGGAGCGGCGCCGTCTTCGCGCCGCGCTTCACCACGAGCGCGCCGATGCCCTTCGGCCCGTAGAACTTGTGCGCCGCGATCGTGAGGAAGGCGGCCTGCCAGGCCTTCACGTCGATCGGGATCTTCCCCGCGGCCTGGACGGCGTCGGTGTGGAAGGCCACGCCGCGGGAGGCGCACAGGGCGCCGATCTCCGCGACCGGCTGGAGGACGCCGGTCTCGTTGTTCGCCGCCATGACCGAGACGAGGACCGTGTCGGGGCGGAGCGCGTCCGCGATGGCGGCGGGATCGATCCGTCCATCGCCGCCGGCGGGGACGCGCGTCACGGCGAAGCCCTCCGCCTCGAGCTGGCCGGCGGCGTTCCGCACCGCCTCGTGCTCGATCTCGCTCACCACCACGTGCCGTCCCTTCGCGGCGAGCGCGCGGGCGCCGCCGAGCACCGCCATGTTGTCCGACTCGGTCCCGCCGCTCGTGAAGACCACCTCCGCCGGGGAGGCGTTCACGAGGGCCGCCACCTGTGCGCGCGCCTCCTCGAGCGCCCCCTTCGCGTCCTGGCCGAAGGCGTGCGCGCTCGAAGCGTTGCCGTAGCGCTCCGAAAAATAGGGGAGCATCGCCTCGAGCGCCTCGGGGCGCACCGGCGTGGAAGCGTTGTGGTCGAAGTAGATGCGTGACACGGCGGGAGACCTCCGGATCGCGGGCGGACGGCGGGCCCTTTTCGAGTCGGGTCGAGGGTAACAAAGCGCGCGGGCCGGACGCAAATCGTCGCCCGGCCCGCGCAGGGAGGGGGCGCCGCAAGGGCGCTCCTCAGGACAGCTGGATTATTTGTGCGTCGTGTCGGCCGGCGCGCCGCCGGCGGCTTCCTTCGCCTCGGCCGCCTTGGCTTTCCCCGCCGCCTTCGCCGCTTCCGCGTTCTCTTCCGCCGCTTCCGCCTTGGCTTTCCCCGCCGCCTTCGCCGCTTCCGCCTTCTCGCCAGCCGCCGCCTTCGCGCCGCCGGCCATGGCCGCCGCGCGCGACATGATCTTCACCGACTTGAGAGTCACCCACTCGAGCGGCTTCGAGTTCTCTCCCGGCATCATCGGATTCGGGCCGGTCCGCACGCTCGCGATCTTGTCGACGACGTCCATCCCCTCGATCACGTGGCCGAACGCCGTGTACTGGTGATCGAGCGAGGGCGTCGTGCCGTGCATGATGAAGAACTGCGAGCCGGCGGAGTTCGGATCGCCGCCGCGGGCCATCGAGAGCACGCCCTTGACGTGCTTGTGGTCGTTGAACTCGGCGGGAACGGTCCAGCCGGGACCGCCGGTGCCGATATCGGGCGCCTTCGGGTTCTTCGACTTGGGATCGCCTCCCTGGATCATGAACCCGGAGATGATCCGGTGGAAGCCGGTCCCGTTGTAGAAGCCCGAGCGTGCCAGCTTCTTGAAGTTGGCGACCGTCTTGGGCGCCTCGTTGGGCCAGAACTCGATGACCATGCGTCCCTTCGAGGTCTCCATCACGGCGACCTCGTTGGGGTTGCCCGCGGCATGGGCCGCGCCCTTCGCCTTGGCCTTGGCGGCCGGGGCGGCCGCGATCGCGGCGCCCGCCGCGAGAAGGGCGGCTGCCGCCAGAACGGCGATCCACAATCCTTTGCTACCGAGCATCGAACCTCCTTGGCATTGTTGCCTCGAACTTCCTGCCTGCCCCCCTTAATGTGCGCCCGGGGCGCTCCGGTTCCCCTCGATTCCGGCTCAGGCGCGCCTCAATTGCCCCGATCCTTGGTCTTCAGGAGCTTCACGATCCGCCGCTGCCGCTCGAGCTCCCGGCGGGCGGGCTCCGAATAGGCCGGGTCGTCGACCACGGCCTCGAAGACCGGGATCGCCTCGTCGTGCTTCCCGAGCTTGTCCAGCGCCTGCGCCCAGCAGAACCGGAGGCAGGCGCTGGTGCTGTCGCTCTTCAGCCCCTCCCTTGCCGTGTCGATCGCGCGCTGGTACCGATTCGCGTCGAAGTAGGCGTAGGCCATGTTGCAGTAGATCCCCTTGTAGTTCTGGGGATCCCGCCGCGCGACCTCCCGGAAGAGCTCCACCGCGCGGTCGGTCTTGGACGACTTCGCGTAGGCCTGCGCGAGGTAGTAGCGGTCCGCCGTCCCCAGCGAGTCGCCGACCGCCTCGTAGTCGTTGATCGCCTTCCCGTAGCGCTCGAGCTTGAAGTTCACCCACCCGAGCTGCTTCTTCGCGGCCACGTCGAGCGGCGCGAGGTAGAGCACGCGGTTCAGCGCGCCGGCCGCCTCGGCGTAGAGGCCGGCGCGGACGGCGGCCTCGGCCACGCCGCGGGCGATCTCCGCATCGTCCGGTGCGAGCTCGGCGGCGTGGTAGTAGGCCGAGAGCGCCTCGGGCGTGCTCCCCTGCCGCGAGCGCACTTCGCCGAGCCGGCGGTAGATCTGCGCCAGAGCGGCCGGCTGCCCCTTCACGTTCCGGATCGAACCGGTGCAGATCGAAGCCGCCTCGTCGTACTCGCCGACCTCGGTCAGCGCGCGCGCGAGGCCGAGCCGCGAGTCGAGGTCGGTGGGCGTGAGCGCCACCGCCTGCCGGTACGCGGTCGCCGCCTTGTCGAGCTCGCCCAGAGCCGCGTAGGCGTCACCCAGCGAGCGGAACGCGGAGGCCATCTGGTTCGACGATCCGGTCGCGCGCTCGAGCATCTGGACCGCGTCGGCGTAGGCGCCGCGTTTCACGCTGATCTGCCCCAGCCCCGCGAGCGCCTGCTGATTCCCCGGCTCGGCCTCGAGGGCGAGCCGGAACTCCCGCTCGGCCTCGTCGGTCATGCCGCGGCTCAGGTAGTCGCGCCCGGCCTCCACGTGCGCGCGCGCGCCGCCGGCCGGCGCGACGGCGACCGGGGCCGCCCCCATGCCGCCCGACGACGGATTCGCCGCGGATCCATGCGAGGAAGAGCAGCCCAGCGCGAAGCTGAGTCCGGCCAGGCCGACGAGATGCAGGAGCGATCGTGTCCATCGAGGCGTGTGGGCCGGCATGACGTGACCTCCTGATCGTGTCGGGCCCTTCCCGGACCCGATGGGTCAGTGCGCCCCGGTCGCGGGCGCCTGAGCCGGCGCCGCCGAGGTCTTCTGCTGGTCGAGGTACTGCTGGAGCACCTCGATGCTGCTCCTCGCGCTCTCGGCCACGGTGGACGTCGAGTCGATGGCGTCCACCTTGTGCCAGTAGTTGAGCGCCTCCTTGTAGATCTGCGCGTCGGCGAAGGCGACGCCCAGGTTGTAGATCGCTTCCTGATTGTTCGGATCGAGCTCGAGCGCCTTTTTGTAGAGCGCGGTCGCGTCCGAGATCTTGCCCATCGAGTAGTAGGAGTTGCCGAGGTTGTTGAGCGCCCGGAGATTCGTGGAGTCGGCTTCGAGCGCCTTCTTGTACGAGCTCACCGCCTCGTTCGCCTGCCCGAGCTCCGCCTGGATGAGGCCGAGGCTCACCCACGCGTCGGGCACCGGCGGCTTCAGCGTCGTCGCGAGCTTGAACTCCGCTGTCGCGTCGTCGCGCTTCCCCTGCGTGAGGTACAGGCTCCCGAGGTTGTAATGCGCCGCGGCGTCCTTCGGGGAGAGCGCGAGCGCCTTCCGGATCTCCCGCTCGGCCTCCTTCGGCTCCCTCTTGTCCATGTAGACGGCGGCCATGCTCACGTGGGCGGTGGAGTTCCTCGGATCGAGGGCGGCCATCTTCTCGAACGCGGAAATCGCCTCGCCGTACCGATGGGCCCGGCGATAGGCCGCTCCCAGGGCCAGGTAGGAATTGGTGTCGCGCGGGCTCTTCTTGACCAGCGCCTGGGCCTCCTCGATCGACATGGGAGGCGGCGCCTTCCGGAGGACGGGCTTGGCCTCGGCCTGGGTGGCGGCCGGCGCCTCGCTCTTCGGGGCGGGCCGGCCCTTGACCTCGAGCTTCGGGGCCGAGGGCGCCGCGGCCAGGACCAGGACGGGTGTCAGGAGAAGCGCGAAAACGACGAAACTGCCGGTGGAGCGCCGGTTCGGGCGCGCGGAGGCGGACTTGTGGAACGTCATGGACTCTTTGTCTCGCATGGGGTTAGGAGCAACGGACACCGTACCTTGAAGATACCCCGAAGTCAACCCGCTTCTCCTCCGGCGGGCGCCGGACGACCGGCGGCGGAGCCGCCGGCGGACGAGGCGCCGAGGCGGAATGTTCAGGGGCGCTCCGATGGTACCTCAACCAGAGCGCCCCTGGCGCCTCAACCTGTCCGTGGCCGGTCGATCAGGTCTTGGGCGGCTTCTTGGGCTCGGCGACGCCGCGCTTCGCCATTGCCTTCTGGTGGTGCCCCTCGGCGGTGATCATCGCGGTGTAGATCAGCTTCGACTGATCGGCGATCACGGTCGCGCTCGGCTGCTCCTTCGCGACCTCCGCCTTCAGCGCGTCGAGTGCGGTCTGCGCGCGATCGTTCTCCGCGCGGATCGTCGCGAGATTCGTCTCGACCTTGCTCTTCTCGGCAGGCTCGACGCTCTGCTCCACGCTCCCGAGCTCGGTCTTCACGCCGTCGAGATTCTTCGCGAGCTCGTCGACGTGCTTCGTCACGATCGCCTTGTCGAGGTGATCGGCGTGCACGGTGGCGTAGTGATGGAGCGTCTTCGCGTGCTCGGCCGCCTCGCGCACGTGGAGCGCGAGGAGGTGGTGGTACCCCTCGCCCTTGACCGGCGCCTTTCCCTTGGGGGCCGCCAGCACGGATCCCACGAGCAGGAGGACGCCGATCACGACGAGGCCACCGGTGAACAGGCGTTTCATGGGTCACCTTCCTTTTGTGAGCGTGAAAACCCTGGGCTTCCCGGCTCCCCTCCCGGTCGCCGGGAAGCCGACATCACCCCCCACGAGAGTCCCGTAGCGACGGCGTTCTGCATGCTTCGTACCTTGCCGCTGAAAGGGCGGCCGCGGCCCTAAATCCTTGCGGCACCACGATCGGCGTGGCGCTGTTCCGCGCCGGCGCGGGAGGGCGGCCTGACGCCCCTGACAGGGCCCCGTCCCATTTGGCAGGCAACTCCGCGGGCCGCCTGCCTCAGCCCCCCGTCCGAATCCGGTACTGGAGCGCCTCCGCCACGTGCTCGTCGCGCACCGATTCCGACCCGGCGAGATCGGCGATCGTGCGCGCCACCCGCCGGACGCGCACCACGCCGCGGGCGGTGATCCGGAACGCGTCGGCGGCGCGTCGCAGGAGCTGGCGGCAGCCCGGGTCGAGCGGCGCCGCACGCGGGAGATCGCGCGCCGCGAGCGCCGCGTTCGAGCCGCTTCCGTTGCGCGCCACCGCGATCGCGCGCGCGCGGACGACGCGCGCGCGCACCGCCGCCGACGTCTCGGCGCTCTCCGGCGCGAAGAGGTCCTCCATCGGAACCGCGGGGACCTCGAGCACGAGGTCGATGCGGTCGAGGATCGGCCCCGACACCTTGGACCAGTAGCGCGCGACGAGGTCGGGCGCGCAGCGGCAGGCGCGGCGCGCGTCGCCGCGGAATCCGCACGGGCAGGGGTTCATCGCCGCGATCAGCGCGAACGCCGCGGGGAACGTGACCGCGCTCCCGGCGCGCGCGATCGTGATGCGCCCCTCCTCGATCGGCTGCCGGAGCGCCTCGATCGCGTTCCGGCGGAACTCCGGGAGCTCGTCGAGGAAGAGGACGCCGCGATGCGCGAGCGACGCCTCGCCGGGATAGGGACCCCTGCCTCCGCCCACCAGACCCGCATCCGAGATCGTGTGGTGCGGCGCGCGGAAGGGCGGATGGCGCAGGAGCCCCGAGCCCGGAGGGAGCCGCCCGGCGACCGAGTGGATGGTCGAGACCTCGATCGCCTCCTCGTCGCGCAGCGGCGGGAGGATGCCGGGAAGGCGGCGCGCGAGCATTGTCTTCCCCCCTCCCGGCGGACCGACGAAGAGGAGGTTGTGTCCGCCCGCGGCGGCGATCTCGAGCGCGCGCCGGGCATGGAGCTGGCCGCGAACCTCGGCGAGGTCGGGGGGCGAGGCGTCACCGGGCTCGACCCCGTTGTCCACCGCCGCGGGCGCCAGCCGAGGAGCCGTGATCTCGTCGCCGCGCAGGTCGGAGAGAGAGGCGATCGCCGTGGTTAGGACGACCGGATAGGCGCGCGCTTCCGGCGCGTTCTCCGCCGGGATCCAGACCGGCGCCCTCCCTTCGCGCCGCGCCGCGGCGAGCACCGCGAGCACGCCGCGCACGCCGCGAACCGATCCGTCGAGCGCGAGCTCTCCCACGAAGATCCCTTCGTCCACGGGCGGTCCGACCGGGATCTGACCCGAGGCGCGCAGGAGCGCGACCGCGATCGGGAGGTCGAAGCGGGCGCCTTCCTTGCGCACGTGCGCGGGCGCCAGGTTGATCGTGATCTTCCGCGCCGGGAACTCGAAGCCGCAGTTGCGCACCGCCGACAGGACGCGCTCCCGGCTCTCGCGGACGGCGGCGTCGGGGAGCCCGACGATGGTGAACGTCGGGAGTCCCACGCCGAGGTCGGCCTCCACGTCGACCAGGAGCCCTTCGATTCCGACGGTCGCGCAGGACGTGACGCGCGCGAGCATCGCTTGCCTTTCCGGGGGAGGAATCGGTCGGATCGGATCGGGGACGCCGGTCGGGGCGGCGCGTGAGCGGAGAGCACGAACCTACCACACGCTACGTGGGTTCCCTATACTGGAGGAAGCATCGGGCCGCGCCCCCGCGCGACCCGGTCACAACCAAACGCGAACCGGGATCCGGCGGTCGCCACCCTCTCCGGCGGCCCGATGGATCCATCGACCCCACTGGGAGAGGAACTGCCATGCGTTTCCCACGAATTCTTCGCGCGAGCCTCCTTGCGGCCGCGCTCGCCGCGCTGGTCGCCGTCGTCCTCGGCGGATGCGCGTCCACATCCGGCCTCACCAACATGTGGCGTGATCCGGGGTACACGGGCCCACCGCTCCACCACATCCTCGTCGTCGGCATGATCCGGAACCCGGCGAACCGCCGGATCCTCGAGGACGCCTTCGTCCACCAGCTGAGCAAGAACGGCGTCGAGGCCGTCGCCTCGTACGAGCGCTTCCCGAACGATCCGCCCGACACGAGCCAGATCTACGACGCCGTGGACCAGGGCGGCTACGACGGCGTCCTCCTGACCCGCCGGCTCCCGTCGCAGACGAGCACGAGCTACGTGCCGGGCTATGTCACGACGCAGCCGGTCACGCGCCTGGGATGGAGGGGCTACTACCGCACCACCTGGGTCGACGTGATGCATCCGGGATACGTCGAGCAGGATGTCACGGCACGCCGTGAGGTGGAGCTCTGGTCCGTGGGAGACGGCGGCCGGATGATCTGGACCGGAATCGGCGAGACGGTGAATCCGGGCTCGCCCACCGACGTCACGCACGACGTGACCCACAACGTCGTCCCCGAGCTGGCCCGCCAGGGGTTCATCCCGCGGCGGGGGTAGACGCCTCGAGCAGGGCGCGGAGCAGCTCCGGGTGGGTCTTTGCGGACGCGTCGGGGACGATGCGTCCGAGCCAGGGCGGGTCGCCGGGATTTGGAATCCACGTGAAATGGAACGCGCGCAGGCCGAGCGCCTGCGCGCCTCCGACGTCGTGCCGGAGCGAGTCGCCGACGACCGCGACCGCTCCCGGTTCGAACGACCATCCCGCCATCGCCGCCCGGAACGCCTCGGCGCGCGGCTTCCGGACGCCGATGTCGGAGGAGACGACGAGCGGGTGGAAGAGCCCGCTCCAGCCGAACCGCTCCACGACGCGGCGGATGTAGTCGCCGTCGGTCGCGTTCGAGAGGAGCGCGAGCTCGATCCCCCGCTCGCGCAGCCGGCGGAGGGTCGCGTCGGCGCCCGGGATCTCCCGCAGGAGCTCCTCCTCCGCGCCGAAGAAGGGACGGATCGCCTCCACGAGGGCCTCTGGTCCCGGCTCCGCGAGGCCGAGGACGCTAAACGTTTCCCGCAGCGATGCCGTGGCCGGGATCTCGTCCCCCGATTCGTCCGCCGCCTTCCGGTTCGTCTCGCGGATCGAGAGGAAGCGGTCGAGGAACTCGAGCGAGCGCTCGCGCGGCACGAGCCCGCGCGCCTCGAGATCCCGCGTCATCCGCTCCGCTCCCGGCACCGCCACCACGTCGGCGTAATCGGTCCGCTTGGAGTGGAGCGCCGGATCGACGCTCACCAGCGTGTTGCCGTAGTCGAAGATGACCGCTCGAAGGGAGATGCTCCACCTCGATTGGGGGTAGAATGCGCGCTCCGGAGCTCGGGAGGGCGCAGTCTAGGCTCGCGCGCCGTGCGCGGTCAACGCGGGGGAGCGCATCGATGGCGGAGACGATCGGCATCGTCGGCACGGGCGCGATGGGAACCCTTCTCGCGCTCAAGCTCGCGCGGGCGGGACACGCCGTGCACGCGCTCGCGCGCACGGAGGCCCGGCGCTCCGCGCTCGCGGCCGACGCCCCCCACGGCCTCGAGGTCTCCCGCAATCCCGACTCTCTGAGCACCGCCTCGCTCGTCTTCGTCTGCGTGAAGGCGCGCGACACCGAAGAGGCGGCGCGCGCGATCGCGACCCTGGCGCCCCGCCTCCCGGGCGTCTGCTCGATCCAGAACGGCTGGGACCACATGGAGCTGCTCGAGGGGACGCTCCCGGGCGCCCCCCTCATCGCGGCGGCCACCTCGCTCGGCGCCTTCTTCGACGAGACGGGCGTCCTCCACGGCTCCCTGGAAGGGGAGACTCTCTTCGCGCCGTGGGGCGACACCGAGGCGCGCTGGGCGGAGTACGCGGCGACGATCTTCCAAAGCGCGTCGTTCCGGGCCGAGCCGCGCGAGGACGCCCGCCGGATCCTCTGGCGGAAGGTCGCCCTGAACGCCGCCGTGAATCCCCTGACGGCCCTTCTCGACAAGCCGAACGGCGCGATCCTCGAGAAACCGCCGCTCCTTCGTCTCGCGTCCGAGGCGGCGCGGGAAGCGGCCCGTGTCGGCGCGCGACGCGGGTGGCTCCCCGAAGACTACGACCCGGTCCCCCGCCTCGAGCGTCTCCTCGCAGCGACGCGCGGGAACCGCTCCTCGATGGCCGAGGACCTCGCGCGCGGACGCCCCACCGAGGCCGAGGCGATTCTCGGGCCGATCCGGCGCATCGCGCGGGAAGAGGGGATCGATACGCCCGTCGTCGCGGCGCTCGACGCGCTCCTCCGGGTCGCCGAGGCCAAGGCGGCCCCGCTCCCCTAGCCTCCCCGGGCCCCCAACAAACAACGGGCGGAGCGCCGGAGCGCTCCGCCCGCCTTCTCCTCCGGCCCTCACGGGCCGTCGGGTTCTATTTCAGCACCGTCACGCGGACGATGTCCTGGGCTCCGAGCGCTTCCACGCGGAAGAAGAAAACGCCCGACGCCACGTGTCCGCCCCTCGCGTCCGAGCCGTCCCACGCGACGACGTTCTCGCCGGCGGGCCGGGTCTCGTTCAGGAGGGTCTTCACCAGACGGCCCTGCGCGTCGAAGACGCTGACGCGGACCAGGCCGGACTGGGCGAGCGTGAAGGTGAGATCGGTCTTCGGATTGAGCGGATTCGGCTTGGCACGCGAGTGGAGCTTCGTGTCCGCCGAGGCGTCCCGTCCCGCGACCCGCGGGGCCGCGATCGTGGCGGTGAACGTGCCGCCCGTCGTCAGGTTGCCCGTGATCGTCGCGTTCGCGAGGTTGTCCGGGATGCTCTGGCTGCCGAAGAGTCCCACGACGTCCGACATCAGGAAGCAGACCTGGAGCGTCGTGTCGCACTGCGCCGCGGCACGATGGAAGTCGAGCCCCCGGGCTCCGCTGTTCGTGGAGTCACCGCAATCCTCGCACTCCTCGGTCCCCTCGCTGTCACAGTCGGCCTCGACGTGCGTCTGCGCCGCCTGTGCCGTGATCGACGAGCCGCCGAAGTTGAGCGTCACGCTCCCGAGATCCACGTTGTGCACGTCGAACGAGCCGTTCGTCGGCGACACGTGGAAGCAGAGGAAGCGCCGGTGCGAGTTGAAGTTCCCGATGAGCGTGGCCGTCGCCGTGCCGCCGCCGCCCGTGTTCACGTTGTTCACCGTGATCACGGTCGTCGCGGTGCCGGTCCCGCCGTGCCCGTCGTTCCCGGTGAACGTCACCGTGTAGGTGCCGGACTGACTGAAGCTCGGCGTCCAGGTGAACGTGCCGGTATTGTTGCCGTTGTCCATGAAGTTCGCGCCCGACGGAACGCCGGTGGCGGTCAGCGTCACGTGGTCGCCGTCCTGGTCGGTCGCCGAGACGGTGAACGTGAGGAGCTGCCCTTCATCGACCGTCTCCGTCGCGGGAGCCGTCACGACCGGCGCATGGTTCTGCGTCGCCGCGGAGATCGTGATGTGCGTGGTCGCCGAGCCCGAGAGGGCGTTCGACGCCGTGAACGTCACGTCGTAGGTGCCCGCCTGCCCGGTCGACGGCGTCCAGCTGAACGTCCCCGACGTGTTCGTCCCGTTCGCCGTGAACG
>JBLMWD010000106.1:0-2530 GCA_050257045.1 Bacteroidota bacterium | reverse complement strand
GGAGGCGCCTCACCGCCCGGCGCCGGCGCCGGCTGCGCGCCCGGCGTGTATGGCGTCGTGCCGAACGAGGCCCGGCGCTGCTGCTCCTGCGAGAGGACGTTCGGATTCACGACCTTGAACTCGATCCGGCGGTTCCGGCGTCGGCTCGCCGCGTTGCGGCCCGAGACGATCGGATCGGTGCTTCCGTATCCGGTGAGCGAGAAGTTCTTGGGATCGAGCGTCGGGCTCGACTGGAGGATGTAGCGCGCGACCGCCTGCGCCTGCTGCGTCGAGAGCGGCACGCGGTAGCCGGCCGGGACCGCGTCGTCCACGTGCGCGCCGATCTCGATCTTGAGCATCGGCCACTGGCGGAGCACGACGGCCACCGAGTCGAGCGTGGCCATGCCGGCGGGGAGGAGCCGCGACGAATCGGGCACGAACGCGAGATCGGTGAGGCGGATCATCCAGTCTTGCAGCATCTGCCGCTCGTACGGGCTCGACACGAGCGGGCAGCCGCCGGCGTTCACCGGGACGCCCGAAGGCGTCGCGGGGCAGACGTCGATGCCGTCGGGGACGCCGTCGCCGTCGCTGTCGATCGGGCAGCCCGAGGCGTCGACCATGGCGCCGGCGGGCGTGTTGGGGCACTTGTCGGGGCCGTCGGGGACGCCGTCCTTGTCGCTGTCCATGGAGCAGCCCTTCGCGTCGACGAGGACGCCCGCCGGGGTGTCGGGGCAGGTGTCGATGCCGTCGGCGACGCCGTCCTTGTCGCTGTCGATGGGGCAGCCGGAGGCGTCGACCTTCGCGCCCTTCGGCGTGCCGGGGCACTTGTCCAGACCGTCGAAGACGCCGTCGCCGTCGGTGTCGAGGGGGCAGCCGCTCGCGTCGACGACCGCGCCCGGCGGCGTGTCGACGCAGCGGTCGCGCCTGTCGGGAACGCCGTCGGCGTCGGTGTCGCGCGGGCGTCCCGCGAAGAGGCCGGTGAAGGCGCCGCTCACGAGAATGGTGTTCACGCGCGTGTCGCGCCCGGGGCCGCCTTCCTGCGTGTACGTGATGTCGCGCCCGTCCATGCGGAAGCCGAACATCTCGCCGAGGCGGACGATGACGCCGCCGCCGAAGTGGAACGCCGACCGCGAGGTGCTCGCCGTGAGGTCGTCGCGCTTCGACTTGGCCTGGCCGATGCCGCCATAGATGTAGGGGAGCGTCCAGCGGTAGCGGTCGGGCGTGAGGATCACGCCGACGCCGTAATGGGTGAAGGTGCCGGTGCCGGTCGCGGGCGACTCGAGGTCGGGCGAGGAATGGTGGAAGAGGCCCTCGACGCCGGCCCACCGGTTCACGAATCCCGCGGCGCGCGCGCCGAAGCCGTACTTGTCGCGGAGCCCCTGCTCGGGGTCGTAGAACGTACCGGAGAGCTCGAGCGACGCCCACGCCCGCTCTTCGACCGCTCGCGCGGGCCGTGCGGCGGCGCCGAGGAGGAGGAGAACGAGGAACGGCCATTGAATCGCGCGGACGAAGGGCCTACGGGTCACGATGACGCCTCCGGATCGCCGACGGATAGGTGGGGGAAGGAACGGGCGGCAGTCTGGCCCTTTTTCTCCGCTATGTCAAGATTCTGTTATACTTTGCCGCCGAGCGGCGGGGAGCGCCGCGAGCGGGGATCGACGGCGGGAGAGGGCGCGTGATGCTCGAGGAACGGATCAACGAAGATATGAAGACCTCGCTCAAGGGCGGGGCGCAGGAGCGGCTGCAGACGCTCCGCATGATGCGGAGCGCGATCCTCCTGGAGAAGAAGAAGGATGCCTCCATCCAGATCCTTCCGGACGCGCAGGTGCTCCAGGTCCTCACCGCCTACGCGAAGAAGCTGCGCGAATCGGCCGCGGAATACGAGAAGCTGGGGCAGGCCGGCGCGGCCGCCAAGATCCAGACGGAGCTCGCGGTCGTGCGCGAGTACCTTCCGGCTCCGCTCACACCGGAGGAAACGAAGAGCCTCGTCGAAACCGTCGTCCGCGAGCTGGGCGCCTCCTCGCCCAAGGATCTCGGACGCGTCATGAAGGAAGTCACCGCGCGCGCGCAGGGCCGTGCCGACGGCAAGGCCCTGAGCGAGATGGCGCGCGCCGCTCTCGACCGCGGGTGAGCCGGGTGGTAGTGTTCCGGCTGCCGCAATGAGGAACGTCCCCAAATCATGATGAAGCCCAATCGCCGCAGGCGCGAGCGCCCGCACGCGTCCTCCATGCCGGGACAGGAACGTCCCCAGACCGGAGCCCGGGGCCCGCGCCCCGGAAAGCCGCCGCAGGGACGCCGTCGCCGCGAAGAGACGCCGTCCGTCAAGGAGCACCCGCAGTACGGAACGCAGATTCCGCCCGAGGAGCTGGAGTTCATGCGACAGCAGGCCGAGGAGCGGGCCCGCGAGCGGAAGAACCGCCCGATGGGGACCCGCATGGGCGGCTACGGCGGCCCCGGCCGCTACGGCACCCGCCCGCAAACGGGCCCGCGGGAGCACACCGGTCCCCGCGCGCCGCGGCATCCGGGCGCGCCGTCCTATCCGGGTTCGCGC
>JBLMWD010000105.1:0-12202 GCA_050257045.1 Bacteroidota bacterium | reverse complement strand
CGCGTCCCGCCGGCGCGACGCGCCCGCCGGTCCTCTCGGTCATCGACGTCGGCGCGAGCGGGATCCGCATGCAGATCGTGGAGCTCGCCCCCGACGGCTCGGTTCGCGCCCTGGAGGAGCTGGAGCGCCCGATTGCGCTCGGACGCGACACGTTCCAGACGGGGAGCCTCTCCGCCACGAGCATCCGGAAGGCGGTGAACGTGCTCCGCCAGTTCCGGGCGGTGATGGACACCTACGGCGTGGATCAGACGCGGGCGGTCGCGACGAGCGCCGTGCGGGGGGCGCTGAACCGGGACACGTTCGTGGACCGGGTCTTCCTCGCGACCGGGATCGAGCTGGAGGTGATCGAGGGCTCGCAGGAGAGCCTCCTCACCTTCGCCGCGGTGCAGAGCTACATGGAGGCCCACCCCGAGTACCGGGAAGGCGAGGCGCTCCTCTTCTCCCTCGGGGGCGGCGCGACCGAGTGGGCGCTCGTGAAGGAGGGACAGGTCGCGGCCTCGATCACGCTCGACGTCGGGACGCTCCGGATGCGCGAGCTGCTGCGCGCGGGCTCGGCCGACCGGAGGGCGCGGGCGCGGCTCCTCCAGCACAACGCCCGCGAGATGATGACCGTGATACGGCGCGCGCTCCCCTTCGAGCGCGTCTCGCGGCTCGTCGCGGTGGGTCCGGAGGCGCGCTTCGCGGCGCGTGTGATCGCGGGGCCGGCCGCGCAGAGCCAGGACCTCACCGCGATCGCGGCCAAGGACTTGAAGAAGCTCGCCGACCAGATCCTTCCGCTCACGCCCGAGCAGATCGCGGCGACCTATTCCGTGCCGCCGAACGAGACCGAGTCGCTCGCGCCCGCCCTCTTCGCCTACGCCGAGCTGACCCGCCTGAACCAGGTCGACCAGCTCCTCGTCGCCCGCGCGAGCATGCGCGAGGGGCTCGTCCTCCACATGGCCCGCTCCATCCGCAGCGGGAGCACGGTCCTCTTCCCGGACCAGACGATCGCGGCCGCCGTGAACCTCGCGCGGAAGTACGAGGCCGACGAGAAGCACGGGCTCCAGACCGCCGCGCTCGCGCGCGCCATCTTCCAGGTGACGCTCCCGCAGCACCACATGGGGGAGCGGGAGCAGCTCCTGCTCGAGGTCGCCTCGATCGTGCACGACATCGGGGAGTTCGTCGCCTCGCGCGGCCACCATCGGCACACCTACTACCTGCTCGTCCACTCCGAGGTCTTCGGGCTCTCCCAGATGGACATCGAGATCGTGGCGAACATTGCGCGCTACCACCGGCGCGGCGTGCCGCAGCCCGACCATCTCTCCTACGCGTCGCTCCCGCGCCCCGCCCGCCTCACCGTGAACCGGCTCGCCGCGATCCTTCGCGTGGCCGACGCGCTCGACAAGAGCCACAGCCAGCGGGTCCAGAATCCGAAGATCGTGATCGAGGGGGACGAGCTTCAGATCGTGGTCGAGGGCGGCGAGGATCTCGGCCTCGAGCGGATCGCGATGGACTCGAAGTCGGGGCTCTTCGAGGAGGTCTTCGGGTTGAAGCCGGTGCTCGTCGAGAGCCCGGCCTGAACGGCGCGCCGGGAAGGGCGTGCCGGGGAGACTAGTTCTTCAGCGCGATCGGACGCGAACGGGATTCGTCGGGCCGCTTCGCAGTCTTCCGGTAACTGGCCGCAGCACAGGTCGCGCACGGCCCTTCGCCCCGGCTCTTCGGCGAGCGGGTGCGCGCGATGAGCCACGCCGCCGCGCCGAGGGCCGCGCCCACGGCGATGACGTGCTGCGCGATCATCCCGGCGCTCATCAGCCCCACCCCATCATCCGGCCGCCCTGGTAGACCAGGAACGACGCGGTCCACGCGATCGCGTTCATGAAGAGCAGCATGAAGAGCGGCCATCGCCACGAGTTGGTCTCCCGCCGCGCCACGGCGACGGTCGACATGCACTGGCAGGCGAGCGCGAAGAAGACCATGAGGCTGATCGCGACGAGGGGCGTGTAGACCGGCTTCCCGGTCCGGTCGTCGCGCACCTTGGGCAGGATCTGCCGGAGCGAATGCGACGGATCGCCCGATCCGTCGAGGCTGTAGACCGTGGCCATCGTGGAGATCATCACCTCGCGCGCGGCGACGGAGGAGATGAGCCCCACGCCCATCTTCCAGTCGAAGCCGAGCGGCCGGATCGCCGGCTCGATCGCTCGGCCGAGCTGCCCCGCGAACGAGTGGCGGAGCGACTGGCTGGGCGGCGTGCCGGGCTTGCTCGTCGGATAGGAGGCGAGGAACCAGAGGACGAGCGAGACCGCCACGATCACCGTCCCCGCCTTCTGCAGGAAGAGGAGGCACCGGTTCCGGATCGTGATCACGATCGAGCGGAGCGACGGCATCCGGTAGTGCGGGAGCTCCATCACGTAGAGCGGCTTCGGCCCCCGGAGCACGGTGCGCTTGAGGACCGCGGCCACGGCGAGCGCGGCGAGGATGCCGAAGAGGTAGAGCGACAGGAGCGTGAGCCCGCGGAGGTTCAGGATCCCGAGCACGTACCGGTCGGGGATGAAGGCGCCGATCAGGAGCGCGTAGACGGGGAGCCGCGCGCTGCAGGTCATGAGCGGCGCGATCATGATCGTGGTGAGGCGGTCGTTCCGGTTCTCGATCGTGCGCGTCGCCATGATGCCGGGGATCGCGCAGGCGAACGAGGAGAGGAGCGGCAGGAACGCCCGCCCCGGGAGCCCGACCGCGCCCATGACGCGGTCCATGATGAAGGCGGCCCGCGCCATGTAGCCGGTGTCCTCCATGAGCGCGATGAAGAGGAAGAGGATCGCGAGCTGGGGAAGGAACGACGCGACCGTTCCCGCGCCGGCGAGCACGCCGTCGACGAGGAGCGAGCGGATCGGCCCTGCGGGCATCGCGGTCTGCAGGGCGCCGGCGAGCGCCGCGAAGCCCGATGCGATCAGGTCCATGAACGGCTGCGCCCAGGCGTAGATGCTCTGGAAGACCGCGCCCATGAAGAGGACGAGGATGACCGGCCCGAAGATCTTGTGCGTGAGCACGCGGTCGAGGCCGACGCGCGGCGCGGCGCGGCGCGGGTCGCGCCGGACCGCGCGCTTCACGATCTTCTCGACGTTCGCGTAGCCGCGCGCGGGATCGAGCGCTTCTTCGAGGGAGAGAATGTGGCTGTTGCCGTGGCCATTGC
Organism: Bacteroidota bacterium; assembly: GCA_050257045.1. GTDB lineage: Bacteria > Eisenbacteria > RBG-16-71-46 > SZUA-252 > SZUA-252 > DASQJL01. Next base: position 9,036 of record JBLMWD010000105.1, on the reverse strand, counting down.
CGTTCGCGCTGCCGTGGTCGGGCATTGCGTGCGCGGCCGCACCATTCCCGTTTCCGCCGTTCCCGTTCCCGCGGCGCGACTCCGTCGCGCGCGTATCGGTCGCGCGCGAATCCAGCGCCGCGCGGAGCCGGTCGATGCCGCGCCCCGTCTTCGCCGAGACCGCGAGCACCGGGACGCCGAGCATCTGCTCCATCGCGTCCACGTCGATCGAGATCCCCTGCGCCTCCGCGGCGTCGATCAGGTTCAGGACGAGGATCGCGGGGCGGCCGGTCGCGAGGATCTGGAGCGCCAGGTAGAGCTGGCGCTCCAGAGTCGTCGCGTCGACGACTGCCACGACGAGGTCGGCGGTGTCTTCGGCGGCGCCGCGTCCTTCGAGCACGTCGCGCACGATGGCTTCATCGGGGGAGCGCGGGGCGAGGCTGTAGGTGCCGGGGAGATCGACGCACTCGACGCGACGGCCCGACGGGAGCAGGCAGGCGCCGACCTTCTTCTCGACGGTGACGCCCGGGTAGTTCGCGACCTTCTGGCGCAGGCCGGTCAGGCGGTTGAAGAGGGACGATTTCCCGGAGTTGGGGCTGCCGACGATGGCGACGCGCTCAAAGGGCATCGACATGAATCCGTTCAGCCTCCGATCGACGGATCGAGAAGTGGGTCCCGCGCACGGCCAGCTCGAGCGGATCGCCGAACGGGGCGCGGCGGATGAGCGCGACCTCGGTGCCGGGCGTCAGCCCGAGCTCCATCAGGCGGAGCGCGAATTCCTCGTCGGCGACGATCCCGCGCACGACGGCGCGGTCTCCGGGCGCGAGGAGGGCCAGCGTGCGGCGCGTCACGACGGATCCGCCTCGGCGCCGGCCGCCTCGAGCATGGCCTCGAGCGAACGCCGCAGACACTTGCCGTGACAGACGGGGCAGTGATCCGATTCGGTGCCGCTCTCGCAGCGGTTCTGGTAGTCGCGGAACTCGGCGCGGAAGCGCTCCGCCACGGGGTGATCGGACTGGAGGAACGCCGTGAGCCGGAGGAAGCGGACCATCGATCCCGGGCTCACGAGGTGCTCGATCATGCAGGCGTCCTCTTCGGCGGTGTCGGGATCGAGCCCGAGGATCTCGCTGAAGAACTCGGTGAGGACGTCGCGGCTCCGCTCCGTTCGCGCGGCGAGGCGGCGCCCCTCCGCGGTCAGCGAAACGTCTCCGTAGGGCTCGTGCACGGCGAGCCCGCGCGTCTTGAGCGAGCGGAGCATCGACGTCACGCCCGCCTTGCTCACGCCGAGACGCTCGGCGATGGCGCTCACCGACGTTCCGCCGCCGCGCGTGAGCGAGGCGATCGCCTGGAGATAGTGTGCCATCGAGTGGGTGAGCTCTTTTTCGTGGAATCGTTTCCAGGTTTCCATCGCGGCTCCTCGAGGCCGGAGTGACGGTGCGTCCTGCCAGGTAGACTTAAGTATGCTTAACTTTCGTCCAAATCCAACTCCGAGTCAACGGTACTAAAGGAGTATTCTCGCCGGTCCCATGGTTGACCCCAAAGATACGCCGGGCCGTTACTTGGACCGGTACCTCACCTGGCTCGCCTTCAACGGGCGGGTGCTGGAGGAGGCCCAGGATGCCCAGAGCCCGATCCTCGAGCGGGCCCGATTCCTGGGCATTTTCGCCTCCAACCTGGACGAGTTCTTCATGATCCGCGTCGCCTTCCTCCGGGACCGGCTGCGCGCGGGTGGGGAGCACCGGACCGCGGCGGGACTGACCGCGGCCGAGCAGCTCGCGGCGGTGCAGGCGCGCGCCCGCGACCTCGTCGGGGCCGCCTACGCGCTGTGGGACCGGGAAATGGTGCCCGGTCTCCGCGACGCCGGTATCCGGTTCGTGACCGAAGCCGAGCTCGAGCCCGGAGAGCGCTCGTTCGTCGATCGCCTCTTCGCGCGCGAAGTCCTGCCGGTCCTGAGCCCCGCCGCGATCGCCCCCGAGCTCCCCTTTCCGCGCCTCCTCCACTTCGCGCTCTACCTCGCCGTGCGCCTCGCGCGCGAGGGGGACGAGGAGCGGCTCGCGGTGGTGCAGCTCCCGCGGAGCGGGGCGCGCTGGATTCAGGTGAGCGGCGGGGCGCGCGCCGACGGCTCGCCAGCGGGCGGCCAGCGCTTCATCCTCATCGAGGAAGCGGCGCGCGCGCATCTGGGCGACCTCTTCGCCGGATACGAGGTGCGCGAAGCGGCCGCGTTCCGCGTCACGCGCGACGCGGACTTCGCGACCGACGACTACGAGGAGGAGAGCCTCGTCGATGCGGTGCGCCAGGTGCTGCGCCACCGCATGCGCGGCGACCCCGTCCGGCTCGAGATCGCGCGCGAGGCGAGCGAGGGGCTCGTCGCGCGGCTCGCCGCGGCGCTCGAGCTCGACGAGGGCGAGGTCTACCGCGTGCCGGGGCCGCTCGATCTCCGCTTCCTGATCGACTTCGCGCGCCTGCCGTCGTTGTCGGCGCCGCGCGCGGTGCCGTGGCCGCCGCAGCCCACGCCCGGGATTCCGCCGCTCGACGGCATCTGGGACGCGATCCAGGAGCGCGACATCCTCCTCTTCCACCCGTACGAGTCGCTCGAGCCGGTGCTCCGCCTCCTCGTCCTCGCGGCGGAGGACCCCGACGTGCTCGCGATCAAGCAGGTGCTCTACCGCACGTCGTCGACGTCCGAGGTCGTGAACGCGCTCGAGCGCGCGGCGGAGAACGGCAAGCAGGTGACGGTGCTCGTGGAGCTGCAGGCGCGCTTCGACGAGGAGCGCAATGTGAACTGGGCGCGCCGGCTCGAGGACGCTGGGGCGCAGGTGCTCTACGGCCTCGCGGGTTTCAAGACGCACGCGAAGGCGCTGCTGATCATCCGGCGCGGTCCGGGCGGCATCGAGCGCTACGCCCACATCGGTACCGGCAACTACAACGAGCGCACGGCGACCGAGTACTCGGACGTCGGGCTCCTCTCCGCCGACGACGATCTCTGCGCCGACCTGACCGGCTTCTTCAACGTGGTGACCGGCTATTCCGAGCCGCTCCCGTGGCGCCGGATCGAGATGGCGCCGCTCGGGCTTCGGTCGCGCCTCATCGCCCTGATCCGCCGTGAGACCGCGAAGACGACGACCGAGGAGCCGGGGCAGATCCGCGTGAAGATGAACGCGCTGCTGGACATTCCGCTCATCGAGGCGCTCTATGAGGCGTCGAATGCAGGGGTGCGGATCGACCTGAACGTGCGGGGTTCGTGCCTGCTCCGGCCGGGGGTCAAGGGGCTCTCCGAGAACATCCGCGTCGTGAGCCTCGTCGACCGATTCCTCGAGCACGCGCGGATCTTCGAGTTCCGGAACGGCGGCGACGCCGAGACCTTCATCGCAAGCGCCGACTGGATGCCGCGCAACCTCGACCGGCGCGTGGAGTTGATGGCCCCGGTCGCCGACCCGGAACACCGGGCCCGGCTCGGCCGTATTCTGGACACGATCTTCGCCGACAACGTGAAGGCGCGCGAGCTGAAGGCGGACGGCACGTACGCGAAGCGGGACGGGCGGAAGAAGCCGACGCGCGCGCAGGAGATCTTCTGGGAGGAGGCGAAGGCGGCCGCTTCCCGGACCGAGGACCCGGATCGGAGCGCGTTCCAGCCCTTGCGGCGGGCCCCGAACGCGGGCTGATCCGGTGCGGGGCGCGGGCGCTCGTCCGCGCCGTGCCGCTGTGTCCCACTCGAGGAGGGATCGCATGGCGAGCTGGGTGGATCGCGTGATCGGCGCGGCGATGCTCCGCTCCGACACGTACGAGGAAGTCGAGGCCGACCACACCGCCAATTTCCAGGCGCTCGGAGTCGTGCTCCTTTCCGCGATCGCGGGAGGGCTCTCCATGGCGAACGCCGGAGGGCCCGCGATCGCGGTCGGCATCGTCACCGCCTTGATCGGCTGGGTGCTCTGGGCGGGGCTCACCTGGCTGATCGGAACGAAGTTCCTTCCCACGCCCGAAACGAAATCGGACATGGGCGAGCTCCTGCGCACGACCGGGTTCGCGGCCGCGCCGGGATTCATCCGCGTCCTGGGCGCCATCCCGCTCGTCGGCTTCGTCTTCACCGCGCTCGCGGGCCTCTGGATGCTCGCCGCGTTCGTGGTGGCGGTGCGCCAGGCGCTCGATTATCGGAGCACGATGCGCGCGCTCGCGGTCTGTCTCATCGGCGCGCTCGTCTGGTTCTCGGTGATCGCCTGGTCGTTCTTCCTGCTCGGGGCGTCCGCGGTCGGGATCCAGGCGCTCCAGGGGAAGGTCTAGCGCCGAGGCTGCGAGAGGGCCGGGCGCGCCCTAGTACCGCACGTCGAGCGCCATGCGGCCGAGCCACGCATTTCGGTCGCGGCCCGCCACGTTGTCCTCGTTCACGAGCCGGCGGTAGCCGACGCCGACCGAGAGATCGACGTCGTCGCGCGGCATCCAGCGCGCGTCGCCGAAGACCTCGCGGCGCCGCTCGACGACTCCCGAGAGACCCGCGTTGCTCACCGCACCCGAGCCCTCCACCCACGGCACGCCGATCCGCCCTTCGCCGTGGTTCGTGAAGTCGCCGCTCCAGCGGAGCTGCCAGTCGCGGCTGACGTCGAAGACCGCCTCCGTGAAGATGTTCTCCACGTCGGGTCCGAGCACGAATCCGAGCGGGCGCCCGCGGTAGACGAAGTCCTCGTCGTAGTCGACCGAGTAGGTGTAGTTCCGCACCCGCGTGTACTCGCCGAGCAGGCGGATCGCGTGCGTGCCGAACGGCCGGTCGCTGCGTACGCCGAGCTGGTAGCCGAAGCGGTCGGGGACGCCGGTGCTCTTCGTGGCGATGTCGTCCACCAGGAGCTCCGACGTGAAGGAGAGGTCGGGAATCGGCCGCCAGACGACGTCGGCGGAGGCCATCACGTTCGCGCGCTCGAGCACGCGCACCGAATCGCTCGAGGCGTCGCGGATCTGGATCCGCCGCACGATCGCGTAGGGGAGGATGCCGAGCGCGTAGAGGAGATCGACGTCGGCGCTCCGGTAGCGGACCGCCTCGCCGAGGCCGACCGTGAGCCGCCGCCCGATCTCCGCCTCGATCCGGTGCGCGGAGACGTAGCGCTGCTCCGCCCGCGAGATCTGCCCGGTCATGGCGGCGGCCGTCACGCGCCCTCCGATGCGGATCGACTCCGACAGGAACCCCATCGGACCCGCCGCGTCCGAGAGGAGCAGCGTGCCGCGCCGCCCCGGTCCCCAGCGGAAATCGTCGTACCCGGCGGCGGCGGTGAAGGCGCCGGCGCGCGCGGTCAGCTCGGCGCGGAGGACGGCGATCTCGAGATCGGTGTGCTGCACGATGGGATCGACGAAGGCCCGCGCCGACCGGATGCGCGTGAGTCCAAGCTCCTCGTACCCCGCGATCGCGGGCCAGAGCTGGAGCGACATCCGCGCACCCGCCGCCGACTCGTCGCGGAACATGTAGTGCGCGGCGTCGCGCCGCTCGTCGTAGTCGCCCAGCAGGTGTCCCGCCGCGGAGAGACGGAAGCGCTGCTCGCGCGGACCGAGGTCGACGAGCGGCCCGGTCTCGCGCTGCCCGGGCGGGGCGTCCAGGTCGGTCAGCTCGCGCGCGAGCTCGCGCTCGAGGCGCTGGAAGTGGAGGTCCGTTTCGACGGCGGGGTCGAGGCGCCGCGCGCGAAGGAGGGCGCGCGCCACGTCGATCCGGGCAAGCGGGCGGGTGTAGACCGCGATCGAGTCGAGCCGGCCGCGCGCCGCGAGCGCCTCGATCTCCTCGTAGGCGGGATGGCGCACCGGAAGGAATTCCGCGGGCTCCGCACCGGCCCGGCTCGGCGCGAGCGCCAGCGCGGCGTGGAGCGCCGCCGCAGCGGCCAGGGCGAGCACGACGGTGCCGACGGCGCGGCGTCCACTGTCCCGTTTGGTTCGGTCGCCCGGAATCAGAAGCTCCTCCTCAACGCGATCGCCCTCCGATGCCCTCCAATGGAACGGGGCCCCGCAGCGTAGTCGACGACGGCCCTGGCATGTAGAAAGTTCGTCACAGGGTGGACCAGACGATGCAACAGGGCGCCCGCGCGAGCCGCGCAAGCTACGTAGGCGCAATAGCTTCTTGAATGGCACATCGTCTGCTCGTCGGCGGGGCGTCTCACCTGGTTCTCACCTTTCGCGAAAGGGAGGAATCCCAATGCAGCGCTTGTTACGTCACGTCAACGAAGGACGATCGGCAGCCGGCCGACGCATTCTGCCGGTCACGCTGACTCTTGCCACCGCCGTCGTCCTTGCGGGCGCGCTGGCGGGTGCGCCGGCGCCCGCCGCGGCGTCGCCTCTCGGAGGCGGGGAAATCGGAAACGGGGTCGCCCCGTCGTCGCCCCTCGCCTATCAGGGCCTTGCCTTCCAGAGCGGCGCCATCGCCTTGAGCCCCGGCCTCGCCGCCTCCGACCTCGGCTCCGCCAACTTCAACGAGGCCTCCAGCTTCTCGAGCGAGGGTCCCATCTACCGCCGCCATGGGCGCTATCACGACCGCGACGAAGGCTATTACGGCGACCGCTATCGTCCTCAGTACTACGCGGAAATCGGCGCCGGCAGCTTCGACCCGGACAAGCAGCCGGGGAACGGCCTCTGGGGCAACGCGGAGATGGGCGGCCTCGTCGGCGACGCGCTCGATCTCGGCGTCCGCGTGAACTGGTACCACCGCAGCTCCGACAACTCCCAGATCGTCTCCACCTACACCGACCCGAACGGCCTGGTCCACCAGCAGGTGCTCGAGGGCACGAGCGTCGAGACCAACCTCGTCCCCGTCATGGCAGTCCTCCGCGTGCGCTTCCCGGTGACCGGACAGTTCCAGCCCTACGTCGGCGGCGGTCTCGGCTGGGAGTGGCTCTCGGTGAGCGGCACGGATTCGAGCGGCTTCGACATCCAGAACGACTATGACGGCTTCGGCGCGCAGGTCTTCGGCGGGCTGAACGTGGGCGTCGCGCCGAACACCGGTCTCTACGGCGAGGCGGTCTGGAACAAGAGCACGGTCTCGGCCAAGTTCTTCGATACGGCGCTCGGCGAGAACATCAAGGACGAGATCAACATGAACGGGCTGGCCGTTCACGGAGGGCTCCGCTTCACGTTCTGACAGGCGCCTTCGAGACTTCCGGTTCCCAGTAGCCCCGAGCACGCGGCTGCGGTACGTTCCCCCCGGCTGATCACGGAGGACCGTCCGCGCCGCGTACGGTCCACGGAAACGAACCAGGAGGTGAACGATGGATCGAAGCCGCATCCGACGGCCGATGCTTTTCGCCGCGCTCGGGGCCGCCTTGACGGCGGCCGCGGGCTTTGCGGCGTTCGCGCCCGCAGCGCTGGCGCAGACCGAAACCCCGCCCCCGCCCCCGAGCTCGACGACCCGCGCGCGCACGGAAGAGGCTTCGCTCGGATTCAAGGGAATCGGCGGACGCATCGGCCTGGTCAAGCCGGAAGGGGCCAGCAGCACGGTCGATCTCGGCATCCACGTGGACGCGGGCGAGTTCGCGCACAACGTCCACCTCACCCCGATGGCCGAGTACTGGAAGGTCGGCGTGGCGGGTCTCGACTTCAAGGACTTCGCGATCAGCACCGATGTGACCGTCGATTTCCCGCTTCAGGACAGCCGGATGACTCCCTACGTAGGCGGGGGCCTCGGGGTCCACTGGTTCTCCTCGGATGCCGTGGATCTACCGAACGATACGAAGCTCGGGATCGACGCCGTCGGCGGCATCCGGACCGACGCGATGCCGAATCTGGCCCTCTTCGGCGAACTGCGCTATAACTTCGTCTCCGACGTGAACCAGCTCAAGATCCTCGGCGGGCTCACGTATCGATTCATCTACTAGGGGACGGGGGAGAAGCCATGAGCGATCTCAGGAAGTTCGGAATTCTCGCGTTCGGCCTGGCTGTCGTCGTGGGCGTGTCGGCCTGCCAGAAGAAGCAGGAGCCGGCGCAGACGTCCGCCACCGATACCACCCAGACGAGCGCCGAGAGCCCGTTTCCGGTCGAGGAGACGCCGCCCGCGGCGAACACCACGCCGCCCGCCACGCCTCCCGCGGAGAGCCGCGGCACGCGCGAGACGCGGACCCATGAGACCCGCACGACCGAGCGGGCCACCAGGCACACGACCCGGTCGGCGGGCGAGGAGCGCGCGACCGTGCACGTTCCCGCCGGCACCATGATGGACCTCGCGATGGTGACCGATCAGAGCACGAAGACCTCGAACGTGGGCGACCCGATCGAGGCGAAGCTCACGGCGCCACTCGTCGTCGACGGCAAGGTCGTCGCCGAGGAAGGCTCGCACGTGAAGGGGACCATCGCCGATCTGAAGCGGGCGAGCCGCTCCAAGGGCGAGGAGAATCGCGCCTCGATGAAGTTCAACTTCACCACGCTCGAGACGGTCGGCGGCGACAAGACGATCAACTCCACCGTCACGAACAGCGAGGGGAAGGAGCTCCAGGCCGAGGGCACCGGCACGCGCGACAAGCTGCTCATCGGCGGCGGCACGGTGGCGGGCGCGATCATCGGCAAGGTCGCGGGCAAGTCGACGAAGAGCACGATCCTCGGAGCCCTCGGCGGCGCCGCGGTCGGAGCGGGCGTCGTCATGGCCGCGAAGGGGCACGAGCTGGAGGTGCCGGCCGGCGCCAAGGTCCAGCTCCGGATCGAGGACCCGGTCACGGTGGTGATGAAGTAGCCTGCCCGCAAGGGAGTGATGGGGCGCCGGGGGATTCCCCCGGCGCTCTTTGTTTTTCGGGTCGCGGGCACGCCAGCGCCCGCTTGACCGCCGCGACCGCGCTCCCGCCGTATCATCCTTAGGTATACTGGTTTTCCCTCCACCCGCGGCCCTACCATTCCGGCACACTCCCCGTGACTAGCCCAAAGTCCGAAACGGAGATCGGGTATGCCCCTCGACGAACCCGATCGGCCCGGGGCCGATCCTTCCCAGGATCCGCAACAGTCCAACTCCAGCGAGCGCTCCACCGTCTCTGCGCGCGGTAACGAAGGCGCGCCCGATCGCATCGGTCCCTACGTGCTGCTCGGGAAACTGGGAGAAGGCGGGATGGGGCG
>JBLMWD010000104.1:0-21539 GCA_050257045.1 Bacteroidota bacterium | reverse complement strand
CGGGCCGCCGCCCAGGCGGCGTGCTCGCGCACGTCGGGGTCGCGATCGGCCGCCGCGGCGTGGTCGAGCGCCGGGAGCGCGCGGGCGTCGCCCGCGTTTCCGAGGGCGACCGCCACGTTCCGGACGAACCGGTCGCGCCCGGCGCGTAGGAGCGCGGTCCCCGCGTAGCGCCTCCGGAACGCGGCCTCGTCGAGGGCGAGGAGCGGAAGGAGCGCGGGCGCCTGCTGGTCCGCGCGCTCGGCGAAGTCGGGATCGGCGCTCGGCACGGCGAACCGGTTCCAGGGGCAGACGTCCTGGCAGTCGTCACAGCCGAAGATGCGGGTCCCGATTGAAGGGCGGAGATCGAGCGGGATCGGCCCCTCGTGCTCGATCGTGAGATAGCTGATGCACCGGCGCGCGTCGAGCTGGTTGGGGCCGGTGATCGCGCCGGTGGGGCAGGCGGTCATGCAGCGGACGCAGGTGCCGCAGTAGTCCCGGGCCGGAGGATCGGGCGGGAGCGCCGCGTCGGTCACGATCGCGCCGAGGAAGAACCACGAGCCCGCCCCCTTCCGGATCAGGTTCGTGTTCTTTCCGATCCATCCCACGCCCGCGCGCTCGGCCCAGGCCCGGTCGAGGAAGGGGCGCGTGTCGACCGCCGTCGTCCAGCGGACGCCGGGGGCGATCGTGGAGAGATACCTTCCCAGGCGGACGAGCTTTCGCTTCATCCGCTTGTGGTAGTCGCCGCCCCAGGCGTACCGGGCGATGACGCCCCGGGCAGCCGCCTCTTCCGGTGCCGGCGGCGCCGGACGGTGATAACCCGCCGCGGCCGAGATGACGGTCCGCGCGCCGGGCAGGAGGAGGGCGGGATCGCCGCGCCGCGCGGGGTCGCGCGCCATCCACCGCATCGTCCCGTGCCGCCCCTCCGCGACCCAGGCCGCCACCCGCGCGCCGTCCTCGTGGGCTTGCGCGGCCGCGAAGCCGACCGCCGCGAACCCCAGGCCGAGCGCCGCCTCCCGAAGTCGCTCCTTCATGGGGCTTGTGCTAGCATCGGCCGGTGGCCGCGTCGTTCGATCTCCAGCCATTGTTTCCACTTCCGAATGTCGTCCTCTTCCCGAAGGCGATCCTGCCGCTCCACATCTTCGAGCCCCGCTACCGCACGATGATGGACGATGCCCTCCGCGGCGGCCAGACGATCTGCATGGCCCTGCTCAAGCCGGGGTGGGAGCCCGACTACCAAGGCTCCCCGGAAGTCTATCCCGTCGCCTGCGTCGGACGGGTGGTCCAGCACCACCGCCTCGAGGACGGCCGCTACAACATCGCCCTCCATGGCGAGGCCAAGGTGGCGCTGGAGGGCCAGGAGCGGGCCGAGCCCTACCGGGTCGTGCGCGTGCGTACCCTGGAGGAGGACCGCGCGTGGACCGCCTCCAGCGAGGTGGACGCCGAGGTGAAGGAGCTCCTCGCCCTCTTCCGCCGGGTCCGTCTCGGGGAGAGCGCGGCCATCGACATGACGGAGATGTTCGGGCCGCACGTGAGCCCCGAGTCGGTGCTCAACATGGTCGCGATGCACCTGAACGTGGAGCCGAACGTGAAGCAGGAGCTGCTGGAGCTCGACTCGCTCGGCTCGCGCTTCCGCTCGATCATCCGCTACCTGCGCGACCTCGCCGCGAAGCAGGACCTGCTCGATCGCGCGCGCCACCTCTATCCAAGCGACACCCGGCGGAACTGATGGATCCCGACATCCATCTCCTCGTCCAGCGGCTCCGCCAGGCGCACCCCGACGCGGCGTGCGCCCTCACGCACCAGGATCCCTTCCAGCTCCTCATCGCCACGATCCTCTCGGCGCAGTGCACCGACGCGCGCGTGAACATGGTCACCCCTCATCTCTTCGCGCGATTCCCCGACCCGGTCTCGATGAGCCGCGCGACGCAGCCCGAGCTGGAGGAGATCATCCGGACGACCGGATTCTTCCGGAACAAGGCGAAGTCGATCCGGGGCGCTTCCGAGCGCCTCGTCGAGGCGTACGGCGGATCGGTGCCGCGCACCATGGAGGAGCTGCTCACGCTCCCCGGCGTCGCGCGGAAGACGGCGAACGTCGTGCTGGGCACGGGCTACGGCGTGTCGGAAGGGGTCGTCGTCGACACCCACGTCTACCGCGTCTCGCGCCGGCTCGGCCTCACGCGCGCCTCGGACCCCGTCGACGTCGAGCGGGACCTCATGAAGGCGGTGCCGCGCGAGGAGTGGATCGAGTTCTCGCACCTCCTCATCTTCCACGGCCGGCGGGTCTGCGTCGCGCGGAAGCCTCGCTGCGAGGCGTGCGCGGTGCTGGACCTCTGCCCGAGCGGGCCCTTCTACGTCGCGGGAAAGACCCCGCCCTGGGAAGGCCGTGCGACCGGCCGTGCGACCGGCCGGGTCGTGACCCGGCCGGAGGCGTCAGCGAAGAAAGTCTCGAGGGTCCGCAGGAAAAGGAAAGCCGGATCGAAGAGGCCCGCGGCTGGAACGAAGCCGACTATGCGCGCGAAGCAACCCACCCGTGCGAAGAGCGCCGTCGCGGCAAAGCGCCCCGCGCGGCCCAAGAGTCTCGTCCGGGCCAAACGGCCCGTCCGTCGCCGGGCAATCTCATGAATCCCGTCGCGCCGGGCGCCATCGCCCCCGACTTCGACGTCCGCGTCCTCGGCGGCGGCTATCGGGAGCTACGCGACCTGGTCCATCCCGGGGGCGGCATCGTCGTCTTCTTCAAGACCGAGTGCGAGACGAGCGCGCTCCTCCTCTCGCGGATCGGCCCGCTCGCCGAGGCGCTCGCGGGCGAGGAGCGCGTCTTCCTCGCCGTGGCGCAGAACACGGAGGGGGAGGTCCGCGCGTTCCTCGAGGAGCGTCCGCTCCGCTTTCCCATCGCCTGCGAGAACCCGCCGTACCCCGCCTCGCGCGCGTACGCGGTGGTCACCGTGCCGACGCTCTTCGTGATCGACGGCGCGGGGCGCATCGCCGAGCGCGTGGAGGGTTTCGTCAAATCCGAGGTCCTGGCCCTCGGGCCGGCCGCCGAGCAGGCGCTCGCGCTGGGCGACGTTCCGCCCGTGCTCGAGCGCCCCGACGAGCTGCCGGACCTGAAGCCGGGCTGAACGTCCAAATCGGCCGCCGGGTAGCGGCCGCGAGGAGATCGCGATGAAGGCATCCAACGGAATCTCGATCACGTGGCTCGGCCACGCCACCGTGCTCTACCGCTCGCCCCGGGGGAAGTCGGTCCTCGTCGACCCCTGGATCGAAGGCAATCCCGCGAGCCCGCCCGAGGCGAAGAAACTCGCGGGCGTCGATGTCGTCCTGATCACCCATGGCCACGGCGACCACTTCGGCGATGTCGTCTCCACCGCGAAGAAGTTCCACCCCGAGATCGTCTGCAACTACGAGATCTCGCTCTACCTGGAGCAGAAGGGGATCGAGAAGGTCCACGGGATCAACAAGGGGGGCTCGCTCACGGTCGAGGGGATCAAGGTCACGATGGTGCATGCGATCCACTCGAGCACGATCGAGGAGGACGGCGGGAAGCTCTACCCGGCGGGAGAGCCGTGCGGCTTCGTGATCGAGTTCGAGGACGGCACGCGCGTCTATCACGCGGGGGACACCGGCTTCTTCGGCGACATGGAGTGGATCGGGAAGCTCTACCATCCCACGATCGCCGCGCTCCCGATCGGCGACCTCTTCACCATGGCCCCGCGCGAGGCGGCCATCGCGGCGAAGCTGATCGGCGTGCACGACGTCCTGCCGATCCACCACTCCACGTTCCCGGCCTTGACCGGCACGCCCGCGGAGCTGAAGCGGCAGCTCGCCGACAAGGGAGACATCCACGTGCTCGAGGTGAAGCCGGGGCAGACCGTGGAGCCGGAGCCCGCGCGGACGCGCTGAACCCGCCGGAGCCCGCGCGGACGCGCTGAGCCCGCCGGAGCCGCGCGAGAACGCGCGCGTCCGGATCAGTCGACGTAGACCCGCTCGAGGACGCCCGCGAGCGTGACCCGGAACGGCTGCCGAGCGCGGAAGTGCTCGGCCGAGGTCTTCACGCCGTTCTTGTGGATCGCGTCGCGGGCGACCCACGTCCGGAGCCAGCGCGCGACCTCCTTCGGCTCGGGATGGGGATGCGGATGGAGCGAGGCTCCCTCGACGTCCCCGCCCGGCTCGCGGGTGAGGGTGCATCCGCAGACCACCGGGACGCGGATCCCGCTCAGGCGTCCCAGGGAGCGGTCGCGCACCGCGATCCGGTCGCGATAGACGAGCTGCTCCCGCACGCGCCCTCCCGGTCTCGCGTCCCAGGTTCGTCGCTCGAGGGGCGTCCCGGGGCGGAGGCCGAGGGCCGCGCGGATCGCCGCGGTTCCTCCGGCGCGATCGGGATCGAGGGCGCGGAGCGCGTGATAGAGACCGCCCGGCGCGTGCTTCGACGCGGCTCTCGCCGTTCGCGCCGCCGCGGGGAGCCGGATTCCGTGCGCCGCGAACGCCGCCTCGATCGCCTTGGCCGCCGTGCCCCCTTCCTCCGAAAGGTCCACGTCCCGCATCCGGAGGGCCACCGCGCGGTAGCTCCCCGCACCCGGCGGGAGCGTCTCGATGGCGCGCGCGAGGAGATGCCCGCCGAGACGGCGCGCGCGTTCGACGGCCGCCACGGCGTCGTCCGGCGTGGCCCGCACCGCGGCCGCGATGAGCCGCACGAGCAGGTCGTAGAAGGCGCCGGTGAAGACCCGCGAGAAGGAGTGGGGCTCGGAGGCGAGCGTCGTGTCGGCGCCGTCGGCGGGGAGCGACTCGGGCGACTTCCACCGGAACGCGTTGTTCGCGTCGCGGAGGCGCGTGGGATCGGAGACGGCGCGCGGGCCGTAGTTGTCGTAGACGGCGCGCCCCATCGCCTCGGCGAGGCGCGAGACCAGGTTGCTCGCGCGCGCCGCGCCCCGGGTCTCCTCCAGGAAGCCTCGGCAGACGGCGCCGTCCGTGAGCGTGACGAGGAGCGACGAGCAGTCGGCGAACGCCTCGTGGAAGGCCGCGGTCTCCGGATCGGCGGTCGACCAGAAGGATGGCTGGTAGCAGTCGAGGACCGCGTGCCCGGTCTCGTGCGCCACGACGTCGAGGCTCTCGCAGGCGTAGACGGCGCGCCCGGTGACGCGGTCGGTATCGTAGAAGAACTGGAGGCTCTGGCGGTCGTAGAAGGCGTTGAGGTCGCGCCCCGCGCGAAGCCGCACGCGCAGGGGACGGCTCTCGTGCCACGCCGTGAAGTCGCGGTCGAAGAGGTCCTCCCAGACCCGGATCGTGCGCCGGAGCGCCGTTTCGCCCTGCCAGTACTGGAAGGCGAGCGTCCCCGGCTCGTAGGGAGCGGGCGCGTAGCGCCGCCCCTCGATCACGTAGGCGGGATCGGACCGGAGCGGCGGGACCGGCGCGGTCTCCTCGAGCCCGACGGGCGCGTCGGGATCGTTCGGATAGATCCGGATCTCGGCCGGCGCCGGGCGGGAGCGGGAGGGAGAGGCGGCGCGGCGCGAAGTCGTTCGGGCCGCACGCGCGCGGCGCCGCTTCATCGCCGTGCGCGGAGCCGGGCGAGCGCCTGCTCCGCCGGGAGCGTGTTGAGGACGTCTTCCTTCGTGAGCCAGCCCTTCCGCGCGATGCCGATGCCGTAGCGGATGTGGCCGTAGCCGCTCACGTGGTGCGCATCGGGATTCACCGCGAAGCGGACACCGAGCGCCTTCGCCGCGGGGATCTCGCGCCAGTCCAGCTCGAGACGGTTGGGATGGGCGTTGATCTCGATCGCCACGCCCTCTCCGGCGGCGACCCGGAAGACCTCGTCGAAGCGGATCCGGAAGCCGTCCCGCTGCAGGAGGAGGCGCCCGGTCGGGTGCGCCAGGACGCCGACGTGCTTGTTCCGAAGGGCCTTCACCACGCGCGCGGTCATCTCCTCCTCGCCCATGTTGAAGTTCGTGTGGATCGACGCGATCACGAAGTCGAGCCGCTCGAGCACCCGGTCGGGGTAGTCGAGCGTGCCGTCGGGCAGGATGTCGACTTCGGCTCCTTTCAGAATACGAAGGGTCTTCGACTTCGAGTTCCACTTGTCGATCTCGGCCTGCTGCCGAACCAGATCCTCCTCCATGAGGCCGCCCGCGTAGCGGACGCTCTGGCTGTGGTCGGAGATGCCGAGCCAGGTCGCGCCGGCGGCCACCGCGCCCTCCGCCATCTCCTCCACGGTCGACTTCCCGTCGCTGTAGGTCGTGTGGCAGTGGAGGATCCCCTTCATGTCGGCCATGGTGACGAGCCGGGGCAGGATCCCCGCTTCGGCCGCCTCGATCTCGCCGCGGTCCTCGCGCAGCTCCGGCTCGATGGCGG
This sequence comes from Bacteroidota bacterium, assembly GCA_050257045.1. Classification (GTDB taxonomy): domain Bacteria; phylum Eisenbacteria; class RBG-16-71-46; order SZUA-252; family SZUA-252; genus DASQJL01. The sequence goes on along the minus strand of JBLMWD010000104.1, from coordinate 15,221 downwards.
CGAGCCCGAGCACCCGGAAGAGATCCTCCTCGCTCCGGATCGGCGGGTGCGCGCCGCCCGAGAGCTCGTACTCGTTCAAGCTGAAGCCGCGGTCGAGCGCGCGCTGGCGGATCCGGACGTTGTGGGCGACGCTGCCGGTGAAGTAGTGGAGCGCGAAGGGGAACTGCGCGTCGGTGACGAGGCGGAGGTCGACCGCGAGCCCCTTTTCGAGGCGCACCGAGACCTTCGTGTCGCCCGAGGCGATGATCGAGTGCTCGGGGAGGAGCTTCAAGAACGCCTTGGCCACGGCCGCGGGCTTTGTCGTGGCGACGAGGAGGTCGACGTCCTTCACGGTCTCGACCCAGCGCCGCAGGCTTCCTCCCACTTCCGCGCGCTTCACGTCCTTCCGGTCGCGGAGGCCCGCGAGGATCAGCTCCGCAAGCGGACGGGCGAGCGCGGCCAGCTCGCGCGCCCCGCCCCGCTCGAGGAAGGCGATCCCTTCGAGGATCTTCTTCTCCGACTGCTCGCCGAAGCCCTTGAGGACGCGGATGCGCCCCCCCTCGGCGGCGCGCTTCAGCTCCTCGACGGAGGCGATCTCGAGGACGTCGCAGAGCGTGCGGATCCGCTTCGGCCCGAGCCCCGGGATCTTCATCATGTCGAACCAGCCGACCGGGACCGACGCGCAGAGCTCTTCGTGGAACTTCATCCGGCCGGTCGTCCAGAGCTCCTCGACGTTCTTCCGGATCGAATCGCCGATCCCGCGCACCTCGCCGAGGCGCTTCTGGGCGACGAGCGCCCCGAGGTCCTCGGGGAGGGCGTCGATCGCGCGCGCCGCGTTCTCGTAGGCGCGCACCTTGAAGGGGTTCTCCCCCTTGATCTCGAGGATGGCGGCGATCTGCTCGAGGACGCGGGCGACTTCGCGCTTGTCCATGGGCTAGGTCTGGGGGTTCACGAGGCGGGCGGCGCGGTCCACCGGGCCGGACCCCCGGTCAGCGCAGGTCTTCGAGCGGCCTGCGGCCGGAGAATCCCTCGTCGACCGGATGCCAGTGCTCGACGCGGGGCTCCCCGCGACGCCAGCAGAGGCAGATGACCGTGTCGCGGTTCATCGCGTAGAAGTCGACGAGGCCGAGCTCCAGGTCGCGCACGATGCAGCCGTGCCGCGAGACCTCGGCGAGGGCCGAGCGGAACCGCTCGACCGCCTGCTCGTAGAGATCTTCCTTCTCGCCGAGCGCCCGGAGGTCGGGATTGGTGTCGCTCGCCCCCGAGCCGGCGATGGCGCGGAGGACGTCGATCTCCCGCCGGAGGGCGGTCACGTCGCGCCCGATCGAGGCGAGGCGGCCGAGGGCCTCCTCGAGGAAGGGAATCAGCTGATTGGCTTCTTCGACGGTGAAGATCCGGGTGCGGATGCGCTCCATCCGCGCGACTCTAGCATCCGCCTCCGAGCCTTGCAACCGAGGGCGGATTTTGCGAGGCTTTCGACAATGCCCTTCGATCAGCCGATGTCCCGCCGGAGCTTCATCCGGGGCGGCGCCTTGCTGTCCACCGCCGTCCTCGCCGGCGCGATCGGTCCATCCCTCCTCCTCCGTCGCCAGGCCGAGGCCGCCATCATGGGGATCGGCCAGGAGTTGAGCGACGTGCTGAACGAGGAGACGGTGAACCGGATCCTCACCGAGGCCCTCCTCAAGGGCGGCGACATCGCCGACCTCTTCGCCGAGCAGCGGTTCCGGACGAGCATCGTCCTCGACGACGGGAAGATCGAGTCGGTCACCTACGGATATCCGCGCGGCGCGGGGGTGCGCGTCGTGAAGCGCACGCAGACCGGCTACGCCTACTCCGACGAGATCTCGTACAGCTCCCTCCTCGACGCGGCGCACGCCGCTTCGAGCGTGGTCGAGAACCCGAGCCGCGTCACGCCGCTCGCGGTGGCCCCCCGGCGCATCCCGCCGATCTTCACGCTGCGTGCTCCGGAGCCGAACATGGCGGAGCCGGCCAAGTTCGATCTCGTGCAGCGCATGGACGCGGCGGCGCGCGCGGTCGATCCGCGCATCGTCTCGGTCAAAGTCGAGTATCAGGACGAGGTGCGCGACGTGCTCATCGCCACGTCGGACGGCGGCTACGTCATCGATCGCCAGTACCTCTTCTGGGTGACGTGCACGCCCACCGCGGCGGCCGGGTCGGAGCGGCGCCTCGGCCTCGGCACGCTCGGCGGGCGGGTGGACGAGGACTACCTCACGCGCGTGACGCCGGACGACGTGGGGCGCAAGGCGGCGCGCCAGGCGATCACGCTCCTCGGCGCGGGACCGGCTCCCGCGGGGGCGATGCCGGTGGTGATCGGGCCGGGCTGGGGAGGAGTCCTGATCCACGAATCGCTCGGGCATGCCTCGGAAGGGGACGGCGTGCGCCGGGGGACGTCGCTCCTTGCGGGGAAGCTCGGCTCCATCGTGGGGTCGCCGTTCCTCCGCGTCGTCGACGACGGCCGCTGGGCCAACGGCCGCGGCTCGGCCCTCGTCGACGACGAAGGGACTCCCTCGCAGCGGACGATCCTCGTCGAGGGGGGCGGGCTCGTCTCCTACCTCCTCGACAAGCAGAACGCGCTCCTCCTCGGGCTCCGCTCCACGGGGAACGGCCGCCGCATGTCGTACCGCCAGCCGCCGATCCCGCGCATGACCAACACCTACATCGACCGGGGGCGCGACGACCCCGCGTCGCTCCTCGAGGGGATCACCAAGGGCTTCTACGCCGCCGAGCTCGGGGGCGGATCGGTCGACACGACGAGCGGGAACTTCAACTTCGCCGTGCGCGAGGGGTACTGGATCGAGAACGGCAAGATCACGCGTCCGGTCCGGAGCGCCGTGCTGATCGGAAACTCGCTCGACACGCTCCAACGGCTCGAAGGGGTGGGGACCGACCTCATCGTCGACCAGACGCGCGGGACGTGCGGGAAGGACGGCCAGATGGTGCCGGTCGGGGTCGGACAGCCGACGGTCCGCTTCTCCTCGATCACGGTCGGCGGGACGGCGATCTAGATGCCCTCCTTCGTTCCGCAAGAGCTGGTGAACCGGGTCCGGACGAACGCCGAACGGTCGGGCGCGGCCCAGGCCGAGGCCTACCTCGAAATCGCCCATTTCGTCGAGGTGCGCGTGCGCCAGCGCGAAGTGGAGCTGGTGCAGTCGTCGGTGATCACCGGGCTCGGGCTCCGGGTGTTCAAGGACCGCCGGATGGGCTTCCTGTACACGACCGACTTCCGCCCTCCGGTCCTCGACGAGATCGTGAACCGCACGATCTCGCTCGCCGCGGAGGCGACGCCGCGCGACGAGAACAAGGTCTCCGAAGAGCCGCCCCCGACCGGGCTCCAGCTCGACATCGACGATCCCTCCGTGCTCACGATGCGGCCGGAGGACCTGGTCCCGCTCGCCCGCTCCGCCGAGGAGAACGCCTTCGCGCAGGATCCGCGCGTGCAGTCGACGCGCGACGTGCGGGCCGGCGTGCAGTCGAACGAGACCCACTTCTCGAGCACCTACGTCCCGTACCTCACGTACCGCGCGAGCGCCGCGTGGCTCGCGGTGACCGCGGTGGCGACGCAGGGAACGCAGAAGCGGACCGGCACCTTCGCGGATCGGAAGCGGATCTTCGCCGATCTCGAGACGCCCGAGCGGGTGGGGCGGAAGGCCGCGGGGCGCGCGGCGGCGAAGCTCGGCGCGGCGGCGGTGCCGTCCGCGAAGGTGCCGGTGATCTTCGAAGCCGAGGCGGCAGGGGTCCTCCTCCGGGGCCTCTTCCCGGCCCTGAGCGGCGTGAACGTGCTCGAGCAGCGCTCGTTCCTCGCGGGGAAGATCGGGAGCCCGGTCGCCTCGCCGCTCGTCACGATCCTCGACGACGGCACGATGCGCCGCGGGCTCGGCTCGCGCCCGTTCGACGGAGAAGGAGTGCAGACCGTGCGGACTCCGGTCATCGAAGGAGGCGTCCTCCGCCACTATCTCCAGACCGTCGTCTCGGCCCGCCGGATGGGAGTCCCGACCACGGGCAACGCGGGGCGCTCCTACGACAGCCTTCCCCAGGTCCAGCCGAACAACTTCTACCTCGACCGGGGCGGCACCCGCCCCGAGAAGATGATCGCCGACGTGGCGCACGGCCTCTACGTGACCGACCTCGCGGGATTCGGGATCGACACGGTCTCGGGGGAGTTCAGCCAGCAGGTCGAGGGGTCGTGGATCGAGGGAGGGAAGCTCACGAAGCCGGTCGAGGGGATCACGGTCGGCGGACGGCTCCAGGAAATGCTGGTCGGGATCAACGCCGTGGGGACCGACCTCGAGTACCGGAGCAACGTGTCGGCCCCGAGCATCCGGTTCCAGTCGCTCACGGTGGGCGGCGCCTAAGTAGCCTTCGGCTGCGCGTCCCCATCTTCCTTCGGCGCGGCGTAGAGCTCGCCGACCGTGAACTTCTTCGGCTGCTTCACGTAGATGTAGGCCGTGTTCGCCGCGGCCGCTCCCTCGCTGCAGGCCGTGATGAGGAGCTTGTACTTCCCGGAATAGGTGGCGATGTCGCCGCAGGCGAAGACGCCCGGGATGTTCGTGTTCATCACCTCGTCGACCTGGATCTGGTTCCCCTCGAGCGTGAGCCCCCACTGGCGGACGATCTTCGTGTCCATGAGGTAACCGACGTTGATCGAGACGAGGTCGGTCGGGATCTCCTCGGTCGCCCCGCTCTTCTTGTTCCGCACGACGACCGACTCGACCTTGCCGTTCCCGCGGATCTCCATCGTCTCGGTCTCGAGCATCGCGCGGATCGACGACGCCGCGATCTCCTCGACGTAGGAATCCATCCCCTGCCACTTGTCGAGCATGTGGATCAGGGTCACCTGGGCCGTCTCCTTCAATGAGAGAGCCGACTCCAGCGCGCTGTCGCCGCCGCCGATCACGAGGACCCGCTTCCCGCGGGCCGATTCCACGTCGGGCATGCCGTAGCCGACCCCCTTGCCACGCAGCTCCATCTCGCCCGGCTTGTTGATCTTCCGCGGCTCGAACGCGCCGCCTCCGGTCGCGATGATGACCGAGCGCGCCTCGTACGTCTCCTTGGTCGAGGTCACGCGGATCAGGTTCTGGGCGTCGTCCCGGCGGATCATCGTGACGTGCTCGCCCTCCCGGATCTCGGCGCCCATGTGGACCGCCTGCTCGACGAAGTTCCGTCCGAGGACGTCGCCCATCACGTAGCGGTACGAGGGGAAGTCGTGGACCGGCTTCTTCGGGTAGAGCGAGGCGAGCTGTCCCCCGGCCACGGCCGTGTCGAGGAGGAGCGTCGACATCCGGCGCATGCGGGTGAAGAGGGCGGCGGAGAGGCCGGCCGGACCGGCGCCCACGATGAGGACGTCCCAGATCACGTGCGTTCGGCTCCTGGTCGAAGTGGTTTGGGAAACCGATCTGATGGTACCACAAGGAGAAAGGGACCCCGCGCGGCACCGGGTCCTTTGGCCCACTCCGGGTGCCTCCGTTGTCCCTCCCCCTCGAGCGTGCTAGGCTCCCTCCGCCATGATCCCCACGCCTTCCCGCTCCCTCGAGATCATCGAGGAGGCGATCTACCAGGAGCAGGCCGCCCACGACGAGTATCTGAAGCTCGCCCGCGCCGCGGCCGATCCCGAGGAGCGGGAGCGGTATCACGCTCTCGCGCACCAGGAGATGCGACACCGCCAGCTTCTCGAAGAGCGATGGCGCACCCTGACCGGCAAGCGATTCCGCTACAAGTCGGCGAAGCGGGGACATGCGCCGCTCCCCGAGCCGACGGGCGCCGCCACCGCGGCGCTCGCGTTCGAGCTCGCCATGGAGCGGAAGCTGGACGCGATCGGGAACTACCGCGAGCTGGCCGGCTCCGACGCGGACATCGAAGGGCGGCGCTTCTACCAGGAGCTCGCCGACGAGGAGCAGCGCGACTACGAGTGGTTCCGCGACCGGCGGAACGCCCTGGAGGGCCGGGGCGGATTCAGCGATCCCCCCCGCGGGCGAGAGCGCTAGACCATGGGGCCGGTCGCCACCGCCCCTCAGGCAACTCCTCTCCCGCTCCTTCGAGGCGGCGCGCCCTCGGTACCCTGCCTGGGGCTCGACACCGTCTGGTTCCAGGTCGCGGGCACCCTCTGCAACCTGACCTGCCGCCACTGCTTCATCTCCTGCGGTCCGACCCATCGGGCCCACGAGATGATGACCCGCGACGTGGTCGCCCGGTACCTGCTCGAAGCGGAGTCGCTCGGCGTGAACGACACGTACTTCACCGGGGGGGAGCCGTTCCTGAACCGGGAGCTGCTCGGGATCCTCGAGGACGCGTTACGGATTGGCCCGGCGACAGTGCTCACGAACGGGACCTTGATCACGCCGGAGCGCGCGCGGGCGCTGGCCGACGCGCACGAAGCCTCCCGCTACTCGCTCGAGGTGCGGGTGAGCCTCGACGGGCCGACCCCCGAGCGGAACGACCCGATCCGCGGGGCGGGCTCCTTCGAAGCGGCCCTGACCGGCGTGGAGCGCCTCGCCGCCGCGGGGCTGAGCCCGATCCTGACCGTCGCGCGCGTCTGGGAGGACGAGGAAGATCCGGAGATCCGGGAGCGCTTCCACGAGCTCCTGCGCGCGCGCGGTCTCCAGCGACCGCGCGTGAAGGTGCTGCCTCTCTTCCTCATCGGGCGCGAGCCCGGGCGGACCCGGGGCTACGCCGAGGAGGAGGCGCTCACCCGCGAGCACATGGAAGGGCACGACCCCTGGACCCTCCAGTGCTCCACGAGCCGCATGGTGACGAGCCGCGGCGTGATGGTCTGCCCGATCCTCATCGACGCGCCCGACGCGCGGATGGGGACGACGCTGGCCGAGACGCTCCGCCCGCATCCGCTCGCGCACGGCGCCTGCCACACCTGCTGGACGACGGGGGCCACGTGCCGGAACTGACGTGGTGCGACGGAGCGATCGCGGTGCTCGGAGGCGTCTACGCGAACCACACGGCGCTTCGCGCGGTTCTCGAGGATGCGCGGGGGCGCGGCGCGCGCCGGATCTTCTGCCTCGGCGACCTCGGCGGCTTCGGCCCGAACCCGGGACGCGTCTTTCCGATCCTCGAGGAGCACGGGGTCGAGACGCTGGCGGGGAACTACGACCGCTCGCTCGCGGGCCGGCTCGCCGACTGCGGGTGCGGCTACACGCATCCCCGCGACAACGAGTTCGCGCGGATCTCCTACGCCTACACCGATCGGAGGACGAGCGAGAGCGAGCGCGCCCGTCTCGCCGCGCTCCCGCGCGAGATCCGCTTCCTGCGCGGGGGCCGGCGGTGGCTCCTCTGCCACGGCTCGCCCCGCCGCGTGAACGAGTTCCTCTGGGAGTCCTCCTCCTCGGACGCCTTCCTCGACCGCCTGCTGCGCGAGGCGGGGGCGGACCAGGTGCTCTGCTCGCACACCGGGATCCACTGGCAGCGGACGCTCGCCGGCGGCGGGCGCGTCGTGAACGTCGGCGCGGTGGGACGCCCCGCGAACGACGGCCGCACCGAAGTCTGGTACGCCTTCTTCGAGCCGGGCGATGCCGCGGCCTGCTTCGTCCCGGTTGCCTACGACCACGAAGCGCTCGCGCGCGAGATGGAGGACGAGAATCTTCCCGAGGAGTTCGTGACGACGATCCGGACGGGATGGTGGACCACCTGCCTGGAGATCCTCCCCGCGAAGGAGCGCGCGCGGGGGCGCCACTGACCTGACCCGATGCACCGCGCCCTCGGGAGCGTCGTCCGCGAATACTGGGACCAGGTCCGCGGCGCGGGACGGAACGCCCGCCTCTATCTCGCCGGGCTCTTCCTGATCGGCTTCGGCCAGTCGATCTTCTCGCTCCTCTTCAACCTCTACCTCCGCGCCCTCGGCTTCTCCGACGCCGGCATCGGCCAGATCATCTCCAAGATCTCCCTCGGCGCGGCGGTCGCGGCGATCCCGGTGGCGCTCCTCTTCCGCACCACCGAGGCGCGCGTGATCCTCGTGGGATCGGGGGCCCTCTGCGCCGCGATCAGCATCCTCCAGGCGACGCTCGTCCAGCCGGAGCTCCTCCTCCTCGTCGCGTTCTTCTCCGGCACCGCGCTCACCGTCTACCGCCTCTCGATCGCGCCGGTCGTGATGCGCGACGTGGCCGAGCCGGCGCGCCCCTTCCTCTTCAGCGCGGCGTTCACGATCCTCGTCGTGGCGGCGATCGTCGGCTCGGCGGCCGGCGGGTTCCTCCCGCGCCTCTTCCACGCCTTCACCCCCTCGGACCGGCTCGCGCTCCGCTGGTCGCTCTGGGTCTCGGCCGCGGTCACGCTCCTCTGCGCGATCCCGTTCCAGCGGATGACCGAGCCGCCCCGCCCGGCCGATCCCGCGCCCGCGTCGGAGGGTCTCCCGCCGGGCGTCCTCGTGGAGCGGAGGCTCCGAGGAGCCTGGCGCCAGATGCGCGACCTCGTCGACGTCGACTGGGGGCTCGAGCTCAAGCTCGTCCTCCCTTCGGTCCTGATCGGGCTCGGCGCGGGGCTCATCATCCCGTTCCTGAACCTCTACTTTCGCGACCGCTTCGGGCTGAGCGAGGCGGGAATCGGGCTCCTCTTCAGCGCGATGCAGCTCTTCATGGTGGCCGGGAACCTCTTCGGACCGGCCGTCTCGCGCCGGATGGGGCTCGTGCGCGGCGTGGTCACGACGCAGCTCCTCTCGGTGCCGTTCATGGTCGCGCTCGCCCTCTCGACCTGGTTCCCGCTCGTCTCGCTCGCCTTCTTCCTCCGGAGCGCGCTCATGAACATGAACCAGCCGCTCTCCTCCCACTTCGCGATGGAAGTGGTCCCGAAACGCGACCACGCCATCACGAACAGCCTCCTCTCCCTCTCCTGGTACCTCGCCTGGAGCGTGAGCGCGGACGTCGGGGGCGCCCTGATCGAGCGGAAGGGGTACACCGAACCGCTCCTCGTCGCGGCGGCGCTCTACGTGGGCGCGTCGGTGCTCTACTGGTACTTCTTCAAGGACGTCGAAGAGGGGCGCGTCCCCCGCGCCGAAGTCGAAATACCGAACGCCTAAATCTTTGTTCCTGAAGTCGTTGCGGGCGGAAGGCGCCTTCCGGCCACCCCCTCAAGTTACTCCCTTCACGTGCCGATTCAATTCCGGTCGGGTGGCGGGTCCCTCGGCAGGGATGCCGTTCCACGGGGATCCGGCGGGTGGAACTCGGAAGTCCGTCCACAACAGAAGGGGGAAGCAGATGAAGCGCATGTCTCTGGCTCTGGTTCTTGCGACTGCGGTTGTCGGTCTGGCGCTCGCGCCGCTCGCCAGCGCGTCTCCGGTGCCCAGCCTCGGGACGCTCGAGCTGAACGCGGGCTATTGCAAGTCCTCGACGGACGTGACTTCCGGAATCGACATCGGCGGCGTGAAGGACGCGATGGCCGGTGGTCTGTCGTTCGGCGCCGGTTACTGGCGCAACACCTCTCCGATGATCTCGATGGGCCTCGAGGCCGGCTATGACAACCTCGGCAAGGCCAACTACGACAACGGCACCACGACCGACAACGAGATCAAGACGAACAACTTCCGCGTGAACCCGGCCCTCCGGTTCAACATCGGCGCGGGCGTCGGCCCGTCGTTCTATGCCCAGGGCGGCGCGGGTCTGTATCACGTGGCGATGGACATCAAGGACAGCGTCGCCGGCAGCGCGAGCGACAGCCAGTCCAAGTTCGGCTTCAACGTCGGCGCGGGCGTCAGCTTCCCGGTCGGCCCGAAGTCGAAGATGAACCTGACGGGCCTCTACCACTCGGTCTCCACGAGCGGCCAGAGCCTGAACTACCTCCAGTTCCGCGCGGGCGTCGGCTTCGGTCTGTAATCGGAGCGCCACTCCGCGGTTGGCAGTCGGGGCGGCGCCGAACGGCGCCGCCCCCTTCACGTAACGACCACGAAACGAGGAGAGACAGATGAAGCGCACGATCGTTCTGGCGGCCCTCGCCGCCCTGGTCATCGCCTCGAGCGCCGTCGCGGCGCCGCGGCCGCACCACGAGTCGGGCTCGAATCCGGGCACGATGGAGCTGAACCTGGGCTACGCGAAGTCGAACGAAGACATGGGTAATGGCGACACGATGGCCGGCGGGCTCGCCTTCGGCGCGGCGTACTGGCTCCATCCGTCGCAGGCGGTGACGTGGGGTCCGGAGATCTCGTTCGACAACATGGGCTCGGTGACGTACGACAACGGCTTCACGGCCGACAACAAGGCCTCGATGCACCTCTTCCGCGTGCATCCGACGATCCGCTACACGTTCACGCACAACCCCGGCACGCAGTTCTACGGCCAGGCGGGCGCGGGCCTCTACAGCGTCACGGCCAAGGTCGAGGACAGCGTGATCGGCAACGCCTCGACCTCCGACTCGAAGTTCGGCTTCAACCTGGGCGCCGGCGTCGAGTTCCCGGTGGGCCCGACGACGCGCATGAACATCACGGGTCTCTACCACGACGTGGCGACGAGCGGAAACAGCCTGAACTACTTCCAGGTGCGGGCGGGCTTCGGCTTCAACCTGTAATCGCGATCCCGTAAAGCGGCGGGGCGGCGTCGAGCGACGCCGCCCCGTTTTCGTTTGCTCTCCGTCGTCGGCCGGACGCCTCGGCCAGCACGCCCCATCCACGGGCGCCCGCGGGCCTACCGCATCACCGCCTCCCCGGGCAGCCACTCCGCGACCGGGTAGGTCATGCTCGAGGAAAGGCGTGCCTTCCCGGAGTCGTACTCCACCTCCATCGCCCGGATCAGGCGCGGCGTGCGCTCCTGCACGAGCACCTTCCGCCGATGATCCTGGTCGGGCTCGAGAACGGCGGCCTCGGCGAACCCGTTCGGCACGAGCGCGCCGTAGAGGAGGGTCGGCCCCCCCTTCGCCGGCTCGACGTAAACCGCCCAGCGATGCGCGCTCTGCCAGAGCGGCCCCATCGGTCCCATCGCCACGTCCGCCGCGATCACCACGCGGTCGAGCTTCCCGTCGCCGTCGAGGTCCGCCGAGATCTCGCGCCGGTATTCCCACCCCGCGACGTCCGCCGCGTGGATCTTCGCGGTGTCGACCGGCGCCGCGTCGGAAGCTCCGGGCCCCTCGTACCTGCGCCCGCACGCGCCGGCCGCCAGCACGGCTCCCGTCAGCAGCGCGAGCACCAGTCGCGGGCTCATGGCCTCGGGGTTACCGCCTCGGTCGCGCCGAAGTAGAGGTCCAGCCCGACGCGGGCCGTCACGCCGCTCCAGTCGAGGGTCGCGTCGTCTCCGTTGGACTTGAGGACCTTCACGTCGTTGTCCTTCAGATCGGTCGTCTTGGCCTGGCGCCACCCTCCGAAGACGTTCAGATGGAGCTGCTCGGAGAGCGTCACGTCCATCACGGCGCCCGCATGGAAGCCGATGCCGTGCCCCTTCAGCTTGTCGGTGAACGACGTGTCCGGATCGGCAAGCGTGGCCGATCCGTCCGCGCTGTAATACCCGAGGCCGCCGGCGAACCCGAAGTGGAGGTTCGTGGTGGAGGGGAGCAGATAGGTGACCGTGCCGATCACGGCGTTCGCGGGCACCTTGAGCTCGAAGGAGCCGGTCGGGTCGCTCACCTTGGACGAGGCTGCCAGGCGTTCGTAGTCGACCGCGACCAGGATGTTCGAGGGGGACTTCCAGCGGAGGCCGCCGCCGAAGCCGAATCCGTTGTTGATCTTGTCCATGCGCACATCCGACCCGGACAGAGCGAGCAGGTCGTTGAGCGGGGTGATCAACTCATCGTTCACGTCGGCCATCTTGTAGGCGCCGTACGTTCCGAACGCGCCGATGCCGAACTGGCCCGAGGCCGATGCCGGCGGCGCGAGCGCGAACGCCAGAAAAACGGTGAGCAGGGATGCGGCGGCGATGCGGGCCGCCGCGCGAGGCGTTCCGGGTACGCTCGTCATGGGAACCTCCTGGTTCGAGACGAAGCTCGGAGCCCGCGATTTCGGGGGAGCGGCTCCCTTGGGAAAGCGCCGGGCGGGATCAGCTCCCGCCCGGGTGCGTCATTCCATCCGGCGAGAAGACCTTCTCGATCTGCTCCTCCGTGAGAAGCTTCCGGTCGCGCACGATGTCGACCACCGTGCGGCCGGTCTTGGCCGACTCCTTCGCCACCTCGGCGGCGGCGAGATATCCGATGTAGGGGTTGAGGGCGGTGGCAACCGAAATGGAGTGGTCGAAATAGTCGCGGCAGACCTCCTCGTTCGCGGTGATCCCCTCCACGCACTTCTCGCGCAGCGCGCGCATCGCGGGGGCGAGAATGTGGAGGGCGCGGAGCAGGTTGTGCGCGATGACCGGCATCATGACGTTCAGCTCGAGCTGCCCCGCCTGCGCCGCGTAGGCGACCGTAGTGTCGTAGCCGATCACCTGGAAGCAGACCATGTTCGTCATCTCGAGCATCACCGGGTTCACCTTGCCGGGCATGATCGAGGAGCCGGGCTGCACCGCGGGGAGGCCGATCTCGTTCATGCCGGTCGTCGGGCCGCTCGCGAGGAGCCGGAGGTCGTTGGCGATCCGCGTCAGATCGAGCGCGAATCCGCGGAGGTCGCTCGAGAGGCGGACGAAGGGCGCCATCGACTGCATCGCCTCGAAGAGGTTGGGCGCGGGCGTAAACGGCGCGTCCATCATCGAGGCCAGGTTCGCCACGGCGCGCTCGCGGTACTTGGGATGCGCGTTGATCCCGGTGCCGGCGGCGTTCCCGCCGAGGCCGAGCGGGAGGAGCCCCGCGCGGCTCTTCTTCAGCGACTCGACCCAGCCCTCGACGCAGACCTGGTAGCCGCTGAACTCCTGGCCGAGGGTGATCGGGACCGCGTCCTGCAGGTGCGTGCGCCCCGACTTCAACACGCCCGCGAAGGCGCGCGCGCGCCCGGCGAAGGAGCGGGCGAGCGCCGCGGCCTCCTCGATCACCGGACCGGCCAGGACGTAGGCCGCGAGCCGGATCGCCGTCGGGATCACGTCGTTGGTCGACTGCGCCATGTTCACGTGGTCGTTCGGGCTCAGGAGCTTCGTGTCGCCGCGCTCGCCCCCCAAGAGCTCGCAGGCGCGGTTCGCGATCACCTCGTTCGCGTTCATATGGAACGAGGTGCCGGCGCCGGCCTGGTAGGCGTCGACGACGAACTGGTCGTCGTGCTTCCCGGCCAGGATCTCCTCGGCCGCGCGCACGATCGCATCGGCCTTCTTCTTGTCGAGGACGCCCAGCTCGGCGTTGGCCCGGGCCGCGGCGATCTTGATGCGGACCACGGCGCGGACCATCTCCGGGTGGAGGCGCTCGCCGCTGATGGGGAAGTTGGCCACGGCGCGCGCGGTCTGGACGCCGTAGTAGGCGCTCGCTGGAATTTCGAGCGAGCCGAGAGAATCCCGCTCGACGCGGACGGCGCCGGCGGTCGGCAACGGCTTCATCGTCTCAGGCATCTTCTGCCTCCGGGAAGGGCGGCTCAGACGTGCACCAGTTCCTCGGCCGAGAGCTCGATGGGACGTCCCCAGATGTCGCTGAAGGACGTTGCGAGCCGTGCCTCGACTTCCTCGCGTGGGGGGGCTGCGCCGAGGAGGGAGGCCATGGAGCCGACGCCCAGGTGGCGAATGCCGCAGGGGTGGATCCAGTCGAAATGGGAAAGGTTCGGGTCGATGTTCAGCGCGAACCCGTGGAACGTGACCCAGCGCCGCACCGCGACGCCGATGGCGGCGATCTTCCGCGAGCCGACCCAGACGCCCGTGTACGGCGGCCGCCGCTCGGCCGTGATGTCGAACGAGGCGAGGGCGCGGATCAGCCCCTCCTCGAGGTCGCGCAGGAAGCGGTGGAGATCGCGGCCGCAGGGGAGGTTGTCGAGCGCCATCACCGGATAGCCGACGAGCTGCCCCGGCCCGTGATAGGTCGCGTCGCCGCCGCGCTCGACCGCGACCACCTCCACGCCGCGGAGCTCGTACTCGGCGGCGGAGAGGCGGAGACTCGAGTCCTTGCCGGCGCGGCCGACGGTGATGACCGGGTCGTGCTCGACGAAGTAGAGGACGTCGGGAGCGCGGCCGCTCGCGCGGGCCTCCACGGCGCGGCGCTGGAAGGCGAGGGCGGACCGGTAGGGGACGCGCCCCAGGTCGAAGGCGGCGATCGGCGACGTCGGCCCGTAGTCGGGGGGCGTGAAGCGCGCGTCCTTCGGGTGCGCGAGCGCCATCGTCCTACACCGCGTCGAGGAGCCAGCTCTCCGGATCTTCGAGCAGCTCCTTCACCCGATGGAGGAACTGCACCGCGGGGGTGCCGTCCACCAGCCGGTGATCGAAGGAGAGGACGAGCGTCATCATCCACCGCACCACGATCCGGTGGTCGCGCACCACCGGGCGCTCCTCGATCAGGTGCACGCCCAGGATGCCGACCTCAGGGTGGTTGATGACCGGGACCGACGACGTGGCGCCGAACATCCCCGCGTTCGTGATCGTGAACGTGCCCCCCTGGATGTCGTCCAGGGTCAGCTTCTCGGAGCGCGCGCGGGCGCCCAGGTCCTCGATCTCGGCCGCGATCTGGAGCAGATTCTTCCGGTCGGCGTCGTGTACGATCGGAACGATGAGCCCCTGATCGCGATGCACGGCGATCCCGATGTTGTAGTACTTCTTGTAGTGCACCTCGGTCTCGGTCATCGAGGCGTTCACGACCGGGTGCTCCTTCAGCGCGCGCACGACCGCCTTTACGATGTATGGCATGTACGTGAGCTTCACACCATAATCCCGCAGCACCCGTTCCTTCAGTCGTCCTCTCATCTCGACCAGGGCGGTCATGTCGACTTCGTCGGCCACGGCGCAGTGCGCGGCGGTGTGCCGAGACTTCACCATGTTCTGCGCGATCATCTTCCGGACGTTGGTGAGCGGCTCGACGGTCTCTTCATGTCCTCCCGTGCCCGCGAAAGCGGGCATCGGGAGCGGCTTCAGAGGTCGGGATGCGGGCGGCGCCTCGGCCGCGGCGCGACCGGCAGCCGGCCCCGGAGCAGCCGGGCCGGCCGGAGGTCGTCCCGGAGCTGAAGCCGCGACCTTGCGCGCCTCCAGATAGGTCAGGACGTCCTCGCGCGTCACCCGGCCGCCCATGCCGGAGCCGCGGATCTGCGCGACGTCGACCTCGTTCTCCTTGACCAGCTTCCGCACGGCGGGCGAGAGGCGCTGGCCGTCCACGGAGGGGCCGTTCGCGTTCGTGGAAGGAGGCGCGGCCGCGGCGGGGGCCCCGCGCATGGCGGCCGGACTGCCCACGGCGGGTGCCGACGGCGTCGTGCGCGGCCC
>JBLMWD010000103.1:0-28096 GCA_050257045.1 Bacteroidota bacterium | reverse complement strand
CGTTCCCGGGGGAATAGGCTCGTTCCGGAGCCTTCTCCACCCCGGAGCGATACCGTGCCTCACGCCCCATCAGCGTCCCGCCGCGCGCTGGCCCTGATCCAGGCCGCGTTCTTCCTGCTGACCGTCTGCGTCGCCCCCGCGATTCACGGCAAGCTCTGCGACGACGTCTGCGCTCTTCGGCACGCCGATTCCACCGGCCAGCCCGCCGGCGCCCATTCCTGCTGCCATTCGCAGCAGCAGGGCGCGAAGCGCGATTGCCAGTGTCTCGGCGACTGCTGCTCCATGCACGCCTGGGGCGTGACGCCGGAGACGCCTCACGATCTCGCTCCGCCGAGCGCCCTCGCGCCGACCGATCCTCCCGCGGCTGAAGAAGCTCCTCGTGATCCGGGCGCTTGGCGCCTGCCCTATCCCACCGGACCTCCCCGAACCGCCTGATCTGCTGACCTCGTGTTCCTCGGACGCGCTCGTTCCGAGCGCGTCCCGAGCTCAGGCTCTCATCCGGAGGTTTCCGTCATGCCACGTACATCCATGGCCTGCGGACTGGTTCTCGCCTGGCTGCTGCTGGGCGCGGGAACGGCCGCGGGCGAAGCCGCCCCGCCGCGCGGGGCCGCCGTCCGAGACGTCACGGCGCGGGTGCTCGATTCGAGCTCGGGAGAGCCCCTCCCCGACGCCGTGATCGTCTCGGGGCGCTCGAGTGTCACGACCGACGGGTCGGGACGATTCACGATCCCGATCGCCGGCGATTCCGCTCTCGTCACGGTGCAGCGGATTGGATACCGCCCGCTCTCGTTCCGGGCGGCCGGCGTGCCGCCGGAGATCCGGCTCCCGCTCGCGCCCGTCCTCCTCAACTCGCTCCGGGTCACCGCCTCGGCGGCGCCCTCCCCGAGACTCGGCGACCTCTCGCAGCTCTCCCTCGTGACCACGCCGCGCGCGGCGCTCGCCGAGCGCGCCGCTCCCACGACGGCGGAGGCGCTCGCCGCGACGGAGGGCATCGCGACCTCGCGCCCGGGCAGCTGGGGCTCGAAGGCCTTTCTCCGCGGGCTCGGGGGCGAGCGCGTGGTTGTCCTGCTCGACGGCAATCGCATCAATCGCGCCTGCAACATGGGCATGGATGCCGGGCTCGCCACCGTGAACCCCGACAACGTCGAGCGCGTGGAGGTTCTCTCGGGACCGGGGTCCACCCTCTATGGATCCGGCAATCTGGGCGGCGTGGTGAACGTGGTCACGCGCGGACCGCGGCTCGACGCGCCGCTCCAGGGTGAGATCCGGATGGCGGCGTCGAGCGCGGTGCCGGGCGGCCGCTTCGGCGGGACCCTCTGGGGCCGGCGCGGCCGCTTCGCGCTCACCGCTTCGGCCGACGGCGCGAGCTACGGCGACGAGCGGACCCCGCGCGGCGTGGTGCCGGTCTCGTCGTTCCGGGACGCGACGTTCGATCTGGCGGGGAGCTACCGGCCCGCCCCGGCGCACCGGCTCGAGGCGCGCGTTCAACGCTACGCCGGCCGCGACATCGGCTATCCCGGGTCCGCCGGCGCGCGTGTTCCGGAAGAGGATCGCTGGCTCGCCTCGCTCGACTGGGGCGCGCAGCTCAGCCGCGGCGTGCTCGATGGCGTGAACGCCAAGGCCTATCTCCAGTCGGTCGACCATCACATGACGATGAGCATGACGATGCCGGCCGCGATGGGCACAGATCCGATGCGCACGGATACCGACGCGCGCTCCGACACGCGGACATGGGGCGGGCGGGCGCAGGCGCGGCTCCGTCCGGCCGCTCGGATCGACCTCGACGCCGGGTTCGAAGCGACGCAGTGGAACGCGGAGGGGACGCGCTGGGTGGATCGGACCGCGATGGGGGAGACGGTCCGCACCGAGTACCGCTCCTGGCCCGGCGTCCGCCTGCTCGACGCCGGCTCGTTCACTCAGGGGCTCGTGCGGATCGCGCCGTGGCTCGAAGGGAGCGCGGGCGCGCGGCTCGACTGGTCGCGGCGCCGCGCCGAGGGTTTCGACGCGACGACCGAGTGGATCCCGAGCGGGAACGCGGGGCTGCGTCTCCTCGGCGGGCGCGGTCTCTACGCGCGCGCGGGTCTCGGGTTCGGCTATCGGATCCCCGATCCGACGGAGCTCTTCGGTCTCCTCCTCCGGCCGGACGGCTACGTCTACAGCGGGAACCCGGATCTGCGCACCGAGAAGAGCCGGAGCGTCGAGGCCGGGGCCGGATGGACCGGATCCTCGGCACGCGCGTCCGTTACCTTCTATCGGAACCGGATCACCGACTACATCGCGACGGTCGTGACCGGCGATTCGATCTCGGGCGCGCCGGTCCGCGCGTATCGAAACGTCGCCAGCGCGCGAATCGACGGCGTGAGCGCGGCCGCGTCCGTGGACGCGCGGCGCTGGCTCTCGTTCCGCTCGAGCGCGGGCGTCGCCGTCGGGAAGAACCTCGCAACCGGCGCGCCGCTCCCGATGGTCCCGCCCTTCGAGGGGACCGCCGCGATCCGGTTCTCGCCCGCGCGCGGACCGTGGATCGAGCCGGAGCTGGAGTGGGCGCTGCGGCAGACGCGCGTCGCGGCCGGCGAGACGCGGACGCCGGGGTTCGCGGTGGTGAACGTGCGGGCGGGGCACGCCTTCGGACCGGCCGCGCTCATCGCCGGCGTGGAGAACGCGCTCGACCAGCCGTACCGCCAGCACCTCGATCCCGTGCGCGTCCTCCGTCCGGGGCGCAACGTGTTCCTGAAGGTGACGCGGGCGATGTGACGGGGGAAAGCCGCGGCGCCGCCGCGGCTCACTTCGTGCCGGAGAGTCCCGATCGCTCGAGGAGCCGCTTGTGCTGCGCCTGCGTGAGCGGCATGACCGAGAGGCGCGGCAGCCGCACGAGCTCGGAGGTCTGGAGCGCCGGGTCGCTCTTGAACGTGGCGAGCGACACGGGGAAGGGAAGCGCGCGCCCGGCCTTCAGCCGCACCACGACGCGCTTCGGATCCTTCGCCTTGGGGTCGGGAAAGGGATCGGAGTCTGCGGTCGCGAGCCCGACGACCTGCTTCTCGTCACCGGTGTGGTAGATCGCGACCGTGTCGCCCTTCTTCACCTCGCGGAGATGCTTCAGGGCGAGCGGGTTGGAGACCCCGTCCCAGACGGTCGTCTTGTCGCGCACGAGGTCGTCGAAGGAGTAGGTCGACGGTTCGGTCTTGAAGAGGAACGTGGCCATCCGCAGACTCTAGCGAGAGCGATCACGACCCGCAACCTCGATCCCGGAGCCCGCGTCATGTGCCGAAACATCAAACCGCTGTTCAACTTCGATCCCCCAGCCACCGACGAGGAGGTGCGCGCCGCCTCGCTCCAGTTCGTCCGCAAGATCTCGGGCTACACGAAGCCGTCGGCGGCGAACGAAGCCGCGTTCCACCGCGCCATTGACGAGGTGGCGGCGGCGTCGCGCCGGCTCCTCGACGCTCTCGTCACGAGCGCCGACCCGCGCGACCGGGAGGTGGAGGCCGAGCGCGCCCGAGCGCGCGCGGCGGTCCGGTTCGGCCGCACGTGACGCGCCCACGATCCGCGATCTTCGCGGGTGCCGTCATCTTCAGCGTGCTGCGGGCCGGGGGCGCTGGCGCCCAGACGCACCATCACGCCGCCATGCAGACGCGCCATCACGCCGCCGCAGCCGATTCCACGCACACGCACGAGATGCCCGGCATGGGGCACGAGGCCATGCCTGGGATGGAGATGCCCGGCACGAAGCACGACCACGCCATGCCCGGCATGGAACACGGCATGTCCGGCATGCACCACGAGCACGCCATGAAGGGGCTCTACGGCCCCTATTCGATGAGCCGCGAGGCGTCGGGCACCTCGTGGCAGCCCGACCGCGCGGGGCACCACGGCCGCCACGCGATGCGCGGCTCATGGATGCTGATGCTCCACGGCATGGGGGACGTGGTGTACGACGACCAGGGAGGAGCGCGCGGCCGCACGAAGCTCTTCAGCTCGAACATGGTGATGGGAATGGCGCGGCGCGCGGCCGGGCCGGGCACGTTGGGCCTGCGCGCGATGCTCTCGGCCGAGCCCGCGACCATCGGAAAGCAGGGCTATCCGCTCCTCCTCCAGACGGGGGAGACCGCCGACGGGCGTACGCCGCTCGTCGACCGACAGCATCCGCACGACCTCTTCATGGAGCTCGCGGCGAGCTACAGCGTCGCGAGCGGCGACCGCTCGCTCTTCGTGTACGGCGGGCTGCCCGGAGAGCCCGCGCTCGGTCCGCCCGCCTTCATGCACCGCTTCTCGGGCGCGGAGGATCCGCTCGCGCCGATCACGCACCACTGGCTCGACTCGTCGCATGTCACGTTCGGCGTGCTCACCGCGGGCGCGGTCTGGGGCGACGCCAAGCTCGAGGCCTCGGCATTCCGCGGGCGCGAGCCCGATCAGAACCGCTGGAACATCGAGTCGCCGCGGCTCGACTCCCATTCGTTCCGGCTCTCGCTGAATCCGAGCCCGGCGTGGTCGTTCCAGGTGAGCCGCGGACGCCTGCACAGCCCGGAGCAGCTCGATCCCACGGTGGACGTGGATCGCACGACGGCGTCGGCGATGGTCGCGGGATCGGGCGCGCGCGGCGAGTGGGAAGCGATGGCGGCGTGGGGACGCAACCACGAGCGACCCGGCCCGACGATGGATGGGTTCACCGTCGAAGGGGCGCTCCGCTTCCAGGACCGGCACACGCTCTTCGCGCGCGCGGAACGGGTGGACAAGAACGAGCTCTTTCCGGATGCGAGTGGAGGACCCGGACCGGTGGTGCGCGTGGGCGAGGTGACGACGGGCTACCGCTTCGACTTCGCGCGCCGGGGACATCTGGTCGCGGGGATCGGCGCGGCGGGGACGATCTCGTTCACGCCGTCGGCTACGTTTGCCGAGAGCGCATCACCGCTCGGGGTCTACGGGCTGTCGACCTCGTCGGGAATCGTCTTCACGCATTTCGAACTACGCTGACTACTTCGGAGTGTCTTCCGTCCGTCGCGGCACGCACGTGATCCGGACCCGGCACCCCGGCCGCGGGACGTACGTCGTGTCCGAATCGTCGCCGCCGTCCCAATTCGCCTCGATGAGGCAGAGGAAGTCGCGGCTCACGAACCCGAGCGTCGATCCGTCCGGACCATCGGCGCCGTAGCCGTAGTTCTCGACCCAACCGGCATCGCGAAGCCCCTGCTCGACCGCCTCGTTGGGACACGAGTCGGCCGCTTCGATCTGGAAGCTCTGCCCGGCGGCCTCGGCGCGCGCATACCAGTACTGAAATTTCACCGGCGCGCGCGGCGCGAGTGTGACTCCGGTCACACCCGCGGCGGAGCGTCGCAGAATCGACTCCACGCTGTCGCACGCGGCATCGAGCGTGGAGTAACGCGCGGTCGGCTCCGCGCCCATCGGCTCATTTCTAGCCGCTCCCGGATGTGCAGGGCCCATGTCAGATGTTCCCGCCCGGGCCGTCGAACGCCCGCATCCCGCGAGTCCGACGAAGGCGGCCAGGAACAGCATCGCGATGTCCCCATGGAGCTTCACGCGCCGGTCCATGCGTCATCGATCGGCACGGCGCGACTCCTGCTTGATATCGGGTGCTTCTCGCATGGGCCGGTTGCAGCCGGCGCCGCGGAACCAGCGTTGTACGTTGGGGGTTCAAGGTCCAACGAATCGGGGCGCTCAGGCGCCGACGGACCGGCCTCCATGATTGGAGCATTTCATGAGGATCTCGCTCGCCCTCGCCATCGTCCTCACCGCGCCCCTCGTCGTGGCCGTTCCAGCCCGGGCACACGGCTCCAGCCAGCCGCCCGACTCCATGGGTCGCGACTGCGCGAGCTCCGTCAGCGAGGAAGACTGGCACGTCCGTCTCGGTGAGGCGTTCCGCGACACCCTGGACGCTCCGCCCTCCGTCGCGAGCTGGGCCGCCATGGCGGCCCTCCAGAGCGACAAGTGGGTGCAGGACCCGACCGAGGTCACCCGCGTCCTCACCGAGTGGAAGCCGATCCACCACATCCTCTTCCGCCTCTTCTCCGGAAAGGCGTTCGGCCGGATCTTCATCGACGTCCGGCCCCTCGCCGGCCAACGCTCCGAGGTCCAGTTCCAAGGAGTGCTGGCCACCCACCGCGATATCGATCACAATCCTGCGCGATTCATGGCCGAGCGTTCGTACGCTTCGGCCGTACGCCAATGGCAGCGGGAGGTGCGTGAATGGATCGCCCGTCGCGTGGACCCCTGACGACCGACGCGTGAAGATCAGCGTCGTCGTTCCCGCTTTCAACGAAGAGGGCCTTCTTCCGGCCTGCCTGGATTCGCTCCTCAGCCAGGACTATCCGGGCGAGGTCGAGATCATCGTCGTCGACAACGGCAGCACCGACGCGACGGCGGCGATCGCGCGCTCGCGCGGCGTGGCGGTCATCCACGAGCCCGAGCGCGGCTATAGCCGCGCCCTCGCCCGCGGCTTCAGCGCGGCCACGGGCGCGATCATCGCGAGCACCGACGCCGATACGATCGTTCCACCCGACTGGCTCTCGCGCTTCGCGCGCGAGTACGAGATGCGCGGCGACGTCGTCGCGGTGGGCGGGGAGATCATCTTCTGCGAGCCGAATCTCCGCGGCTGGCTCTTCACGCGCGGCCTCCTTCCCGTGCTGAACCGCGCCGACCGGAGCCGCCCGCAGGGTCCCCACCTCTGGGGCGCAAACTTCTCCGTCCGCCGGAGCGTCTTCGAGGCGGCCGGCGGCTGGAATCTCGACTTCAATCTGCAGGTCGACACCGAGCTCTCCGAGCGCCTGCGCCGGTTCGGCCGCGTGGTCCTTCTCGAGGACGTGGCGGTCTACACCTCGTGCCGTCGCTGGAACCGCATGCTCGGCCGGAGCCTCTTCCTCTACGCCACGAATTTCTTCTCGCTGGAGCTGCGGGGACGTCCGCTCTGGAGGGGATTCCCGGACGTGCGGGAGGAGAAGCCGGGCCGCCGTCGTTTCACGGCGCGCGCCTCGCTGCGGTGGCTGGCCACGGCGGCGCTGGCGGCGATCGCGGGGATCGGCGTCTACGACGTGCTCTCGCCGTGGTCGAACGCGTTCGGCGGGACCCACTGGGCCGGCTCGAAGAACGAGCGCGTCGTGGCGCTCACGTTCGATGACGGGCCGAACGATCCCTACACGTCGCGCGTGCTCGCCATCCTGCGCAAGGAGCGCGTGCATGCGACGTTCTTCCTGATCGGCGAGCGCGTGCGGAAGGATCCGGCGCTCGCGGCGCGGATCGTGGAGGAGGGGCACGCGATCGGGAATCACAGCGACACGCATCCCTTTGGCTTCGCGCTCGCCTCCACGCAGAAGATCCGGGCCGAGCTGGATCGCGCGGAACGCGACATCCACGACGCCACCGGCGTCTATCCGCGCCTCTTCCGGCCGCCGCAGGGACTGCGTTCGCCGTGGCTCATGCGTGTGGCGCAGAGCGACTCCCTCGACACGGTGACCTGGGACGACTCGGCGATCGACTGGAACCGGCTCACGCCGAAGCAGCTCTCGGACCGCGTGGTCGCGGGCGCGCACCCCGGCGCCATCGTGCTGCTCCACGACGGGCTCAACCTCGTACCCGGCGCCGACCGGAGCGTGGTCGTGGCCGGACTGCCGTCGATCATCGAGCGGCTGCGGGCCCAGGGCTACCGCTTCGTCACCGTTCCGGAGCTGTTGAAGGAGTCGCCCTCCCTGGACCGCTGGCCGGCGCGCCGCCTTTCCGTGCATACGTGAGGTCGTAGAGCGTCGTCCAGGTCTTCCCGCCGTCCGCCGAGTTCTCCCCGAGTTGTCGAACCGTCCCATCCGGCCGCGGCGTGAGCGTGAGGCGCGCGGGGATGCGGATCCCCTCCGATCCCTGCCGGTAACCCTCGAGCCGCATTGCTCCGTCCCGGAACGTCCCGTCGAACTCGGCCACCTCTCCCTGGTCGTCGACCCAGGTCTGGTGCCACGTCTTCGTCGTCGGGTTGTAGAAGTTGAAGCTCTCGCCGGTTCCCGCGATCGCGCTCTTCCAGTGCTCGTGGATCCAGCAGTCGTTGTTCTCCACGGTGATCGAGCTCTGCCCCGAGACGGTCCCCTCGGGCGCGCGCACCTCCCACTCGCCGACCCAGAAATCGAGCTGGCGGTTCTCCGCGAGGTGGGCGCACGGGCGCTCGTTCCACTCCACGCTCCGGACGAGCGCCGTGAAATGGCCGGTGGCGCGCAGCGGCGCGAGATCGGGATCGCTCTTCATCGTCTCCGCCGGACGGAACCCGCCCGCGACCGCCTTCTCGAGCCAAACGAAGGCCTGTGTCGTGTCGGCGAGCCGCGCGTAGGCGCAGGCGAGGTCGTAGCGGACGAGCGGATTCTGGCCGATCGCCTCGGCCCGGAGATAGGCGGGGATCGCCTCCTTCAGCTTCCCGAGATGCGCGTAGCTCGATCCGAGCCGGTACCACGCGCGTCCGCTCCCCGGCTCGCGTCTCGTGATCGAGCCGTAGGCTTCGGCAGAAGCCTTCCAGTCGCCCTTTTGATACGCGGCCCCCGCTTCGGCCCACGTGGGCGAGGGCGGGGCAGGCGTCGCGGCGATCGCGGTCACGGCGGCGGCCAGCAGGAAGAGCGGGAACAAGACGGAGCGGGGGGACGGCCGTGCGGCGCCCTTCGAATTCACGGAGTGGCCCTCACCGGCGGTCGTGCGTGGACATCGGGGCCCGGCGTGCGCCGGGCCCCGAAGGGGACTGCCCCGATTCTACGGCGTTGCCGCGATCACCGTCCAGCGGTCGCGAACACGTACTCCTGCTGCATCGTGCGCAGCGTGAGGGTCGGTTTTCCTCCGTTCTCCGCGGGAATGAGCTCGAGCCCCGCGAGCGGCGGGCTCGTCAGCATGAGGGTGCTCGTTCCGTCCGGCTGCTTCCGCTCACCCACGGTGCACTTCCACTCACCCGCGTCGAGGACCGCCTCCTTGCCGCCCGTCCGGAGCGTGACGTCGCCGAGGTCGGCGTTGGCGTAATGCCCCGTCCACTTCGTCACCCACGCCCGCTGGGGGACGAAGACCACCTCCTCGAGCAACTTCTTCACGCTCTTCTCCTGCTGCGCCACTCCGAAGGCGAGCGTCTGGGCCGCTTCGTCCTTGCCGTCGAAGAGGAGCTCCATCAGCCGCCGCTGCACGGCGCTCGTGAAGAGGTTCGCCCCCTGTCCGTTCGTGAGGAGCGCCACGCCCACGCCGTGCTCCGGGAGGAAGTACATGTCGGCGGTGTAGCCGAGATTGTTGCCGCCGTGCTGGACGACCTGCACGCCATGGAAGTCCTGAATCATGAGCCCGAGCCCGTAGCTCATCTTGTCGCTCATGCGCACCTGGGGCTCGCGCCGCGCGAGGAGGTTCTCCGAGGAGACGACCCGCGCGCCGCCGGGAGCGATCCCGCCCGAGAGCTCGGCCTGAACGTAGCGGCTCAGGTCTTCCACGTTCGACCATGCCGCGCCGGCGGGCCGGACGGAGATGACGCCGGCCTCGTCCTCGATGCGGATCGGGCGGAAGTCGCCCTGGAGCGTCCGGCCGTGGGGTGTCGCGTGCTCGCCGCGCGCAGCCACCGCGGGATCGAACGTCGTGGCCTTCATGCCGAGGGGATCGAAGACGCGCGACTGCATCACGTGGTCGTACGCCGGCCCCATCGGCCCCTTTTCCTCCGCGGCATGGGCCGCGACGTAGCCGCCGGTCGAGACCATCGTGTTGCTGTACTGGAACGTCTCGCCGAAGCCGGTCGTCGGCTTCATCCGCGCCATCGAGGCGACGCGCATCTCGGGCGTCGTGCCGGCGTACTGGAAGAGGAACTCCATGTCCTGCCGCGGGAGCCCCGTGCACGCGCAGACCGTGTGGCGCATCGTGAGCTTCGGCGTGACGTCGGGATCGCCGAGCTTGAACTCCGGATCGATCTTCACGACGGGGGTGTCCCACTGGAAGCGCCCCTCGTCGACGAGCTTCGCCATCATGAGCGTCGTGAGCGACTTGGTCATCGAGCCGATCATGAAGAGGGTGTGCGGGGTGACCGGGTCCCTGGCGCCGAGCTTGCGAACGCCGAACCCCTTCTCATAGACGACCCGCCCGTCCTGCACGATCGCGATCGCGGCGCCCGGGGTCTTGGTCTTCACGCGGGCGTCCTCGATGAACTCCTCGAGCGTCTTCACCCGCGCCGGATCGAGCGCGTGCGCCTTGCGTCCCGCGAACGACTCCTCCTCGAGCCCCTTCGGCTTCCAGGTGAGGATCGCGGTGTTCGCCTGGGCGGCGCGCTTCTCGACGGTCGCGTCGGGGCCCTCGAACAGGTTGACGTGCCAGGTCGCTCCCTTCCGCCTCGCGAGCCCGATGATCGTGCGCGCCTCCTGCGTCGTGGTCTCGTAGACGTTCTGGACGATCTCCTCCCAGCCGTCCCGCGCGGGGGGCGTGACGGTCTGACGGATCGTGCGGGAGAAATCGGGCTGCAGCTGCTTCCAGGCGTGCGCGATCGCGGCGGTTCCCGACGAGTCGGCCCGCTCCAGGAAGGCGACACGGAGCTGGCGATCGGGATCCTGGAGGAGGAGTCCTCCCTGGAGATCCGAGACGTACCAGCCCTTCGGCGCGTTGAACGCCGAGCCCGACGGCAGCGTGACGGTGCTGTCCGATCCGAGCGGAACGGGCTCCGCCCAGGCGGCGGGCGCGTGCGGAGCGAGCAGGAGGAACAGCAGAAGGGTGAGGCGGGCGGCGGGCTTCATCGTGGGCGCTCCTCGGGCAAGTGGACCGAATTCGGAAATCCGGGCACGGGAACGCTCGCAGCCTAGACCCGCCGGGGAGGTAACGCCAGCTTCGAGAAAACGCCCCGTCCGCAGCGGCACCTGCGGCGGGGCGGATGGTCCGGGGTCGCGCGATGCTACTTGCTGGTGCCGGTCGTGTCCTTGGCCGCGGGCTTCGAAGGCTGCCCGGTGATCGGGGACGGAACGGCAGGGGACGGAACGGACGGTGTCGGCTTGGAGATCAGATCGGAAGCCTGCATGGTCTGCGGCTTCTGACCCGCCGCCCCGCTCTCCAGGGCGCTCCGCTGGGCTCTCGCGGTCGCGGCCGATTCCGAGCTCCGGCTCGCGTGACGGGAGCCCGCGTGCGCGGTCACGACCGGCTTCACGACCGGCTTCATGGCGGTCGCGGCCGGGGTCGCCGTCTTGACTGCCGGGGCTGGTGTCGCGGCCGGCGGCGGAGCGGTCGCGCTCCGCACGCTGTCGGGCGTGGGCGCCGGCGCCGGCGTCGCGGTCTGGGTGGTGCTGCTCTCAGCCGGAGCGGTCTGCGCCACGGCCGGGTTCGCCTGGCTGTTCTTCGGCCCCGCCACGAAATTCCAGACCGCGAGCCCCGTGCCCAGCACCGCCAGGATCAGCGCGCAGAGCCCGAGCGTGGCTCCGCGCTTCAGCGAGCGATACTGGCGCTCCGTGATGGTAACCGGCTCGTCCATCGCCGCTTCTGCTCGTTCACGTTCTTCCCATCGCCTCATGTCTGCTCCCTTCAAAGGATCCGGTCGCAATGGTCGGGCCGCTCTGGAGAACGGCAACCAGCCACGCCCTCTCAAATCGCATGCCAGAGGGGACGGGAACGGTGGAGTGAGACGCGAAGCCCCGTCGCATCCCGGCAAATGGGTTCGACTTGAGCGCGCCGGGACGCGCGGAGACGAATCTGCGAAAACGTACGCGGCAGGCCGCCGCGCCCGATTCGGGACAAGCTTTACAACGAGACGGCGAGCATGTAGGCGCCGAGGGCCAGGAGCAGGACCGCCACGACGCGCCGGAAGAGCTGGCGCGGCAGACGCGTCAGGACGCGGGTGCCGAGGACCGTGCCGGCCGTCACTCCGGCGATCGCCACGAGGAGGAGCGGCGCCAGGCGGGCCATGGCGGCGCCCTGGGTGGCGACGTAGACGGGAAGCCGGGCCGCGTCGACGAAGAGGCCGATCGCCGTGGCCGTCGCGACGAACGACTCCTTCGGCACGTCGAAGCCGAGCATCGCGGCGGAGCGGATTCCGCCCTGGTTCCCGACGAGTCCGCCGAAGAGCCCCGAGAGGAGCCCCGCCGCCCAGGCGGCGCTCCGTCCCCAGCGGACGCGGCCGATCCACCCGGTCAGCTCCGACGTCGCGGCCAGGATGAGGAGGCAGCCGAAGACGGCGCCGAGCGCGCGGCTCGACACCCACGTGTGGAGGAGCGCGCCGGCGAGCCCGCCGATCGCGCTCGTGATCCCGAAGCCGAGCAGGACGCGGCGGTCGACGTGCCGTCGGAGGACCCAGAAGCGGAGCGCGGTGCCGACGAAGTGGGGGATCGCGACGGCGGCCACCGCGAGGCTCGTGCCCACGCGGAGCGCGAGCACCGGCGTGAGGATGCTCCCGATCCCGAATCCCGTGACGGCGGCGATCGACGCGGCGAGGACGGCGCAGAGGAAGAAGGCGGCCGTGAAGATCACGAGCGCTTAGAACTCGACGACGAACTTCCCGTCCTTGTGGAGCAGCTCGCCGTCGACCCGGATCTCGCCCCCCTGGCGGAGGTCGCAGACCATGTCCCAGTGGACCGCCGAGAGGTTGGTCCCTCCCGATTCCGGAATGCTGGCGCCGAGCGCCATGTGGAAGGTTCCCGCGATCTTCTCGTCGAAGAGGGTGTGGCGCATGAAGCGCGTGACGCCCTTGTTCGTTCCGATCGCGAACTCGCCCGGGACGCGCGCCCCCGGGTCGATGTCGAGCGTCTCGTTCAGGAAGTCCTCGCCCTTGTCGGCCTTCGCCTCCACGACGCGCCCCTTCTCGAGACGGAGGCGGACGTTCACGACCTCGCGGCCGCGATAGACGGCGGGGTAGGTGTAGCGGACGCGTCCCTCGACCGATCCCTCGACCGGGCTCGTGAAGACCTCGCCGTCGGGCATGTTCGCGTGCCCGTCGCAGTTGATGAACGGCCGCCCCTCGACGGAGAGCCGGAGGTCGGTGTCGGGCCCGGTCACGTGGATCTCCCTCTTCCCGCGCAGCCACTCCACGAGACCCTGCTGCCAGGCCGAGAAGCGCTTCCAGTAACCGATCGGGTCGGCAAGGTCGGGAAGGCAGGCGCCGTAGACCAGGTCCTCGAACTCCGCGAGCCCCATCTCCGCGTCCTGCGCGCTCGCGTTCGTGGGGAAGAGGGTTCCCACCCAGTGGAGGTCGCCCGTCGCGTGCCGCTGCATGAAGATCCGCTGGATCTCGCCCATGGCGCGCTGATGGAGCGCGAGCTTCCGCGGCTCCACGGTGCTGAGCGATTTCGTGTTCGCGGACGCCCAGAGCGCGATCAGCCCATCGTAGGTCTCGGTGACGAGACGGGCGGGAGGCGGGACGTGCTGGAGCTGCTCGTCGGTCGCATGGCGGAAGAGGGCCTCGTCCAAACCGGGAATCGTCGCGAGCACCAGCGGGTGCGCGCCCGCCTTCAGCACGGAAGCGTAGATCGCGCGGATCAGCGGCTCGGCGGGCGTGGGGCCCTGGATCGCGATCTTCTGTCCGGGCTTCGCGGCGATCGAGTAGTTGACGAGTAGATCGGCGAGCTTCTCCACGCGCGGGTCGGCCATGGCCGGGGAGGCTACACTAGGGGCATGGAAAAAGACCAGCGCCTTGCCCTCGTCACCGGCTCGAGCCGCGGGATCGGCCTCGAGACGGCCCGGCAGCTCGCCGCGCGCGGATACGGCGTCGTCGTAACCGGGCGGACCGAGCGCGCCGCGTCCTCGGCCGCGCGGAAGATCGGGGCGTCAGCCTTCCCGCGCGCGCTCGACGTCGCCGACGAGGGCTCGATCGCCGCCCTGGCCTCGTGGCTCGCACATGAGCACGGGCGCCTCGACGTCCTCGTGAACAACGCCGGGATCCTCCACGACGAGGGTGGGAGCATTCTCACGCTCGACCGCGAGACGTTCGAGACGACGATGCGCGTGAACGCGCTGGGCGCGCTGCTCGTGACCCAGGCCGTCGTGCCCCTCCTGCGACGGAGCGGGTCGCCACGCATCGTGAACGTCTCCTCCGGCGCGGGGCAGCTCTCCACCATGAGCACCTACGCGCCGGGCTACTCCGTTTCCAAGGCGGCGCTGAACGCCATCACCGTCCTGCTCGCCGCCGCCCTCCCCGAGGCGCGCGTGAACTGCGTCGACCCGGGATGGGTGCGGACCGACATGGGGGGATCCGGCGCGACGCGCAGCGTGGAGAAGGGAGCCGAGACAATCGTCTGGCTCGCGACCCTGCCGGGGAACGGGCCGACGGGAGGCTTCTTTCACGACCGGAAGCGGATCGCGTGGTAGTCCGGAACCGGACCGGCCGTCGCCTCAGTGCTCCGAGGTCGACCGCCGCTCGCTGTTCGTGCGCGCGAGCGCGGCCGCGACGCCGCGGGCGAGCGCCGGCCCGTCCCCCGTGGCGTACCAGTGGATCCAGTACATGCGCGGCGCGTCGTCGACCATGTGGTTGTGCACCGCCGTGACCTGGAGCCCATGCTCGTCCAGGGCCTTCACGACGGGGTCGACTGGCGCGGGAACTCGTATTCGGCGACGCGCCCTTCCGCCTCGGCGTGACGGCCGAGGATCGCGTCGATCGACGACCAGTTCTCGGTCGCCCGCTCCTCGCGCGGCGGGGTGAGCGGCGTGGCGCTCCGGCCGTAGACCGCGCGCAGCCTGCTCGCGACGGCGCCCGCCGGCCCTTCGGCCATGTAATGCACGTAGACGATCCGCGGCGTCTCGCCGAGCAGGTGGTTGTGCACGGCGCTGATCCGCAGACCCTGGCGGTCGGCTTCCGCGAGGACGGCCGGCACCTCGTCGGCCCGCAGGACGATCTCGCCCATGGCCAGGACCCGGTCGTGATCCATCGGAACGAACCCGGCGTAGCTCGTGAACTCGAACGAGGGATCGAGGGCGTCGTTCCCGATCCGGACGTGGAGGTCGGTACGGGGGAGGTTGACGCGGAAATAGGGCCCCTCGGTCTCGCCCTGGTGGAACACGGCGCGCACCGCGGCCCAGCGCGGATCGGCCGGGCGGGCGGGCGCGCCGGCCGCGAGCAGGGAAACCGCGGCGGCGAGCAGCGCCGCCCCGACGAACGCCGCGTTCGGGCGAGAAGCACTCCCGATGCGGGCGCGCGTGCGGCGATACGCATCCATACGTCGATGCTCCCCCGAACTGGGCCGGGGTCAAGCCGCGGCACAACGCGCCCGAGGGCCGCGCGGAGGGACTGCCTTCCGGCGGTCTCTACCTGTCGACCGACGCCGCCGACGGCCTGACGTCGGTGCCCTGCTTCGTCCCGAGCAGATGGATCACGCCGACCGCGAGATTGGCCGCCGCCACGCCCCCCACGCCGCGAAGCGCCGTCTTTTCCTTGCCCACGCGCCGGTCGATGTCCGCGGTCTGGTCCGCCACGCTGGTCAGCCTGCGGTTCAGCGAGGCGTTCTGCTCGGCGAGCGCGAGCGAATCGGCGACCCGCTGCGCCTGGAGGGCGAGGATCCGCTTGCTGCTCGTCGCGAGATCGGCCCGGAGCTTCTCGTTCTCCCCGGTCAGGCGGTCGCCGTACTGCTGGAGCGCGACCAGCTTCGTCGAAAGCTCGTCCTGCTCGCTCCCGAGCCGCGCCAGGTTGCCGGAGAGCCGGGCGATCCGATCGCTCGCCTCCTGGAGCCGGCTCTCGGCGGCCGCCGTCGCGATCCCGGCGATGCGCGCGTCGCTGCTCTTCTGGTCCACCCGCTGGAGCGCGTCCTGAAGGTCGGCCGAGAGCCTGCCGGCCTGTCCGCTCGCGGCGACGTTCCGGTGCTCGCGGTTCTCGTTGATGCGGATCCCCGCGTAGATCAGGCCGGAGAGGACGGTGATCGCCACGACCAACAACCCAAACAGCCAGTTTCGGATCTTCCACTGCCGCTCCCGGATCTCGATCACGGGAGATTCGGATTCGGGTGCTTCATCCGATAGACGTCGCATCTCCTGCCTCCGTCGACCTGTACCGGCCCATTCGAATCGGGAACGTCCGGTCGGAATCGAAGGCGATGCCGTTCGGGGGGTAGATGGCGGGCTCAGGGCACCTGGGGGCGGGTCGGGGGAGTTCGGCCGAAGGTGGTACGGGCGC
Source organism: Bacteroidota bacterium (assembly GCA_050257045.1). GTDB lineage: Bacteria > Eisenbacteria > RBG-16-71-46 > SZUA-252 > SZUA-252 > DASQJL01. The sequence goes on along the minus strand of JBLMWD010000103.1, from coordinate 12,033 downwards.
GGGCATTCCATGCTCCTGGCGCCGAGGGCTCGTGATCTCTCGCATCGGTCCTCCGTTCCGGGGACCTCATCGTGCTGCAAATCCACCCTACACCCGGTGCTGGCCCTCCAGAGTGCTACCAAAGTACCATCGCGGCTCACGCCGAACCGGGGCAAGGCTCCCGTGACGGGCGGCACCCGCGCCCCCGAACCGCGCCCGCCCGAACTCGAATGGAGGGATCCCGTGGAGAAGCTCCTGGCGCTCAAGGCGCGCCTGCTGCACGTGTACGATCTCAGGAACGCGGCGTACCTGCTCGCTTGGGATCAGAGGACCTACATGCCCCCCGGAGGCGCCGCGGCGCGAGGCCGGCAGATCGCGAGACTCTCGAAGCTCGCGCACGAGCACTTCACCGACGCGGAGACGGGACGCCTGCTCGACGCCGCCGCGGCCGAGACCGCCTCGTTCCCGTACGAATCGGATGAGGCTTCGATCGTGCGCGTGGCGCGTCGCGAATGGGACCTGCTCGTGCGCCAGCCGTCGAGCCTCGTCGCGGAGTCCCGGGAGAACGCCACACAGAGCTACCAGGCCTGGACCGAAGCGCGCCCCGCGAACGACTTCGCGCGTGTCGAGCCCTGGCTCGAGAAGACGCTCGCCCTCTCGCGACGGACGGCCGACTGCTATCCCGGCTACCAGCACATCGCCGATCCGTTGATCGACTTCGCCGACTACGGCATGAAGGCGGCCACGGTACGCGCCCTCTTCGCCGACCTGCGCGCGCGCCTCGTCCCGATGGTGCAGGCGATCACCTCGCGCCGCGAGGCCGACACGTCCTTCCTGCGCCATCCCGCGCCCGAGGCCGACCAGCTCGCGCTGGGGCTCGAAGTCATCCGGAGATTCGGATACGACTTCGACCGGGGCCGGCAGGACCTCACCCTCCACCCCTTCATGACCAAGTTCTCGCTCGGCGACGTCCGCATCACGACGCGCGTGAATCCGAACGACTTCACCGACTCGCTCTTCTCCACGCTCCACGAGTGCGGCCACGCGCTCTACGAGCAGGGGATCGACCGCGGGTACGAAGGAACGCCGCTCGGCGACGGGGCCTCCTCCGGCGTGCACGAGAGCCAGTCGCGCCTCTGGGAGAACCTCGTGGGACGGAGCCGCCCTTTCTGGGAGTGCTTCTTCCCGCGGCTTCAGGAGATCTTCCCGGGCCCGCTTCGCGACGTTTCGCTCGACACGTTCTACAAGGGGATCAATCGCGTCGCGCGCTCCCTCATCCGCGTCGACGCCGACGAGGTCACGTACAACCTGCACGTCATGATCCGGTTCGAGCTCGAGCTCGACCTCCTCGAGGGGAACCTCGCGATACGGGATCTCCCGCGCGCGTGGAAGGAGCGCTTCCAGTCCGACCTCGGCGTCGCGGTTCCCGACGACAAGGACGGCGTCCTCCAGGACGTCCACTGGTACGACGGCGCGATCGGCGGAGCGTTCCAGGGCTACACGCTCGGGAATATCCTCTCGGCCCAGTTCTTCGACGCGGCGGTCCGAACGCACCCGGGGATTCCCGACGAGATCCGGCGCGGGGAGTTCGGCCTCCTGCACGGCTGGCTGCGCGAGAACGTCTACCGGCACGGCTCCAAGTTCACACCGGCCGAGCTCGTGCGCCGCGTGACGGGCCACGACATCAGCGTCGAGCCGTACGCCGACTACCTCTGGCGGAAGTACCAGCCGCTCTACGGGCTCCGCGAAGAGGAGGTCGTGGCGAAGATCTGACGACGGGGGGACGGATGAGCCCGAGGCGAAAACGCGAGTGGTTCGACGACGACGACATGTGGCGGGATCTCTACCCGTTCATGTTTCCGCAGTCCCGCATGGACGGCACGGCTGCCGAGGTCGAGAACCTGATCCGCCTCGTGCGCCCCCGCGGCAAGGACGTGCTCGACCTCTGCTGCGGTCCAGGGCGCTTCGCGGTGGAGCTCGCGAAGCGGAAACTTCGCGTCACGGGGGTCGATCGCACGCGATTCCTCCTCGCGAAGGCGCGCGCCAAGGCCCGCGCCGCCCGGGTGTCGGTGGAGTGGGTGCGCGAGGACATGCGCGACTTCGTCCGGCCGAGCGCCTACGACCTCGCGATCAGCATGTTCACGTCCTTCGGCTACTTCGACGACAAGGGCGAGGATCTCCTCGTGCTGCGCCACGTCCACGAGAGCCTGAAGCCGGGGGGCGCCTTCGTCGCCCAGATGGGCGGGAAGGAGTGGCTCGCGCGCATCTTTTCCCCTGTGACCGAGCAGACGCTTCCGGACGGTACCCGACTCGTCGCGGAGCACGAGATCTTCGACGACTGGACCCGCATCCGAAACCGCTGGATCCTGATCCGCGGGGCGCGGGCCAAGACCTTCGCCTTCCACCACACACTCTACTCGGGGCAGGAGCTCCGCGACCGGATGGAGCAGGCGGGCTTCACCGGCGTTCGCCTGTACGGCGAGCTCGATGGATCGGAGTACGGGCGAACATCGCGGTGGCTGATCGCGGTGGGCCGCCGGCCCTAGCGGGCGTCCCGGGCCATGTGCGAAAACGCCGCGGCAGGCGTTTGATCTTCCGAGAGGCGGGCTGTTCCGGCACCGCGGCGGGTTGAATCAGGTGGCGCCCTGCTCGAATGTCAGGCCGCATGCCAGTTTGTCCGCGGGGAGCCGGGAGCGGCTTCGCTCCTCGGAAGCCCACAATACGTTCGGGCGCAGAGCAATGCACGCGCGACGTCGAGAGGGCATGCGGCATGCAGTTGCGGTCGTGGGCGTAGTCCGCGTCCACAAGGAGACCGTCATGAAAGGGTTCGTCCGCGACATCGAAGCGATCACCGAAGAGAACTCGAATTTCCGCCGCGTCGTCTACACCGGGAAGGGGCTGCAGCTCGTCCTCATGTGCCTCCGGCAGGGGGAGGATATCGGCGAAGAGATCCACGCCGACCGGGATCAGTTCTTCCGGATCGAGAAGGGCAGGGGCGAGATCTGGATCGACGGACACAAGACTCCGGTCCAGAAAGACGTGGGGATCGTCGTTCCCGCAGGAGCCAAGCACAACCTGCGCAACACCGGCGACAAGCCGATGAAGTTCTACACCATCTACGGCCCGCCCGAGCACGAGGACGGCACCGTCCACGTGACGAGGGCCGAAGCGATGACGTCGAAGGAGCATTTCGCCGGCCTGACCACCGAGTGAGTCCGGTTCACCCGAGCTGATCGAGCCGGTCGAGTCCGCCGAGGTCGAAGGCGCCGCGAACGCGGCGCCCTTCGCCCCGGCGCGGTCGAGGAGGCAGGGGCATGAGACCTCCGGTTCCGGCTCGGATCCCGCTGCATGGCGGCGCCTGGATCGGCCTCCTCGTTGGCCTCCTTCTCCCACCTCGAGCGCTGGCCGACGCCGGCGCGCCTTTCGATAGTTCCGTGCTTCCTCCGGCACCGTATTCGATGGGACAGCCGCCTCTGAATCGGGTCCGCTGGGGCGGTCTGGCCGGCTACAACTTCACGCGCGAGACCGAGCACACCACGTCCCGCCTGTTCGTGTCGGTTGCGCGTCCCATCTACGGGCCCAAGCTGGGCGGCTTCGAAGGGACCCTGGAGGTGGCGGGCGGGACGCTCGGCAATTCCGCGCTCGCGTCGGGAGCCGCCTATATCGGCCTGCCGTGGTTCGCGGCCGGCGCCGAGTGGGCGGGTCCGCGGGGGAATGTTTCGCCGGCCCTCTCGGTCCGCTTTCCCGTTCGCCGCGGAGGCCTGTTCGGACACGGCGACATGCTGCGGCTCGACTACCACGTGGCGCGCAAGGAGTGGCTGGCGGGGATCACGTTCCGCCCGCCTTGGGACGGACGGCGCCCCTGGAGGCCGGCCCGTACAGGAGTCGATCTGCCGCGGGCGCCGTCGTCCTTCTACGCCGCCCGCGGCGGGGACTCGCTCGCCGGCGACGTCGATGGCCAGGTCGAGATCGCCGCGCATTCGATCGAATGGATGAATCGCCTCCTCACTCCCAGATTCCGTCCCGATCATCTCCAAGAGGATGCCGCGGCGTACCGGGATCACATCCGGATGCCAGGCCACACGTACCTCGAGGAGGACGCCGCCTACCATCGCGCGCTCGACGCGGCATACTCGCTGGCCTTGGGGGACACGCTCCGGGGCCGCCGCGCGGCGGCGCTCGCCGAGTCGGTGATCTTCCGGGATGTCGTCGTTCCCTTCGACGGCCTGTTCGGGCAGGAGAAGAGCGCCGCCGACGCGGGGGGCTACGGCCCGCGGGCGCTTCAGGTATTCCGCGAACGGCTCGGGAGCACCTTGCAGCCGATGGGCCCCGCCGATTCGGCGCGCGCGGATGCCCGGTCGACGGCGATCCTGCGCCGCGTTCTCGGAGCCGTTCGCGGCGCGTCGATCGCATCGGGCAATCGCTGGATGAACCAGTTCCTGCTCTGGAGCAACCGCGGCTCGCTCGCTTGGATTCCGCTCAACTACGGACTTCGTCCCGAGCAGTACGACACGCAGGTCGAATGGGACTCGGTGCTCGCCGCGGTCACGGGCGAGCCGTACACCTGCGCGAATCGAGTCGAATATCTCATGATGGAACAGTTCCACCCCGAGCTGAAGCGGATGATCCGCGAGACGCGAGACTACCAAGTGACCATCGTCCACGATTTCCGCGGCCGGACGCCCGGCGGCATGGCCGATCTGTACGGATGGGATCTCGTGGCGGACGGATACCTCAGGGCGTTCACGGATGCGGTTCACGATCTGGACAGGGGGAAGCGGAACCGTCTGCCTCAATTCTTCCTGTTCCTCGACCAGAACTACTACGAATCGAACAAGTCCCGCGCCCTCATGAAGTATCTCGAGAACCTGTATGGCAGCCGGGCGCCGCGGCTGAATCCGAGGGAGTGCCAGGATCAGGTGAACGCCGAGCACGACAGCCTGCTCGCGGCGATCCGCCGGTCCCCGCGACTGAAGGGGGCGACCGAGCGCGAGCTGCGGGAGTGCTTCCGGGTGCACGTCGACATCACGAACGTCTTCGATCCCTCGTACGTGCTCGATCTGACGCGTCGCGACCATCGAAAGATCGCCTTCCGCGACGTGACCGAGGAGGACCCCTGGTCCGGCAAGGGGCTCGTCACCGGCCAGGGAGTGGGCGAGCACTACAACGGGTCGGGATGGGAGGACCGGAGCCTGCTCCTGCGCGGTGCGGCGCTGGTCCAGTTGAAGAGCGAGGCGAGGAACCTTCTGCTTCACCAGGGATTCAGCGAGGCGAGGATCCCCGAGTGCCTGCGGGCGCGAAGCTATCCCGCCGATTACGCCGAGCGATGCGCCAAGATGCAGGCGGACTCCATGTCGGCGGCCGTGAACGTCCTGGTGAACGAGACGGGATACGGGCCCAAGGAAGCGACGGTGCTGAAGGCGGCCCTCTACAACCTGGCGCCGCCCGGGAGCCGGCTGCTCTGTTACGACTCGCTATGGCTCAGCGAGTTCTGGGCCGGGATGTTCGTGAGCGCCGCTTTGCGGGGAGCGAATCTGTTCCCGGTCGGGCCGGTCCCGCCGAACGCGCCGAGCGCGTCGGCGTCGACGCTGAAGTTCCTCCGCTCGACGCTGCGCACGATGGTTCAGGCTCGCGAGTACTTCGGGGAAGACCTCCGGCGGTCGGGCGGGGAGCTTCGCGTCGGCCTCTACGATCACGCCTGCCAGACCAACGACATGCGCAACCGGGCGACCGCCACGATCCACGGGATGGACGAGTTCCGGTTCCTGCGAGAGTTGTTTCCGATCGACTCCTCGGTCGTCACATACCTCCGCAAATACCGCGACCGGTGGAACGAGATTCCGCCGTTCGTCCAGGTGCGCATGCGGCCCCGTCCCTTCCTCCACATGAAGAGCCAGTTGTTCGGAACGGCGGAATCGTTCGGGGTCCTGGGATTGCCGGAAATGACGAAGACACTCGATGCGTATCTCCGGATCCGGCTGGATCAGGTTCGGGGGCTGAACGGCAAGGGCATCGGGGTCGAGCTCTACCGCGACCAGATCCGGGCGTTCGAGGAGAAGCTCCGGGCCCTGCCCGAGGCACAGCGGAATCACCGCATCTTCACGTTCACGACCGGGTCGCACAACCAGAACCCGCGGTCGATGCTGCTCGACGGCGAGGACCTCGTCGCCGTGTCGGGAAACGACTGCCTGATCTCCCTCATCGATTTCATGTTCGTCCTCTACGTGACCGACTGGCCCACCACGGAGGCGGAGTTCGACCGCCTCTTCCCGGAGCAGCACGTTCCGCTGTACCTGAAGCCACTGCTAAAGCCCATGAAGGATCAGAGCTAAGAGATTCTGACAACTGCCGTTGCGTCAGTAGGAGAATTGGCGGCTCCCGCGGGGTATCAACGCGTGCATGCGCTCCCCGCGGACCACGCTTGTCGTTCTCCTCCTGGCGCTCACCGCCGGGTGCGCCCCCGCGCTCTTCGTCAAGACCCGGCCCGACGCGAGCCTCTACCACGAGCCGCCGGCGAGCGCGATCACGTTCTGGGGACACGCGTCCGTCTACATCGACGTGGACGGCTACGGGATCGTCACCGATCCGGTCTTCGGCGCGCGCTACTCGCCATTCAACGGGCGGAGGATCCCGACACCGCCGCCCGAGGCCTACGACCAGACCCGGCTGATCCTGATCTCGCACGCCCACCAGGACCATCTCCAGCCTTCGACGATCGCGCGGTTCAGCGCGGCGTCGACGATCCTCTGCCCGGCGCCGTCGGAGAAATACGTCGTGGGGCTCGGGCCCCACGTCCGCGTCATGCGCCCGGGCGACGTGTACGAGTTTCCGGGCGGCTCGGTCGTGGCCGTGGTCGCGGACCATCCCGGCGGGCGCTGGTCGACCACGCCCCACGCCGACGGCGGCGCCCTCGGGTACGTGATCCGCACCGCGAAGCGGACCATCTACTACAGCGGCGACACCGAGTACTTCGACGGCTTCGCGAAGATCGGCGCCGAGTTCAAGCCCGACGTCGCGATCCTGAACGTGAACGCGCATCTGAAGCCGGCCGACGCCTTGCGCGCCGAGGAAGCGCTCGGATGCCCGCGCGTGATCGCCTCCCACGAGGGGGCCTACGGCGGAAGGGCCGGGACGAAGGGGTTGCGTTGGCACGACGAGTTCCTGGGGCTCGCGGGTGGGCTCGCGGCGCCGCTTCGCGTGGGAGAGAGCGTCGCGCTCGACAGCCTCACGCCGCGAGCGATCCCGGCGGGGCTCGATCCGGGCGCCTTGATCGCGCTGGCCGGAAGCGGTCCCGGCTCCGTCTCTCGATTCGCGGAGGTCGAGCCCGGCCTCTACCGGGGCGCGAGTCCCGGAACGGCGGGCCTCCGCCGCCTGCGTGACAGCGGCGTCCGGACGATCGTGAGCCTGATCCACGATGAGGGAGAGCGGCGCGAGGCGGACGCTCTCGGGCTCCGCTACGTCGAGATCCCCCTCCATGCGGGGGTCTTCGGCTCGACCGCGCCCACGCCGGCGGAGATCCGGACCTTCCTCACGCTCGCGAGCGACTCCTCGAACCGCCCGCTCTACTTCCACTGCCGCCACGGCCACGACCGGACAGGAGCGATGGCGGCGATCTATCGAATCGAGGTGGACCGGTGGAGCGCGGCCGACGCGATCGCCGAGATGCGCGCGTTGGGTGCGAGCCGCTTCTACAAGGATCTCTACCGGCCGATCTACCGCATGCGGGATGGGGAGGAGGTCGCGTCCGTGTCGCGGGAAGCGCGGCCGGCTCGCGCCGCCCGCTGACCGTACGCCGGGCCCGCGGCGGTCAGAACTCGGCTTCGAACGCCGCGCGCGCGTTCACCGGATCGTCCTCGCGCGCCAAGCCGATCCCCACGCCGAGCTTGAGCGTCATCTCGTCGGGGAGCGCGAACCAGACCTGGGGAAACAACACCGCGCTCCGCTCGCCGGGCGTCTGCTTGAATTCGGTCCCGACGCGAAGGAATCCCTCGGCCGGATACCGCGTGCCGATCGCATACTGGAATTCGAGGCCGCCCCCGGAGATCGCGACCGGGAAGTCGAGGTTCACGGTAGTGTTCCACGAGCGGGACAGGTCGCGCGAGAGGACCAGTCGGGGGGTGATCGTGGCCTCGTTGTCTTCCCCGGTGACGTTCTTCGTCTCGAGCTCGTACTCGAGCGAAGCAGCCATGTCGATGGGGCGGCGGCCCTCCTCGGAGAACCGGTAGCGCGTCTCGGACCGGAGGCGTCCGAACGTCGTGGCCCCCTCGCGGTGCAGCCACTGGGACGCTGCGTCCAGCGTCCATCGCGACGTCAGGCCCCATTCGAAGGCGCCGGTGTACCAGAACTGCGGCCGCCGATCGCGGCCGGCGTGGACCTCGGCCCAGCCCTCGAGCTCGCGCTCGTGGGCGGCGAGGGTCTGGTAGACGAACGTCTCGTCGATGTAGTCATCGCGATGGGCGAGGGCCTGGGCCGGGACGGCCAGCCAGATCGCGAGCGCCAGCGCCGCGGCACGCGCGCTCAGGGCTTGGGTCCCCAACTCGGCTGCCGGACGGAGACGGACGGATCCAGGAAGAGCGCGGCGTCGCCGTTTCCCGAGGGCGTCGCGCTGTAGAGATCGTCCTGCCCCGTGGTGATGTGCGCCGAGAAGACGATCCAGCTCCCGTCGGGGGACCATGTCGGCGCGCTCAATCCCTCGATGGGTGGATTCGCGTCCGCGACCGTCGCCCTGCCGCTCCCGTCCGCGTTGCAGACCTCCACCTTGAACCCGATGTCCGCGCCCTCGTAGCAGAACGTGATGTGCGCGCCGTCCGGCGCGTAGTCGGCTCCGATGATCGTGTGCAGCACCGGGCCGAGGAGCGTCCGCATCGTTCCCATCCCGACCTCGGCGTCGCGCAGGTAGTCGCGCGTCGAATCGTTCACCGTTTCCTGGAGGAGGAAAAGGACCCGCGCCCCGTCCGGCGACCAGCCCAGCGCGGTCGACTGGCCGTCGTCGGTGACGGGATGGAGCGAATCGCCCGAGGCGAGAATCGTATAGACGTTGCGGCCGGCGCCGGTCGTGCCCGTGAAGACGAGGTGCCGGCTGTCGGGGGACCAGTGGGGTCCGGAGGCATCGAGGGTCGGATCGCTTCCACACGGCCTGCGGTCCGTGCCGTCCACCGCCATGGTCATGAGACGCTGGCCGTTCACCGCGGTCGTGATGAAGGCGATCCGCATTCCGTCCGGCGAGATGGCCGGCTCCCCGTCGATCGCGCTTGCGGGAGAGATGCGCGTGAAACCGCCACCCGCGGGATCGAGCAGCTCGATGCCGGGATTTCCGCCCCGCGCGACCGTGAGTGCGATGCGCGAGGCAAGAAGCCGCGGCACGGGCTTGGGCGCCACGGCCTTCTTGCCGGCGCAGCCGGCCGCAGCGACCAGGATGGCGAGCAGGACGAATGGGGCGCGGATCACGGTCGGTCGCATGAGAGCCTCGTCACGCAGGGGTGTGGCGACTTCGCCCCGGGGGCGCTCCCTTATTCTACGGCGACCGCTCGGCCCAGGTCTGCCTCAGACCGTGACCTGCTTCAGCAGCTCCTCGTTGGTGGGAAACATCTCCAGCGCCTTCCGGAGGTCGAGGATCCCCTGCTTGGGCGGGACGCCGAGCACCTGGCGGCGCAGCGCGTTGATCGCCTTGAGATCCGTTTCGGAATGCAGGAGCTCGTCGCGGCGGGTGCCGCTCTTGGCGAGGTTCAGGGCGGGGAAGACCCGCTGATCGGCGAGCTCTCGGTCGAGCACGATCTCGCAATTGCCGGTCCCCTTGAACTCCTCGAAGATGAGGTCGTCCATCCGCGAGCCGGTCTCGATCAGCGCCGTGGCGAGGACCGTCACCGAGCCTCCGTTCTCGACGTTCCGAGCCATCCCGAAGAACTGGCGCGGGATCTCGAGCGCGCGCGAGTCGAGCCCGCCGCTCATCGTCCGGCCCGAATCGGATCCGCGCACGTTGAACGCGCGCCCCATGCGGGTGAGGCTGTCGACCAGGACCACCACGTCGCGGCCGCACTCGAGCTCGCAGCGGACCTGCGCCATGCAGAGGTTCGCGAGGCGGGAGTGCTCGACCGCGCCTTGGTCGCTGCTGCTCGCGAGCACCTCCGCCTCCACCTGACGGCGGAAATGGGTGACCTCCTCCGGCCGCTCGTCGACGAGGAGGACCACGATGCGCGCGTCGGGGGCGTCGGCGTGGATCGCCCGCGCGAGGTCCTCGAGGAGCTGCGTCTTCCCGGTCTTGGGCGCCGCGGCGATGAGCCCGCGGGTCCCGCGCCCGACCGGGGCGAAGAGGTCGAGGATGCGCATCGAGACGTTGCCGGAATCCCCCAGCCGGAACCGGCGGTCGGGATTCGTGGCCACCAGCTTCGTGAATGGCGTACGCTCTCGGAACGCCGCCGGAGACTTCGAGCACACGCTCGCGACGTCGGCGAGCTCCGGCCCCTGGCGGCCGGGCCGGGAGGGACCGGCCACCTGCGCTCCCTCGATCAGCCCGAAGCGGCGGATGAGCGCCGCGGGGACGAACGGATCGCTGCGGTCGGGTTGGAAGGAACGCGCGGGATCGCGGAGAAATCCGTTGCCCTGGCCGACGAGCTCGAGAACACCGGAGACGGTCGTGGACGATGTCACAGTCTGGAATCTACTGGAGGATCGGGAGGATGACCACTCGTGATCACGGGCGTCGGTTTCGCGGGATTCCCCTCACGGCCGCGCTGCTCGGATGGCTGCTCGCCGCGCTGGCTCTCTCGACGGGATGCGGCGGGGGCGGGAAGCGGCCCGCGGCGAAGATGAGCGCGGCGGAAGCCGACACGCTCCTCAAGCGCTACGCGAAGGACCGCTCCGAGACCGATGAGTGGCTGAAGAGCTCCCCGACGTCGTATCTCGCCACCGTCCTGCGCCAGGACTTCGGCGACAAGAACGCGCTCACGGTGGGAAGCGCTCCCGGGAACGACGTGCGGGTCGAGGACCCGGGGATCCGGCCGCACCATCTGCGCGTCACCGTGGCCGGCGACTCCTTCCGCGTCGAGACGCTCGATCCCAAGGCTCGATTCCAGGTGAAGAACGACTCGAACCTGACCGTCGCGACGCTTCCGCCGTCGAGCATCAAGGCAGGGCGGTTCACGATGCGGCTCTCGCACCAGCGCTTCCCCGCGATCATCGTCTTCGATCCCCAGAGCCCGCGATACAAGGACTACAAGGGGATGAAGTGGTTCCCGCCCGATCTCGCCTACCACATCGTGGCGCCGCTCACGCCCAATCCGAGCGCGGACACGACGATCATCCTCTCCACGCGGGGCAACCGTCGGCGCGCCGTGCGCGTGGGGTGGTTCGACTTCGAGGTAAAGGGGACGCCCGTCCGCCTCGAGGCGGACCGGCTCCTCGAGCCCGGCGTGGGAGAGAACGACCTGAGCGTCCTGTTCACCGACGCGACGACCGGCAAAGAGACCTATCACGTGGGCCGCTACATCGACCCAGAGCCGCTTCCCGATGGACGTTACGTCCTCGACTTCAACCTCTGCTACAACCCGGCGTGCGCCTACTCGGAGCATTACAACTGTCCGATCCCGCCGGCCGCGAACCGCCTCCAGGTCGCCATCGCGGCCGGCGAGATGGACGCGCACTACATGCACTGAAGGCCGTTCCCGAGAACCTGAAACCAACGACACGGGAGAACGAAGATGCTGCTCATCCGCGAGGTGTTCTACTGCAAGCCCGGCAAGGTCCGGAAGCTGGTCGAGAAGTTCCAGGAGATGGCGAAGATCGGTGATGGCGGAGGGATGGGGAAGATGCGGATCCTCACCGACGTGAGCGCCGACCGCTACTGGACGCTCGTCCTGGAGATGGAGGTCCCGACCCTCGAGGCGTTCGAGAAGATGATGGAGGGGATGGGGCAGAGCTCGGAGGATCAGAAGAAGTTCGAGGCCATCATGAAGGACTATCACGAGCTGGTCGACTCGGGCCGGCGGGAGATCTACAAGATCGAGTCGTGACAGGGCGCGTTGGACGGAAGGGAATACGGGAGGGAAGCGTTGTACC
>JBLMWD010000102.1:0-39899 GCA_050257045.1 Bacteroidota bacterium | reverse complement strand
GCTGGGGCGACCCCGGCCGCCGGGGCCGAGGCCGCTGCGGAGACCCCGGCCGGCGCGGAGTCCCCGACGGAGCCGGCCGCCGCATGGGCTCTCGCGCCTCCCGCCGAAACCGAAGCCGAGGCCGAGGTCGCGGACGCCCAGGCGGAGTCCCACCCCCCGGCCGCTTCGGTCGGAGAGGACGTCGTGCGGATGATCGGAGAGCGCTCGCGCACGTGGCCGCTCCAGGGGCGCTTCCGCCATCCGCTCGCCGCGCTCGAGGCGTACGACGCCGCGATCTTCCTCCGGCTCAACTGCATCTCGTTCGGCGACGCCGTCGACCGCTCGCTCGAGCTCATCTCGCGCTTCATCCACTACGGCGAGGGATGGGCCGCCGTCGTCCTCCTCATGCTCCTCGTCGATCTCCGGAAGGGGCTCGAAGCCGCGGTGCAGGCCCTGCCCGCGCTCTGGGCGACCATGATCACCGTGAATGTCGTCCTGAAGCGTGTCTTCCGGCGGCGCCGCCCGTTCATCGCCTTCGTCAAGGCGCGCGTCATCGGGCCGCGGCCGCGGGACTTCTCCTTCCCATCGGGTCACGCCGCCGCCGGCTTTGCGGGCGCGGTCCTCCTCAGCATGTTCGCCCCCGCGTGGGCTCCTGTCTTCTTCCTCTTTGCGCTCGCGGTGAGCTTCTCGCGGATCTACCTCGGCGTGCACTACCCGAGCGACGTGGCGATGGGGGCCTTTTCGGGGATGATCCTCGCCGTCGTCTTCCACGCCTTGATCCAGATGCTCCTCGGCGGGATGTAGGGGAAGCAGGTAGCCGCATGCCCGATCCGAACGCCACGCCTTCGCTCTCGGTCCTCGTGGTCGACAACGACCCCGACTCCGCCGACGCACTCGCGCTGCTCCTCGAGAACTGGAACCACCGCGTCTGCGTCGCCTACAGCGGCATCCAGGGGATCGAGGTGTTCCGCGCGCAGCGGCCCTCGGTCGTGCTGCTCGACATCGGGCTCCCCGACATGGACGGCTACGAGGTCGCGCGCGCGCTCCGCTCCGAGGAGCACCACGCCGTGCTCGTCGCGCTGACGGGATTCGGAGGGGACTCAGACCTGCGTGCGGCCGAAGAGGCTGGATTCGACCGCCATTTCGTGAAGCCGCTCGACGTGGGACGTCTCCGCGACCTGCTCGCGAGCCTGTGAATGGCGACGCCGGGGCGGTGATTGTTGGCCTTCATATTGCTGCTTCCCGAGGAGAAGGGGTTGGGCAATACGAGCGACACCGAGGGTGCGTCCCAACCACAAGGCCGAGTGGCCGGAGGAGGGTGAAGGATGCCGCTGCTTCTCGAGATTTGCTTTGTAATTGTAACAATCGCGGTAGTGGCAATCGCCGTCTCCATCGTGCGCGCCCTGTCTCGGGTGGGGAAGACGACTGAGAAGGTCAACGAGCTTACCGAGGAACTGCGGGGTTGGGTCGCCCAGCTCAAGCATGTGACGAGCGGCGCCGAGGAGCTCGTGGTATCGGCGAAGGCAATCGTTCCTCCCGTGCGGCGCGTCGTGGACCGCTTCGAGGCGATCGGCGAACGGACCGCTCAGCTCTCAGACGCCATTCTAGAGGAAGTGGAGCGCCCCGTCCTGACGGCCGTCGCCGTCGCGCGCGGCGTTCGGACCGGCGCCGCCCACTTTTTCGAACGAGTCACGAACCGGTTTCATCGCGGCCACGCCGCGACGAACGGAGGGTACGGCGGTGAATGACAATCCTTATCTGAACGAAGACACGTCCAAGTCCGGCATGGCCGGAATGTCCGGCTTCATGCTCGGCGCCCTCGTCGGCGCCGGAGTCGCGCTCCTCTTCGCCCCGGCGGCGGGCAGCGATACGCGTCGCAAGCTGGGCGATACGGCGAAGCGCCTCGGCAGCGCGGCCAAGGACAAGTTCCAGGAAGGCAAGAGCCAGATCCAGGACAAGCTCCAGGAAAGCAAGAACCAGATCCAGGATCGCTTCCAGGGAAGCCAGGGATACGAGAGCGGCTCCCAGGGCTCCTCCACGGGCTCTACGAACCGGCCCGGCGAGAGCCAGTACGGCGCGGGCCGGCGTGAGCCGGTCCCGAGCGGGAGCACGAATCCCGGTCAGACCGGGACGCGGCCGGCCCCAGGCCGGACGACGCCCTGACGCTCTAGATTCGAGCAGCAACCGAAAGCCCCCGACAGGGGGCGGCGCCGCGGAGGTGTAGTCCGGCGGTACGGGCCACGGCTCGACCGCATTGGACTGCGCCTTTCGCGGGCCGAATTTTTTTGCCCTCCCGACACCGTGATACCATCTTCTGATGGCTCGCCCCACCGCACGCGATCTCCTGCGCGCCGTCGGCGTCGCCGTGCTCTATTACGCCTCGGGACGAGTGGGCCTCGGGCTCGCGTTCCTGAACCAGAGCGCCACGGCCGTCTGGCCCCCCGCCGGGATCGCGCTCGCCGCGTTCCTCCTCTACGGCTACGAGATGTGGCCGGCGGTTCTCGTCGCGGCCTTCCTCGTGAATGCGGCCACGTCGGGATTCGGCCTCGCGTCCGCGGCCATCGCGGTGGGCAACACGCTCGAGGCGCTCGCCGGCGCGTGGCTCGTCCGCCGCTTCGCCGGCGGCGTCGCCGCGTTCGATCGCCCCCGCGGCATCCTCGTCTATGCCGCGTCCGCCGCGCTCGCGACGACCGTGAGCCCCCTGGTCGGCGTGACCGCGCTCGCGGCGGCGCGCGCGATGCCGTGGCACGACTACGGCCCGATCTGGCTCACCTGGTGGCTCGGCGACGTCTCGGGCGCGCTCGTCGTCGCGCCCTTCCTCGTCCTCTGGAGCCGCCGCCGGCGCATCTCCTGGAGCGCGCGCCGGGTCGGCGAGGCCGGAGCGCTGTTCGCCTGTCTCGTCCTGGTCGGATCCCTCGTCTTCGGCGGGCGATCCGCCATCCCCGGAGCGATCGCCCCGCACCTCGACTTCCTCTGCGTCCCGCTGCTCGTCTGGGCCGCGTTCCGCTTCGCGCAGCGCGAGGCGGCCACCGCGACGCTCCTCCTGTCCGGCATCGCGATCCTCGGGACGATCCAGGGGATGGGCCCCTTCGCCCGCGGCAGCGCGAACCAGTCGCTGCTCCTCCTCCAGGCCTACATGGGCGTGATCTCGGTCCTCATGCTCGCCGTGACGGCCGCGCTCGCGGAGCGCCGGCGCGGCGAAGAGCGGATCCGGAGCCTGAACGAGGATCTCGAGCGACGCGTGGAGGAACGGACGCACGAGCTCCGCCGGGTCGTGGAAACGCTTCGCCGCGAGGCCGCCGAGCGCGCCGAGGCGCAGGAGGCGCTCGAGCGGAGCGAGGCGCGGCTGCGCGAGGCGCAGCGCGTAGCGCGGGTGGGGAGCTGGGAGTGGGACGTCGAGAAGGACGCCCTGTGGTGGTCGGACGCCCTCTACGAGATCTACGGCTTCGACCGCGGGACGTTCCCGGGTACGTTCGAGTCGTTCGTCGCGCGCGTGCATCCGGAGGACCGCCCGCTCGTGCGGCGCGTCGTGGAGGCGGCGTCCCGGAACCATCAGCCGTTCAAGTTCGAGCACCGCGTCGTGCGCCCCGGCGGCGAGGTGGCGACGATCCACGCGCGCGGACGCGTCGTCACCGACGCGAGCGGGAGACCCGTCCGGATGGTCGGGACCGGACAGGACATCACCGATGAGAAGCGGGCCGAGGAGGAGCGCTCGCACCTCCTGGTCGAGAAGGAGGCGCGCCGGCAGGCCGAGGAGGCGAACCGGCTCAAGGACGAGTTCCTCGCGACCCTCTCGCACGAGCTTCGCACGCCGCTCAACGCGATCGTCGGCTGGGCGAACCTCCTCCGCGAGGGCTCGCTCGATGCCGCGACCACGGCGCGCGCGGTCGAGACGATCAGCCGGAACGCGCAGATCCAGAGCCGACTCATCTCCGACATCCTCGACATCTCGCGGCTCATCGCGGGGCAGCTCGACTTCAAGCTCCAGATGGTGAACCTCCCCGCCGTGATCGAGGGGGCGCTCGACACCATGAAGCCGGCCGCGGAGACGAACGGAGTCCTCCTCGAGTCCGCGCTCGAGCCGGACCTCGGCCCCGTACTCGGGAGCCCCGACCGGCTCCAGCAGGTCGTCTGGAATCTCCTTTCCAACGCGATCAAGTTCACGCCGCAGGGAGGGCGCGTCTGGATCCGGCTCGCCGCGAACGAGGGGACGGCCGTGATCGAAGTCGAGGACGAAGGGATCGGGATTGATCCCGACTTCCTGCCGCACGTCTTCGAGCGCTTCCGGCAGCGGAATCCCTCGAGCTCACGGCGGCACGGTGGACTCGGGCTGGGCCTTGCGATCGCGCGGCACATCGTCGAATTCCACGGCGGCGCCATCATCGCCGGGAACCGCCGTGAGGGGCGCGGCGCATTCTTCCGCGTCACGCTGCCCCTCGCCGAGCCGTCGGCGGCGCCCGAGCCGGCCCTGGCCGCTCCGGCCGGCGGGCCCTCCGCCGAGGGCGCGGAGTCCGGAGCGCACCCGCTCGAGGGCGTGCGCGCGCTCCTCGTGGAGGACGAGCCCGACTCGCGCGACCTCCTCGCGCGGCTCCTGGCCGGGTGCGGCGCCGACGTGCGCGTCGCGAGCAGCGCCTCCGAAGCGCTCGCGCTCCTCGTGCGCGAACACCCGAATCTCCTCATCAGCGACATCGGCATGCCGGGGGAGACCGGCTACGATCTCATCGAGCGCGTCCGCGCGCTCGAGCCGGAAGCGGGCGGGTCCATCCCCGCGATCGCCGTCACCGCGTACACCGGGCCCGAGGACGCGCGTCGCGCGCTCCGCGCCGGATACCACGCGCATCTCTCGAAGCCGGTCCAGCTCCGCGAGCTGGTCCGCCTCGTCACCGAGCTCGTGGACGGCTCGAGGCTTCCCGGGGGCTGGCCCGGACAGGCGGCGCATGGCGCCTGAGCGTCCCGCGCCCGGGGCGCTCCGGCTCATGGCCGTCATGGCCCATCCCGACGACGAAACGCTCGGGGTGGGCGGCGTCTTCGCGCGCTACGCCGCCGAGGGGGTGAAGACCGCGCTCGTGACCGCGACGCGCGGCGAGCGCGGGCGGTTCCGCGGGATCCAGGACGGGGACGGGCCGGAGCACCCCGGCCCGGAGGCCCTCGCGCGGATCCGCGAAGGGGAGCTGCGCGCGGCCGCCGAGGTGTTGGGGATCGGCGACGTGACGCTCCTCGGCTACGGCGACGGCCGTCTCGACCAGGCCGATCCGGTGGAGGCCATTGGACGGATCGCGGCGGAGATCCGGCGCTTCCGTCCGCACGTCGTCCTCACGTTCGGCCACGACGGCGCCTACGGCCATCCCGACCACGTCGCGATCTGCCAGCTCACCACGGCGGCCCTCGTCGCGGCGGCGGCGCCCGACGGGATCGCGGCGCGGGCGGACTCCGAAGCGCGGCGGCCGCATGCGCCGCACGCCGTCTCCAAGCTCTACTACATGGCCTCGACGCAGGCGCGGTGGGACGCCTACCAGGCCGCGTTCAAGAAGCTCGTCTCGCTCGTGGACGGCGTGGAGCGCCAGGCGCACCCCTGGCCCGAGTGGATGATCACCACCGTGGTGGACACGCGCGCGCAATGGCCGACCGTCTGGCGCGCGGTGACGTGCCACGAGACGCAGGTCGGCGGCTACGAGAAGCTGCGGCACCTGCCTCCGGAGCACCACGAGTCGCTCTGGGGGCGGCAGGAGTTCTATCGGGTCCTGAGCACCGTGAACGGAGGGCGAACCATGGAGACCGATCTCTTCGAGGGATTGCGATGACCGAGAAGCGGCGCGCAGCGCCGCTCTCGATCGAGCCGGACCACTTCCGGGCGGCAGGGCATCGACTCATCGACCGGCTGGCCGACCTCCTCGCGTCGGTTCCGGAACGGCCGGTGACGCGCGGAGAAGCGCCCTCCGCGATCCGTGAAGCGATGGGACTGGACGCGCCGCTCCCGGAGGAAGGGTGCGACCCCGAGGCGCTTCTTGCCGAAACCGCCGATCAACTCTTCGACCATTCTCTCTTCAACGGGCACCCGCGCTTCTTCGGCTACATCACCTCCTCGCCCGCGCCGATCGGGATGCTGGGCGACCTCCTCGCCGCAGCGGTCAACCCGAACGCGGGCGCCTGGATCCTCGCCCCCGCGGCCACCGAGATCGAAGCGCAGACGATCCGCTGGATCGCGGAGCTGATCGGGGTTCCGCGCGATACCGGGGGACTCCTGGTGAGCGGCGGCAACATGGCGAACATGATCGGCTTCTTCGCGGCGCGCGCGGCGCAGGCGCCCTGGCCGGTGCGCTCGCAGGGAGTCGCCGCGGGCGGACGGGCGCTCCGGGCCTACGGATCGGCGGAAACGCACACCTGGATCCAGAAGGCGGCCGATCTCGCGGGCCTCGGCACCGACGCGGTGCGCTGGATCGAGACCGACGCGGAGCTGCGGATGAACGTGGGCGCGCTGCGGCGACGCATCGCGGAGGACCGCGCCCGCGGCGACCTGCCGTTCCTCGTGGTCGGAACCGCCGGCTCGGTCGGAACCGGCGCGGTGGACCCGCTTCCCGAGATCGCCGCGCTCTGCCGCGAGGAGGGGATCTGGCTCCACGTCGACGGCGCCTACGGCGCGCTCGCCGCGGCCGTAGCCGACGCCCCGGCCGACCTCCGCGGCATGGCCGAGGCCGACTCGGTCGCGGTCGATCCGCACAAGTGGCTCTACGCGCCGCTCGAGGCGGGGTGCGCCCTGGTGCGCGACCCGGGGAAGCTCCGCGCCGCGTTCGCCTACCATCCGCCCTACTACCGCTTCCACGAGGAGGTCACGAACTACAACGAGTTCGGACCCCAGAACTCGCGCGGCTTCCGCGCCCTGAAGATCTGGCTCGCATTGCGGCAGGTCGGCGCCTCGGGGTATCGGAGGATGATCGGCGACGACATCCGCCTCGCGCGCGCCATGGCCGATCACGTGAGCCGTCATGCCGAGCTCGAGCTCTTCACGCAGGCGCTCAGCATCACGACGTTCCGCTACGTGCCGCGCGATCTTCGGGGTCGGACCGACGAGGAGTCGGCGGCCTACCTCGACCGCCTGAACCAGGAGATCCTGGACCGCCTCCAGAACGGAGGCGAGCTCTTCGTGTCGAACGCGGTGATCCGGGGACGCTACGTGCTGCGCGCCTGCATCGTGAACTTCCGGACCGGCGAGGCGGACGTGGCCGCGGTGCCGGAGATCGTGGCGCGGGTGGGGCGGGAGACGGACGCCGCACTGCGGCCGTCGGCGCGGTAGTCGGCGCCGTCGATGGAGCCCGGCCAGGGTGGGTGCATCTCCTGGGAGATGTTCTTTGTGCCTGGTCGACACAAGATCAGAAGGAGGCTTGTGTCACTTGGGCACGGACGACTGAGATCCGAAGCTAGCGAAACCGCACCGGAACGCGAATCGAGTCGGCCCGCTCCGGAATCCCCGATGGATTGCTCTTCACGAGGACGAGCGTCCCTGCGTCGGTCGACGGGGCGCTGAAGTTGAGCGTGAGGGCGAAGGGGACCAGGTCGTTCGTCGTCCATTCGCCCTGAGCGTGCGCGCTCGCGAACGTGAGCATGGAGTCGTTCGCGTCGAGGAGCCGCACCGGGAACTCCCCTTCGAAGTACCACACGCCGCGCGCGCGGCCCATCACCCAGAGCGGGCTGGTCGCGAGCTGGTTCGGCTTGGGCGTGTCGAGGAGGACGTCGCCGCCGGCGGCCGCGGCCGATCCCGGCGGTGGCGGCGGCGAGGCGATCCGCTTCGCCTGGGCCGCGGTGGAGTCGTAGATCAAATAGCCCTGGTCGGGGTGCGCCATCTCCTCGTTGCGGGGAAGGGGACGGAGCGCGAAGTAGCCGAACCCGACGCCGGCGAGCAGCGCCACGATCCCCACCACCCACCAGGCGCGCTGCGCGGGCGTCATGGCGCGGCCCTCAGGCCACCCGCACGCGCCGGCGGGCGAGCGAGGGGACGCGCGGCTCCGGCGTGAGGATTCCGTCGAGGTTCAGGGGATCGCTCGCGGAGATCCGCACGCCGGCGCCGACGTCCGATCGGCGGAGCTTGCGGAGGAGCTCGACCGCCTCGGGGAGCGCGTACTGCTCGCCCGCGAAACGCTGCACGAAGCGCCCGCCGCGCACCTCGCCCCGAAGCTCCCAGAGTCGATAGACCCGCACGAGGTCGCGCCAGGCGACCGGCACTCGCTCGCGCTCGAGCAGCCTCCGGAAGACGACGCCGTAGCGGTCGAGGAGCCGCCGCGCGAGAAACTCGGCGGTCGCCTCGGAGGCGAGCGAGAGGGGAGGCGCCGCTTCGGCGCCGCCGGCCGCGGGCCTGCCCGGGGCGCCGCGGAGGATCGTCCAGCGCCCCGGCGGCGCGAAGCGGACCCGCTTCGCCACGCCGCGCCTCCGGCTCGGCGGCGTGATGAGGCGGCGCACGCCGCTCCACGAATCGCACGTGACGAGGCCGCGGCCGATCAGCTCGGCGAGGCCCATCTCGACGTGCGTAGGGAGGAGTCCCGAGCGGCGCTCGAGGTCCTGCGTGAACGAAGCGCCGTGCGCGGCGAGCGAGGCGAGGAGCACCTCGGCATACGTGGAGATCTCGCGCGGATCGGAGGCGCCCGTCTCGTCACGCGCCGCCGTCTCGTCAACAGGGACGCCGATGCCGGACGCGCCGGCGTTTCCGTTTCTCGCGGCCCCCAGGGGCGCGAGATCATGCGGCGGCGCGAGGGAGAGCCAGACGTCGAGCTCCTCGCGTGGGAAGAGCGCAACCGGCGTCGAGCGGATCGGCGAGCGGCCGCCGCCCCAGAGCCGTCCCCACGCGAGCTCGCCCGAGAGCGTCGCCTCGTCCAGCCACTCCTGGCGATAGCCCTGGACGCGCGCGGGGAGGACGGTCGATTCCCACGCGCCGGCGGGGATCTCGAAGCCGGCGAGCCGGCGCACGACCTCCGCCACGCCGCGCGGCCCCTCGAGCCGGTACCCCTCCGCCGCGTGCTGCCAGCAGGCGAGGAACCGCCAGAACTCGGCCGCCGTGACCGGCTCGATCTCGCGGCGGAGGCGCTCGAGGGTCTCGCGGTGGATGCGCGCGAGGAGCCGCCGGTCGCACCACGCCTGCGCCCCCTCGAGGCGGCAGCGGAGGACGCGCCCCTCGACTTCGAGCGCGAGTAGATGCTCTTCCGCCGAAGGCGGAAGGGATGTTGCGGCACTGCTACCGACGAACACGGGACCCAGCGCCTCGAGCCGCCCGCGCAGGACCGTCTTGGGATCCGTCGACGCCTCCACCGCGCGCCAGCGCGGTTCCTCACCCGTCGGCGCGTCACGCACGACGCGTCCGGCTGCGGCGAGATCGTCGATCCAGGAGTTCCAGCCCGAAATCTCGGATTCTCGCTCCGTCACGTACCCCATCCAGAGGAGCGCCTCGTGCACCTCCTCCGCGTTCTCGGGATCCGGCCACGCCTGCTCGCGCACGCGCGCGACCGCGTCGGCATCGAGGGCGCCGAGCGTATCGGCGGTCTCCGCGTCGAGGACCCGCCGCGCGCTCACCGCCTGCGTGCGGCGCTCCTCGAGCGGAGCGTCGTCGAGGAAGGCGTAGGGCGCGGCGTTCAGGATGCCGCGCGCGAACGCGGAGGGCTCGGGCGTATCGACCGCGATCCGCTCGATGGCTCCGCTCCGGAGCCCGCGCAGTACCTCGAGGAAGCCGTCCACGTCCATCGCCTCGGTGAGGCAGTCCTCGATCGTCTGCCGCACGATCGGATGCTCCCACGGGACCGGCAGCTCGCCGGGCGGGAGCGTCTCGGGGCAGGCGAGCACTTGCGGGAACGCGCGCACGAGGGCGTCCTCGGCGCGCATGCGCAAGAGCGGCGTGGGGACGCGCTTCCCGCCTCCCTGCGTCCGGGAGAGGAGGAGCGCGCGCGTCAGGTTCCACCGCCACCGGGTGCCGAACATGGGCTGATCGAGGAGCGCCTGCACGAGGAGGTCGCGCGCCGTCGCGGGGTGGAGGAACTGGAAGACGTCCTCGAGCGGGAAGCTGTGGTGCGGTCCGAGCGAGATGACGATCGCCTCCTCGTTCGCCGCGGCCTGGAGCTCGAAGCCGAAGCCGCGGCAGAAGCGCTTCCGGAGCGCGAGCCCCCAGGCGCGATTGATCCGCCCGCCGAACGGAGCGTGGACGACGAGCTGCATGCCGCCCGATTCGTCGAAGAAGCGCTCGAGCACGACCCGCTCGGGCGTGGGGACCGTGCCGAGCGAGCGCTCGCCTTCGTTCAGGTATTCCGCGAGCTGCGTCGCGGCCTCGGCGGAGAGGCCGAGCTCGCCGGTCGCCCAGGCGGCCTCCCGGCCGCGCAGGCGCACGCTTCCTACGGCCGCCGCGAGCTCGCGCGTCCGCGCCGGCGCCTCGCCGAGCCAGAAGGGCACCGTCGGCGGCGCGCCGCGCGCGTCCGCGACGCGGACGATGCCGGGCTCGACGCGGAGGACCTGCCAGGATGAGTTCCCGAGCTGGAAGACGTCCCCCCCGCTCGATTCCACCGCGAAGTCCTCGTCGAGCGTCCCGACGAACGTCCCCTCCGGCTCGACCACGACTCGGTACTGCCCGGTGTCGGGGATCGCGCCCCCCGACGTGAGCGCCGTGATCGAGGCGCGCCGCGTGGCGCGAAGCCGGCCGTTCACGCCGTCGCGATGGAGAAGGGCGCCGCGCCCTTCGGTGTGGAGGCGGACGACGTCGTCGAACTCGGAGCGCGCGAGGTCGCGGTACGGCCAGGCGCGGCGGAGGGTGTCGAAGAGCGTCTCCTCCTCCCACGTCTCGGGGACGCACGAGGCGACGACCTGCTGGGCGAGGATGTCGAGCGAACGGCGCGGCATCGGAGTCCGGTCGAGGTCGCCGGCGCGCACCGCTTCGAGGAGCGCGGTCGCGGTGACCAGCTCGTCCTGGGTGAGCGGGAAGATCCGCCCCTTCGGGACGCGGCCGAGCCCGTGCCCGCTCCGGCCGACGCGCTGGAGGAAGACCGAGATCGCCGGGGTGACGCCGATCTGGAGCACGAGGTCGACGTCCCCGATGTCGATCCCGAGCTCCAGCGAGGCGGTCGCGACGAGCGCGCGCAAGGTTCCCTGCTTCAGCCGCCGCTCGGCGTCGAGCCGGCGCTCCTTGGAGAGGCTCCCATGGTGGCTCGTCACCTGGTCCTCGCCGATCCACTTCGTGAGGCGGCCCGCGATCCGCTCGGCGAGGCGGCGGGTGTTCACGAAGACGAGCGTCGTCCGGTGCTCCCGGATGAGCTCCGCCATGCGCGTCGTGATGTCGTCCCAGGTCTCGTGCGAGCAGACCGTGGCGAGGGGGGCTGCCGGCAGCTCGATGCCGAGGTCGAGCGCCCGCCGATGTCCGACGTCGGCGATCGCGCAGGCCCGTCCCACGCCGACGAGCAGCTCGGCCACGTCCGAGATCGGCTTCTGCGTCGCGGAGAGGCCGATCCGCTGGAGCGGCGCGCCCGCGAGCGCCTCCAGGCGCTCGAGCGAGAGGGCGAGGTGCGCGCCGCGCTTGGATCCCGCGACCGCGTGGATCTCGTCGACGATCACGGTCCGCACGGTGCGGAGGAGGCCGCGTCCGCCCGCGCTCGTGAGGAGGATGTAGAGCGACTCGGGCGTGGTGACGAGGACGTGGGGCGGACGGCGCCCCATCGAGGCGCGCTCGCTCGCCGGCGTGTCGCCCGTGCGGACGAGGACCCGGACGGGCGCGAAGGCGCCCTCGAGGAGCGTGAGCTCCGCGAGCGGAGCCTGGAGGTTCTTCTGCACGTCGTTGCTCAGCGCCTTGAGCGGCGACACGTAGAGCACCTGCGTCTCGTCCTTGAGGTCCGTTCCCTGGCGGAGGAGCCCGTCGAGCGCCCAGAGGAACGCGGCGAGGGTCTTTCCCGAGCCGGTCGGCGCGGCGATCAGCGTGTGCGCGCCGGTGCGGATGAGCGGCCACCCCTCGGCCTGGGCGGGCGAGGGGACTCCGATCCGCTCGGCGAACCATCGGGCGACCGACGGATGGAAGCCGGCGAGGGGATCGGCCCCCGCGGCGGCGTCCCGGAGGGACTCCACGCCGATCCAGTCGCGGTCAGCCACGGAGGAGCCTCGCCACGATCTTCAGATCCGCGATGAACCCCGCCATCTCCCGATGGCGGTCCTGCGACGTGCGCTGGCGGAGCACGGCCGAGGGGTGGATCGTGGCCACGGTCTGGTCGGAGAGGGCGGTCGGGACCACGCGCCCGTGCATCCGCGTGACCCGGAAGTCGCGCGCGACGAGCGCCTGCGCCGCGGTGGCGCCGAGACAGACGAGCACCTCGGGGCGGACGAGCGACATCTCCCGCTCGAGCCAGGGGAGACAGGCCGCGATCTCTCTCGCGCTCGGCTTCTTGTGCTTCCGGCGTTTCCCCTGCGGCTCCCACTTGAAGTGCTTCACGACGTTCGTGACGTACGCGCCGTCGCGCCCGATCCCCGCCGCCTCGAGCCCCTCGTCGAGCACGCGCCCGGCGGGGCCCACGAACGGCCGCCCCGCGAGGTCCTCGTCGTTGCCCGGGACCTCGCCGACGAGGACGACGCGCGCGGTGCGCGGCCCCTCGCCGAAGACGGTCTGGGTGGCGTTCTGGTAGAGCGGACAACCATGGCAGCCGCGCGCAGCCCGGCGCAGGGAAGCCATGGTGATCCGCGACGGGAGGAATTCGAGGGCGCTCGGGCCCGTGTGCGTGCGGTCGGCCATGGGGACGATTGTATCAACCGGACAGGTCCCCGGGAGCGGCCGCGAAGTACTTTGTAGAACGTAGAACGCGGTGCCGCTCCAACGAGAGGCGCCGTGGGCCCGTGCAAGGCTCCTGCGGCGCACCCCGGTCCGCCCCTGCCGGTTTGGCGGACGCGGCGGGAGGCCGCTCCGGCCGACATGGCGAGGCATGCTTGATGCGCCCCGCCCCCTCATGATTCTGATCGTGGCCGCTCACCCGGACGACGAAGCGCTCGGAGCCGCGTCCCTCCTGTTCGGGACCACGGAGGTTCGCGTGGTGCACGCGACCGACGGAGCCCCGCGCGACCTCGCCGACGCGCGCGCGAACGGGTTCGCGACGCGCGAGGCGTACGCGGCCGCGCGCGACGCGGAGGCGCGAGCTGCGCTCGCGTCGGTGGGCGTCCGGGAGGGGCACCGCTACCGGCTCGGCATCGTGGACCAGGAAGCGTCGCTCCGGCTCGCGGAGATCGCGCGCGCGCTCCGGGCGCTCTTCGAGCGGCTCGAGCCCGCGCTCATTGTCACGCACGCCTACGAGGGCGGGCACCCCGACCACGACGCGGTCGCGTTCGGCGTGCACGCCGCGGTCGCGCTGCTCCGGGATCCCGTCCGCTTCCCCGCGGTCAGCGAGATGACTTCCTATCACCGGTCGCAGGACGGGCGATTCGCGTCGGGCGTCTTCCCTGCCGGCGGCGGCGCCGGCGAGATCGTCCGCCGGCTGGACGCGAGCGAGCAGGCGAGGAAGCGCGATCTCCTCGCCCGCTACGTGACGCGGCGGAACACGCTCCGGCCTTTCCGACGGGACGAGGAACGATTCCGCCCGGCGCCGCATTACGACTTCACGCAGGCGCCCCATCCGGGCACGCTCTGGTACGAGTCGCTCCCTTGGGGGATGACCGGGGAGCGGTTCCGCGACCTCGTGCGGTACGCGCTTCTCGAGCTGGGGCTGCGACTCGCGCCGGTCCCCTCGGGAGGCATCTGACTTCTTCCGCCACCTCCCCACGGAAGGGCCGTCCGCGCTAGCTCATCGCAGGCTCCCCGACGGCTCACCCGCGAACGCGCGGACCAACTGCTCGCGCCAGCGCTCGAAATCACGCTCGAGCCGGTCCCGCTCCATGGCGTCGCTCTCGAGCGGGGCGAAGAAGGCGGCCTGCCCGGCGCGGTGCGCCGCATAGGCCGCCCGATAGGCGCGAAGCGTGGCCGGCTCGACCGTATGCCCTCCGGCCTCCTCGTATCCCCGGATCAGCGCCTCCGCCTGCGCGCCGCGCAGGTCCCACTCCTCCAGCGCCCCGGCGAGGTCCCAGTGCACCGGCTGCTCTCCCGTCCAGGTGTGGTCCACGTCGTGTCCTCCGATGTCGGTCTTCACGATCGCGCCCGAGCGAGACCGGATCCATTCGTGCGGCGCCATGTGTCCGTCGCCGGCCGACGGCGTGCCCGCGGCGGCGGGGATGCGCCGGAGCTCCGAAACGGCGGCCGCGGCTCCGTCCTCGCCCAGGCACTCCCGCGCATTGCTCAGGAGCATCGTCTCGAGCCGGGCCCGCGCGCCGTCGGCCCGGGTCGTCGTGAGCGCCGGCCCGGCGGCGTGCGCCACGTAAGCGCCGAGGCGCTCGAGGACCGGGAAGGATGCGTCCTGGGCTCCGAGCGGCCGCCCCTCGACCCACTCCCACGCGACGAACCCGTGCGCCTCTCCGAGAAGACGCGGCGCGAACCCGAGCGCGGCGAGCGGGGCGCCGCGGCGCGCGACCATCGAGGCGAGGGTCCGCTCGAGACCGGGCGCCGTGGCGAAGCCGCAGAACTTGAACAGCACGCGGCGGCCGTCGCGAGCGGCGCAGAGGAGCTTGGGCCGCTCCAAGGCGCGGCAGACGGCCGGCCACGCGGACATCCCCGTGTAATGGAACGCCCGCCACGCGCCGCCCCCCACGTCGGCGACGCGCTCGAGCTTTCCGGTGATGACCGGCCGGAGGCCGGCCCAGAGCTCGTCGGGGAGCCCCCGGCCGCGGAACCGCACCTCGGTCGCATCGGCCGGGTAGCACGCGAACCGGGACCAACGACCCCGCGTCTCGCCGCCGGGCCGTCCGCCGGGCCCGTGCGCGTGAGCTGGGACGATGGCGACCTCGCCGACGCCGGCGCGATGCATCGCTTCGGCCGCGCAGAGCAGGGAGGAGCCGGAGAGTCCGGGGCCCTCGTCCACGACGAGGCCGAAGGAGGCGCGCGGGAAGCGCGTCCCCTCCAGGCGGCGCTCGAAGGGATGTCCCGTCGGACGCACCGTCGCGCGCCGCACGCGAAAGCCCCGGCTCCGGAGCGCGCTCGCGACGACCGCGGAAAGGGTGGTCCCGATGCTCCGGATGCCGACGACGAGGACGTCGCGCCCAGCGGCCGATTCGTGATCGTCCGCCCAGAGGATCGCCGCGTTCCGGAAGCCCTGGAGATACAGCCGGTAGAAGGCGAAGCCCTCGGGCACCTTGATCCGGACGCTCGCCCGCCGGCCTCGAAGCGGGCCGAGCGCCGTCCGTGCCCCCCGGACCGCGACGCGCGCATCGGTGAGGGAGCCCTCGAGCGCGCGCTCGAACGCGGTCGCCGCGAGCGACGTGGCGCGGCGCACGGCGGCGAGCCCGCGCGCCTGGGCGATCCGATCCGGACCGAGCGCCTCGGGGTGGTCGAAGAGCGCCTGCTCCAGCTCTCCCGCCCGTTCGAGGAGCCCGCGAAAGCGGGAGGGGCTCGGCTCGGCCTCCTCGGCCTGCTCGAGCATGAGGTTGAGGATCTCGACGCACCGCTCCAGCGCCTCGAGGCGCGAGGGATCGCCGTAGACGATCATCGGGCGCCGAGAAGAGTCGCGCCGTAGGCGGCGAGCAGGAAAAGGGTCACGGAATGGAAGCCCCCCAGCACGGGACGTGCCCGGAATTCGTCATCCGTAAGTCATTTAATTCCAGGGCCTACGGCAAGCTGGTGGGAATATCTTGTAACCGCTTGCTGTAATTAATGGTTTGAGGAGATCTACCGATATTACGGAATGACAGTGTTTTCGCCAAACGTAAGTAGATGCAGGCGCTTCTACTTATGAGCCAGGTTGGGTCCCCCCCGAATCCGGGAACCCCGCACCGGAGTGGGCCGTCTATACTAGAGCGCCTCCGGCTTCCCCGGCAGCGCCCCCAAGAAAAAGCGAGGTAGTTCTTATGTCATTCCGCGCCAAATCCATGCGAGCTATGTTCCTGTCCCTGGTTCTCGCGGCCGTGGCCGCCAGTGGCTTCGTCGCATCCAGCCTGGCGCGGGGCAGCTCGCGCGAAGCCCACCGGTCGGCTCCCACCGTGATCGCCCAGGCGGGTCTGGACGCTCCGCAGCAGGCCGTCCCGTCGATCGAGAGCCCGCGCACCGCCCCGGCCGAGTGGCTGGGCCACTCCGGGCAGCTCCTCGCCATGATCGACACGCCGGCCACGCTCGAAGAAAAGCTGTCCGCCGATTCGCTTGACTCCGGCGCGGTACGGGAGCCGGGGCTGCACGACGTCGGACTCGTGGCTCCCGACGGGAAGCCGTTCCACGTCGTCTCGCTGATTCCCTACACCGAGAAGAGCGGGACGAAGCTCGACGGCTACTACGTCGGGAACTGGCCGGCCGACACCCGGGGGCCGCGCTACGCTCCGCCGGCGGGATTCATCCGGGTCACGAGCGATAACGAGCGGACACCGGTGTCGCGCAGCTTCCGGCTCGCCGACTTCCTGACCCACGACCAGCAGAACGTCTGGCCGAAGTACCTCGTACTGAAGCCGAAGCTCGTGGACAAGCTGGAGCTGATCGAGGTGGCGCTCGCCGAGCGGGGTCTGCCGAGCAAGCTCCACGTCATGTCGGGATTCCGGACGCCGCAGTACAACGCGCTGGAAGTCCATCCGGGCGGACGTGCCGCGCTGAGCCGCCACATGTACGGCGACGCGTCGGACGTCTTCGTGGACGCGGATGGAAACGGGGTGATGGACGACCTGAACGGCGACGGGAAGATCAACGTCGAGGACGCGCGGGTGCTCCTGCGCGTGGCGGAGAGCGTGGAGGCGGCCCACCCGGATCTGATCGGCGGGCTGTCGGCCTACCCATCCAACGGCGTTCACGGCCCGTTCGTGCACGTCGACACGCGGGGCGTGAAGGCCCGCTGGTAGCCCGCGTCGTCAGGCCCGGACCGTCTCCGGAAGCGCTTCTTCGATCAGAGCGGCGGTGAGTCGCGTCCAGTCGGGCGCGCCGACACCGCCGTTCTTCGTTTTCTCCGTCACCGCGAGGCGGAGCAGCGCGGCCGACGTGTAGGCGGCGAGGCGGTTCGGACGAACGACGCCTCCCCCGAGGTAGCCCGCCCGGAGCGCGTCCGAGCGCGCGGGCGCGAGCCGCAGGGAGGCGCCCCGCTTGAGATCGGCCAGGACCATGTGGGCCATCAGCTCACCCAGGTCTCTCTCGGGCTCGCCGAACGAGGCCTCCTCGAGGTCCACGACCGAGATCCCATCGGCCCCGAAGATGAGGTGGGTCGGATGGAGATGGCCATGGATCATCGAGGGAGTCCGCGAGACGCCGCTCTCATCGGTCAGCTCGGCCCGGAGCGCCGCGACTCCTTCCGCGAGCCGCTCGGCCGTGCGCGGCTCGAGCCCCGAGGCGCGCAGCTTGGTTTCCACTTCTTCGATCGCGGCCGACTCGGCCTGGGCGTCCCAGCGCCCGAACACGGGGCGCTCGGCGCTCCGCGCCGACGGTCCGGGGGAGCGGATGGCGTGGAACGATGCGAGCGCGCGTCCGAGCCGCTTCAGGCTGGCGCCGACCCGGCTCTCGATCGGGTCCTCGAGCACGCCCGAGAGCGGCCGTCCTTCCATGGCCGGCATGATGAGCAACCGGGCCTCGCGCGAATAGCCGAGCGGCGGCGGAACCCTGATTTCGGGAGCGGCTGCCGCCCGCAGGAACCGGAGCACCGGCAGCATCCGCTCGCCGTCCACCGATCCGCGGTACTGATGGCCGTACCAGGGAATCTCCGACGCCTGTGTCCCGGCGCGTCGCGCCTTCACGTGGAACCGCAACGTGCGGCGCTTTTCCGGGCGCTCGTTCAGAAGATCCACCGACCGTACGTCGTCCACGATCCAGCCCGCGTCGGACACGGCGTGCTGCAGCACGCGCGTCGCACGAACCGGGTCGAGGATCGGCTCACCTCGGCGCGCCTCGGAGGAGGCGAGCGACGGCTCCCGCGAATCGTGGTTCATTCCGGCGTGTTCCATCATGGCTCCGATCTCATCGAGGGCGGCGTGCCGGCCGACTCGGTAGAATACGTGATTGGCTGTGACCCTCTTCACGGAACAGCAATCGACGTGCCATGGTCCCATACAGCCGCATCACGCGCGGCCGCCGTGGTTTTCGTGATTCCGACGCGGCTTGCGCAGGCAGCGTACCGCTCCCCACTTTCTACAACTCTCCGTCCCATCTGTTCCGGAAGGGACAACGGTACCGTGCGATGTACCGCGTGATGTATCGCGCCACGTACCGCGCCGGAGGCGCGGAATAGAGCACTCGAACCATGGGCGGCTCCTGGCCGCGGGTCGAGCTGTTCGAGCACGAAGGCGCCTTTGTGGTCCGCGCCGAGCTCGCCGGTCTCGAGCGCGACGACGTCAAGGTCCGCGTGCAGGAGGGGCACCTCGTGATCGAAGGGGGAACGGCGACCGGACGACCCGTCGAAGCATGAGGGCTACTACGAAACGGAGTGGAGCTACGGCCGCTTCGGATCGAATGGAGCCGTCGGACTCGCGGGAACGCGGCGGAACGAGCTCCTAGGCGGAGCGAAGCGCGTCGACCGGCGCTCCGTGGCGTCGTCGCGATCCGCCTCGAGCGGAACGGGCGCCCGGAGCGCCGGGCCGGCAGCTCGCGATTCCCGAGGGCTCATCGCAGCATCGCGTACTCGGGCATCTCGCGCTCCAGCTCCTCGCGCCGCGCGTCGCGCACCCTCCGGACGATCCGGCTCGCGCCGTAGGCCATCGCGCCGGCTCCGATCACGCCGGCCACGAGCTGGAGTCCCGGCGTGAGCGGCATGCGCCGCGACCGCGGCTCTTCCCGCCGTCCCGGACCCGCCAGCGCCGGCTCTCCTTCGCCCGCGTCGTGCGGCTCGAGACGGTTCAGGACCTCTTCGACGCCGCGGACCGACGAGACCGCTCCGATCAGCTCCTCCGCTTCATCGCGCAGGATGGGTCCCGCGAGGGTGACCGTGCCGCCGAGCGCGTCCACGTGGACCGCGCGCGGGTGGGAGACGTAGCGCCCGAGCTGGGCGCGAACGCGCTCCGCGAGGGTACGGTCGTCGGGGTGATCGGGCCGGCCGAGCGCCGCCGCGCGAGCCGTGGTTCCGGCGGCCCGGTTTCGGAGATCGCGCCCCGCCTTGCCTGCGAAGTCGGTCGCATCATGGAGCGCGCCCGAGGCGCGGTCGCGGAGCGCGGCTCTGCGCGTGCGCCCTTGTTCGGGATCGAGGAGATACATGGCGACCGCGCCGAGGATCAGGCCGCGGTAGAAGTTCATCGAACGAAACATGGGTTCCTCCGTTGCGCGGGGTTGGGACCGCGTTACTATACTGACATGAGCAACAGACATGCCCGGCTCCCACCGGCGCGGGAACGAAGCACCGCCGCGCCCAACGCTCCGGAGCGCGAACCGCGCGCGACGGATCCTTGTAAGAATTCCCTGCAACGATGAACCCGACCAAGCACGAGCACAGCGTCTTCTTCGAGGGGCGCACGTTCGACGACTTCCTCTTCCGCCCCGCCAAGGGGCGGGTCGGATCGCGGCGGGAGGCGCGTCTGACGGGGCGCTTCTCGCGCCGGATTCCCCTCGAGCTCCCGATCGTCTCGGCGAACATGGACAGCGTGACCGAGGCCCCGATGGCACGGACGCTGGCGCTCGAGGGGGGAATCGGCGTGGTCCACCGCGCTCTTCCGATCGGGGAGCAGGCGGCCGAGGTCGAGCGGGTGAAGCGAAGCCACGGGTGGGTCGTGGAGGAGCCGCTCTGCCTGCCCAAGGACGCGAGCCTGCGCGAGGCGCGGGAGGTGATCCGCCGGCACGGCATCACCGGGATCCTGATCGAGGAGTCGCGCGGAAACCGCGTCCTCGCGGGGCTGCTCTCCAACCGCGACATCCCCTGGAACAAGGGGAGCGACGCCGAGCCGGTCGAGCGCTTCATGACCCCCTTCGCGCGGCTCGTCACCGGCGCGCCCGGAATCGCGCTCGAGGAGGCGGCGCGCGCCCTCTACGAGCGGCGGATCGAGAAGCTCCCGCTCGTCGGAGCCGACCGGCGGATTCGCGGTCTCATCACGAAGAGCGACATCCTCCTCTCGCGCGACCGCCCGGAGTCGACCAAGGACGCGAAGGGGCGGCTTCGCGTAGCCGCGGCGATCGGCGCGCGCGGCGACTACCTCGAACGCGCGGCGGCGCTCCTCGAAGCGGGCGCCGACGCCCTGGTCGTCGACATCGCGCACGGCCATTCCGAGGTGATGGAGCAGGCGGTTCGCGCGCTCCACGCGCGGTTCGGCGACGGCGTGGAGCTCGTATGCGGGAACGTCGGGACTGCCGAGGGGGCGCGCTTCCTCCGCGACCTCGGCGCGGCGGCCGTGAAGGTGGGGATCGGGCCCGGACGCGGGTGCCGCACCCGGCTCGAGACGGCCGCCGGCGTGCCGCAGCTCCAGGCGATCCACGAAGCGTGGGCGGCCATCGGCGACGATGTCCCGATCATCGCCGACGGCGGCATCCGGAACGACAAGGACCTCTTCCTGGCACTCGTCTGCGGCGCTTCGTCGGTCATGCTCGGGAGCATGCTCTCCGGAACGGATGAAGCGCCGGGACGCGTAATTGAAGACCCTTCGAGCCGGGAAAAGCGTAAAATATACAGAGGTATGACGTCCCCTCAGGCGGTCTTCCAGGCGCTCTACGACGACACCGATCCCGGGGAGCTGGACCAGGCTCTCGAAGTCCCGGCCGAAGGACAGGAAATCCAGGTGCCGTACCGCGGCGGCGTCCGCGACGTGCTGCATCGCGTCCGCGGGCACCTGCGCTCTGCGGTGAGCTACGCGGGAGAGGACTCGCTCGCTACGGTCCGCGAGCGCGTCCTGGCTTCGCCCGAAGAACACCTGATTGCCCTCTCCGCGGCCTCCCGCCGCGAGTCGTTCGACCGCTAGCCCTCAGGCTCGCTCCTTGCGAAATATGGCGATCGCAGGCTGGGCGCGCGTGCCCGCGCTCCCGCCTCCTGCCGGCGACGGCACGGGACGGGCAGGTAGACACAACGACGACAATGCCTTCCAGTTCACGATCCGGTTTCGCCAGCGATCGCCTCGGAGCGTACATCCGTGTCCCGCGCGGGGCGGTTGGAACGGATTACAGGGGACCACGGTAGAGTCTTCCAGTCAGGGAAGGAGGCGACGATGGCGCAGATCGATCGCCGGAGCGATATCGATAGGGAGCAGGACGAGGAGCGGAGGATGAAGGAGCAGGACCGGGAGATGCGCCGGGAAGAGCGGAGGCAGGACGATGAGCGCCGGCACGTGGAACGCCGCGACCAGGGCGCCTGGCCGTACGCCGGGCCCATTTCACCGGCCGGGTATCGCCCGCCGGGGTACATGGGCTATCCGGGATACATGGGCGATCCCTGGAGCCGCTACTCCCACGGCATGGATCCCTCCTATCAAGTTTGGCAGGGCCCCGATTCCCGGACGAGCACGCCGGGCCGCTGGGAGCCGCGCCTGGAGACGTGGCAGCGCGATGACACGATGTTCGTGCGCGTCGAGCTCCCGGGTTGGGACAAGGACGAGGTGAGCGTCTGTCTCGAGGATGAAGATCTCGTCGTCGAAGGGATGCGGGAGGAGGACGGCGAAGCGGACGACCGGCATCGCCGCGAGCGGCAGGAGCAGGAAGAGGAGCGGTACACCTCCTCGCGCTACATGAAACAGCGCTTCACCACGCGGGTCGCTCTGCCGGGTCCCGTCGACCCGTCGGACATCAAGGCGAAGTTCAAGAACGGGGTCTTGGAAGTGAGGGTTCCGATGCCCGAGCGGCGCGCCGAGCGTCGGACCGTCAAGATCGACAGCTGAGATCGGAGCGCACCGCGGCGGCATCCAAGGAAACCAGCAGCCTCCTATGAAAATCGACCTCTTCCAGAAGTTCCGGGCTCCGCTCCGCTTCCAGGCAGGAGTGTTCCTCGATCGCACGCTGTTCCGCGGTTTCGCCGCGCCGAAGGCAGCCTCCGAGCCGGTCCCCGGCCGGAGGCTGCACGTCCGGCTCTGGGCGGCGGTCGCGATCGGCGTCATTCTCTTCGCCCACTGGGAGATCTCGACCGCCGCCTTGGAGTCGCGGCTCTTCTCGACCCTCGCCGCCCGCATGAGCTACACGGTCGCGCCGGGGAAGAGCCCGTCGATCGCGTTCCCAAAGTCGGGCCCCTTCGACAAGCGCCTCGGCTACTCGCGGGTGCCCGACTTTGCCAAGCGCCTCGAGAAGCGCGGCTTCGACTACGAATCGCAGGCGCGCTTCACGCGGACGCTCGCGCTCGTGGCGAGTCTCGGCGTCTCGCCGCCCTACGACGAGCCGCCGATCGCGGGTCTCGTCATCGACGGAGACGGCAACCGGCCGCTCTACGACGCCATGGGCACGCACCACACGTTCGCGCGCTTCGAGCAGATCCCGCCCGACGTCGTGAAATGCCTCCTCTTCATCGAGAACCGGGAGCTCGCCCAGGGGACGAGCCCCTATTCGAATCCCGCCGTCGACTGGAGCCGTTCGGCCAAGGCGATGCTCATCTACGTGGCGAGCCGCCTCGGTTTCCCCACCCCCGTCGAGGGCGGAAGCACGCTGGCCGTCCAGATGGAGAAATACCGCCACTCGCCTGAGGGCCGGACCGCGTCGGCTGTGGAGAAGCTCCGCCAGATGATCGGCGCGAGCCTCCGCGCCTACCGCCAGGGTCCGCGCACGACCGAGGAGCGCCACCGGATCGTGCTCGACTACGTGAATACGGTGCCGCTCGGCGGCACGGCGGGCTACGGCGAGATCTTCGGGATGGACGAGGGGCTCCGCGTCTGGTTCGGAAAGGATCCGCAGCAGGTCTACGAGACCCTCTCCACGAAGCGCGTGACGAAGGCCCGGGCGCGCGCGCTCAAGGAAGTGCTCGCCCTGGTCTGCGCCGTGCGCGCTCCGTCGCGCTATCTCAACACCGACCGCAAGGGCCTCGAGGACCGCATCGACCGCTACGCGAAGCTCATGGGGGCCCGCGGCGTGCTCGATCCCGACCTGGCCGACGCGGTGGTCCGGACGAAGCTCCGTTTCGCGGACACCGCCGGCGAGCGCTACCGGAACCAGACCGACAAGGCGACCGTGATGGTGCGGCGGCGGCTCATGAACCTGCTCGGAGTCAGGGATCTCTACGATCTCGACCGGCTCCACGTGAACGTGGCGACGACCGTGAACGCCGATCTCCAGCGCGACGTGACGGCCTA
This sequence comes from Bacteroidota bacterium, assembly GCA_050257045.1. Lineage (GTDB taxonomy): Bacteria > Eisenbacteria > RBG-16-71-46 > SZUA-252 > SZUA-252 > DASQJL01. The sequence goes on along the minus strand of JBLMWD010000102.1, from coordinate 16,700 downwards.
CTTCCACCGTTTGAACGATCCGGCGTACGTCGACTCCGCGGGGCTCAAGGCGACCCACCTCCTCCAGAGCGGAGATCCGAGCCGGGTGACGTACAGCATGATCCTGCGCGAGCGGACCCCGACCGGGGACGTGATCCGGGTCCACGCCGACAACGTGGACGGGCCGTTCGACGTGAACGAGGGGACGAAGATGGAGCTCGGGAGCACGGCCAAGCTCCGCACGCTGGTCCATTACCTGAACATCATGTCCGAGCTGCACGCCACCCTTGGCGCGCTGCCGCCCGACGTCGTGCGCGACCGGGCGCAGTCGGCGCGCGACCCGCTGACGCAGTGGGCGGCCGCGACGATGCGAGACAACCCCGGGATCTCCCTCGAGGACTTCCTGAATCAGTCGCTCGACCGGAAGTACTCGGCGAATCCCGGCGAGCTCTTCTTCACGGGCGGCGGGTTCCTCACGTTCGAGAACTACGACAAGTCGGAGAACAGCCAGATCCTCCCCATCCGCGAGGCGGTGGTGCATTCGACCAACCTCGTCTTCATCCGGCTCATGCGGGACCTCGTGCGCTACCACGAAGCGCGGCTCCCGTATGACGTGGACAAGATCCTCGGGCCGAACGACACCCCCGAGCGGATGCAGATGCTCCGGGAAGTGGCCGCGACGGAGGGGACGCCGGAGCAGATGGCGTGGCTCTTCCGGACGCACAACCGGAGCGCCCAGGACAACCGGCTTCGCGCCAGGATCGAGCGCGACGCGTTCGCGCGCATGACGCCGTACTGGCGCCGTCTCGGCTTCCCGTTCCCGCGCCTGGTCCCTTCCTATGCCACCGCGATCGGCAGCTCCTCGGACCAGCCGTCCGCGCTCGCCGATCTCATGGGGGTGCTCATCAACGACGGCGTCCGCCGCCCGCCGGAGCTGATCCGGCAGATCTCCTTCGCCGAGGAGACCCCGTACGAGACGGTGATGGATGCGCCGTACCCGCGCGGGGGAACCCTCCTCGTCCCGCCCGAAGTGGCGCGCGCGGCGCGCCAGGTCCTCGGCGGCGTCGTCGAGCGGGGGACGGCGGCGCGGCTCAAGGGCGCGTTCGTCGACTCGACCGGCGCCCCCATCTGGGTGGGAGGAAAGACGGGAACCGGCGACAACCGATTCGAGACGTTCGGCCGCGGGCGTCGCCTCATCTCGTCGCGGGCGGTGAGCCGCACCGCCGCCTTTGCCTTCTGCCTCGGCGACCGCTACTACGGCGTGGTCACCGCCTCGGTCCTGGGCCCCGAGGCGGACCAGTACTCGTTCACGAGCGTGCTCCCGGTCGAGGTGCTCCGGCGGCTCGCGCCCACCATGGAGAAGCGCCTTCACCTCGTGGGTGGATCGGCGCCGATGACCCCCGCGCAGTTCGCCTCCGCCGGGGTTCCGAGCGCCGCGGTTTCGGACTCGGCCGGTGCCGCCGCCGCCGCCGCGTCGCGGCCGGTTCCGACGTCGTCCGCGATTTCCGCCACGCCCGCTCCTTCAACGCCGACGACGCCGTCCGCCCCGGCGCCCGCGGCGCGCCCTGTCGAGCCGAAGGGGGCCATCTCCTCCGAGCCGAAGAAGGCCGGCGCGGATGCCGCGAAGCCGGAGCGAACGGAGGCCGGCGACGCCGAGAAGGCGTCCGCGCCCGAGAAGGCGCCCGCGCTGGAGAAGAAGGTGGAACGAAAGAAGAAGAGCGACTCCGAACCCGCGAAACGCCGCCAGGACGAGAAAAGCCGGCGCTGGGATTGGGAGGCGCCAACCCGCCACTCCGGAGCCGGGCGGCTCTAGCCCGCGCGCCCGCGCGAGAGGACGGCGATGAGCTCCACGATCCAGGGCGCCTGCCCGGAGAGGATCCGGCGGGCCGCCTCCTCGGGATCGAACCAGGCGGCGCGGTCCACCTCGGGGAACTCCCGCTCACGGCCGCTCTTCGGCGGCCACTCCATCGAAAAGGTATTGCTGCGCACGGCGGCGGGATCGAGATCTCCCTCGGCCGCCCAGGCGTGGATCGTCTTCCCGCTCGGCTGCTTCAACGGCGTGAGCGGGAGAAACGGGCCGTCCACCGCGAAGCCGGTCTCCTCCAGGAACTCCCGGCGCGCGGCTTCCAGCGCGGGCTCGCTGTCGGTGAACTCCCCTTTGGGGATCGACCAGGCACCCGCGTCCTTGTTCTTCCAGAACGGCCCTCCCGGATGCACCAGCAGGAGCTCGATCGAGCCGCCGCTGCGGCGGAAGAGCAGCACCCCGGCGCTCGACTTAGGCATTGGAGGATTCCATCATGGCGACGATATCCTGGCTCCAGAACGTCGACGAAGGGCTGAATCGCGCGCGATCGAGCGGCAAGCCGCTCCTTCTCGATTTTAGCGCGGCCCCGATGTGAAGCGGATGCGCTCGGCTGGAAGCCGAGGTCTATCCGGACGAACGGGTCGCGCGCTTCATTCAGGAGAACTTCATCCCGGTGAAGGCGCACATCAAGCAGCAGCCGGAGACGTTCCAGCGGTTCCACGCGCAGTGGACGCCGACGCAGCTCATCCTCGAGCCGGACGGGACGGAGCGCTTCCGGATCGAGGGGTTCCTCCCGGTGGACGACTTCCTGGCCCAGCTCGAGATGGGGCTCGGACGGCTCCTCTTCGAGCGCGCCGACTATGCCGGGGCGGAGCGGCGGTTCCATGCGGTCTGCGAGTCGCATCCGACCGCGGGCGCCGCGCCGGAGGCGTGCTACTGGGCCGGCGTCTCGGCGTACAAGTCGGAGAACACCCCGGAGCGGCTCCACGATACGGCGGTTCTGCTCCAGCAGCGATATCCCCAGAGCGAGTGGGCGCGCAAGGCCTCGGTCTGGGCGGGCTAGCGTCGTTCTGTGCGGGTGCGGCGGGGTGATGTAGACTCCGGCCGTGCCTCAGGAAACCGACCGCTCGGCGGACCTCGATCGCGAGATCGAGGGCCGCCTCGAGCGGAACCTCGCCGAGTTGGGCCGCCTCGTCGCCCAGCCGAGCATCGCCGCCCAGGGCTCCGGCATGGAGCCGGCAGCCGAGCTCGTCGCGTCGATGCTCCGCGCCCGCGGCTTCACGGTCGACTTCCCGCGCGTCTCCGGCTTTCCCGTCGTGGTCGCGGAGCGCGCCGGCCGGAGCGAACGGACCCTCCTCATCTACAACCACTACGACGTCCAGCCGCCGGAGCCGCTCGAGCTCTGGACGAGCCCTCCGTTCGAGGCGACCCGCCGCGGCGATCGGCTCGTGGGACGCGGGGTGAGCGACGACAAGGGGCACTTCGTCGCGAGGCTCCTCGCGGTCGACGCGATCCTCGCCGTGATGGGCGACCTCCCCTGCCGCATCCGCTGGATCCTGGAAGGGGAGGAGGAGATCGGAAGCCCCAATCTTCCCGCCTTCGTCGAGGAGCATGCCGACCGGCTCCGCGGCGACGGCTGCATCTGGGAGTTCGGCTACGTGGACCAGGACGGAGTGCCGCTGCTGCACGCCGGGCTCCGCGGGATCTGCTACGTCGAGCTCTCCGTCGAGACGGCAAAGCGCGACGCCCATTCGGGCGTGGGCGGATCGATCTTCCCGAACGCGGCATGGCGGCTCACGTGGGCGCTCGCGAGCCTGAAGGGCCCCGACGAGCGGATCCGGATCCCCGGGCACTACGACTCGGTGCGGAAGCCCTCGCCGCGCGATCGGGAGCTGATGGGGGCGGTTCCCGATCGCGCCGCGGAGATGCGCGACCTCTACGGCCTACGGCAGTTCCTGAGGGGGCTCGAGGGCGGCGTGGATCTCCGCGTGGCCGAGGTCTTCGAGCCCACGTGCACGATCTGCGGGCTCGATTCCGGATACCAGGGCGCCGGATCGAAGACCGTCCTTCCCGCGCGCGCCACGGCCAAGGTCGACTTCCGCCTCGTCCCCGACATGACGCCGCAGGAAGTGCTCCGGAATCTGCGCGCCCACCTGGACCGGGAGGGATTCGAGGACGTGTCGATCCGGTTCCTGGGCGGCAACCCCGCCGGCCGGACCGACCCCGACCATCCCTTCCTGCGGCTCGTCTCCGAGGCCGCGCGGCCGGTCTACGGGGTCCCGATGCGGATCGTCCCCATGACGGGCGGCTCCGGCCCCAACGAATCGTTCATCCGCTTCCTCGGCGTGCCGGTCGCGACGGCCGGCCTGGGCCACAACGACACGAGAGCGCACGCCCCGGACGAGAACCTGCTCGTGCCGCTCTATCATCGCCACGCCCGTCACATGGCGCGGCTGATCCCCGCCTTCGCCGAGACGCGATCGTCCTAGTAGTACCGCGTCCGCTGCGTCGTGCCCGCCGGCTGCGACACGCTCCGCACCACTTCGGCGGTGTCGCGTTCGGAGGCGAACGTCGCGATGTCCGCCTGCGCGATCATGCCGCAGATCTCGCCGCGCTCGTCGATCACGGGAGCCCGGCGGATCTGGTGCTGCTCGAGCACCTGGCAGCAGCTCGCGACCTCCATGTCGGGCGTCACCGTCACGACGGGCGACGACATGCAATCGCGCGCCCGCAACTTGCCGGGATCGAGCCCTTGCGCGACGCAGCGGACCACGATGTCGCGGTCGGTCACGACGCCGACCGGCTTCCTCAGACCATTCTGCTCGCACACCGGGATCTCGCCGCAGTCGTGCTGAACCATCAACCGCGCGACCTCACGGATGCTCGTTTCGGGAGCGCAACAGGCCGGCTCCCGCGTCATGATGTCTCGAATTTTCATGATAGCTCTCCTTCCGGCGCGGCCGCTCAGCGCGCGCTCTCGACCGATTCGGCGCGATCGCGCACACGCGTCACACTGTCGTATTCGTTACCGCGGACTTCGCATCGTGCCATGGCCGACTCCTTTCGGGCGCATTCCTCGGCGCCACGATTCCACGAACCCCCCGGGCCGGCCGGGTCCGGGAGCGTACGAACTTGCCATTCTCCTGCAAGGCGCGGGCCCGTGCATGCCGGGCCTGGGCCCGGGGACCCGGATTGACGCCTCCGGCGGTCACGGCCAACCGGCGTGTTCCTTGCGACGTGCGGCTTCGGATTCCCCGGCGCGTCCCGTCCGGGGCGAAAAGGAGACGGCCATGAACGACAAGGATCGGAAGGAAGAAAAGCTGGACGAGATCCGCAGGCGCGTGAGACTCGCGGAAGAGCGGGAGAAGCGCGGCGAGCCCGACCCGGACAGCGAACGCGGGCCCGCGGTTTCCACGTGGCACTCGGCGGAACAGGATCGGCCGCGCGAGGAGCAGGAGCGGCCGCGCGAGGAGCGGGAGCGGTCGCGCGAGGAGCAGGAGCGCCCCCGCGAGGAGCAGGAGCGCCCCCGCGAGCCGCGCGACGCCGGACGATACCCGTACGGATCGGGAATCGCGGGATATCCGGGCGCTCCCACGTATCCCATGTATCTCGGCTACGCACCGATGATCGGTGGCTATCCGGGTTACACCGGCTATCCGACGCCGGTCGGGATGCCCTTCGAAGGACCCCACGCGAACGCGGAGCCGCCGGGCCGCTACGGTCACGAGGGGAGCCGGTCGAGGGCCGAGCGCGACCGGGAACGAGAGGACCGCGAGAGGCGCGAGCGGGGACCGGCCTGGACGCCGCGCGCCGAGGCGTTCGAGCGGAGCGGGCATCGCATCTTCCGCCTCGAGCTGCCGGGCGTCGACAAGCACGACGCCGAGGTGCGGATCGAGGGAAACCGGCTGATCGTGGAAGGGGAGCGGCGGCGCGACGAGGAGAACGATCGCGAGGAGTTCCGGAGCGAATGGCCCTACGGGCGGTTCTACCGGGCGTTCTCGCTTCCGTACCCGGTCGACCCGTCGGACGTGAAGGCCCGCTATCGCAACGGCGTCCTCGACATCGCGGTGCCGCAGCCGACCCGCGAAGAGCGCCGGAGGGCCATCAAGGTCGAGGGATGATGGTCAGCGCGCCGAAAGGCGCAGCGTGAAGAGCGCCTGGGCGGAGCCGCCGTTGTTGTCCGCCACGAGGACGAGCAGGCGGCTCCCGTCCGGGAGCGCCGGCCCCAGCGCCATCCCCTCGAAGTTCGAATTCGTGAGGCCCCATTCCGACTCCCAGAGGAGAACCTTCTTCGCGGCGACGTAGCGCTTTCCGGCAAGCCCCTCGCGGAACTCGCCCCCCGAGACGTCGGTGGCCCCGGAGAAATCCACCAGGTAGAGCCGGTTCCGGAGGCTCGCGTTCCCGCCGCGCGCCCCGCCGAACGACCGCTCCAGCGCCAGCAGCCGCCTCCCCGGAAGCGCGACCAGCTCGCTCACGCCGCTGATCTCGCGTCCGGCCACGATCGAGGGGGTCCGGATCGGCCCCGAGAACGCGTCGAGCGGATAGGGGTACTGCGCGACCGGCTTCATGCCGGGGGAGAGCTCGAGGAGGCGCACGACGGCGCCGGCCGTGTCCGACGCCGCCGGTCCGTCGATCGTGAGCGCGTCCTCGTTGACCGTCCAGTAGGCGCTTCCGTCCGGAGCCCGCGTCATCGACTCGAAGCTCCGGTTCGGCCGGGCGTGCTGGAACGGCGCGAGGGCCGGGTCCATGTCGACGCGCACCGCGCCCGTCATCTTCCCGTCCGTCATCGAATGCCGCTCGATCGAGGGCCAGCGAGGGTCGAGGCCGGTCTGCTCGTTCGCGAGCCAGACCTCGTTCCGCGCCGGATCGTAGGCGATCCCTTCGCGATCCTTGGCGAGCGCGGGCTCGGGGATGCGCGATCCGAGCGAATCGCGCAGGGCGAGCGGCGCGCCGAACGTCGCCGAGCGGATCTCACCGGTGGCGTCGGCGTGGATCGTGAGGGAGTGGACGACCGCGTGGGCATCCCCGATCGCGAGGTAGCGCTCCCCCTCGATCCAGACGAGGCCGCTCAGCTCCTCGGGCGCCAGGGTCGGATCGGCCGGATCGGGCGATTCCCAGTCGAACCGGTTCACGGGAACGGCGCGCAGGGAGTCGGCGTCCAGGGGGTCTCGCGGCGCGCGCTTCGCCTCGCCGCGCGAAGGCGCGGCAACACCCGCGAGAGCGGCGACCACGGCAAGGGCTAGGGACCAGGAACGCACGGTTCGGTGGGTGGAAGGCATTCCCATAAGCATGGGGCTGCCGGAGCGAGGAATCCAGCGAGATGGCGAGAGGCGGTGGACGGCCCGGGCGCTCCGCGCCGGCAGTCCGCGCCGGCGCTACCGGGCGACCGAAGGCTCGGGCTGGATCTCCTCGAGCCGCGCCGTGAAGTGCCGCAGCACGGGAGCTTCGTACGCGAGGCGCAGCCCGCGCAGCGAGTCACGCTTCTGGAACGTCTCGATGACCGACTGCGCGACGTACCGCATCTGCTCGTAGGTGTAGACCCGCCGCGGGACGGCGAGTCGGACGAGGTCGAGCTTGGGGAAGACGTCGGCGCCGGTCTTCGGATCCTTGTGCCCGAACATGAGGCTTCCCACCTCGACCCCCCGGATCCCGTAGTCGCGGTAGAGCGCGACGACCAGCGCCTGACCGGGGAACCGCGACTGCGGCACGTGCGGCAGGAAGCGCCGGGCGTCGATGTAGACGGCGTGCCCGCCCACGGGACGCACGATCGGAACCCCGCCTTCGGCGAGCATCGCGCCGAGCTCCCGCACCTGGTGGATCCGGAATCCGAGGTAGTCCTCCTGCAGCACCTCCTCGAGCCCGCGCGCCATTCCCTCGAGGTCGCGCCCGGCGAGGCCGCCGTACGTCGGGAAGCCCTCGACCCGCAGGAGCAGGTTCGTGACCGTGCTCTCCAGCGCGTCGGCCTGGAAGGCGAGGAAGCCGCCGATGTTCACGAGGCCGTCCTTCTTCGCGCTCATCGTGCAGCCGACGGCGCACTCGAACATCTCGCGCGCGATCTGCCGGACCGACTTGCTCGCGCAGCCCGGCTCGCGCTCCTGGATGAACCAGGCGTTCTCAGCGAACCGGCAGGCGTCGAAGAAGAGCGGCACGCCGTGGCGGTCGCAGACCTCGCGCACGGCGCGCGCGTTGGCCAGCGAGACCGGCTGGCCGCCGCCCGAGTTGTTCGTGATCGTGAGCATCACGAGCGGCACGCGGGCCTTTCCGTGTTCCGCGAGGAGCGCCTCGAGCCTCGCGATATCCATGTTCCCCTTGAACGGATGGTCGGCGGTCGGGTCGAGCCCTTCCTCGATCACGAGATCGAGCGCCTCGGCTCCCTGCGCCTCCACGTTCGCGCGCGTGGTATCGAAGTGGCTGTTGTTCGGGACGATCTGCCCGGGCTTCAAGATCGAGGAGAAGAGGAGGTGCTCGGCCATGCGCCCCTGGTGGGTCGGGATCACGTGCTTGTATCCGGTGATCCCCCGCACGGTCGATTCGAGGTGGTAGAAGTTCCGGCTCCCCGCGTACGACTCGTCGCCCATCATGAGCCCCGCCCACTGCGCGTCGCTCATCGCGGACGTGCCGGAGTCGGTGAGGAGATCGATGTAGATCGAATCCGCGGGCACGGCGAACAGGTTGAGCCCCGCCTTTGCGAGGAGCTCGGTCCGCTCCTCCCGCGAAACGTAGCGGAGCGGCTCGACCACCTTGATCCGGAACGGCTCGGCCGGGAATCGCATGTCGCCACGGTAGCGCGGCCGAGCGTGGCATGGCCATGGTCCCTTGGTAGCGCCGAGCCGATCCGAGGATCGGCTCGGGAACTTCAGGGTCTCCTTGGCCGCGCCTCCGTGCCAGCACCGGTGGGCACCTGCCAAGGTGTCAGGCGCGCTCGGTCGCCGGCCCCCGCCGGGGTTGCCGCGGCTTCGAGCCTGGCGCGCGATTCCATTGCGGGAAGGACGGTTGCGCCTGGGTCCGGAATCGATCCAGCCGGGCCCTTCGCGGCACATGGGTTGCAGTTCTCTCGTGCGCTGCAGGGACCGCGGCGCGGTCCCGGAAGGGGGATGCCATGAAAGCCATCGTCGTCACGCTGTCCCTTTTGGCCGCCGCGTTCCTGATCGCCGCGCCGGCCTCGGGCGCGGCTCCGGCGGCCGAGCCGGCCGCTCCGGCGGCCCCGGCGCTCTTCTTGAGCGGCGTGGATCAAGTGATGATCTCGGCGGATGAGTTCTCGGACTGGATGGCGCACCACAAGACGCGGCTCGAGCTGCGCGATACGAACCATGCGGTCACGGAGATGTGCGACCGGCTCCAGGACGCGGAGCGGCGCATGAGCCTGATCGCGGGCGATCCCGGCATCAAGCCGGAGGACGCGCGGCGCGCCGACATCCGCCGCTTCGATGATCAGATCGTCGTGGTCGGCAAGGAGCTGACCACGATGCACTCGGCGGTCCGCCGTCTCGCGGAGGCGCCGCCGGCCGCCGCGGGCGACTCGGTGCCGGCCCTGGAGCGGGTTGCCTGGCGGGCGCGTCAGGCCGATTTCGTGGCCGAGCTCGATCGCGCCGACAAGCACAGCGCCGAAGCGCACGCCTGGGTGATCGACAAGCAGGCGCCTCGCGGACTCGACGAGATGTCGCGGGACATCGATCTCTCGCGGCAGGAGCTTCGCGGGATGATCGGCGCGCTCGGCCGGCTCGGAGAAGATCCGGCGGCCACGCGGGATCGGATTCGGGATCTCACCCAGGTGCTGGATTGCGCGCGGACGCTGCTCACGGCGTTGAACGACGCGCAGGATCGGGTGGCGGGCCTCGCGACGGCGATGTCCTCGTAGTTGCGTCTACTCGTGCCGGCCCGAGTTCGACGAACATGCCCCGGGGCGTGCGTTGCCCCGACTGAGCCCCGGGGCCTGTCGGCCGGCCGTGTAAAGACGGACGCGTCTTTGTAAGCTCTTCTCTCACGCCCGCTTCGGCGCATCGCTCCCCTTCGAAACTGCTGAAGATAGCGCGACCGCCCGCGCCTTTTCGTGGCATGGAAGCTGCTGCCGGCCCTATCGACTGCTGAGCTTCACCACCCCAACTGAATTGCCGGAGACCTCTTCCATGGACTACACCCCCATCGTCGTCTTCTCCCATCTTCGCTGGAACTCCGTCTTCCAGCGGCCGCATCACATCATGACGCGCCTTGCCGAGCGCCGGGAGGTCCTGTTCGTCGAGGAGCCGGTGACGAACGGGGCGGTGGCGGGGCTCGAGGTCATTCGCGTGGGTCCGCGCCTTCGCGTCGTCCAGCCCCATCTTCCCGTGGACGGACCGGGGTTCGGCCCGCGCCAGGAATCGATCCTGGGTTCGCAGCTCGCGCGCTTCGTGGAGCGCGAGGGCTGGGACCGGCTCGCGGCGTGGCTCTACACGCCGATGGCGCTTCCGTTCGCGAAGGCGCTGAATCCACGCGCCATCGTCTACGACTGCATGGACGAGCTCTCGACGTTCCTCCACGCGCCGGCGGAGCTGGTCCAGCGCGAGCGGGAGCTCTTCGAATGCGCCGACGCCGTCTTCACGGGCGGACCGAGCCTCTACGAGGCGAAGCGGCGCTTCCATCCGTACGTCCATTGCTTCCCGAGCAGCGTCGACCTGAAGCACTTCGCGAGCGCGAACTCGATTCCCGAGGCGCGCGAGCAGAAGCGCTACCCGCGCCCGCGGCTCGGCTTCTTCGGCGTGATCGACGAACGGATGGACCTCGGCATCCTGCGCCACCTCGCCGCCGAGCGGCCGAACTGGACGATCGTCCTCGTCGGCCCGGTCGCGAAGATCGAGCGATCCGCTCTTCCATGGGCGTCGAACCTGCGCTACCTGGGGCAGCAGCCGTACCACGATCTCCCCGGCTACCTCGCGGGCTGGGACGCTTGTGTGATGCCCTTCGCGTTGAACGACGCGACCCGGTTCATCAGCCCGACGAAGGTCCTCGAGTACATGGCCGCCGGCCGGCCCATCGTGAGCACGTCGATCGCCGACGTGGCCGGGCCCTATCGCGACATCGTCTTCCTCGGCGACGGACCGCAGGGCTTCCTCGAAGCCTGCGAGCGGGCTCTCGGACAGGGTGAACCGGAGCGCGCCGCGCGCTCTGCCCGCGCTCGGGAAGTCCTGGCTCGCACGTCGTGGGACGAGACGGTGGACCGCATGGACGCCATCCTCCGCCGGGTGGCCGGGGACCGCTCCTACCGCGAGGCGCCGGCCGAGCCGGCCGTGCCCGCGAGGTCGGTCGCGTGAAGCCCGGCGCCATCGTCGTGCTGGGCGCGGGGCCGACCGGACTCTCCGCGGCGCTCACGCTGGGCGCCGAGGCGACGCTGGTCGAGCGCGAGGAGCGCGTCGGCGGGTGCTGCCGGTCGATCGTGGCGGGCGGTTTCACGTTCGACCACGCCGGACACATCATGTTCTCGAACGATCCCTACGTGCACGATCTCTACCGGATGCTCCTCGGGGACAACGTGCACTGGCAGGAGCGCGAGGCCTGGATCTACAGCAAGGGCGTCCACACGCGGTACCCCTTCCAGGGCGCGCTGTACGGGCTGCCCCCCCAGGTCATCCAGGAGTGCCTCATTGGCGCCATCGAGGCGCGGTTCGGCCCGCTCCGGCCGCCTTCACCCGAATCGCTGCGTCCCCTGGACGCCGATGCCGAGCCGCGCGGCACGAACGGCAACGGGCACGCCGCCTCCAATGGACACGCGAACGGAAACGGACACGCGAATGGGAACGGACACGCGAATGGGAACGGACACGCGAACGGGAATGGGCACGTGGGCGTGAAGGGGAACGGAGACGGCTTCGCGAACGGCAACGGGCATGCGTTCGACAGCTGCGATGCGAGCGGCGACGTGAAAGACTGCTGCGCCGACGGGATCCTCGAGGCCGAGGCGCCGCTCGGAATCCCCGAGCCGGGCCGTACCCCCTGGACCGAGCCGAAGAACTTCGAAGAGTTCATCCACCGCGTCTGGGGCGCCGGCATCGCGCGCCACTTCGCGATCCCGTACAACCGGAAGCTCTGGAAGGTGCCGCTCGACGAGATGGAGACGTCGTGGCTCGGCGGACGCGTCCCGCTCCCCGACCTCGGGGAGATGATCGAGGGGGCGCTCTCGCCCGTGCCGAAGCCGATGGGGCCGAACGCCCGCTTCGGCTACCCGCTCCGCGGCGGCTTCCAGGCGCTGATGGATGGGTTCCTGCCGCACCTCCGGGCCGATCTGCGGCTCGGCGTGGAGGCGGTGCGACTCGTCCCCTCGAAGAACACCGTGGTCCTGAGCGACGGATCCACGCTCCCCTACGAGTCGGTGATCAGCACTATCCCGCTCCCCCGGCTCGTGCGCCTCATGGGCGCCGAGGCGCCCTCGGCGGTGCGCGACGCGGCGGCGGGCCTGCGCCATCTCTCCGTGCGCTGCGTGAACCTCGGCGTGGGCCGGCCGGGCCTCACCGAGAAGCACTGGATCTACTATCCGGAGAACACGGTCTTCCACCGCATCTTCGTGCAGGGAAACGCGAGCCCCCACTGCAATCCGCCGGGAGGGTTCGGGCTCACGTGCGAGATCACCTACTCCAAGGACCATCCGCTTCCGTCGGACGGGGACGAGTTGATCGAGCGCTGCATCGAGGACTGTCGCCGGGTCGGGCTCGTCGGCGAGGAGGATCCGATCTGGACGGCGTGCCAGGTCGACCTGCCGTACGCGTACGTGATCTACGATCACGAGCGGAAGGAGCGGGTCGACCACATTCGCGCCTGGCTCCTCGAGCGCGACGTCGTCCTGGCGGGCCGATTCAGCGAATGGGAGTACTACAACTCGGACCACGCGTTCGTGGCGGGGCGCGACGCGGCCGTGAAGGCGCGCCAGCGCTGCCAGGAGCGCCGCGCGGCCGCGCTCCGGCCGGGCCGGATCACGGCGCGGTCCGAACGGACATCGATGTCGCTCTGATCGCGTGAACGAGCTGGACGAGATCGCGGCGCACCCACGCCCGCAGCGGCGGCGCCCGTGGTGGCGCTCGCTCGACGGCCCGTGGGAGTTCGCGCTCGAGACCGAAGCGCGGTGGCAGATGCCTTCCGACGTGCGGTGGAGCGGATCCATCGAGGTCCCCTTCGCGCCCGAATCGCCGAGGAGCGGGATCGGCGACGAAGGGTTCCACGAGGCCTGCTGGTACCGCCGCACCCTGGAGTCGCCCCGCCTCGACCCCGGCGAGCGCCTCCTGCTCCACTTCAACGCCGTCGACTACGCCGCCTCCGTCTGGGCGAACGACTGCCGCGTCGCGTTCCACGAGGGGGGCTACACGCCCTTCACCGCCGACCTGACCGAGTTCGCGGGCAGCGGCCCCATCACGGTGGTGGTCCGCGCCTACGACGATCCCCACGATCTCGCGAAGCCGCGAGGCAAGCAGGACTGGGAGCTCACGCCGCACTCGATCTGGTACCCGCGCACGACCGGCATCTGGCAGAGCGTCTGGCTCGAACGGGTCCCCGAGACGTCGATCGACTTCATCCGCTGGACGCCGAACCTCGAGCGCTGGGAGGTGGGGCTCGAGGCGCGCCTGGGCGGCCGGCCCCGCGACGACCTCCGGCTCCGGGTCGAGATGCGCGTGCACGACCTCGTAATCGCGGACGACATCTACGCCGTCATCTCCGGGGAGGTGAACCGGCGGATCGGCTTCTCCGACCCCGGCATCGACGACTACCGGAACGCGCTCCTCTGGAGCCCGCACTCGCCGACCCTGATCGAGGCCCGCCTCCAGCTGATCGACGCGCAGGGGCGCGTCATCGACCGCGTCGACAGCTACACCGCGCTCCGGTCCGTGGCGACCGAAGGACGGACGGTGCTGTTGAACGGGCGCCCCTACCCGCTTCGCCTCGTCCTCGACCAGGGCTACTGGCCCGAGTCGGGGCTCACGCCGCCCAGCGTGGACGCCCTGCGCCGCGACGTCGAGCTCACGAAGGCGATGGGGTTCAACGGCGTCCGCAAGCATCAGAAGATCGAGGACGAGCGCTACTACTACTGGGCCGACCGGCTCGGGCTCCTCGTCTGGGTGGAGATGCCGAGCGCGTACCGGTTCACGACCGGAACGATCGAGCGGCTGAGCCGGGAATGGCTCGAGGTGCTGCGCCGCGACTACAGTCACCCATGCGTCATGGCCTGGGTGCCGTTCAACGAATCGTGGGGCGTTCCGAACCTTCCGGACGTGCCGGCGCAGCGCCACTTCGTGCAGTCGCTCTACAGCCTCACGAAGACGGTCGACCCGACGCGTCCCGTGATCGGGAACGACGGTTGGGAGAGCAGCGCGACCGACATCATCGGGATCCACGACTACGACGAGGTCCCGGAGCGGATCGCGGCGCGCTACCGGAGCGACGAGGACATCCCAAGCCTCTTCCAGCGCCATCGTCCGGGGGGCCGGGCGCTCGCGCTGGCGGGTTCGCCGCTCGAGGGGCTTCCGATCATGCTGAGCGAGTTCGGCGGGATCGCCTACAGCGCGCGGCGCGAGCAGTACTGGGGCTATTCGTCCGCGACGTCGCCCGACGACATGGCCGCGCGCTACCGGGCGCTCCTCGAGGTCGTGCGCGGCTCGCCCGCGCTCGCCGGCTTCTGCTACACGCAGTTCTCGGACACCTACCAGGAGGCGAACGGCCTGCTCTACGCCGACCGGATCCCGAAGATCCCGATCGAGGCGATCGCCGACGCCACGCGCGGGCCGCGCACGACGCGGCAGGTCCAGACCGAGCAGCAGAAGCGGGTGGAGCGCGGCGCCCCCGGCAGCCAGCACGGGCCGGCGGCGCCCTGACGTGGAGAGGACGATGACGAAGCGCCGGCTCGTGAAGCCCGACGGCCGCGCGGTCTGGCTCTACGCCGCAGGTCCGATCCCCGAGTCGATCGAGGCGCCGGCGCCGCGCGGCGGCCCGGTCGTGGCGCGGCCGGAGCTTCGCTGGCATCCGTTCCGGGGGGAGTGGGTCGACTACGCGGGCCATCGCCAGGAGCGCACGTTCCTGCCGCCGCCCGACTACGATCCGCTCGCGCCGACCAGACCGGGCGGCGAGCCGACGGAGCTCCCCGCGGGCCCGTGGGACGTGGCCGTGTTCGAGAATCGCTTCCCCTCGCTCGTCCCGAACGCTGACGCGCCGGCGCCGGGGCTGGTTCCGACGCGCCCCGGGCGGGGCGCCTGCGAGGTGGTCGTCTACACGCAGGAGGGGACCGGCGGGCTCGCCGACCTCGACCAGGCCCGCGTCGAGATGCTGATCGACGTCTGGGCCGACCGCACCGAGGAGCTCGGGGCGCGCCCCGAGGTGCAGTACGTGATGCCCTTCGAGAACCGCGGCGTCGAGGTGGGGGCCACGCTCCAGCACCCGCACGGGCAGATCTACGCCTACCCATTCGTGCCGCCGATTCCCGCGCGCGAGCTCGAGGAGGAGCGGCTCCATCGCGAGCGCTCGGGCCGGGGCCTCCTCGAGGAGCACGTCGAGGCCGAGCTCGGGGACGGGCGGCGCATCCTCTTCGCGGGAGACCACGTCGTGGCCTTCGTGCCGGTCTTCGCGCGCTACCCCTACGAGGTCTGGATCGCGACGCGCGCCGTCGTCCCCTCGCTCCCCGCCCTGGACGCGCGCCAGCGCGCCGAGCTTGCTCGCGCCCTGCGGAGCGTGGTGGGGCAGTACGACGCCCTCCGCGCCAAGCCGTTCCCGTACGTGATGGTCTTCCACCAGGCGCCGACCGACGGCGCGAGCCATCCCGAGGCGCATCTGCACATCGAGTTCTATCCGCCCTATCGCACGCCCGACCGGCTGAAGTATCTCGCCGGGACCGAGATCGGCGCCGGGATGTTCACGAACGACGCGCTCCCGGAGGCGAAGGCGGCCGAGCTGCGCGCCGCGGGGAAGCCCGAGGCGGCGGCGCGATGACCTTCGCGAAGCTCTTCGGGCGCGCGTCCGAGACCGCGGCCCGGGCGCCCGGCCGCGTGAACCTGATCGGCGAGCACGTCGACTACAACGGCGGCTCGGTGCTCCCGACCGTGATCCCGCAGTGCGTCCGCGTCGACCTCGCCGCTCGCGCCGACGGCTCGGTGCGCGTCGCGAGCGCCGAGGTCGCGGCGGAGCGGATCGAGAGCTATGCGCTGGGCTCGGAAGCGCCGCGCGGGAGCTGGGTCGACTACGTCCAGGGAACGACATGCCTCCTCGCCGGGGAGGGGTTCCGGATCGGCGGCTTCGACGCCTCGATCCGCTCCGAGGTCCCGATCGGGAGCGGGCTCAGCTCGAGCGCGGCGCTCATCGTGGCCCTCCTCCGCTCGCTTCGCGAGCGGTTCGGGTTCGATCTCGACGACGTGCGGCTGGCCCGGCACGCGCAGCGCGTCGAGAACGAATTCGTCGGCGCGCGCGTGGGCGCCATGGATCCGATGGCCTCGAGCCTGGGGCGCGAGCGGCAGGCGCTCCTCATCCGCACGCGCGACCTTTTCTTTCGCTACGTAGCGATTCCCGACGCGATCGAGATCGTCGTGGTCGACTCGGGGCAGGAGCACCGGAACACGGCGGGCGCCTACAACCGCCGCCGCGCCGAGTGCGAAGAGGCGGCGCGCCGGCTCGGCGTCGAGGAGCTCTGCGACCTCCCGGTCTCGGGATGGGGACGGCTCGCCGCGCTCCCGCCCCCGCTCGACCGCCGCGCGCGCCACGTCGTGACCGAGAACGAGCGGGTCCACGCCGCGGTGGCGGCGCTCGAGGGCGTGCGCATCGAGGAGCTGGGCGCCCTGCTCGACGCCTCGCACCGGTCGTTGCGGGACGACTACGAGGTCTCGACTCCCGAGGTGGACGCGCTGGCGGAGGCGCTCCGCGCGCGCGAGGGCGTGGTGGGCGCGCGGATCACGGGCGCCGGGTTCGGCGGCGCGGT